>JAGAWQ010000092.1 GCA_017941345.1 Prevotella sp. | reverse complement strand
CTAGAGAATTTTACTGCAATCTCGTATACTAACAATTGCTACATGCCTATGTAATAGGTAAATTCTCTAGAGAATTTCCTTACTACTATTAAAGGAAAATCCTGAAAAAACTATATATCGTTTTTGCCACATCGGGTTTCATACCTGTTTTTCCTTAAATTTATGTAGGCAGAATGTAGGCTTTATGTAGGCTTTATGTAGGCTCATAATTTTATAACATCCTAATATACAATTGAATAAACCTAAAATATGTAGGCATGTAGGCAATTATGAAAATTTTAAAAGCAAAAATTGGAGAGAAATTTAAGAAAACATAAATTTTCGAGATTATTTTTTAGATTTTCATGAAAATGATGTATATTTGTACCAAAATTCACGATTGCTTATGAAATATAAAATCAAGAAAGAGACCAAGCCGACACTCAAGACCTTCGGCAAGTACAAGGCCGTAGCCGTTCACAACCAAACTATTGAGAGTCGTCAGCTGTTCGAAGAGGCCGCCAGGCACATGACCATCAGCGGAGGAGTGCTCGAAGGCATGATGATGACGGTGGCAGAGACCGTCCGTCGCCATCTTCAGATGGGTGACAAGGTGCGTCTGAAGGACTTCGGCCTGATGAAACTCGAAATCGAAAGCGACAAGGTCGACGACCCCAAGACCTTCCGTGCCAAGAAGCACATCCGAGGCGTCCGCCTCCACTTCATCCCTGAAAGCTATGAAGGCTCACAACCCCTCTACGAAGGCATCACCTACGAGAAGGACAAGACATTCAGCGAATAGTATGTGTGTTAAAATAACAATGCATTGAAGAATGACAAACGGATTTCATGTAAAAGACTACGGACAGCCCGTAAAGCGGTATGTCCAGACGATGGACCTGAAGGACGACCCTGAGTTGATAGCAGAGTATCGTCGTCGGCACAGCAAGGAAGAATCCTGGAAGGAGATTCGCGACGGAATCAGCGAGGTGGGTATCCTGGACATGCAGATTTTCATCCTCGGCACCCGGCTGGTGATGATTGTAGAGACAGGTCTCGATTTCGACTGGGACTCTGCGATGGCCCGCCTTGCCACATTACCTCGTCAGCAGGAGTGGGAGGATTATATGGCCATCTTCCAGCAATGCGCCGAAGGAGCCACCAGCAACGAGAAGTGGCAGATGATGGACAGGATGTTCTATCTCTACTAACAGCAAAATATTCACTTCAATTGGCTTAACAATCCCTAAAAATTCTTGTGGTTAAAAGGCCTCTGTAAACACTTATAACTCTAAGGAAAAAGGCTCCCAGGGGGGCTTTTTTTGTTCAAATGTCACCTATGACTCGTTATTTTATGAATTCATTTGGCAGTTCGACATTTTAGAAAATGTTCAGGAAGAGGGTGATGATTCCGGTATTGATGAAATCAGCAAACATGGCACCGATGATGGGGACGATGAGGAAGGGCTTGACCGTATAGTGATATTTATAGCATACGGCACTCATGTTGGCCATCGCATTGGGGGTAGCTCCGAGGCCGAAGCCACACATGCCGGCACACAGGACGGCTGCATCATAATCACGGCCTAACAGAGGGAAGGCTACAAGACGTGCAAACAGTGCCATCATCAGTACCTGAGATGCCAAGATGACTATCAGCGGCAGCGCCAGGCTTTGAAGTTCCCAAAGTTTCAGGGATATCATAGCCATTCCAAGGAACATGGACAAGCAGATGTTGCCTACACTGATGATTCGCTCCATATCCAGCAACTTATCGTCTGCTTTGAAACTGACGAATCCCAGCATGTTACGGGCAATAGCAGCTAAAATCAAGGCACCAAAATAGGTTGGGAACGTGATGCCCGTCTTTGCGAACAACCAGCTCAGTAAGGTGCCTCCACCCATAACCAGGAGGATGCAATAAGTAGCCTTCGCATACTGTTGGAACTCCTGCTCATTCGTGCTGACTCGCTTTGCGCGACCCGTCGGGGAAGCCTCGTCGCTCTCGATACCAGCCATTGCAGGGTCAATTTCCTCATTTTGTGGCTGCATCTGTTCGTGAGTCAGTTTCGTGCGAATAATCCGCTCTGCCAACGGACCTCCTATCATAGAACCCGCAATCAGGCCAAAGGTAGCGGCAGCCATTCCTATTGTTCCTGCACCTTGCAGTCCCATTCCTTCGAGCACACTTGCAAATCCTCCTGCCGTACCGTGTCCGCCAGTCATCGAGATACTACCAGCAGCCATACCAATCAAAGGATCAACCCCCATAAGCCGGGTGATTCCCATAGGCATCAGGTTCTGCATAGCAATCATGACAACCAACAGGGAAAGCATGATAATCAAGAGCCTGCCGCCTTGCTTTAATACCTTCAGGTCACTCTGAAAGCCTACGCTGGTAAAGAATGCAAGCATAAAAACATCCTTCAATGTACCATCGAACGACACCTCGACATGAAACCAGCCATACAGCATCAAAGTAAGCAATGAAAAGATAATACCACCGCTTACTGGTGAAGGCACACAGAACTTCTGGAGGAAAGCAACCTTTCGCGTCAAGACCATACCGACGATGAGGGCCAAGGCACCTATGCCGGCGGTTTGTATCATATCCAGTTCTATGCTTGTCATACGCTTACTTTCTTGCAAAAATACATATTTTCATGGAATCCTGCATATGAATTAAGCCTTTTTAACTCTATCGTCTTTGAAACATTTGGTCATTCAGAAAAGAATGCATATCTTTGTCTCGGAAAAAACATTAAAGCTATATGGAACCACAAAATGCTATTTACGATGCACGCCAACTTGGCAGACCCCGCATGATGATACTAGGAGTACAACATCTTTTTGCCATGTTTGGAGCAACAGTACTCGTTCCTCTGCTTACAGGTCTGGACGTGTCTGTCACACTACTTTTTGCCGGTATAGGCACGTTGATATTCCACTTCATCTCCAAGTGGAACGTACCAGCCTTCTTAGGCTCGTCGTTTGCCTTTCTTGGCGGCTATGCCTCAGTGAAGGAGATGGGTATGGCGCAAGGACTGTCAGAGACGCTGGCTCTCGACTATGCCTGTCTTGGTGTAGCCTGTGCCGGACTGATGTATTTCGTCATGGCCGCATTAATCAAGGTTTTTGGCCTCAAGAAGATACTGCAGTATTTCCCTCCGGTGGTGACAGGTCCTATCGTCATCGCCATCGGACTGGTGCTCTCCGGTTCCGCTATTGCCAATTGCCAGACGAACTGGCTGTTGGCTATCATCTCCATTATTACCGTCATTGTCGCTTCGATATGGGGCAAGGGCATCGTTAAGATTATTCCTGTGCTTTTAGGTGTCATCGTGTCATACGTCATTGCAGCCTGCATGGGCGAGGTTGACTTCTCGCCACTGGGCAACGCAGAATGGGTGGGATTTCCCATTGTGGCTGACCGCACCATCCTGGCCGTCTTCGAAGACGGCAACAGCTCGCTGATGCTGTCGACCATCCTGGCCGTCATGCCTATCGCCTTTGCCACCATCATGGAGCACATCGGTGATATGTTTGCCATCAGCTCTACCGTGGGCAAGGACTTTCTTGCCAACCCTGGTTTACACCGCACACTGACTGGCGACGGTGTGGCAACTGCCGTAGCTTCCATCTTCGGAGCACCCGCCAACACCACCTATGGCGAAAACACCGGTGTGCTGAACCTGACAAAGGTGTTCGACCCCAAGGTGATACGCATTGCAGCCTGCCTGGCTATCATTCTGGCTTTCTGTCCTAAGTTTGCCTGCCTCATCCAGCTGATGCCGGCAGCCACCATCGGTGGAGTGAGCCTTATCCTGTATGGCATGATATCTGCCGTGGGTGTGCGTAATCTGGTGGAGGAGAAGGTCGACCTGAAGAGTTCACGTAACGTGTTCGTTGCAGCACTCATCCTCGTCCTGGCTATCGGTGTGAAGTATGGTGCCAACGATGATATCGCTATGGGACCGATACATCTGTCAGGACTGGCCATCGCCGCTATCGTAGGTATTTTCCTCAATGCCATCATGCCCGACAAACTGGGAATGAAAGTGAAATCATTTCACGGCAAGGAGAAGTCCTGACCCTCAAAACACGAAAAAAACATATATCAAGAAAATAGGATGAAGAAAAGACTAATCATCATGATGCTGGCTGGGCTGGCACTGCAAAGTGTTGTGGCACAGACAGCCAGAAAAATCACCGTGAATCTTACAGACGACGGAAAGGCCAACATCGTAGGATATCTGCCTGTGCAACCCACTGGCAAGGCTGTTGTGGGATGCCCAGGAGGTGGCTATAGCGGTCTCTCGTTACAGAACGAAGGACACGACTGGGCTGATTACTTCAACCGCCAAGGCATAGCATACTTTGTGCTTTCCTATCGAATGCCCCATGGCGACCGAACCATTCCGGTAGGTGATGCCCAGAAGTCCATCCGTGTCGTCAGAGATTCTGCTGACGTATGGGGTATCAACCCTTACGATGTTGGTATCATGGGCTTTTCAGCAGGTGGACATCTGGCCTCAACCATATCCACTCATAGCGAGTTTGCTGAACGCCCGGACTTCTCCATCTTATTTTATCCCGTCATCTCGATGAACGAGAAGGAGACGCACAAGGGTTCATGTGTAAACTTCCTGGGGTCGGAAGGCCAGAAAGACCAGCAGTTGGTTAAACTGTTCTCTAATCAGCATGCTGTCCGCAGACACCTCACACCACCTGCTATCATTCTGACTGCCAACGACGACAGGACTGTGCCTCCAGTAACCAATGGGGTAGCCTACTATACTGCCATGCGCAAACAAGGAAACGACTGTGCCCTGTATATCTACCCGACGGGAGGACATGGCTTTGGATTCAAGAGCACATTCACCTATCACGACCAGATGTTGAACGACTTGACAACATGGCTGCAGAGACACCAAGGTCCTAAGAAAAATGCCGTACGAGTAGCCTGTATCGGTAATAGTATCACTGACGGCTTTGGCATCGATATGGCCACACAGCAGGGCTATCCAGCCCGTCTGCAACGGTTGTTGGGCAATGGCTATCACGTCAAAAACTTTGGGGTGAGCGGGCGGACCATGCTGAACAAAGGCGACCTACCCTATCAGAATGAGCTAGCATGGCGCGATGCCCTGGCCTTCCGACCGGACATTGTCATCATCAAGCTGGGCACTAACGACTCGAAGCCGGAGAACTGGCAATACAACAAGGGATTCACAGATGACCTGCAGCTGATGGTTGATGCCCTGAAAGCCAACAAGAACAATCCCAGAATCATCCTCTGCACACCCATCCCAGCCTTCAAACCCACCTGGAACATCAACGACTCCGTGATAGTCAATGGCATCACACCCATTATTAATAAGGTGGCCAAGAAGAACAAGCTGCAAGTCATCGACTTGCATACACTCTATGCCCATGATGGCGACAAGATGCTCAACGATGCCATTCATCCTGACGCAAAGGGGGCTCTTCGCATGGCAGAGATTATAGCCAAGGCATTAAAAGAAACGGAATAACACTAACAATAAATCATGATGAAAAAAGGACTATTTATTGCTGTGATGCTCTGTCTGGCATCAACAACCTGGGCTGAGCAAGTAGTGGTTGAGACCAAGAACACCAGTCTGGTGCTGGAGGTGGAGAAGGGGCAGCAGCCCAAGTATGTATATTACGGCAAGAAACTGAATGCCCAGGAATTGCAGCATCTGCAGTGCCCTGCCGTCTTCGGACGCATGGAGGTCTACCCTGCCTATGGTCTGAACACCCCTGCCGAGGCCGCCTTGGCCATGCGCCATGCTGACGGCAACCTGTCGACCCATCTTTTAGCTGAGTATTACGAGCAGGGCGAAGTGGTGGACGAAGGCAATTTCGTTACCTGTATCACGATGAAAGACCCCGTCTACCCCATCACCGTCACGCTGAACTATAAGGCCTACGTGGAGGAAGACATGATAGAGGCCTGGACGGAGATTACCAATGGAGAGAAAGGGACGGTCAACCTGACCACCTTCGCCTCAGCCATGCTGCCTATCCGTCGCGGCGATGTCTGGCTGAGCCATTTCTACGGATCCTGGGCCAACGAAGCTCGGTTGGTGGAAGAGCCGCTGACACCAGGCCAGAAGGTTATCGTCAACAAAGACGGTACACGTAACTCGCATACCGACCACGGTGAAGTCATGTTCTCGCTCGACGGAAAGGGGCAGGAGAACACGGGAGCAGTCATCGGTGCAGCCATCTGCTATTCAGGCAATTACCGTCTGAAGGTAGTGACCGACGATACCGACTACCACTACTTCTTCGCCGGCATCAACGAGGACAACTCGGAGTACCATCTGAAGAAAGGTGAGACCTTCAAGACGCCAGCCTTGGCACTGAGCTATTCTGAACAGGGTCTGAGCGGTGTGTCGCGCAACTTCCACAAGTGGGGCCGTAAATACAAGCTACAACATGGCGACAAGGAGCGCAAGATATTGCTGAACTCGTGGGAGGGTGTCTACTTCGACATTAACCAGCAGGGCATGGACCAGATGATGAAGGACATTGCCTCAATGGGTGGCGAGCTGTTTGTCATGGACGACGGCTGGTTTGGTGACAAGTATCCGCGCAAGACCGACAACTCCAGTCTGGGCGACTGGGTGGTAGACAAGCAGAAGCTGCCCGAGGGCATCGAGGGACTGCTGCGTGACGCTAAGAAGAACGGGGTGAAGTTCGGTATCTGGATAGAACCAGAGATGGCCAACACCACCTCCGAACTCTACGAGAAGCACCCCGACTGGATTGTCAAGGCTCCCAAGCGCGATGCTGTGCTGGGGCGTGGTGGCACGCAGGTAGTGCTCGACCTGTCGAACCCCAAGGTGCAGGACTTCGTGTTTAGCATCGTCGACAACCTCCTGACCAAGTATCCTGAGATTGACTATATCAAGTGGGATGCCAATATGGCCATCATGAATCATGGCTCGCAGTATCTCACCATGAACGACCAGAGCCACCTCTACATCGCGTACCATCGCGGTCTGGAGAAGGTATGCCAGCGCATCCGAGACAAGTTCCCCGATGTCACCATTCAAGCCTGTGCTTCGGGGGGTGGACGTGCCAACTGGGGCGTGCTGCCTTGGTTCGACGAGTTCTGGGTCAGCGACAATACTGATGCCCTGCAACGCATCTACATGCAGTGGGGAACAAGCTATTTCTTCCCTGCCATCGCTATGGCCTCGCATATCTCAGCAACGCCTAACCACACCGTGTTCCGCACCACTTCGATGAAATATCGCATCGATGTAGCCATGAGCGGACGTCTGGGAATGGAAATCCAGCCTAAAAATATGACCGACGAGGAGAAAGCACTCTGCCGTCAGGCCATCAAGGAGTATAAGCAGATTCGACCCATCGTACAGTTCGGCAACATCTACCGTCTGCTGTCACCCTACGACAAGAAAGGCTTGGCATCGCTGATGTATGTCAACGACGAACAGTCGAAAGCCGTCTGGTATTGGTGGAAGACGGAGTCGTTCCAGAACGAGCACTTGCCACGCGTGAAAATGGCTGGTTTGAATCCCAGTCGTATGTACAAAGTTCACGAACTGAACCGCATCGACCTGAAGCCTTTGGATTGCGAGGGTAAGTCGTATAGCGGTGCCTACCTGATGTCGCACGGTCTGGATGTTCCGTTCCGTAATGAAGTTGACTGGGGCAAAAAGACAGAATGGGCCAGCCGCGTGCTCTATTTGGAGAGTGTGGAGTGAGGAATGCTTGGCAGGAAAAAGGAGAGAACTGATTTGCTGGCGTATATCCGCGAAGGGCGCGAGATGACGCAGAGCGAGAAACTCAGGCTGATTGTCAGCCTGAGTATTCCTTCTATCCTGGCTCAGATATCAGCTACGGTGATGTTCTTCATCGATGCCTCGATGGTAGGACATCTGGGAGCAAAGGCCTCAGCAGCCATCGGACTGGTGGAGACCACCACCTGGCTGATGGGCGGACTGGGCATGGCGGCCAATATGGGATTCAGCGTACAGGTGGCCCATGCCATTGGTGCCAACGACTTCAAGCGAGCCCGTAAGATATTGCGGCAATCATTAGTTTGCTGTTTTATCTGGAGCCTGGCCATCTCGCTGATAGCCCTCTCCGTCAGCTATCCCCTGCCCTACTGGCTTGGTGGTTCAGAAGATATAACACACGATGCCTCACTCTACTTCGCCCTGATTGGTGTGTTTGGCATCTTCTTCCAGATGGAGGGCCTGGCAGGTTCGATGCTGAAAAGCTCAGGCAACATGAAGATACCCTCCATCCTGAACATCGGTATGTGTGTGATGGACGTCTGCTTTAACTATTTGTTTATCTATATACTCGACATGGGGGTAGTGGGTGCTGCTCTGGGGACAGGTGCTGCTGAATTCATCACCGCCCTGCTGATGCTCTATTTCCTGCTGTGGCGGTCTGATATGCTGGGCATCTTCAAGAGTGGTGAGGATACTGATATCGAAGATTATGAGCGAACATGGCGCAAGTTCCGTCCCAAGGCCGATGTGGTGAGAAATGCCTTCGACATTGGTGCTCCCATGGGACTGCAACACATGCTGATGGGAGGAGCCCAAATAGTGAGCACACTCATCGTAGCGCCATTAG
>JAGAWQ010000023.1 GCA_017941345.1 Prevotella sp. | reverse complement strand
GGACGAACAGGAGCAGAACGGGGTGATGGCTCCGAAGACGGAAGCCAGCAAGTATTGCAGCCCATAGAGCCGATGTGTCATGAGATAGTTGCGCAGTCGTTCAATAGGGAAATAGGCATTCACCACGCCCATCAATGCGCTGATGACAAAGAGCAGCAACAGGATCTTTACCGAGTCGTAGATGAAGAAGTTGAGGGCTGAGCCGAGACCCGATGTTGCATCGAGTCCCAGCAACCCATAAGTAAGCCAGTCGGCCAGTTGCTGTATCATAAGCCAAGTGCCTTTCTGACATCAGCCTCCGTCGGCACGCTACCCTTGATTTTCACTTCGCCGTCAACGACCACAGCAGGAGTGCCCATGACGTTATACTCCATCACACGCATGATGTCAGTCACATACTCTACGTTGGCATCAATGCCACTTTCGCTAACTACCTTGTTTACTACTTCGAGTGCCTTCTTGCAACGGCTGCACCCAGAGCCTAAAACCTTGATTTCCATAATTCTTGAAATTAATTTGTTATAAATAAATGATGTAACATTCGTATAATCCTATAAGGACGAACAACACACCCACAATGATGGTTGTCCACCGTTCAATGCCTTTCATCCAGCCGTAGAACCTGCCAACCTCCTGCATGCTGAACGCCAGCAACCAGGCGACAATGAGTACTGGCAAGGCTGTGGCAAGGGCGAACACTACAGGCAGCAGATAGCCCATCGTAGCAGTAGCAGACATGGGAATGAGCATACCAAAGTAGAACATGCCGCTCGTTGGGCAGAAGGCCATAGCGAACAACACGCCTAAGAGGAATGCACCCCTGCCGCCATGACGTTTCAATCCCTCGACATTGCTGCCGTTGAAACCGAACTGAGGAAGCTGAAGCCGATGGCTGAATAGCATCAGCAGCCCTATTACAATCAATGCAGGACCAAGCAGCATCTCGCCCCATGTACCAATGAACTTCTGAATGCCGAACATGGATGCGCCTTGTCGGATAATCTGTATCAGTACAAGGCCCAGCATCGTATAGGCTACTATGCGTCCTGCTGTGTAGAGCAATCCGTTCAGAAACACATGGCGGCGGTCTTCAATATCCTTGCCAATGTAGCCGATGGCGGCGATATTCGTTGCCAGCGGACAAGGTGAGATTGCTGTCAACAGACCCAACAGGAAGGCTGTCAGAACGGGCGTCGTACTGCTGTCGAGCAATGTCTGTAACCATTCCATAGACTACTTCAATGCTTGGTTGATTTTCTCTGCTATACTCCTCTTGAATGCTTCTGGCTGAGTGCGTGAATGCCCGAATGCAAACTCTGTCAGGTTCTCAGCCTTCTCCTTTCCGTTCTTGTGCTGAACAAGGAATAACGACGACCAGGTAACTTCGTACTTCTCCGCTATCCGGGCATTCTCCTTCTTTGAGATGTCTATCACGCGAAAAACTACTTTCCCTTCCTTCATCTGCCGGGCGAACTTGGCATCCAGCAGTTCTTTCGTATTCTGCTCGATGGATCGGCACGTCATGCACCGCTGCTTGCCGTGGAAATAGAGTATCTCAACGAAGTCATTCACTTGCCCCGACTGCGCTTTGGCGGTCACAGCGTTTGATTTCTCACCACAGGCCAGCAATATGAAGCTGACCATCATTAAAACTAATGTTCTTTTCATT
>JAGAWQ010000091.1 GCA_017941345.1 Prevotella sp. | reverse complement strand
TTCTTATTATTCCTTATCCATCCATCCAAACCTTCACATATATGTGGGTTTGGATGGTTGGATTGTTGGATAGGATGCGCTCAGAACGCCAGAGCCACTTCAGGCGACGAGTGAATGCGTCCGTTGATGTCGTAGAGCGTGACGCCTATTTGTGACTTGATGAAAGCCGAATCGCTGCTGCAATAGCGTCCCCATTGGCACTCTAAACCCCCAATGCCAAAGGACAGTTGCAAATAATCTGCGCTATTCTTTGGCATTTCGCTTTTTCTTCGTATCTTTGCAGCAAAATAAAGAATTAAGTCCATGGATATAGCATTCCTTATTGACAGATATTTCAAAGGGGCGGACAACGTTTCGATTGACGTGTTTGATGCACAGACGCTGAACGCTGTGTATAGAGATGTCGTTAAGGCAATGACATCTCATTTTGAGATAGAAGTCAGTGTGCTACAAGCATTGAGCTATTGCCTCTACGAGATGATGGACAACGTCCATATACACTCAGGAAAGCCTTTGGGAACAGCTATCACCCATTATGACCGTGACGAGTCTTCTTTACGTATTCTGATAGCAGACAACGGGATGGGTGTCAGAGCTTCGTTAGCAGGAAATAGCAAGTATCGCGATATCACCGAAGCAGAAGCCCTCAAGCTGTGTCTGCAAGATTCAATTACAGATGGCAAGGGGATGGGCTTCGGGCTTTATACCACCTCAAGACTTGTTGACAGTATTGGCAAGAAGTTTGTTCTACATTCAGGCAGCCATAAGTTAGTCATTGAGGACGGCATGACCTCTGTTATAGAGAATGGTTTCTGGCAGGGCACGCTTATCTTTATGGAAATCGGAACAGGTAGAGAGATTGACCCCAATCAGGTCGTTGACCACAGAGCCGATGCTGCTGAAGAATACAATGAATCATTTGTTGAAACGGAAGAATTGGAATCATTATGGTAGTATTTAAGTTCATAGAATACGGAACGGACTTTGGTACCCGTGACATGGGACAGAAGTTGCGCGAAAAACTGCTGTCGCTGATGAAGGACAACGAGAAAGTAGTGCTTGACTTTACGGGTGTCAATGTGGTTTCCAACTCCTTTGCCGACGAGTGTATAGCCAAACTGCTTTTGGAAATGCCGCTGGCCGAGCTTAAACAGCGGACAACTTTTCGCGGGCTTAACCCCTTGGCTGAGCGTAGTGTGCTGGTTGCTCTCCAACGCAGATACAAGGTCATAAATGAAGGATGAACCCTTTAGTGCACACGGGGTACGTCCCCGTGTGCACTAAAGCTGAAACAGCAGAACGGCATGATTACCGACGAGCTGAAATATCGCATCAGAAGTGCCTTCGGACATGTGCCTACCGCAGAACAGGAACAGGCCATCGAGGTGTTCTGTCTGTTCATGACCGACCGTCATGGGCAGTCCGCTATGGTGATGCGAGGGTCGGCAGGTACGGGTAAGACGACGCTGGCGGCCGCCATCGTGAAGGCCCTGCAGTCGCTCGGACAGAAAATCGTGTTGCTGGCACCTACAGGCAGGGCTGCCAAGATTTTCTCGCTCTATGCCGGGCACCCCGCCTATACCATCCACCGCCGCATCTACCGCCAGAAGTCGCTCGAAGGCGCATTCAACCTGAACTACAACACGGCACAGGACACGCTGTTCATCGTCGACGAGGCATCGATGGTGGCCAACGCCTCCAAATACGGCGACACGCCCTTTGCCAACGGTCAGCTGCTGGACGACCTGATACAATTCGTCTATAGCGGTCGAAACTGCCGTATGCTGCTCATTGGCGACAATGCCCAGTTGCCACCCATTGGCGAGGAGGAGAGTCCTGCGCTGACGGTTAGCGTGCTGCAAACGTACGGGCTGCACGTCCACGAGTGTACACTCAACGAGGTGCTGCGCCAGGGGCTACAGTCAGGCATCCTGTGGAATGCCACGATGGTGCGCCAAAAGATTACGCAGGACGATGTGTTCAGCATGCCCGCCGTACGTTTTGACGGTTTCAGCGACATCCGTGCCGTAGCGGGCGACGAGCTGATAGAGACGCTAGCCAGCAGCTACAGCCGCGTGGGAACCGACGAGACGCTGGTCATCACCCGCTCGAACAAGCGGGCTAACATCTATAACCAAGGCATCAGGAACAGGATACTGGGGTGCGAGGACGAGCTCTGTTCCGGCGACCTGCTCATGATAGTGAAAAACAATTACTTCTGGACGAAAGGCAGCAACACCCCAGGCAACGAAGACCCATCGGAGCCTACTTTCCTGGCCAATGGCGACAGGGCTGTGGTACGACGCGTCAGGCGCACCGAAGAGCTCTACGGCTTCCGCTTTGCCGAGGTGACCATGAAATTTCCTGACTACAACGACTACGAGCTGACCGCCACCGTACTGCTCGACACGCTGACATCGGAAGCCCCTGCGCTGACGCGCGACCAGCAGGAGCAGTTGTACAACAACGTCATGGAAGACTATGCCGACATCCCCCTGAAGCCCGACCGACTGAAAAAACTGCGCGAGGACAAATACTACAACGCCCTGCAAATCAAGTTCGGGTATGCCGCCACTTGCCACAAGGCTCAGGGCGGCCAGTGGGCACACGTCTACGTAGACCAGGGATACATGACCGACGACATGCTGACAACAGACTATTTCCACTGGCTGTATACCGCCTTTACACGCGCCACAGAGCAGCTTTATCTGGTCAACTGGCCCACTTTTTAGGCAAAAATGCTTAAAATCTGTTGTCATTAGCATGGCTTTTGATATTATTTTCGTAACTTTGCACCCTATTTTATACGCATAACACGAAAAATATGGGAAAGATTATCGCTTTGGCAAACCAAAAGGGTGGCGTGGGCAAGACCACCACCACCATCAATCTGGCCGCTTCGCTGGCAACATTGGAGAAGACGGTGCTTGTGGTGGATGCCGACCCGCAGGCCAATGCGTCAAGCGGACTTGGCGTGAACATCCAGGAGATAGACTGTTCACTCTACGAATGCATCATCGACAAGGCCGACGTACGCGATGCCATCTATACAACAGATATTGAGGGACTCGACATCATCCCCAGCCACATCGACCTGGTGGGCGCTGAGATAGAGATGCTGAACCTCGAAAACCGTGAACAGATTATCAGCAACCTGCTGGCGCCGCTTCGCAAGGATTACGACTTCATACTGATTGACTGCTCACCATCGTTGGGCCTCATCACCGTCAACTCGCTCACAGCGGCTGACTCTGTCATCATCCCCGTACAATGCGAATACTTCGCACTGGAAGGCATCTCCAAGTTGCTGAATACCATCAAGATTATCAAGACGAGACTGAATCCGAAACTGGAGATTGAGGGTTTCCTGCTGACGATGTACGACTCGCGCCTGCGTCTGGCCAACCAGATTTACGACGAGGTGAAGCGCCACTTCCAGGAGCTGGTCTTCAAGACCGTCATCCAGCGCAACGTGAAGCTGTCGGAAAGTCCTTCGCACGGACTGCCCGTCATCCTGTACGATGCCGACTCTACGGGTTCGAAGAACCACTTAGCATTAGCTAAAGAAATCATCAACAAGAATTAAGTCATGGCTGTAAAGAAGAAATATGACCGCAGCGTGCTGGGACGCGGGCTCGACGACATTGGCAACGGTCGCGGACTGGATGCCCTGATAGATACGCATAGCGAGGTGAAGACAGAAGGCTCGTCGAATCTGAACGAGATAGAGATTGCACAGATAGAGCCCAACCCCAACCAGCCCCGTCGTGAGTTTGACCCTGAGGCTCTGCAGGAACTGGCCAACAGCATCCGTGAGCTGGGCATCATCCAGCCCATCACCCTGCGTAAGGTCGATGGACACAAATACCAGATTATTGCCGGCGAGCGCCGCTGGCGTGCCTCACAGCTGGCTGGGCTGACCAAGATTCCCGCCTACATCGTCACCGTAGAAGACCAGGGAGTGATGGAGATGGCGCTGGTGGAGAACATCCAGCGTGAAGACCTGAATGCCATCGAGATAGCGCTGGCCTATCAGCATCTGGCCGATGAGACGGGCATGACACAGGCCAAGATTTCAGAGCGTGTGGGCAAGAGCCGTGCTGCGGTAACCAACTATATGCGCTTGCTGAAGTTGCCAGCTCAGGTGCAGATAGCCCTGAAGAACCATGAGATAGAGATGGGCCACGCCCGTGCCCTCCTGTCGCTGGACAGTCCCACACAGCAAATCAAGCTGTTCAAGGAGGTACAGCAGCAGCAATACTCCGTACGCAAGGTGGAACAACTGGTGCAGGCACTGAAGAACGGTGAGGAGATTAAGACCACCAAAGGCAAGACAGTGCAGACGGACAAGCTGCCCGAGGAGTTCAGCATGCTGAGCGACCGACTGGGACAGTTCTTCCAGACGAAGGTGCAGATGACCTGCTCGCCCAAAGGCAAGGGAAAGATAACCATCCTGTTTGACAACGAAGAACAGCTGGAGCGCATCATGAATGCGCTGGACAGCATACATCATTGAACACGTGACATTGAAAACGCTTAAACACATCACAACACGCAGAGCGCTGGCCATAGTCCTGCTGACGATGACGGTCCTGATGCCCACCCAGGCACAGACCGACAGCATCAGCAAGGTGCTGGCACCTATGGACTCGATAGCCAAGGCCGACATGAAAGCCCTGGACACAGAAGCCCTGGACACGGAGAAGGCCACCACATCGGTCGTCATCGACTCCAGTCGTGTGAAGAAGCCCAAGCGCGACTGGAACACCTGGAAGCCCAACCCCAAGCGTGCCCTCTGGCTCGCACTGGTATTGCCGGGAGCAGGTCAGATATACAACCGCAAATACTGGAAGCTGCCCATCATCTACGGAGGATTCATGGGTTGTATCTATGCGCTGACGTGGAACAACATGATGTACAAGGACTATTCGCAGGCCTACCTCGACATCATGGACAACGACCCGGGGACGGCCAGCTACAATAAGTTCCTGCACCTGGGCGTACAGATTAACGACAGCAACATGGAGCGCTACAAATCGCTCTTCAAGAGTCGTAAGGACAAATACCGCCGCTGGCGCGACCTCAGCTTCTTCGTCATGTTAGGCGTCTATGCCATCTCCGTCATCGACGCATACGTCGATGCAGAACTGTCGGAGTTTGACATCTCGAAAGACCTCAGTCTGAAGGTGTCGCCCGCCGTCATCCCCAACCATTCAGGGGGCAACCCGCTGCAAGCCCAGTCGCTGGGTGTGAACTGCAGCCTGAACTTTTAGAAATGAAAGGAATGAAAGAAATGAGAAATGAAAGAAATAGGTTCATATTATGGATGATGCTCGCCCTGCTGTTCACCACCACCAATGTGATGGCTCAGGTAAACACAGAGGACAACGAGACAAACGATGAGGACGAGATAACGGTGACCGACCTGTCAGGCCATCAGGAGGTGATAGAATTCCCTGAAGCGATGACCTACGACCTGGACAGTCTGCTGAACCTCTATATGGCAAAGACCTATCTGTCGGAGGACAGCGACTGCAACATACGCGACGGCAACCCCACCTACACCAAGGAGGAATACATCAACCGGCTGAGCCGTCTGCCTACCGTCATGGAGATGGTCTACAACGAGGTGGTACAGAAATTCATCGACCGTTACAGCGGACGCCTGCGCCACTCGGTGAGCTATATGCTGGGCGCCTCGAACTTCTACATCCCCATCTTTGAAGAGGCATTGGAAGTCTACCAACTGCCCTTGGAGCTGAAATACCTGCCCATCATCGAGTCAGCACTGAACCCCAAGGCTGTTTCGCGCGTAGGTGCTACCGGACTCTGGCAGTTTATGATTGGCACCGGCAAGCAGTATGGACTGCAGGTCAACTCACATGTCGACGAGCGTCGCGACCCCGTGAAGTCATCGTATGCTGCCGCCCGTTATCTGAGTGACCTCTACAAGGTGTTTGGCGACTGGAACCTGGTCATCGCAGCCTACAACTGCGGACCGGAGAACATCAACAAGGCCATTCATCGTGCCAAGGGCGAGAAGGACTACTGGCGCATCTACCCCTATCTGCCCAAGGAGACCCGCGGATACGTGCCTGCCTTCATTGCCGCCAACTACATCATGACCTATTACTCACAGCATAACATCTGTCCGATGACCACCCGTCTGCCTGCCAAGTCGGATACGGTGATGATTAGCAAGAATGTGCATCTGGAACAGGTGGCTGAAGTGGTAGGCATCAACATCGACCTGCTGCGCTCGCTGAACCCCATGTATCGCCGCGACGTCATTCCCGGTGCCTCAGAGCCCCTGCCCTTACGCCTGCCACAGACAGAGGTGAGCAAGTTTATCGACATGGAAGACTCCGTGTACACCTACAAAGTGGACGAGCTGTTGAACAAGCGCTCTGAGGTGGAAGTGAGGGACGACGTGCCCACCTATTACAAAAAGAGTAAGCGGTCATATAAGAAACGAAGGGCTTCGCTCCGTAAGCGTAGCAAGAAAACACGCCGCCGCAGTTCGACACGCCGTTCGAGAAGACGCAGATAAATCATTAAATTATTAGGAGGATATTCTATGGATGAGGAGCAGAGAATGCAAGAAGCTGCTGATGACAAACTGATAAACGATGCTTTCCAACGCCTGTTGGACAACTATCTGTCATCACGCCACCGTAAGAAGGTGGACATTATCACCAAGGCATTCAACTTCGCACGACAGGCACACAGAGGCGTTCGCCGCTTGTCGGGCGAGCCCTATATCATGCACCCCATTGCCGTAGCACAGATTGCCTGCGAAGAGGTGGGACTGGGCTCTACCAGTATCTGTGCCGCCCTGCTCCACGATGTCGTAGAAGATACCGACTATACTACCGAGGACATCGAGAACATCTTTGGTCCGAAGATAGCCCAGATTGTTGACGGACTGACGAAAATCAGCGGTGGTATCTTCGGAGAACAGGCCTCAGCACAGGCAGAGAACTTCAAGAAGCTGCTACTCACCATGAGCGATGATATCCGCGTCATCCTCATCAAGATTTGCGACCGCTTGCACAACATGCGAACCCTGGAGTCGCAGCCTGCCAACAAGCAGTATAAGATAGCGGGTGAGACGCTTTATATCTACGCACCACTGGCCAACCGACTGGGACTCAACAAGATTAAATCAGAGCTGGAGAACCTCAGTTTCCAATACGAGCATCCCGAAGAGTATGCCAGCATCAAGGCAAAGCTGGCCAATACCGAGGAGTCACGTCATGAGCTCTTCGACCAGTTTACCGCTCCCATTGAGGAAGCCCTGAACCAGATGGGCATCAAATACCAGATTAAGGAGCGCGTCAAGACACCCTACTCCATCTGGAGCAAGATGCAGAACAAGCACGTCACCTTCGACGAGATTTATGACATCCTGGCCGTGCGCATCATTTTCACCCCCGCCAAGCGTGAGGAGGAGGTCAATGAGTGCTTCAACATCTACGTGGCCATCTCGAAGATATACAAGAGTCATCCTGACCGCTTGCGCGACTGGCTGAACCACCCCAAGGCCAACGGCTATCAGGCGCTGCACGTCACACTGATGTCGAAGCAAGGTCGCTGGATAGAGGTACAGATACGCTCTGACCGCATGGACGAGATTGCCGAGCAGGGATTTGCAGCCCACTGGAAATACAAGGAAGGTGAAGAGGGTGAATATACGGAGGATGAGAGTGAGCTGAACGAGTGGCTGCGCACCATCAAGGAGATTCTGGACGACCCACAGCCCGACGCGATGGACTTCCTCGACGCCATCAAACTGAACCTCTTCGCCTCTGAGATTTTCATCTTCACACCTAAGGGCGAGATTAAGACCATGCCCAACGGTTGTACCGCACTCGACTTCGCCTTCAGCATCCACACCTTCTTAGGCTCCCACTGTATCGGAGCAAAGGTCAACCATAAGCTGGTGCCGCTGAGCCACAAGCTGCAAAGTGGCGACCAGGTGGAGATTCTCACCTCAAAGTCGCAACATGTACAACCCTCGTGGATTAACTTCGTCAGCACAGCCAAGGCGAAAGGTAAGATACAGGCCATCCTGCGCCGTAACAACCGTGAGTTGCAGAAGCAAGGAGAGGAGATACTCAGCGACTTCCTGACCAAGAACAACATTGAAGAGACACTCAGCGTGGCTACCCAGCTGGCTGAGTTCCATGAATCTCGCAATCGCGAAGACTTCTTCCTGGCACTGGGCAACAAGACCATCCTGCTGGGTGAGAAGGATATCGACGAACTGCTGGGCAAGAATGCCAAGACGGGCAAGTCGGGCTGGCGCAAGCTGATGCCATTCCTTGGCAGAAACAAAGAGAAGAAACCTGCGGAAAACCAGCCTGAGCTGTTCACCGTTCCGGAGAAGTTCAATCGCAAGAAGCCTATCTACATCAACGACGACAACATCACCCAGTATAAGTTCAAGCATTGCTGTCATCCCATTCCCGGTGACGACATCTTAGGATTCATCGATGGCAAACACCAGATAGAGATTCACAAGCGCGACTGTCCTGTGGCCGCTAAGCTGAAAGCCAGCTTTGGCAACCGTATCCTCGATGCCAAATGGGACATGCACAAAAAACTCTTCTTCGATGCCACCATCCGGCTGCAGGGTATCGACCGCGTGGGCATGCTGCTCGACCTGTCACGTATCATCTCCATGCAGATGAATGTCAACATCCACAAGCTGACCATCGACAGTGAGGATGGCGTCTTCGACGGCATCATCGAGTTGCGCGTCCACGACCGTGAGGATGTCAAGGAAATCATTGCCCAACTGAAGTCCGTCGATGGACTGCAGGATGTCAGCCAGATACTATAGGCACGACCATACACACCGTTAACACATAAAAACAAACATAATGAGAAAACTAATCTGTGTAGCCTTGGCGCTGATAGCAGTACTGAGCGCACAAGCTAAAGAGAAGTATGACAATCCTGATACCATCGTGGTCAGTCGCGACGGGACGGGACAGTTTCGTAACATCAGCGAGGCCATCGAGGTGTGCCGTGCCTTTATGGAATACCATAAGGTCATCTACGTCAAGAAAGGAACCTATAAGGAGAAGCTGATAGTCAGCCAATGGCTGACAAACATCGAGATTTGCGGTGAGGATCGCGACAAGACCATCATTACATGGGACGACCATGCCAACATACAGGCAGACATCTCACCCCTAACCTCTCACCGCTCACCTCAGAAGATTGGTACTTTCCGTACCTACACGCTGAAGATTCAAGGCAGCCGCATCACGCTGAAGAACATCACCATAGAGAACAACTCCGCCCGTCTGGGACAGGCTGTGGCACTCCATACCGAGGGCGACCGGCTGACATTCATCAACTGCCGTTTCCTGGGACATCAGGATACTATCTACACAGGTAATGCAAAGACACGTCTATACTTCCAGGACTGCTATATCGAAGGGACAACCGACTTCATCTTCGGTCCTTCAACAGCTTGGTTCGAGAACTGCGACATCTTCTGCAAGGCAGACAGCTACATCACAGCGGCATCAACACCTCAGGATGTGCCTTACGGATACATCTTCAACAACTGCCGCATCACGACGGATGAGAAGGTGAGCAAGGTCTATCTGGGACGACCTTGGCGTGACTATGGCTATACGCTCTTCATGAACTGTGAACTGCCTCGCCAGATTCGTCCTGAGGGATGGCACCAGTGGCGTCCTGAGGCCGTCAAGACTGCCCGCTATATGGAATACAACAATCGCGGAGAGGGGGCAGCTACCGATAAGCGTGTCGCCTGGAGCAGACAGCTGACCAAGAAAGAGGCCCAGAAAATCACCAAGGAAACGGTATTCAACATCGACGATTCATGGAATCCCTAACAAAAATGGACTACTGCAGGTAGTCCATTTGTTTTTTTAAGGCCTGTAACTGATCACGCACGCCTATCAGTCGGGTCAGCACCTCTGCTCTGCGGTCAGCGCCATCACGATTGTTGCCGATAATCTTCCGGGCAGCAGCAATCTTGAACCCGCGAACCTTGACGAGATTATGAATCAGCCGTACCTGCTCGATGTCTTTTTCCGTATACTGGCGAATCTTGGCAGGGCCGCTCGTCTTGGGCTTCAGATAAGGGAACTCCGTCTCCCAGTAACGCAGCGTACTCTCATTAACACCAAACATCTCAGCAACTTCCCTGATGCTATAGTACATCTTTAGATTCTTATTCAGATTCAGCGCCATACCGTAATACTTGAATTTGGGGACAAAGATACAAATAAGAAAGGAAAAAACAAAATAAAACGATTCTATTTTGCGAAAAAATTGACTCAATGCTTGGTCAATCCAGAAAGTATTCGTATTTTTGCATCCAAAGAATCAATAATTTAACAATACAAATGAATATGAAGACAAATCTAAGACGATTGTTCGTTATCTGCTGCATGGCAGCAATGGCTTTGACTGGCTTCGCCCAGAATGAGGAAATGACCAATGAGACGGTGCTCTCACTGTTGAAAGAGGGCTTCTCCTCGGAAGAGATTATCGGTGCTATCGAGAACAGTACCGAACGAAAAATCACGTACAGCATTGATTTCATGCGACAACTGAAGGCCGCAGGTGCAGAAGCTTCGCTGACCACATTCATTCAGAAGATAGCAAAGACCGACTTCGGTTACGAGGGCATCCTTTGGTGGAACCCCACTGATGGCGGCAAGCCCAAGAAGATGTACCGCACACAGTTTGAGAAGGAGTCGAAAGGATTTAACCTTGGAACCATCGCTGCCATGGGAGCTGGCGCATTACTCGTAGGCTCTGCCGTGTCAGGTAACAAGCCTTCTGGTGGGGTAGCTGCTGCTGCCACTGCCGGTACCATTGCCTTGATGTCATCAGGTAAGGATATCCAGAAGCTGATGTTGCCAGGA
>JAGAWQ010000090.1 GCA_017941345.1 Prevotella sp. | reverse complement strand
TTGCTTCAACTGTTCTACAACTTGTGCTGCATTCATAATCTTTTTACTTTTTAAAGTGTTATACTATTGTATTTTCTGTTTCTGGGTGCAAAATTACATCAAAAACTAACAAAAACCAAACATTTTGAAAGAAAAATCACGTAAACGCTTACGTTTTGTCATTTAATTGATATAAATCAAGAGAAAATGATAGAAATATACAGTAATTATGTGTGCGGAAACAATAAGTAGTAAAAAAGAAAGCCGGCCATTTCTTGCGAAACAGTCGGCTTTCAATGTTTGTGACGTTGCCTAATTCAGTGTCAGCACAACGATACTCTTTGCTGGCAGTTTTACACTCAGCGTGCCTTTCTTCAGCTTGGCATCCTTGAATTCGCGGGGAGCCACGACGTCGGGATGTTCGAAGTCGTTGTAGTCAGCAACATTCTTAGATGTCAGGATACGACCACTTACCGTCTTGGCTGTGCAGCCTTCCAACTGTATGTCAATGGTCTGAGCCTTGTCGAGTGACACATTAGTTAGGGCTACGACAATATTCCCATCTTGCGTCTTAGCCGCACTGGCTGACAGAAGAGGAAGAGGGCGCGTACCGGCATTTTTGCCTGTGGCCTGATCTTTGAAGTAAGCCTTAGCGACATCAATCTTCTCACTTTCCAATTCAATAGGCAAGTAAGTAGCCTCCTGGAATGGAGTGTACATTTGGAAGACATGGTAAGTCGGAGTAAGTACCATGTGGCCCGTTCCTTTCTGGTCAGTCAGTATCATTGACTGCAGCACGTTGACAATCTGGGCGATATTAGCCATCTTGACACGATCGGTATGACGATGGAAAACGTTGAGTGACAGAGAAGCCACGAAGGCATCGCGCAGGGCATTCTGCTGATACAGATGTCCGTGAATGGTGCCTGGCTCTTCGTCCCACCATGTGCCCCATTCGTCAACAAGCAGGTCGACTTTCTTTTCAGGGTCGGCCTCGTCCATGATGGCTTTGTGTTTCTTGATGACCTCTTCGATTTCCAAGCATTTAGCCAGTGCCCAGTAGTACTGGTCTTTGTCGAACTGAGTCGCAGACCCTTTTGACCCGCTCCAACCGACACAGGTATAATAGTGGAGTGAGACGCCATCCATGCGACGGCCAATGCGCTCCATCAGAACCTTCGTCCATTTGTAGTCGTAATCGCTGGCACCCGATGCAATCTTGTAGAGCTTGTTGCCATCGTAGTTGCGACAATAAACGGAATAGCGGCGATAAAGGTCGCTGTAGTATTCCGGACGCATATTGCCACCACATCCCCACGACTCGTTGCCTACCCCAAGATACTTTACCTTCCAAGGCTTCTCGCGTCCGTTTTCCTTACGCAATTTAGCCATGGGCGTACCTTCTTCGGAAGTCATGTATTCTACCCACTTAGCCAGTTCCTCTACAGTACCGGAGCCCACATTGCCACTGATATAAGGTTCACAGCCTAACATTTCGCAGAGGTTGAGGAATTCATGGGTGCCAAAAGAGTTGTCTTCGATAGTTCCTCCCCAGTTGTTGTTTTTCATCGAGGGACGGAGCTGACGAGGACCAATGCCGTCGCGCCAGTGATACTCGTCGGCGAAGCAGCCGCCAGGCCAACGCAGAACAGGAATCTGGAGAGCCTTCAGTGCGTCGAAGACATCCTTGCGATAGCCGTTGATGTTGGGGATGGAGGAGTTCTCGCCAACCCACAGTCCGCCATAGATACAAGAACCCAGATGTTCAGCAAACTGGCCATAAATCTCTTTGTTAATCTTGCTCTGGCCTTGGTCGGCATGGAGCGTAGCCACAACATTTTCTGCTGAAAGACTGAGTGTGCCACAAAGGGCAACGATAGTCAGAATCTGCTTTTTCATTGTCATCTGTTGTTACTTGTTGTCAACAGCGGCCTGCTCTATGGGGAGACAGCGCTTGTAGTTCTCGATATACTTGTTGAATCCTGCTACGTCTTCAGCTGTAGGAGCAATGCTCGACCCTGTGTTGCCTGCAAAGACTTGCATCTCCAGATAGTCAGCCAGCGACAGCCCCTTATTATTAATAAGGTATGCAGCCAGCAGGGCAATACCCCAGGCACCACCTTCGCCTGCCGTCTCCATCACAGAGATAGGCGAGTTGAGGGCTGCTGCCAGCATGCGCTGACCAACACCGGCAGTCTTGAAGTAACCACCATGACCGGTAATGCGGTCTACCTTAATCTGCTCTTCCTTCAGCAGGATGTCGTTGCCTATCTTCAGCACACCGATGGCGCCGTAGAGGTGAGCACGCATGAAGTTAGCCAGATTGAACTTGTCGCCGGCAGAGCGTACGAACATCGGACGACCTTCAGCCAAACCGGTTACAGGCTCGCCACTGACGTAGTTGTAAGCCATCAGTCCACCGCAGTCAGTATCGCCTTCAAGCGCCTTGTTGAACAGTTTGCCATAGAGCTCGTTCATGTCAACGGGCACACCCAGCAACTGCTGGTACTCCTTGAACAATCCCACCCAAGCGTTGATGTCGCTGGTGCAGTTGTTACAGTGAACCATCGCCACGAGACTTCCGTCAGGAGTCGTCACCATATCAATCATCTCGTAAGGCTTAGAGAGCTCCTTTTCCAGCACAATCATCGAGAACGAAGACGTTCCGGCAGAGACATTACCTGTGCGCTGCTTCACGGCATTTGTAGCCACCATACCTGTACCGGCGTCGCCCTCAGGAGGACATACGGGGATGCCTGCCTTCAGGTGACCGGAGACGTCGAGTTTTTTGGCACCCTCAGGTGTAAGGAATCCTGCGCTCTCGCCAGCACTCAGCGACTTAGGTAGAATGTCAAGCAATCTAAAGGGCAAACCTTTAGACACCAGAATCTCGTCGAACTTCTTGACCATTGTGGCATCGTAAGTCTTGGTCTTCGGGTCTACGGGAATCATGCCTGAAGCATCGCCTACGCCCAGCACAAACTGACCCGTTACCTGCCAGTGAACATATCCGGCCAGGGTGGTCAGATACTTGATGTCGCTGACATGCTCCTCGTTGTCGAGAATGCACTGGTAGAGGTGCGAGATGCTCCAACGCAGAGGGATGTTATAGTTGAACAGCTCTGAAAGCTCAGCGGCAGCCTTGCCCGTATTGGTGTTACGCCAAGTGCGGAAAGGCACCAGGATTTTCTGCTTCTCGTTGAAAGCCATATAGCCGTGCATCATCGCAGAGAAACCGATGGCAGCAAGACTTTCTATCTCGCAGTCGTACTGCTTCTGCACGTCCTTGCGGAGCTCAGCGTAGCAGTCCTGTAGTCCGTACCAAACAGCCTCGGTAGAGTAGGTCCAGAGACCATCTACCAGTTGGTTCTCCCACTCGTGTGACCCCTGGGCAATGGGCTTATTGTCCTCGTCGATGAGGACGGCCTTGATGCGGGTAGAGCCAAACTCGATACCGAGAATGGCTTTACCTGCTTCTATTACTTTCTTAGCATCCATAATTATCAATTATCAATTGTCAATTATCAATTAGCGAAGCGCCTTGTTCAACATGTAGTAAATCTCGTTCATCTGTAGGGCACGCTTGATGCCGCTGGTAGTCGACTGCTTGTTGATGCGGACATACTCAAGACCGAGAATTTCAGCGAAGTCCTCCCAGTACTCTTCGGTGATGTCGTAAGAGAAGGCCGAGTGGTGCGTTCCGCCAGCGAGAATCCAGGCACCGGCACCAATCTCAAACGAGGGCTGGGGAACCCAGAGCGCAGAGGCAACGGGCAGGTTAGGCATGGGCTTCGGCTCAATGCACTCTACCTCCTGCGAAATCAGACGGAAGCGGTTGCCGAGGTCTACAACGGTAGCCTTGATGCCATGCCCCACCTTCGAGGTGAATACCAGACGGGCGGTCTGCTGCTTACGGATGCCGATGCCCAGGAAGTGGACTTCCAATTTGGGCTTGTCGACAGCGATGAGCGGACAAACCTCGAGCATGTGGCTCTGCAGGCAAGACGACTGCGAACCGGCGAAATTCAAGGTGTAGTCCTCAAGGAATGAGCAACCGGTAGGCATGCCTTGCTGGATAACCCACAGCGTGCGATACAGACAAGCCGTCTTCCAGTCGCCCTCAGCACCGAAACCGATACCCTCGGCCATCAGACGCTGTGAAGCCAGACCGGGAATCTGGTCGAAGCCAACGAAGTCGGGCTTATCGATGTCAGCATCGCCCAGGTCGTCGAAGTTAGTGGTGAAGGCTGTTGCACCTTCGTCCTTCAGCACGCGACGCAGGGCGATTTCAGCCTTGGCGGCATTGCGCACCTTCTCCCAATATACCTTCTCGCCGCTCTCGTCAATCTTGATGGTGTACTCCTTCTTATAGACTTCCACGAGTTCGTCGACCTCCTTGTCCGTAACCTGACGCCAGTACTCCATCATCGAGCTGACGGGGTAGTAGTCTACGTGATAACCCAGACGCTGCTCGAACTCTACGCGGTCTCCATCCGTTACGGCAACGTTGTTCATGTTCATACCGAACATCAGACAGCGTACGTTCTTTGCATCAGCTACACCGGCGCAGACGCGAGCCCATACGGCAATCTTCTGCTGAGCCTCAGGGTTCTTCCAGTAGCCGCAAACCACCTTGCGCGGAATGCGCATGCGGGTGCAGATGTGTCCGAACTCGATGTCGCCGTGAGCCGACTGGTTCAGGTTCATGAAGTCCATATCCATCGTCTCCCAGGGAATCTCGGCGTTATATTGAGTGTGGAAGTGGAGTAGGGGCTTCTGCAAGTCCTGCAGACCCTTAATCCACATCTTGGCAGGCGAGAAGGTGTGCATCCAAGTGATGATACCCACGCACTTTTCGTCGTTGTTGGCGGCTTTCATCACCTGCTCTACTTCCTTCGAGCTGTTGGCTGTGCCTTTATAAACTACTTTGATGGGAATGATACCTGAGTTGTTCAGTCCATCAACCATTTCCTTTGAGTGACCGTCAACGGCTACGACTGCATCACCACCATAGAGCAACTGTGCGCCAGTCACCCACCAAATCTCTAAATTTTCAAACATAGTTTTAAAATTTTAATTGATAATTGATAATTGACAATTGACAATTAAGCTGTCGCATGGGAATTTATCGCTTATCATTTGTTAATATATTATTTATTGCTCTCTTTAGTTGATTTGACAATTGATGTCAACAATTTCGTAAGCTCACGGCAGTCGGCTATGATTCTCTTGTATTCGGTTTCCGTCAGATATTCAGTCCGATGTAATAACCTGAGCCAATAGTCGCTTTCGCACGACTCCTTAAGGAACATACTCCTGCTTGTTGGAAGTAAGATGCTTATAGAGATTAACGATTCTAACGGAGAAATCGAAGCTCTTTTCCCTGACAATGTTTCCGTCTTTCATAATTGTCAATTATCAATTGTCAATTGTCAATTAATGCCTGCTATGGTCAGCGTTTTCGCTGTCCATAATAGGCATTAGGTCCGTGTTTACGCGAGAAGTGCTTCTCTACCAGCAGCGGATTCATCGTAGTTTCGGGATTGACCATAAACGAGACGAAGGCCATCTTAGCCACCTGCTCAGTGACTACAGCGTGGTAAACAGCCTGGTCGGCATCCTTGCCCCAGGCGAAGGGACCGTGGTTCTTTACTAGTACGGCAGGCGTGTGTACAGGATTGATGTTTCCTTTGATGAAACGCTCAACGATGACCACACCCGTATTCTTCTCATATTCACCCATCTGGTCTTCCGTCATCGACTCCGTGCATGGAATGCAGTCGTGGAAGTAGTCGGCATGGGTCGTACCGATGTTGGGAATGTCCTTGCCCGCCTGAGCCCATGCCGTAGCGTAAGTAGAGTGGGTGTGGACGATGCCTCCCAGCTCGGGGAATGCCTTGTAGAGCACCAGGTGCGTCGGGGTGTCCGATGATGGGTTCAGGTCGCCTTCCACCACCTTGCCTGTCTCCAGGTCTACGACCACCATGTCGGAGGCTTTCATCACGTCGTATTCTACACCTGAGGGTTTGATGACGACGAGGCCATTCTCGCGGTCGATGGCCGAAACATTGCCCCAGGTGAAGATAACCAGGTTATGCTTCACGAGGTCAAGATTGGCCCGAAATACTTTTTCTTTCAGTTCTTCTAGCATAATATTATAATTTAAAGTTTGAGTCTTTGTCGTATATCTTTTTGTTGAATCGATAGAGTGAAGCCCCACGTCTCGATGACTTTTTGTCTATCAGCTCCGTCTTTTCGATGAAGTCCATCTCCTTGACGCGCTTGCGGAAGTTTCGCTTGTCCACCTCTTCGCCATTCACCACTTCGTAGAGTCGCTGCAACTGCGTCAGCGTGAACAGTGGAGGCAGCAGCTGGAAGCTGATGGGCTCCGTCTTGATTTTCTGCTGCATCAGTTTGCGCGCCTTGCGAATCATCTCGTTGTGGTCCGAGTACAGCTGTGGCAGCTCGTCCAAGTCTACCCATTCCACGCCGTGCAGGGTCAGCAGCTTCTTGCTGTAGTCCTTCACATTAATAAGGGCGTAGTAGGCCACGCTGACCACGCGTTCACCGGGGTCGCGGTCCACGCTGCCGAAGGCGCCCACCTGCCGCATGTACACGTTGCGCATTCCCGTCAGCTCGTACAGCGTTCTGTCGGCAGCGTCGTCCAGACTCTCGTCGTTGCGGACGAAACCTCCGTAGAGGCTCCATTCGCCACGACCCGGGTCCATCTGTCGCTTGCCTATCAGCACCTTCAGCTTGTTGGCATCGAAGCCGAAGATGATGCAGTCGACCGACAGGAATATTTTCTGGTGTTCAAAATAGAATGATGTCATCAGTTTACCAGAAGTAAGCGTAGAATGCAACGGTGATACCTAAGATGATAACGGTGTGGATGATATCCCAATGGTTCCAGCTGGCACGTGTGGCGGCAATCTGCTCAGGTGTTGAGGTACCGAATACCAGACCCTGTATCTTCTTCTCGTCAGGAGCCTCGGTGCAGAGCGATACGATGATGACTACCAGACAGCAGACAACGAGCATCACACCACAGAAGTACAGCCAGTTGAAGTCGAAGAACACGGCTTTGAACCACGAGTCGCCGGCATCGGTAGCATTGCTGTAGTAAACCTTCGCACCCAGACGTGTCAGACCGATGATGATACCTGAGAGTAGACCCCACATGCCACCCTTGGCGGAGGCGCGCTTCCAGCAGATACCCAGCAGGAAGGCAGAGGCAATACCAGGAGCCAGCACCGACTGGACGTCTTGCAAGTAGTTGTACAGCACATCACCTACCGAGCGCATGATGGGAATCCACAGGATACCCAGTACCACGATGACTACAGTAGCTACCTGGCCGATGCGAACCAGCTGCTTCTCAGGAGTCTCAGGACGCAGACGCTTCCAGAAGTCGATGGTGAACAGCATGGCTGACGAGTTGAACAGCGATGCCAGCGACGACATCAGGGCAGCCAGAATACCACAAACCACCAGACCTTTCACACCAGCAGGCAGAATCTTAGCCACGAGGGTGGGGAAGGCTGCATCAGGAGTCGACAGCACGAACACCTCGCCACTGGGAAGTGTAATACCTTTAGTGCTCATAGCATAGGCAATCATACCTGGAATGAGGAACAGGAATACGGGCAACAGTTTCAGATAAGCGCCGAAGATGGTACCACGACGGCTCTCCTTCTCGTCCTTACCCGACAGCACGCGCTGAACGATATACTGGTCGGTACACCAGTACCAGAAACCAATGACAGCCGAACCTACCAAGGCACCCAGCCAAGGATACTGTGGGTCGCGCAGGTCGCGCATCAGGTCTGTCATGTGGTCGCCATATTCATTCACCGTCTGGATTGAACAGGTAGCCATCATCTCATCCCATCCGCCCAGGGCTTTCAAGCCGAGTACCAGGATAATCAGCGAGCCTAATAATAAGATAGGAGTCTGCAGCACGCTGGTGTAAAGCACCGACTTCATACCGCCAAACACGGTGTAGAGTGCGGTGATGAGCACCAGTCCGATGGCGGCAATCCAGAAGAAGTCGATGCCCCACAGTTCCTTGATGCCAAATACCTGCTGGAACACCAGACCGCCGGCATACACCGTTACGGCTACCTTCGTCAGCACATAGCTAATCAGCGAGATGACGCTCAGAATGGTGCGGCTCTCCTTGTTGAAGCGACGCTCCAGGAATTCAGGCATCGTGTACACCATGCTTCGTGTGTAGAACGGTACGAATACCCAACCCAGAATCAGAATCATCCAACCCTGAATCTCCCAGTGGGCCATTGCCATACCCGATGAGGCTCCGGCACCAGCCAGTCCTATCAAGTGCTCCGAACCGATGTTCGAGGCGAAGATTGATGCACCGATGGCAATCCATGTCGCATCCTTGCCACCCAAGAAATAGTCTGCCGAGTTGTCGTTTTTCTGCGAGACAACCCAAATCACAATGCCAATCAGCGCGAGGCAGAAGACGCCAATGACAATCCAGTCTAATAAAGCCATAATTCTATTTTAATTTATTGATAATTGACAATTGATAATTGATAACTATTTTACGCTGAACTTGTAGGCAGCGTGGCTGTAATATTTCTCGCCAGGCTGCAGCACAGGGCTTGCCCACTCCGGATGGTTCGGCGAGTCAGGATACTTCTGGCTCTCCAGACAAACGCTCACGTGCTTGGGATATTTGATGCCGTGCTTGCGCACGATGTCAGCATCCTTGCCCACACCCTGGAAGTTGCCGCTATATACCTGTACGCCGGGCTCGTTGGTGTACATCTCCATGAAGATGCCCGTCTTCGGCGAGTACAGCGAGGCACATACCTGCGTGTCGTCGCCCTTGCCGTCCTTATAGGTGTTCAGACAGAAGTTGTGGTCGTAGCCCGTAGCGTTCTGTATCTGGTCGTACTGCGAACGGATGGAGTCGCCGATGGCATGTGGCGTACGGAAGTCGAATGGTGTACCCTCCACGTTACGAATCTCGCCTGTAGGGATATATTTTGCGTCGGAAGCCGTAAACTGGTCGGCATTCACATAGAGCACCTGGTCGTAGCCTGCCTGTGTGAAGTCGCCGCTTAGGTTGTAGTAGTTGTGGTTCGTCTGGTTGATGATGGTGGCCTTATCCGTCTCAGCCTCCCAGGTGATGTCCAGCATGTTGTCGGCAGTCACTTTATAAGTCGTCACGGCAGTAACCTTGCCGGGGAATCCGTTCTCGCCGTCCTCAGCCACGATGGTCAGCTTCAGTATCGAGTCACCTATCTGCTCAGCGTCGTACACCTGATTCATCCATCCCGTCGTGCCGCCACCGTGCAGACAGTTCTCGTTGTCGTTCACCTTCAGGTTGTAGGTCTCTTCCCCAATCTTGAACTGTGCGTTCTTGATGCGGTTGGCATAGCGGCCTACACTGGAACCGTAGTCGGTAGGCGAGTTCAGCGTGTCGGCATACTGAGCGATGTTGTCGAAGCCTAGCACCACGTCAGTCGGCTTGCCGTCCTTGTCGTTCACCACCAGCGACACCACGCGTCCGCCGTAGTTGGTGATGCAAACCTCCATGCCCTGCTGGTTCTTCAGCGTGTAGAGCTTCACGGGCTTCTCATTGATGGTTGTGTCAAACTTGGCAGGGTCAAGACCCGATACCGTCAGTGCTTGCTGCTCACCAGAAGCACAAGCCGTCAACAGGGCTACTGCCACTGTCGTCGAGGCGAAAACTTTCTTGAAGTTCTTCATTTCTTTGGGTAGTTTTTTAGTTATCAATGTGATTTTGGGTGTAAAATTACAATATTAATTCCATTCCACCATCGTTTTTCCCGATTATTTTTCATAAAAGTGTGTTTTTTACACCTTCTGTAATCTTTTTAAGTTTCATTAACCATTCTCGATTTTGCCAAAAATAAAGAGGACAGCCATTCACAGCTGTCCTCTCTTTCAGTTCGTTCCTGATTACTGGTCGCCAGGACCTTCATCGTCAGGGTCTTGCGCGGTCACGGTAAACCAGAGCGTGCCGCCACGATAGACCATGAGGCTGTGACTGGCCTCAACGTTCAAGCCCGTGAACGAGGCACCGCTGGCATCATGGCTGGTAGGATTGATGGCATCGCCCGTGCCATCTACCTTTGCAGTGAAGGCCACGTCACCAAGGTTCGTGCCACTGACGGCCACGCTGGTGATAGGAGCCGTGGCGTTGACGCTACCACCCGCAATGCTCTGGCTTACACCGTTGATTGTAGCACTGGTGTTGTAGACGGGCTGACCAGGTGTCACACCGCCACCACCGCTTGGCGTGACATCCTCTGTGCTGCCTGTACCGCTCGTACCAGCATTGTTCAGGTAGAACTCCGACTCCAAGTCGATGTCGTAAGATGCATAGCTCTTCTCCACAGCCTCAGCCAGACTGCACAGGTCGCTGCCCAGACCAGCCTCGTTGAGCACGAGCTGGCAGTTGCTGCGGAACCAATCACCACTCTTGTCCTTGCGGCTGACGATGATGCCGGCAGCCACCACATCACCACCACGACCCAGCACGAAGTTGAAGTGGTCGGTGTCGAATTCGAAAGTAGAGAAGTTCAGGCGATTCTTCCAATTGCTGAAGGGGAACTCGCCCTCGCTGTTCACAATCTCAGTTGTCATGGGCGCACCAGAACCGTCGGCATTGCGAGGGTTGAGCACGATGCGGGCATAGTTCACCTCGTACTTGCCCTGGCGCTTCTGAACAGTGACGAAGGTCACTTGGTCGCCACGCTGCAGCCCCCATGAATTGACAAAGTCAGCGTAAGTACGGCTGGGCGCATTGACATACGCCTTGTGTCCACCTTCTACATCGATGGCTACCGACACCTCGGGAAGATGACCCATTGAAATGATGGCAGCAAAGGGTGACCAATTCTCACTCTGAAGCGGAACAAACTGGTAGAACTGGCTCAGACTCTGACCCAAGCTCTGAAGCGTTGCCGCACGTTCACGAAGGTAACGCAGGTTCAACTTCTTGAACTTGTTCATCGAATCGAAACCTCTGTTCACATTCTCGAACGAATGATTGCAGATTTCCTTAAACATGGTGTAGGCCATAGCTACATCCTTGACCAACACTCGCTGCAATGTCTGTGCAGTGGTCTTTGGGTTTTTAACATTACTTTTTGCCATAATTTAAAAATTTAAGTTTTATAATTAAATCCTACCCTTGGAAGAGGCGGTCATTTGGAGTTCAATTAGAGATGAACATGAGTTCTTTATGAGATCTTTATGACTTCTTTATGAGATCTTAATGAGATCTTTATGAGACTAACATGAGGTCTTTATGAATCTCTTACTCTGACCAAGTATCACCAATTCGGGATCTGGTGCAAAAGTACGACGGTTTTTGAAGAGGCAGGATACAAAAAAAGGACTGTTTTTCAACAATCCATTTTGAATCCAATATTAATCCATTTTGAATCCAGTCGGGCATGTAAAAGGGAATCAGGGTAGGCCTATTCCCTTCGTTTTCAAGTAGAAGTTGTAGGTGTGATTATATCAAGTCTGTGCGCTCCAATTTGAGTATTTTGCGAGATACAGTCCTGCCTCGTGAAGCAATTCCCATAAGGCTTTCTTCGTATTCAAACACTGACCATATGTCTCGTAATGTTTCACCAAGGCAATGACTTGCTTGTCATTGATTGTTTGGGCAGCTTCTACAAACCGCTTAGCCACTGTTTCGTCTGGGATAAACACAGATAGTCTCGTCAGGAGAACCTCTCTGTCAATCTTGAGAGGCTTCATGATGATTGGAGTGGACACACCATGTTGCTCATCGTATTCTTGCAAGACGGCGGCAATGGTTAGAATCGATATCCAGTTGTCGGTATTGTAACACTCTTCCTCGTCCTCAGGCATATAGAGGTCTTGGGAACTATAGAACAATTGATAATGTAATTTTTTTACTTTTGGGAGATGAATAAATCTGTTCACCCATGGTCCCAGTTTAGGGTCCTTTTCCATTTTGGCAATTAGGCTATCACGTGTTCCACCGAAGTCGTGTCGCCAAGGCTCAATATACTCCTTCTGAACTTTTTCACTTTGACAAAAGAGTGCCAACAACTGGGAGAAATCAGGGAATTCGTTATAAATACGCATGAAAATTACAGCATAATCTTGTAGAATAACCTGTATTCTTTTGATCTGTGCTGCCAAAGCCTCCTGGTCTATTTCCGTCACCTCAAAGTATTTGTGTGCATATTCGTATGCATACCATTCATTATCATGGGGCGGAATAACGGGGGATGGGCCTAACGCAATAGCTGTCAATTCCCTAATTTTCCCAACTTTAAGAGAAATGTCCCATATAGGCTCCTGTTTGAGGCAGAGTATCAAGTTTTCCTTAATTTGTAGGAGTCCTTTGCGTATCTTTTTTAATACTTCATAGCAGTCCATGTTCCAAAAGACCAGCCTCTTCCTCGCTTCCTTCCATTCTTGCTCTTTCCGGGGAATTCTAATACCGGTGAGATAATAGAACAGGTCGTCCACCATAAGAAGGTTGGCCTCTAACTGGTCAATGGCAGTAAGGAATAATGACGAAGGATAGATTTTAATGTCTATCATCTGACTGGCCTTCCGTGTTTTCTCGACCTGATTTAGGATGACATGCCAATCCACTGTTTTCCCCCAACGTTCAGGAGAAAACAAGTCCTCCTTGCTGATTACGGCATAGTCCAGAAAATTCCACTGAGGCTCTGCTACTTCGTTCCTTTTAATTCCCATATCGATTTCAGTTTACCATTGGCAAATATACACATTAATTCTGATAACTCCACACACCTTGAACCATTTTCGGCTAAAATGGCAGATGTTTTAGCACTTTTTCAGAAAAAAGTGTTAAAAAAGCAGTACCATACATGATGCAGCCTTTTATTCAAATGGAGCAGTATCTGGATGGACAAAGAGAAATATTCTTTTTTCCTCGTTGACTTAATTAGGAAAAAGAGCTGCAGACGTGTCGGTTTGCAGCTCTTTTTTTCTTAGTGATGATAGTTGCTGATAAGGCCTTTCTTCACCAGGATGGGCAGGATGTTGGCTGCCGACTGACGCTCGCCTTTCTTGCTGCGTCCGTAATACTGCTGGTAGGTGACGGGGTCGTCGCGTAGCAACTTCTCCATGAACTGGTCGTTCATGCGGGTCATGTTGATTTTGCCTTTCTCGTTAGGACCTTTGTCAATCAGGTATAGCACATGGTTCTGCATCAGGTTCTCGTTGGTCAGCAGCAAGTCGGTGGCTAAGAAGATTGAGCCCCAAGTGGTGTGACCGGTAGCCAGCAGACCGATGTCTAAACCGACGTTAACTATGTCGAGCAGGTCGCTCAGCGTGACGTGATAGCAAACGACGCACAACTTACCACCCTTATAGGGAAGGACTCGGGCGTAGTTGCTGACGGGCAGTACATCGCCATCGTCGTCGCGCAGGGTGCGTGTGTTGATGAACAGCTGTCGGTCGAGCGACATCATGAATGCCTCTTTCTTGATTACCCGGTTGGCCTCTTTGTCATCAGTCTTGATGGTGAACTCCATACCATCGTATTTGAGACGACATGAGTCTTTGGTGACGGAGTCGAACGACTTCCAATTGTTGGCCTTGAAATCATCGTAGCTCATACAAATCTTATTCTGTGCCTGTGCTGTCAGACTACCGCAAATGGTCAGAATGGCGGTCATCATCCAAGATTGCATTTTCTTCATAACTCTAATCATTTAATTGTTATTCTTTGTCCATTGCTTGTTTAAAACTGGATGCAAAATTATGATGAAAATCTGGTGTGCGAACGAAAACGCCAAGAAATTTGCTCCGATTGTTGCGACAAAGAGGTCTTTTCACGACAGAATAGCCACATCCTGTCGTTTGCTGACGTGAAAATGACTTGTTATCGCTTTACAACGAAGAATCCAATGCGATGGGTAATGCCTTTTTTGTGGAGAGACTTCAGCTGGTATATGCCTTCTTCAAGTGTTGAAATGTTGACGGGCGACAGGTTGGGAACCACCAGTACAGGCGTGCCTTGAAGTGTTTCAATCTGTAGCTGACGTGCATCGCCTGGCAAGCTGACGGGTAGCTTTTTCCCATCATTGGCAAGCATGTTGGAAGGTGAATAGGGCAGAAGGCGGGCCGACTGTTCTTGAATTGCCATGCTCTCATTGCCATATCGGTCTTGCGCCGTCACCGCATAATACAGGGGGGGTGAACCGGCTTGACGCGGAATGCTGATATGATTCCATATATGGCGAGTGGTTATCAGGTTTTCAGCCTTCGTGATGTCTACAGGATAACTTTTCGACGCATATATATTATATATAAGGTAAGGACCGTCGCTCTTATCATTGGCACCACTCCAACTAATCAGGTCGGTTTTCGTGGCATGCTCAACTTTCAGAGATGTAGGAGCTGTAGGCTTGAGGGCATGAGCCCACGTCATAGGCGGGATGAGGGCAGGGTAGCGGTCGTGCAAGGCGGCATAGTCGTAGACCCCCTTCACATTGTCGAGCAGGAATTTGGCGCGGAAATAGCAGTGGCCGATGCCTATCTGCCGGGTGACACTCATCTGACGCTGCACCTCGTCAATAGGCCAGTTGCGCTCACGGGGGTGGAGCATGTAGATGCCCAGTCCGGCGACGATGTGTCGACCTGCTGACTGTTCCTGCCAGTCGATGGCAAAGGGGTAGAAGTTGTTGCCGGCGAAATACATCATGGGGTAGAGCTGGTCCATCAGTCCCTGGCGCAACCACTGTTGGGCATCCTGAGCCACACGACTGCGTGCATTCCAGCCATTGGAACGGTAGCGGGTCAAGTCGTCGTATTTTCCTATAGGTGAGCAGCTTAGCTTTACCCACGGCTTGTAAAGCTTTACCTTCTGACGGATGGCGCGTACGATGTCGGTGATATAGTTTGGATTCATGCGACCACGCCATGTCTCGGGATAGCGGATGTAGTCGAGATGGATGCCGTCGACATCGTAGCGTCGGGTGATTTCCTCACAGATGTCGGCAATATAGCTGGCTGTGGTGGGCGACTCAGGGTCCATATATCCCTCTTCGCCGATTCGCTTAATCAGACGGCCATAGCGCTTGCGTAGCTGTCGGCAACCATAGGTGTTCCACTTGCCCACAGGGATAGTGACTACCCAGGCATGCAGCTCCATGCCGCGACGATGGCACTCGTCGATGGCAAACTGTAGCGCGTCGTAGCCGGGACTCACGCCAGGTTTCCCCGACAGGCAGCCGTCCCAGGGCTCGATGTCTGAAGGGTAGATGGTGGTGGCACGGACACGCGTCTGCAACAATACGGTATTGACGTTGACGGCCTTCAGCCGGTCCAGCATGTCGCAGAGCTGTCGCTTCTGTTGCTCGATGCCCATGCCATTGTGTGCATAGGTGGAAGGCCAGTCGATGCCTCCGATGGTGGTAAGCCAGACGGCGCGTATCTCCGTTTTGGGTTGTGCAGAAGCCAAAAGTGGCAAAAAGAGAAGTATAAAAAGTGCTAATCGTTTCATTTCTGGCACAAAGGTACAAATTATTCTTAATTCTTAATTCTTAATTTTTATGTACCTTTGCAGCAAGATTTTAAAATTCAACGTATAATGATATCATTTTTAGTGAGCCTGGTGGCTCTTGTTTTGGGTTATTTCATCTATGGCCGTTTCGTAGAGCGCGTATTCGGTCCTGATGAGCGTGTGACACCTGCTGTGGCTAAGGCCGACGGTGTCGACTTTATGGTGCTTCCCTCTTGGAAGATTTTCATGATTCAGTTTCTGAACATTGCCGGAACCGGTCCTATCTTCGGTGCCATTATGGGTGCGATGTTCGGTCCTGCGGCCTATCTATGGATTGTGCTGGGCTGTATCTTTGCCGGTTCAGTTCACGATTATTTCTCGGGTATGCTGTCCATGCGTCACGGTGGTGCGAACCAGCCAGAGATTATCGGTAGCTATCTGGGCAATACCACGAAGCAGGTGATGCTGGTGTTTACCGTCTTCCTGCTGATGATGGTAGGTGCGGTGTTTGTATTCAGCCCTGCCAAGATTCTGGGCGATATGTGGGAACCAGCTGCCGTTGTGGAGAGTGCAGGGCAGTACACCTTCTGGATTGTAGTCATCTTCGTCTACTACATCATAGCCACGATGTTGCCTATCGATAAGATTATCGGCAAGATATATCCTTTGTTCGCCTTCTCGCTGCTCTTCATGGCTGCCGCTCTGACGGTAGTGCTGTTTGTGAAATGGCCTGACATCCCAGAGATTTGGGAGGGATTGAGCACAGAAGCCCTGACACCGAAGAACATCTTCCCATGCCTGTTTATCACCATCGCCTGTGGTGCTATCAGTGGTTTCCATGCTACGCAGAGCCCGCTGATGGCTCGCTGTCTGAAGAGCGAGAAGATGGGGCGTCCTATCTTCTACGGAGCGATGATTACCGAGGGTGTCGTTGCGCTGATTTGGGCAACGGTAGCCATGTACTTCTTCTATAACGACCCCACACCAGGCTATCAGCTGATAGCAGGTGCGCAGGATGCCGTGAAGGATGCCCCCTCTATCGTCAACATCATCTGTAACGACTGGCTGGGTCTGTTCGGTGGTTTTCTGGCTATTCTGGGTGTTGTCGCAGCACCTATCACCAGCGGCGATACAGCCTTGCGCTCTTGCCGACTGATTATTGCCGACTTCGTCGGGCTGGAGCAGAAGTCTATCCGCAAGCGCCTGTACATCTGTGTTCCGCTGTTTGCTGCTGTCATCGCCCTGCTCATCTGGCAGATGTCTGACAAGGAGGGATTTGGTAAGCTCTGGAGCTGGTTTGGCTGGAGCAACCAGACGCTCTCGGTATTCATGTTGTGGGCTGTCACCGTTTATCTGGTTCGCCAAAAGAAGCAGTTCCTGATTACGCTGATTCCCGCTATCTTCATGACGGTAGTCTGCAGCACGTTCCTGCTGAGCGAGCAGATATTCAGTCTCGACTTGCAGTATGCGCTGATTATCGCAGCTGTTGCAGCTGTCGTATCAATCATCTGGTTCTGCCTCTGGTATCGTAAATATCAACAATCACATCAATAAAAAAAGCTTATGTTAAGTATTGATTTCTACAGGCCCAATTACGACATGGATGTCAAAGAACTGGTAGACCGGCTGATAGACCTGTCGTTTGCCGAGGATATCGGTGACGGCGACCACACTACGCTGTGCTGTATTCCTGAAGATGCGAGGGGAAAGTCGCATCTGCTCATCAAGGAGGACGGTATTCTGGCTGGCGTGGAAGTGGCCAAGGAAGTTTTCCACCGCTTCGACCCTGAAATGCAGGTGGAAGTGCTCATGCAGGACGGTGCACGTGTGAAGAAGGGCGACATCGCCATGATTGTGACGGGTAAGACTCGTTCGCTGTTGCAGACAGAGCGTCTGATGCTGAATATCATGCAGCGCATGAGTGGTATCGCCACGATGACAGACCGCTATGTGCAGCACCTGAAGGGTACGAAGACCCGTGTGCTGGATACCCGCAAGACGACACCCGGCATGCGTATGTTGGAGAAGCAGGCCGTGAAGATTGGCGGTGGCTGCAACCACCGCATCGGACTGTTTGACATGATTCTGCTGAAGGACAACCACGTTGACTTTGCCGGTGGTATCGTTAACGCCATAGACCGCTGTCATGCCTATCTGAAGGAGAAAGGTCTCGACTTGAAGATTGAGATAGAGGTGCGCTCGTTCGACGAGTTGCAACAGGTGCTGGACCACGGTGGTGTGGACCGTATCATGCTCGACAACTTCACCGTACCCGACACGAAGAAGGCTGTAGACATCATCGCGGGTCGCTACGAGACAGAGTCGTCGGGTGGCATCACCTTCGACACCATTCGCGACTATGCCGAACAGGGTGTCGACTTTATCTCTGTGGGTGCGCTGACGCACTCGGTAAAAGGACTCGATATGTCGTTTAAGGCATGCTAAGACCGTCAATTCTTGCATGTTGTTTCATATTGCTGACAGGTTGCGGTCAAGAAGCCGAACCTGTCGGCAATTCTGATATAGAATACCGTTCGCCAGTAGACTACGAGATAGTGCTGGCTGGCAACTTTGGAGAGCCGCGTCCATTCCATTTTCATGGCGGGTTGGACATTAAGACAGCTAATGTCGAGGGTAAGCAGATTTTTTCCATCGCCGACGGTTATGTCAGCAAACTGACAGTGAACAAACATGGCTTCGGCAATGCCATTTATGTGAACCATCCCGACGGCAATACCAGCATTTACTGCCACTTGAAACTCTTTGCCGACCAGTACGAACAGCAGCTGCAGCGTACGGGGTGGCGAGACACGCTGGAGGTGCACTTCGAACCTAACCGGTTCCCCGTCAAAGTAGGCGACCTGATAGCCATCAGTGGCAATACAGGCAATTCTACCGGACCACATCTGCACCTGGAACTGCACAATACGGAGACGTGGGCCATGCTCGACCCGATGTCGAAACTGGCTCACCTGATAGCTGACACCGTAGCACCACAGGCTCACTCGTTTATGGCGGTGCCTGTGAAGGGCGAAGGGGTGTTCAACGGAACATCCACTAAGCAGACCTTCGGTTTCGGACAACCTGACGTGAAACGGTCGCGAACCAGATGGACGCTGAGCCGCGAGTTTACGGCGTGGGGCAGGGTAGGCTTCGCACTATGGGCTGACGACTATTGCGAGGCTACGTATAATCACTACGGTGTTCGCCATACCCAGTTGCTGGTCGATGGACGTGAGGTGTTCCGTTCGGATGTTGACAGCATACCCATCAGCTGTCAGTCTGAAGTAAACACCTGGGGCGACTATCAACATTGGCGACGAAACCGGGTCTGGTATATGAAGTCGTATCGTGAGCAAGACTTGCGTCTGCCCATTTTGCATACTGGATTTGACAGGGGTGTTGTCACCTTTGATGAAGAACGTCCCTATCACCTTACTTATATATTACGCGACTATCAGGGCAATCAGTCGCAATATGACTTTGTCGTACAAGGACAACGGCAAAAAGGCATAACGCCTCATCGCCAGATGACACTTTTCAATAGTTACCAACTTTACGGCAAGTGCCTTTGGCCGCTCTATACGCTATTGCGCGTCGGGACTCATGTCAATAGGTGAGAAATTGAAATAAGCCGTAGTGATATAACGCACATCATACGTCTTCCATTTCTTCTTGCTCTTCTTGTGATTGGGAACGTATTTCTTCATGAGTTTCTTCATGATTTTCTCTGCCTTCGACTTGCTGGTGGCATAGAATACCATGCAAACTCTGTCGGGATCCTGCAAGTTATTAGTGAAATGCTCCTTCAGCTGATAGGAATAATTGTCGCGTCCCAAAAGAAATTTGGTCTTACTCTCAATCCATGCCCCTTGAACGTCCTGAATATCGGTGACATAGACTATTGAGTCCTGAAAAGAAGCCGAAAAGCCAAACATATACACATGGGCAGGTTTTACAGGCTTGGCTTGCAACTCAACAGTCATGGTGACCATGAGTGCAAGGACGATATACTTAATGATTTTCATTCTCCTAAATATGTTTTTAATAATTTATTTTTTGTATTGTTACGCAGTCGGCGAATGGCTTTTTCCTTAATCTGGCGTACACGCTCACGAGTAAGCCCGTACTTGTTGCCTATCTCCTCAAGCGTCATTTCGGGTTCTCCGATACCGTAGAATGCGGTGACGACACTACGCTCACGCTCGTTTAACGTCTTCAGCACGTCGGCAATCTCTGAACGTAACGACTCTATGACCAGTTGGCGATCTGCCATAGGAGCATCGTCGTTTACCAGCACATCGAGCAGGCTATTGTCTTCGCCATCAACGAAAGGCGCATCGACAGAGACATGTCGTGCATTGGTCATCATCGCTTCGCCCACTTTCTCTTCAGGAAGATGTGTCTCTTCTGAAATCTCATCGACTGAGGGGCGTCGCTCGTTCTCCTGCTCGAACTTGGTGAGCATCTTGTTAATCTTATTAACAGAACCCACCTGATTAAGCGGTACACGTACAATACGACTCTGCTCAGCAATAGCTTGAAGAATGCTCTGGCGAATCCACCATACGGCATATGAGATAAACTTGAAACCACGAGTCTCATCGAACTTCTCAGCAGCCTTAATCAAACCCAGATTCCCCTCGTTGATGAGGTCGGGTAGGGAAAGACCTTGGTTCTGATATTGCTTGGCCACAGAAACCACGAAACGTAGATTAGCCTTCGTCAGCTTGTCGAGTGCTTTGCGGTCGCCTTTACGGATAAGCTGTGCCAATTCGATTTCTTCATCCGTAGAAAGCAACTCCTCTTTGCCTATCTCCTGTAGATATTTTTCAAGGGACTCGCTCTCACGGTTGGTTATAGATTTCGTGATTTTTAGTTGTCTCATGCAGTCGTTTTTTATTTTGCCGAATGCAAAAGTAAGGCATTTTTTCGGAATTACCAAAAAATACCTTACTTTTTTACTTGTTTGATAAGATTATCGCTTATTCATTCTGCAGATAGACTACAAATCCACCACGTTTTCCTGTCGGGAAGATGCCCTTGATGACAAGCATCTGGTCCTTGGCGTCCTTGACAGCCTGCTGCAAGTCATCGAAGGTGCGCATGGGCTGGTCATTGACTACCTGGATGATGAAGCCCTTGGGAACGCCAGCTTCCTTCATCTTACCACCGCTGACCTTCAGTACTTCAAGACCGTAACTGATTTCGAGCTGCTTCTTCTGTGAGTCGGTAACCGGACGTACGTCGATGCCCAACACGTCAATATCGGCATTCTTCACCACCTTGGTTGTTCCCTGCTCGTTCTTCAGCGTCAGCGTTACCGTGTGCTCCTTCTTCTTGCGCAGGTATGTTACCTTCACCTTGTCGCCAGGACGCTTCTGGGCTATGATGCCCTGTAGTGCTCCGAAGTCTTTCACCTTCTGACCGTCAACGCTGGTCAGCACATCGCCCTTCTGGATACCTGCCTCAGCAGCGGCACCATCATCAACCACCTTGTCGACATAGATACCTTCCATAGTTCCGAAGTCTTCTACGTCCTTATCTTGATCTTTCATGGCGTCGACATAATTTTTGACATCCATACCCTGAATGCCTATCATAGCGCGCTGGTAGCTACCGTATTTCTTGAAGTCCTCGACGGCCTTATTGACAATGGTAGTAGGAATGGCAAAACCATAACCGATGTTAGAACCGGTCTGCGAGTAAAGCATGGCGTTGATACCAATCAGTTCACCGCGGGTGTTAACGAGTGCGCCACCGGAATTTCCCTGGTTGATGGCTGCATCGGTCTGAATCATTGATGTGATACCACCGGTGTTCATCGAACGGGCCTTGGCACTGACGATTCCTGCGGTGACGGTGTTATTCAGTCCCAGAGGATTGCCAACGGCCAGTACCCATTCGCCTACCTTGACGTCATCGGAGTTGGCAATGACGATAGCGGGCAGATTCTTAGCGTCAATCTTAATCAGCGCCAGGTCGGTGGTCTTGTCGGCTCCGATGATACGGGCAGAATACTCCTTGGAGTTCTCGTTCAGCGTGACAGTCAGCTCGTCAGCACCATCAACAACATGATTGTTGGTAACGATATAACCATCAGCGGAGATGATGACACCAGAACCGGCAGCTGCACGCTTCGGGGTCTGCACCTGACGCTGACGGTTGCCATTGTTGTTGCCTTGTCCGCGTCCGAAGAAACCTCCGAAAGGATCAGAGAAGAAATCATCGAAAGGATCAGAATACTCAACGGTCTGAGTCTTGGCATTAACGACTGACTTAATATAAACGACCGAAGGCAGAGACTTCTCTGCAGCATAAGTTAAATCAACGGGTTGTCCTGCAGGGGCTGAGGCAGCTGCTGCGGGAGCGGCTTGTGTCTGGTTGCACGATGCGGCTGAGAATGCAATAACCATAAGGTAAATTGCTGGCATCAAATTCTTTACAATCTTTTTCATATTCAATTACGTTTAAATGTTTATAAATTCTATGTTGTGAAATCGAGTGCAAATTTAAGGCAAAAATCATTAATCTGTCAATTTGTCGTATCTTTTTGTCGCAATTTAACAATTAAGCCCGAAGAGTTAACGGCTATTAGAAATTAACGGTTAAAAACTTAAAAAACTGACAAAATTAACTATTTTGTCAGTTTTAGTTTGTTATTTAAAAGTATCCTCTTACATTGCAAAGGCATTAAAGCCTCCATCGACCACAGCAACTGTTCCTGTCACGAATTTCGAGGCTTCTGACATCAGATAATGGATGGTGCCACAAAGTTCATCGGGATCGCCCATGCGTCCGAATGGTGTTTGACGAATCACATCCTGTCCACGCTGGGTATAAGTGCCATCAGGATTGGTCAGCAACGAACGGTTTTGCTCTGTGATAAAAAAGCCTGGGGCTATGGCGTTAACACGGATGCCCTCACCAAACTTCTTGGCACACTCCGTAGCCATATAGGCTGTAAAGTTAGAGATACCTGCCTTTGCTGCTGCATAGCCACAGACGCGCGTCATTGGGCGGAAAGCGGCCATCGACGAGAAGTTGATGATAGAGCCCTTGCCTTGCTTAACCATAGGCTTCAGGAATACCTGTGTAGGAATGACGGTACCTGTAAGGTTTAGATTGAGGACAGTTTGAAACTGAGCTGGGTCAAGGTCGAAGAATGTCTTGTCGGGAGCGATGGTTGCGCCTGGCATATTACCACCAGCGGCATTAAGCAGCGTGTCGATGTGTCCGTATTTAGCCAGGATGTCGTCACAGTTCTGTTGAACGACAGCCTGATTCATGACGTCGGTCTTCATAAACTCGCAGACTCCACCAGCCTGCTGGATTTCAGCGGCTATAGCCTGACCTACTTCTTCCTTACGTCCGAGAATGATGACTTTCGCACCTTCCTGTGCCAGATACTTGGCGATAGCGCGTCCGAGGACACCTGTTCCGCCAGTGATGACAACCACATTGTCTTTGATGTTGAATAGATTGTTCATAGTTGTTTACTTTATATATATTAATAATGTGTGATTATTCGAAATGCATCGCCTTCGCGGGGTGAATATGCGAGACGAGGAAGCTCGGCGCTATCAGTACGAAGATGCTAATGAGCAGCGTGGCTACATTAAGTGCTACAATGATGGGAATATTCAGTTCCATCGGAGCGGTGTCGACATAATAGCTGACTGGGTCAAGCTTCACAAAGCCTGTGGCCTGTTGCAGCACAACAATACCGATGCCGATGAGATCGCCCAAAAGCAATCCTTGACTAATGATAAAAGCGGCGAACCAAAGGAAAGTTTTGCGGATTGTACTGTTACGGGTTCCTAATGCCTTCAGCAGACCAATCATTTGTGTGCGTTCCAAGATGATGATAAGCAGTCCGCTAATCATGGTAAAGCCCGCTACGCAAACCATCAGCGCCAGGATAATCCACACGTTGATGTCAAGCAGGTCAAGCCATGAGAATATCTGAGGATATGATTCGTAGATGGTTTGTGATGTATAGGTTTCACCATATCTATCGCTGTCATGATTGATTAAATGCTGTATCTGTTGGGCTGTTTCTTCTAATTGGTCGAAGTTGCTGACCATGATTTCTGCACCGCTACATTGGTCATGCTCCCAGCCATTCAGTCGGATGGGCACTTGGTAGTCGGTAAAGCAAAGCAGCTGGTCGAATTGGTTCATGTTGGTCTGATAGATGCCTGTAACCGTAAACTTACGTGCACGTACATCATCATTTCCTACGAAATAGGCAAACACCCTATCGCCTGTCTTTAGCCTCAACTTGTCTGCCATTTGTTTGGAAATGAGCAACTGATAAGACGATTTGTCGTCGGTAAATACCGGCATCTTGCCTTCTGTCAAATGCTCTTTCAGGAATTTGAGGTTGTAATCTTTGCCAACGCCCTTGAATACAACACCCAAAAAGTCTTCTTCTGTTTTCAGGATACCTTGTGTCAGCGAATAGGGTGCAATATGGCTAACATTGTTAATCGCTTTCAGGTTGTGCATCAGGGTATCGCTGATACAAATAGGGGCAGGGCTGGCAGTCTGTTCTGTCAGAAAGTTCTCAATGCGGATGTGACTTCCAAAGCCCACGACCTTGTCTCGAATAGTATGTTTGAAGCCAAACACCACACTCACCGTAATAATCATGACTGCCAGTCCGATAGCCACACCAAGAGTAGCTATTTGAATGGCAGGTCGACTCACCTCACGACGTTGTCCGCCAGAGGAATAGATACGGCGAGCTATGAAAAGCGGGAGATTCATTCCTCAACTCGACCAGGGTAAGCTTCCAGTGCTTTGCGCAGAACGAAGAGTGCGCGCTCCAGGTCTTCTTTCTTCAGCACATAGGCGATACGGACCTGATTGACACCAGCGCCAGGAGTAGTGTAGAAGCCAGCTGCCGGAGCCATCATAACCGTCTCGCCTTCGTAGTTGAATTCGGCAAGACACCATCTGCAGAATTTCTCCGCATCGTCAACAGGCAGTTTGGCTACTGTGTAAAAAGCCCCCATAGGGATGGGTGAATAGACGCCTGGAATGCGGTTCAACCCGTCTATCAGACACTTTCTGCGCTCTACATACTCATCATATACGTCGCGATAATACTCCTCTGGTGCATCAAGCGATGCTTCAGCTACAATTTGGCCAATGAGGGGAGGCGAGAGGCGAGCCTGACAGAATTTCATGACAGCCTTGCGCACTTCAACATTCTTGGTGATGAGTGCTCCGATGCGGATACCGCACTCAGAATAACGCTTTGATACAGAGTCAATCAGGATGACGTTCTGCTCAATGCCTTCCAAATGGCAGGCTGAGATATAGGGCGACCCCGTATAGATATACTCACGATACACCTCGTCGGAGAAAAGATACAGGTCGTATTTCTTCACCAAGTCGCGTATCTGGTTCATCTCACGTCGTGTATACAGATATCCGGTCGGGTTGTTGGGGTTGCAAATCATGATGGCACGTGTTCGGTCGTTGATGAGTTCCTCAAACTTCTCCACCTTAGGCAGCGAGAAACCCTCGTCGATGGTCGTTGCGATGGTACGAATCTTGGCTCCCGCAGAAATGGCGAACGCCATATAGTTGGCATAGGCAGGCTCAGGGACGATAATCTCGTCGCCAGGATTCAGACATGACATAAAGGCGAACAGCACAGCCTCAGAACCTCCCGAGGTGATGATGATATCGTCAGCTGTCACATTAATATTATATTTCGCATAGTAGTTGACCAACTTTTCGCGGTAGCTTAGATACCCCTGCGAAGGTGAATATTCAAGAATATCTCGGTCAATGCGTTTCAAAGCATCCAAACCTACTTGTGGAGTAGGTAAATCTGGCTGTCCAATGTTCAGATGATAGACCTTGGTGCCACGTTTTTTGGCCGCTGCAGCCAAGGGGGCGAGTTTCCTAATAGGCGACTCGGGCATTTCCAGTCCGCGTACAGATATTTCCGGCATGTTTGTGTTGTGTTTATTTTAATTGCGTGCAAAGGTACAAATTTTTAATCAATCACACAATTAATAATTCATAATTATTTTGTGATATTCGGAAATTATGCTTACTTTTGCGCAACAAAAGCAAAAGAATGGCGTATGAACTACGAAGAATTGTTGGCAGCCAAGAATGATGGAAAGCTGAATCTGACTCAGTTGCCTATCGGCGAATACTATCGCAAGCAAGTGGACGGCAAGTATCGGGGACTGGTGGATATCCGGATGGATTTACACCAGAATATCGTATTTTCCAAGGCGCTTCAGAAGGAGTGTGAGGAGAATGGGACCTTGGCAAATAACCACCAGTTGCATTTTGAGCCTATCAAGGCAGAGCAAGAAATCAGCCAACTGATATTGGAGTCAGGTACATTCATGTCGTTTGAACAGTTGTTGAGCGAATCGCCTGCAGTAGTGGCCGAAAAGGACTTCATTGACAATACGCTAAAGACGTTGGTTGAGACGACCACCTATCTTCACGAGAAAGATATTCGTCAGATATGCTTTTCACCTCGCACGGTGTTTGTCCGCAAGGGCGACCATGCTGTGATGTTGCTCTCACACGGCTCCTATTATTTAGGACTGACGGATCAGGAGGCCTTCTATGGTTCTGATGCGTCCTATGTGGCTCCTGAGGTACTGAAACACGGTACGATTGATGACCGTTGTGATGTCTATTCTTTAGGAAAGTTCATGGAGTCTTTATTTGAGAAAGCCTCTATGCCGATGGAGTATAAACTTGCTATTAAGAAAGCATGCAGCGAGTCGCCTGAAGACCGCTTTAATACTCCGGTGGATATGTTGAAATCAGTCGAAAAGCGTCGCGGAACATTCAAATCTGTCGTCACATTCGTTATCGCTTCGGTGATTGCCTTAGCTTGTATCGGTATCTATTTCGAGACTTTCCCAGAGTCAAATCCTATCGAGTATGTTAAGCCTGCTCCCCGTCAGGCTACAGACGACTTGCTGGATGACGGATTCTCTCCCGAGGAATTGGGTGTTGTCAGCTCAGACAGTGTAGATTACGAAAGTTCTGATGCTGATTCTGTCGAGGTGGCACAGCCTACGCCCGACTATCAGGCTAAGGCCGAGCAGATATTCCGTAAGAATTTTGAGAAAGAGGCCGATCGTATTCTCTCGAAGATTTATAGTAAGACATACATGAGTAATAGTGAGAAGCAGTTCATGGCTGATAATCAGGAGACTATCCGCGAACTGATGGAGCTCCAGCAGAAGATGGGCGAGGAAGCCAGTCTGACAGCGGAGCGCGCACAACTCATTGCCAGCGAGATTATCGAACGTATTTCCAACGAGAAGAAGAAACAACTGGGTGGCACCAATAGCCGAGGCGTCCAGTTGCCCGAGAAGAAATAAATCATATCACAAAATCAAATTAATAAAACACAATGAGATCAAGAACAGCAACATGGTTTGAGTGCAAGATCAGCTATGAGAAGGTCATGGAAGATGGCTTGCAGAAGAAGGTAATTGAAAACTATGCCGTAGACGCTTTAAGTTTCACCGAGGCAGAGAAGCGTATCATGGAGGAAATGTCCAGCTACATTAGCGGCGAGTTTAAGATAAAGGATATAAAGATAGCTCCGTATGGCGAGATTTTCTTCAGCGATGATGAAATGGCCGACCGTTGGTATAAGGCCAAGCTCCAGTTTATCACCATCGATGAGAAGACGGAGAAGGAGAAGCGCAACAACGTGAATTACTTGGTACAGGCAGGTACGCTGAATGGCGCCGTGAAGAATATCGACGAGGTGATGGGAGGCACGATGATTGACTATGTCATTTCCGCTGTTGCTGAGACTACGCTGATGGATGTCTTCGAATATGCCAAGAAACAGGCTGACGAGAAGCCTGAGGTAGAAGGGTAGCGCTATGGTCGATTACGATGTTAAGGGCCATTTGAACGAGGTTCTCTCCAGTTTGCCACAAGGTGTGCGTCTGGTTGCCATCAGCAAATATCATCCCAACGAATATATCGAGGAGGCCTATGCTGAAGGACAGCGTATCTTTGGCGAGAGTCATGAGCAGGAGTTGCGCCAGAAGGTAGAGACGCTGCCTCATGACATTTTGTGGCATTTCATCGGCCATTTGCAGACCAATAAGGTGAAATATATCGCACCTTACATCACGATGATAGAAGCTGTAGATTCCTTAAAGCTACTTAAAGAGATTGATAAGCAAGCAGCTAAGAATGAGCGTGTTATCGATGTGCTTTTAGAACTTCATATCGCCTCTGAGGAAACGAAATACGGACTTACCCCTGACGCCTGTCGCACTTTGCTGGCTGATGGAGAATGGCGACAGCTTCAGCATGTCCGCATCTGCGGATTAATGATGATGGCCTCGTATGTGGACGATGAGCAACAGATTCGCCAGGAGTTCCACATCGCCAGGAATCTCTTCGATGAGTTGAAAGCAGAGTATTTTGCTGATGCACCTTGGTTCTGCGAGCGTTCGTGGGGTATGAGTCACGATTATCGCATTGCGGTAGAGGAAGGTTCTACGATGGTGAGGATAGGGACGACTATTTTCGGTCCTCGCGTCTATTGAAATAGTATTGGCCGCGCTTCATCTTCCCCCAGTGTATCGCATGTTGCGGACAGTGGTGATAGCACGCCAGACAATTTGTACAACTGCCATCATGTTTCCAGCGTGGTGGCAGTCCTTCTATATCGTCGACAGGACAGAGCTTGCTGCATAGTCCGCACTGGATACAGGCCTCCTGGTCAACCCAGAATTTCTCGTCAGTAATCAGGTGTTTGTTGTAATACCCACCAATCACGTAAGTATACGTGAAGGGGATGGCGCCTTTAATCAATTCGTTCACGCCCTTCTGACGCTCCTTGACCACTTGGCAGATGTGGGCTACTGTTCCTTTCGCCTGTTCTTTCTTCTGGTGTTCACGTTCGGGTGTGTCCAGATGCAGGAAGGAGAAACATACGTTCGATTCGGGCATTAGTACAGCGAACGTGCTCTCTGCATGCAACCCCTTAGCAGCCAGCTCTTTGTTCAGAATGCGCATCGCGTGCCCCATATTATCGCCACAGGTGGTCACAGCATATACGTAGCCGCTATGATGAAACGTCGCTTTCCTGATGAAATCACGAACTATTCGTGGCGGTTGCCATCCGTGCGTAGGAAAACAGAACCCCAGTCGCTCGTCGTCCTGAAGCGTATAGTCCATTGAGCCCCTTTTCAGCTCGTCGGGGATATATAACAACTGCTCGCCAGTAGCTGCTGCTAACTGCTGAGCCACCCATTTTGTATTGCCTGTACCTGAAAAATAGAATATCATGGTGCAAAGATAATAAAAGTTTTGGGGTTAGCGGTAAGAGTTTAGAGAAATTTTATTAATTTTGCAGCCGGTTATGAGATATTTTATTTGGTTTGGATACGATGGCACCAACTATCATGGTTGGCAGATACAGCCCAATGGCGTTACGATACAGAGTGAATTGCAGCGCTGTATGTCCCTCCTGTTGCGTGAAGACATCAGCGTGACGGGTGCAGGACGTACAGATGCCGGTGTTCATGCCCGTCGGATGGCAGCCCATTTTGATACTGATGTTGTTTTCGACCAGACCGTGCTGGTGAAGAAACTGAATGGCCTTTTACCCGTTGATATCGCCGTTTATGGCGTCGAGCAAGTGGATGCCGACCTTCATGCACGTTTCTCTGCTACGTCGCGCCTTTACCACTATTATGTTCATACGCAAAAGTCGCCATTTCATCGGCAGTATTCCTTGGAACTGCACTATGTGCTTGACTATCAGTTGATGAATGAGGCCGCACAGCTACTCCTTGAATACGATGATTTCGGGGCTTTTTGCAAGGCAGGCTCCGATGTGAAGACGACTATCTGCCATATAACGAAGGCTCAGTGGCACCAAACTTCGCCTACAGAGTGGTATTTCGAGATTGAGGCCAACCGTTTCCTGCGCAATATGGTTCGTGCGGTGGTGGGCACCCTCGTTGAAGTAGGTCGCCACAGGATGCCTCTCGACGAGTTCCGTCTGGTAATTGAAGGCAAAAGGCGCACCCAGGCAGGTGAGTCGATGCCTGCTCAGGCTTTGTTTTTAGAAGATGTAAAGTATTGATTCCGAGATATGTGGCTGATATTAGCTTTTATGTCTGCAGCGCTGTTAGGCTGCTATGATTCTTTTAAGAAAGAGGCGTTACACAAGAATGCCGTTCTGCCCGTTCTTTTTCTGAACACCCTGTTTTCATCACTTATTTTCCTGCCTTTTATCGTTCTGAGTGCGACCACTCAGACACTCGACGATACCGTTTTCTATGTCGCATCGGGAGGATGGGACGAACATAAGTACGTGCTCCTGAAAGCGCTTATCGTACTCTCCAGCTGGGTGTTAGGCTATTTTGGCATGAAACACCTTCCTCTGACCATCGTTGGTCCCATCAATGCCACTCGTCCTGTCATGGTACTGGTAGGCGCCTTGTTAGTGTTTGGCGAACGTCTGAACGGATGGCAGTGGGCCGGTGTCGCCTTAGCCGTATTGTCGTTCCTGATGCTGAGTCGCAGTGGCAAGAAGGAGGGCATCGACTTCAAGCATGACCATTGGATTTGGATGATTGTCGGTGCAGCAGCCTTGGGTGCTATCAGCGGACTCTATGACAAATACCTGATGGCTCCCGTTGAAAGCGGAGGTGTCGGGCTGAACCGTATGTTGGTGCAGTCGTGGTATAATATCTACCAGTGTTTCATGATGTTGGCTATGCTGTTGCTGCTCTGGTGGCCAAAACACAAGGAGACAACGCCTTTCCGTTGGCATTGGAGCATCATCTTTGTCAGCCTGTTCCTTTCTACCGCCGACTTTATGTATTTCTACTCCTTGTCGCTTCCCGATGCTATGATTTCGATTGTCAGCATGATACGGCGAGGCAGCGTGGTGGTCAGCTTCCTGTTTGGTGCGGCTTTCTTCCACGAGAAGAATCTGCGTGCGAAGGCCGTCGATTTGGCTTTGGTGTTACTTGGAATGATTTTCCTCGCTATCGGCAGTGCGTAGGATAATGCTGGTAGCGCCCAGGGTGAATAGCGTCCCGTCTTCTATTCTGCGACGTTCACGGGGTTGGAGCTCCACGTCGCCTACAAACGTACCCGTATTACTGTTGTTGTCGTACAGCGTATAGACCAGTGTTCCCTTCTTGTCGCGACTGACGTTGATGGTGCAGTGGTTCAGGTCTACGCTGGGATCTACCGTCTCGAACGTACAGTTGGCAGGATTGCCTTTCTGATAGCGTCCCAACACGTTATTGCCCATTTTCAACGGGATGACTTGCTTATAGTGAAAAACGTTTTCAATGACGACGATAGAACCGCAGGCAGGTGCTTCCTCATTCTCTTTTTTAGCTTTGACGCCAATACGTATCCCAAACTCCTTGCCACACTCGTTGCACTTGAATACCAACGACTGGCCAGCTTCATATCTGGTCTCGTCGAACGTGATATAGTTGTCACATTTTGGGCATCTTACACGTTTCATGTCTTAAATTTCTGCTTGAAGTTTGGTTGGGTCCTGTTTCTTGTACACCCAGGCCTCTTCAAATTCCGGTTTCTGGTGCAGTTCGTTGGCAAAGCGGTATGCCTCAGCCTCCGTCTCGTATTCGCCTATCGTTACGCGAACCACATTATTATAAATAATAACATCAGCCTGAGGATATCCCTTTTCATGTAGCTGTTCCACAAAAATCTGGGCGTTGCTCTTTTTCACCTGACTGGCTACGATAACGTAATAGACCGTCTTTGCAGTTGCGGGCTTCTTTGTCTCTTTTATCTCAGGAGCCTTTTGTGCTATCTCGGTTTTTACGGGAGTAGCCTTCAGTGTGTCCTCGATGGGTTCAGCAGGAACAATGTTCGAGTCCTTAGGCATGAGCTTGTATATGATGTTGTTTTGCAACTGGCTCATCGTGCGGGTGCCGAGGTCGCTGTTGACTACAGGCGTGCTCAATAGGAAGAAGGCGATGATGGCGGCAGCTGCTGCGACAGTATTACGCACCCATGACATCTTGATATGTATGGTTTCATCGTCAGGAAAATCAATAAGTGTAGCCTGTTCAGGCTCCTGCCCCTCAACTTCAGTCTTCTCCTCCAAAGGCTTGCTGTCGTGTAAGTGCTTGAAGTGGAAGGCTCCCAAGCCATAGAGGTCTGGAGAGAGAATACCCGCTTCAAAGGGCGCAAACTCATAGTTTCCTTCCTGGTTGATGCTCAGGGTACCCAAATCGCTCATGGTGTAGCTTCCCTCTTCACTCAGAATCTGCTTCAACTCGTCTACCTCATCGTTGACTCGACGTAATGCCTCCGGGTAACTGATGTCGTAGGCTTCCACGTATGATTGAACTAATACGGAGTCGTTCATCTGCAATTGAGGATTGAATCCCAACGTACGTAACGGTGGGAGATAGGAACGGTCTTCAGCGTCGTATCTTGCACTGACCTGATGCGCCATAAATCCCCCAAAATCAGGAACTATCACGCATTCGTTCTTCAAAAGCAGAATCTCTATATGTCGATTTAATTCAATCATCGAGTGCAAAATTACGATTTTTTTAGGAAACAGACAAGCGTTAGACCAAAAATTTTTTGTACCTTTGCCCCAAGTTATATAACAGAAGATTAGAAATGGAGTTTAAGAAAACCTCTATCGACGGTGTGTATATCATTAAGCCTCGTTTATTTAACGATGCTCGTGGTTATTTTTTTGAAGCCTGGAAGAAGGCTGAGTTTGAAGAATGCATAGGAAAAGTCGAGTTCATTCAAGACAACGAGTCGAAGTCAAGCTACGGTGTCTTGCGTGGTCTTCATTATCAGAAAGGTGACTTTTCGCAAGCCAAACTGGTGCGTGTTATCAAGGGTAAGGTGTTGGATGTCGCTGTTGACATCCGCAAGTCCAGTCCTACTTTTGGTCAGCACGTGATGGTTGAGTTGAGCGACGAGAACAAGCTTCAATTCTTCATTCCCCGAGGCTTTGCCCATGGGTTCCTTGTCCTGAGCGACGAGGCTATCTTTACCTATAAGGTTGACAACGTCTATGCCCCTCAGGCTGAAGCCGGCATCCGCTGGAACGACCCTGATGTGGGTATTCAGTGGCCTATCGACCTTGATAAGGTGATGACCAGCGAGAAAGACCTGAAGCAGCCTTTCCTCAAGGACGCTGAGTTGTTTGATTAACTATTTTTACCATACATTTTACACCTCTTTTAATTATGAATATAGCGATTGTTGGAACAGGATATGTTGGACTGGTTTCTGGTACTTGTTTTGCTGATACCGGAGCCAATGTGACGTGTGTAGATGTTGACGCCCAGAAGATTGAGCGTCTGATGAATGGGGAGATACCCATTTTCGAGCCAGGTCTCGACGAGTTGGTATCGAAGAATGTGAAGGCGGGTCGTCTGCATTTCACCACCGATTTGGCGTCGGTGTTAGACGATGTCCAGATTGTATTCTCTGCCGTAGGAACTCCTCCTGATGAGGATGGGTCCGCCGATTTGAAGTATGTGCTGCAGGTGGCTCGCACCATCGGTCAGAATATGAACCACTATATGGTAGTCGTTACCAAGTCGACAGTTCCCGTTGGAACCGCAGCAAAAGTACGTCGTGCCATCGAGGAGGAGTTGGCTAAGCGAGGCCTTCAGGACTTGGAGTTCGACGTTGCCAGCAACCCGGAGTTTCTCAAGGAGGGAAATGCCATCAAGGACTTCATGTCGCCCGACCGTGTGGTCGTCGGTGTGGAGAGCGAGCATGCCAAGAAGGTGCTGACCAAGCTCTACAAGCCCTTCCTCATTAATAATTTCCGCGTCATCTTCATGGATATCCCTTCCGCTGAAATGACCAAATATGCAGCAAACTCGATGTTGGCCACCCGTATCTCGTTCATGAACGATATTGCCAACCTGTGCGAACGGGTAGGTGCCGATGTGAATATGGTCCGTGCGGGTATTGGTGCCGATACCCGTATTGGACGTAAGTTCCTCTATGCCGGTTGCGGCTATGGCGGTTCTTGCTTCCCCAAGGACGTGAAAGCCCTCATCAAGACGGCAGACCAGAATGGCTACTCGATGGAGGTGTTGAAAGCTGTCGAGCGTGTCAACGAGCGTCAGAAGAGCATCCTTTTCGAGAAGTTGAAGAAGGCTTTCGGCGATGAATCGCTGAAGGGTAAGACCATCGCCATGTGGGGTCTCTCGTTCAAGCCCGAAACTGACGATATGCGCGAATCCACCGCGCTGGTGATGATTCAGCTGCTACTCGACGCAGGATGTACTATTCGTGCATACGACCCCGTAGCGATGAACGAGTGTAAGCGTCGTATTGGTGATGCCGTGACCTATTGTAACGATATGTACGACGCTGTTCTCGATGCTGACGCACTGTTGCTGCTCACGGAGTGGAAGGAGTTCCGTTTGCCCACGTGGGCTGTCGTCAAGAAAGCCATGAAGCGTTCTCTTGTTATCGATGGTCGCAATATCTTCGATGCCGAGGACCTTGAAGAAAACGGATTTGAATATCACTGCATTGGAAAATAAATGAGCAAGTATCTGAGTTCTGTAACCCTTGTATGCGTCATGCTGATGGCTCTCAGTAGCTGTGGCGGACGACAGGGAGGTAGCGATGCCGACCGTCCGGAGAATGTCGAAGCCAAGGCACTGCTTCAAGGTGTTTGGGTAGACAGCGAGACAGACAACGTGCTCTTCAAGATGCGTGGCGACAGTGTGTTTTATGCCGATTCCACCAGCATGCCTGCCTACTTCAAGGTTATCGACGACACGCTCTACATCGGTTCTTCAGCGCGTTACCACATCGAACGCCAGTCCGAACATCTCATTTGGATTCGGGGGCTTGACGGAGAGCTGATGAAATTGAACAAAACAGACGAAGAGGAAGAAGGCGACTTCGAGCCTCAGGAGGTGCAGGTGCTCACCCTGACCGATGTGATGAAAAAGGACACTGTGGTCTTCTGGGAGGGCGAGCGCTACCATCTCTACGTCGCCGTCAATCCCACAAAATATAAGGTTACGCATCGCACCTTGAACGAAGACGGGCTTGACGTTGATAACGTCTATTACGACAATATTATCCACCTGAGCATTTTTCAAGGTTCGCGTCGCCTCTTCTCCAGCGATTTCCGCAAGCAGCAGTATGAGAAGATGGTGCCTGCCCAGTTCTTCGTTGAGTCGATTCTCAACGATATGGACTATTCGAAGACCGACGCCAGCGGTTTTCACCTCTATCTCTCCATCTGTAAGCCTGGCGATGCCTCGTGCTACCAGTTAGAGCATCTGGTGTCTTTCGACGGCAAACTGACCATCAAACAACCAAGACATTGAAAGTAACACTGCTACAGACCGACATTCAGTGGGCACAGCCTGAGGCCAACATGCTTCAGGCCCTGCAACTGATGGATGCCAATCCCGGTAGCGACCTTTACGTCTTGCCTGAGATGTGGAGCACGGGCTTTGCCACCGAACCCGATGGAATAGCCCATCACGAGACCGACAATGTCGCCCTCGACTGGATGCAGCGACAGGCCAGCCAACGCCAGTGTGCCATCAGTGGCAGCCTGGCCGTACATCTCAGCGACGGCACCTTCCGAAACCGTCACTATTTCGTCGATGGGCACAGTGGGCAGTTGGCTTATTATGACAAGCACCATCTGTTCACCTATGGCCACGAGAATGCCTATTACACGCCAGGTGCCAACCATACGATAGTACAATATGAGGGTTTCCGTCTGTTGCTGCTTACCTGCTACGACCTGCGCTTCCCCTGTTGGAGCCGCTATGCCACCGGTCGAGAGTACGATGCCATCATTGTCGTTGCCAATTGGCCTGAGTCGCGCCAGTCAGCATGGCAACTGCTTACCCGAGCCCGTGCCATCGAGAATCAGGCCTATCTCGTGGGTGTCAATCGGGTAGGGGACGACCGCTATTCACGCTATCGTGGCGCCAGCGTCGTCGTCGACCCCATCGGTCGCACCTTAGGCCAGTGTCGCCCCTACGTGCAGCAGGCGCTCACCGTATCGCTCGATTTGTCAGAATTGCAGCGTCGGCGCAACAAATTCCGCGTCTTAGATGACCGTGATTGAAAATACCCCTTAAAATTGCTTAAAATCTTTCGCCATTTCATTTTGTTTTTGTACCTTTGTACGGTTTTATAAAACAGTAAAATCGCGTCAGAGGGGCTAAAAAGTGCCTTAAACGCAAAATCGATGAAAATTTCAAGCATTAAATATTAAGTAATGGATCAAACATTCGACAACGACAGAATTATTAAAATCAACATTGAGGAGGAGATGAAGTCAAGCTACATCGACTACTCGATGTCAGTTATCGTTGCCCGTGCCTTGCCCGATGTGCGTGACGGCTTTAAGCCCGTTCATCGCCGCATCCTGTATGGTATGATGGGCATCAACAACGTATCTACACAGCCTTACAAGAAGTGCGCCCGCGTCGTCGGTGAGGTGCTGGGTAAGTATCACCCTCACGGCGATTCGTCAGTTTATGGCGCTCTGGTGCGTATGGCCCAGGAGTGGAACATGCGCTACACGCTGGTCGACGGTCAGGGTAACTTCGGTTCGGTCGATGGCGACTCGCCTGCCGCCATGCGTTACACCGAGTGCCGCCTCTCGAAGATGGGCGAGCACATCATGGACGACCTCGAGAAGGACACTGTTGATATGGTCAACAACTTCGACGACTCCCTGCAGGAGCCCAGTGTCATGCCCACCAAGATTCCCAACCTGCTGGTCAACGGTGGTAACGGTATTGCTGTGGGTATGGCCACCAATATGCCAACCCACAATCTGGGTGAGGTCATTGACGGCTGCTGCGCCTATATTGACAATCCCGATATCGACACTGAGGGGCTGATGCAGTATATTCCCGGTCCCGACTTCCCCACAGGTGCCTATATCTATGGTCTGCAGGGTGTGAAGGATGCCTATGAAACGGGACGTGGCCGTATCGTGATGCGCGCCAAGGCCGAGATAGAAAGTGGCGAGACCCACGACAAGATTGTTGTTACCGAGATTCCCTATGGTGTCAATAAGGCCGACCTCGTCGCTTACATCGCCGATTTGGCCAACGAGCACAAGATTGAGGGTGTGGCCAATGTTAACGACGAGTCAGGCCGTCAGGGTATGCGTATTGTGGTGGATTGCAAACGCGATGCCAATGCCAATGTGCTTCTGAATAAACTCTTTAAGATGACCGCTCTACAGAGCTCATTCTCAGTTAATAACATCGCATTGGTTAAGGGTCGTCCCCGTCTGCTCTCCTTGAAGGAGTGCGTCAAGTACTTCGTTGAGCACCGTCATGATGTGACCATTCGTCGCACCAAGTTCGACCTGAAGAAAGCCCAGGAACGTGCTCACATTTTGGAGGGATTGATAATTGCCGTGAACAACATCGACGAGGTGGTTCACATCATCCGCAACAGCAAGACACCTTCTGACGCCCAGCGCAACCTGGAGGCTCGCTTCGAGTTGGACGAGCTCCAGTCGAAGGCCATCGTTGATATGCGTCTCTCGCAGCTCACCGGTCTGCGTGTCGACCAGCTGCATCAGGAGTATGACGACCTGATGAAGCTCATTGCCGACTTGCAGGAAATCCTCGACAACCCCGAGCGCTGCAAGGAGGTCATGAAGCAGGAGCTGCAGGAAGTCAAGGAGAAGTATGGCGACCAGCGTCGTACCGAGATTATCCCCTTCGACCACGAGTTCAATGCCGAGGACTTCTATCCCGACGACCCTGTGGTTATCACCATCTCACACATGGGTTACATCAAGCGTACCCATTTGGACGAGTTCCACGAGCAAGGACGTGGTGGCGTGGGTACCAAAGCTGCCCGTCATCGTGACAACGACTTCGCCGAGTATATCTATCCTGCCACCATGCACAACACGCTGCTCTTCTTCACCCAGAAGGGACGCTGCTACTGGCAGAAGTGTTACGAGATACCTGAGGGCGACAAGGCTTCGAAAGGCCGCGCCATCCAGAATATGCTCAACATCGAGCCCGACGACGCCATCAATGCTGTACTGCGCATCAAGAACTTCAACGACGAGGAGTTCCTCCGTACCCATTATGTGGTATTCGCAACCAAGCAGGGTATCATCAAGAAGACCCGCCTCGATCAGTATAAGAACGTGCGTGCAGCAGGTGTGCGTGCCATTAATATCAACGAGGGCGACGAGGTGGTAGGCGTTCGTCTGACCAATGGTCACAACGAGTTGCTGCTGGCCAACCGTAACGGACGTGCCGTACGCTTCAACGAAGACCAGGTACGCACCATGGGACGTGTCTCCACCGGTGTTATCGGTATGCGCCTGGACGAAGGCGACGACGAGGTTGTAGGCATGGTTTGCGTCAACGACCCCAATGTCGAGACCATCATGGTTGTCAGCGAGAACGGCTACGGCAAGCGCTCCGAGGTTGAGGACTACCGCAAGACCAATCGTGGTGCCAAGGGTGTTAAGACGCTCGCTGTCACCGAGAAGACCGGTCGTCTGGTAGCCATCAAGGTAGTCACCGACGAGAACGACCTCATGATTATCAACAAGTCGGGCATACTGATACGTCTGAAGGTAGCCGATGTCCGCGTCATGGGTCGTGCCACCCAGGGTGTACGTCTCATCAACCTGCAGAAGAAGAACGACGTTATCGCCAGCGTCTGCAAGGTAACCTCCAGCCAGGAGGAAGACGTTGAGGAGGCACAGATTGTCGATGAGGAGCTTACCGAAGCTATCGATACCCCGCAAATCGAAACTCCCACAGAAGAATAAACAAAATGTCTAACCAATAATAAAAAGACTTATGAAAAAAGTATTTATGATGGCAATTGCGCTCATGGCATCGTCCATGACCTTTGCTGGTGACAGTGACGCCCTGAAGGCAATTATGAAGTCGAAGGATTATGCCGAAGCCGCTAACCTCCTGAAGCAGAACCTCGGTCAGCTTGCTGACAATGCAGAGAAAGCTGAAGCTTACAACCACCTCTTTGAGCTGGCTATGAATAAGGTAAGCAACGAGACCGGAACCATCACAGAGAACCAGATGGCCCTCCAGATGGGTACGGGTAAGACCAAGCCCTACGATACGCTGGGTCTTGCTGATGGTATCTGCAACGCTATTGAAGCCGCTATCGAGTGCGACAAATACGACAAGCTGCCCAATGCCAAGGGTAAGGTGAAGCCAAAGTTCGAGAAGAATGCCGCTCGCGTATGGGCCGTTCGCTCTCATCTGGTTAACATCGGCCAGGACGAGGCTCGCAAGGGCAACAACGCCGCTGTATTGAAGTATTGGGGCATGTTCACCGACTCTGCTGCCGATCCTTACTTCGCAGCGATGGACAAGACCCCTGAGAAGGAGTACGCCGGACAGGTAGCCTTCTTTGCAGGCCGCTACGCTTACGACGCCAAGGATATGGCTCGTGCCAACAAGTACTTCGAGATTGCCAAGCAGGACCCCACACAGAAGACTGAGGCTCAGAACTTCCAGCTCTACGCTATGCGCAGCTCGCTGAAGAACCACGCTGACTCACTGGCTTTCGTTGACCAGCTGAAGAAGATGTACGAGGCAGAACCCGAGAACGAGGTTATTGTAGACGCTATCAATGGCATGTACGAAGGACTCGACAAGGCTGCTCAGAAGGAATTCCTCACCCAGCACCTGCAGAAGTTCCCCAACTCGTTTACCGCTCTGGCCAACATGGGTCTGATGGCTGTTAATGCCAACAATGCCGAGGAAGGTGCCATGTGGCTCCGCAAGGCTGCTGCTGCCAAGCCCGACAATGCTGTTGTCTACACCTATCTGGGTGCTTGTCTGAGTGTTCAGGCCGCTAACTCAGAGGATGCTGCCAAGAGCAAGGAACTGTACAAGCAGGCCATCGAAGCCTTCGACAAGGCTAAGGAACTAGACCCCGACAAGCAGGTGGCCAACTGGGGCTACAACCGCTATCAGGCCTACTACGGTCTCTACGGTGCCGACGACCCCAAGACCAAGGCAGCCGAGGCTGACAGCAAGCGTTAATACAGTAAAGACATCAATAATCGAAGGTTGGGTTCGTCTGAAACTCAACCTTCATTTTTTTCTAAATCATTTTGCAGTCATTAAGTCATTAAGTCATTAGTCATTAAGGATTTTGAATTCGGGGAAGTGGTTTTTCTTCCACTATATTATAATAAAATATATTTTATTATAATATAGTGAGCATTTTTAAAGTTCGAAAATGCTTAATGACTAATGACTAATGACTGTTCTTGACTTAAATGACATGTATTAACATCTGTACTACCCTAGAAAAAGTTGAATGGATTTTACCTTAACCCTGCCATAGGTTGAATGCTTGTTTGATACCTTAATCCTTAACCCTGGCAAAAGTTGAATCATTCTCTCTAAACCCTTGTTTTTGTTGAACA
>JAGAWQ010000089.1 GCA_017941345.1 Prevotella sp. | reverse complement strand
TTCTTATTATTCCTTATCCATCCATCCAAACCTTCACATATATGTGGGTTTGGATGGTTGGATTGTTGGATAGGATGCGCTCAGAACGCCAGAGCCACTTCAGGCGACGAGTGAATGCGTCCGTTGATGTCGTAGAGCGTGTCGCCTATTTGTGACTTGATGAAAGCCGATGCTGTACTGTGCGCGATGCCAGCTTTTTCCATCAGCATCATGGTCAGTTGCTTGCGCTCAATACTCCCGCCGTTGTCACGGATGGCGGTCAGCACGATGTTGAGTCGCGATTCGTGAGTGCGTTGGCGCTCTTCTGCCTGCTGCTGTTGTCGGTGCTCACGTCGTTCTGCTTCAGCCTGTTTGCGCTCTGCGTCGGCATCAACAATGTTGCCGTCAGCATCGAAGCGGAAACTCCAGGGCGGCGTGCTGCCGTGTCGCGGGTCGGAGCAGGTGACAGTGATGATGCCCTGCTTCGACTTGTTACACTCCAGCACCGTTCCAGCTGCCTGCGAGAGTACCGTGCCCAGATGACCACGCATGTTCTTGTCGTCGGCGGCCTTGTTCTCATGCAACACGTTGACAATGGAACAGTGCTTTTCTTCACACAGCACCAGCAGGTCGTGAATCAACTGGCGTGACATGACTTCATCGTTAAACGATGCCACAAACTCGACCACGCCATCGATGATGACAACCTGCGGCTGGTACTGGCCAATCAACAGGCGGGTGTCGTCGAGCAGCGTCTCATAGTTCATCTTACGCAGCGGGAAAAGCATCAGGTGCGTATCGATGTACGCGTCGTCCAAGCCGGTCATCCGCTTGACATCGCTGATGATGAGCTTCACGTCGGCTGCCTTCTGCTCAGTGTCAAGCCAAAGCACCAGCGGTTCGGCCAGCTCCGACTTCACACGGAACATCTGTCCGCTCAGCAGTGCTGCCAGACAAATCTTCAGAGCCGTCGTCTTGCCCTGTTTTTGCTTGGCTTTCACACCGTGAATGTCGTTGAGGGCGAAGAACCCCACGCCATCGACACTCAGCGCCGGCTCCTCGGGCGGAACCACAGTGCCTGTCATGAGGCGCATCGATTCCAGCAGAGCCAGACGTTCCTTGCGCTGCTGCTCCTCCTCAGTAGGTTGGTTTACAGCCTCGCCCACGATTTCGCTCACCGTCTCCTGGGCTTGGTTGTCTACTTGTCCAGCTGTCTGCTGAACATTCTGCAGGCGCTCGGCCTGCGTCTCATAATTGTTACCTTCCATTTCCTTTATTATTTGAAGGTGAAACAAAAAGAGACCGGTCTCGGTGCCTTCTTCCCTTTTCAGCATGCCAGAAAGCAAGGCACCACACCCGGGAGTTTCCCAAGTGCGGTGCAAAGATAATACAGAATTTCAGTGCTGTAGTCGTAAAAAGTCAATTCGGTGAAAAATTGTAGTGCTACAAAATGAATGTGCGTCTATCAGCACTATTCCTGTGTAGTGACTACAATATCGCAGTTCCTCCTTATCTTTTCGGCAATAGCTGGGGCAACAGCGTCAAAGGCATCGGCTACTACAATCGCATCTTTCTTCAGAGCTGTCATATTGGAGTAAATTATACCCAAAGCCTTTCTGATGTTCTGACAGCTTCTGCGCGTCAGCTTTGACAATATCTTAGCCCATGCCAACTGGTTGTTCAATATGTTAATGTCTTGCGCATCGAAAAGGAAATAGGCAGCAATGGCAATCTGATTGGTTGTGAAGTATGGCTTCTTTGTCCCGTCTGACTCTTCATCGCCCGTATATTCTTTGAGCAAAGAATTCAACTTGTTGTTATCCTTTTCAAGTTTGGCTATCTGTTTCTCTGCTTCATCGTCAATGCAGTTGATGTCCGACTTTTCGTTGCGGTTCTTCACACTCAGAGACCGTAACTTGGCTTCTTCTACCAGCATCTTGCCAATTTCCTCCTGAATGATGGTCTTGTTTGCAAAGTCGCCCATTTCTGGCTTCAGCTGTGGGAAGACTACCAGCTGATACCGTTCGTCATCGCGGTGTTGATAGTAGAGCAGGATATAGACACTTGTAAGAAAATGTCTATACCTGTAGCCATATCCGCCAGGGTTGGCATTCATACTACGCTTAGCGTTGGCTATGACGCTGTAAACCTGCTGCACGTTCTGTTCTATCGTCCTGCAAGCCTTGACAACTTCGGAATTGTTATTCGGAGTACAATCCGTATAGAAATTGCCAAGCTTGTTGATGACGCGAATGGTTAGACCATCGAGAATATATTCCGGCAGGTATTCGTTGTTTTTGTTCTCTATTTCCATATTACTTATCCTTCTTCTCTGCTTTCTTTTCTATCATCGTGGTTGACTCTAAGTGTGCACATGGGTAAGTCTCGGTGTGCACACTTAGTGAGCATTAATCCACCAATCTGTTGATTATAATACGTCAAGTTGTCATCACTAACTTGCGTTCCTCCGTCAGGCCATAGAGGTCGAAGACGTGGGTGTCTATCTCTGTCACAGGGGGACAGACCCCTTGTGTCACGTGATCCGAGTAGAACCGACCCCGTGATCCGATTTTTTCTTCGAACGCCAAAGGGCCTTAGGGTTATTTGTTGCTATCCAACAATGCCATGAATTCCTCTAGCTCATAAACGGGGATTTCGGAGGTTCCGAAGTCCTTCTTGTTGCGCGTCACGATGCAGTCAGCATCAACGGTCTTGGCAGAGAAGTGCTGCAGGGCGTCCTCGAAGTCGGTGAAATCGGAGTCAAGTGCCTGTCTCACAACCGAAGCATCCACTACGGTCGGTGTACACATCTGGCAGAGCAGGTCGATGCCCTCGAAGATGTCTTGTGGGCTCATTTTGCGTGCCTCCATCAGATAGCTGGCGGTACCGAGCGATAGCGACGAGCAGTAGAGTTCTATTTGTCCGCGATCGCCCATGTTGAAGATGCGCATCACTTGGGGGAACCAAGGATAACGCTCGCAGAGCAGGTCTATGACGATGTTTGCGTCAACGAATACGCGCTTCATTTGAATTTCTCAGTTAGGTATTCGTAACGCAAGCGGTCCACCTCCTCGTCGGTGGCATACCAAGGGTTGCCTCGCTTGAAGCGCATCACCCTCGGGGTGAATTCTTCCGTCTCCGCCGTAACTTCGGCCTTTGTTGCAGAAGGTCTTCTGGTAGGACGGGCATGACGGCGCAGACGGCGCACATAGTGCTGCACGTTCTCCAGCATCTCGACGCTCATCTGGTCGAGGTCTGCCACGATGGATGATCTGAGTTCAGCGGTTGTCATGACAATTATTATTTGATTTCACGCTGCAAAGATAGTGTAAATTGAACAAAAAAACAAATTTCCCCCTACTTTTTTATCCTTCTTCCCCCTACACAGGGGGATAAGAGAAGGTCTCGGACGAAAAAACGTGTCACAGGGGGACAGACCCCTGAAGTGAACCCAGAAAGTTGGACACAACTGAAAGGTTCAAATGAAAAAAGAATTTAGTTTAGAAGAAAAGATGTCCGCAATTGGGTTTGTGTTCCAAGGCGAGTCAGCCCGTTCCGTGTCCC
>JAGAWQ010000088.1 GCA_017941345.1 Prevotella sp. | reverse complement strand
TTCATTCGTAAAGTTATTATATGCGAACCACCGTTTTAAGCGGTTCAGTTTAACATTCAACATTTATAGACAGACAAAAGAATAGCAGGCACTTGGGTGGCACTTGCGGCAGAGGTCAGGCATTATATGTAAAACGACCAAGTAAAAAGGGAACTTTCATTCGCGTGCTCGTAGCAACAGTCATTGCCTCTCGGTCGTCTGGGCCAATTTCATATGCGGGCTTGATGTCCCAGAAGAAAACGGCCTCAGGATCGTCTTCGCCTTTAGCTGGCGATTCCCACCGAGGGCTCGGGGATGTCCACTCCGAGGTTCTTCAACACTTCCAGGTGATACTTGATACGGGCGGCTTTTCTTCGCTCGTCAACATATCCGCATCCAAGTTCGCTATAGACTACTTGATCCTTCAAGACGTGGTACACAATGGTAAGTAGCTCATGTCCAGTGGCTACAAGGGCTCTCTTCTTGCCCCGACGTGCTGCCAGTCTCTTGTATCTTTCGCCTATAAACGTGTTTTTGGTGCGGCTCGCCGCCCAGGCACATTCCGTGATTATCGCCTTGGTGGCCTTATTCCCGTGGTTGCAGTGCGAGCTTTTTTTTTACCCGCACTCTCGTTGTTCCCAGGACTTACTCCGGCCCAGGACGCAAGGCTCGCCGCCGTGGGAAACACTTCCATATTCACCCCTATCTCGGCAATCAGTTCCTTCGCCCCGGTCTGGTCTATTCCCGGGATGGTACAGAGACGTTCTATCTCCTCCCGCACCGGTTCGCAACGGCGGTCTATCTCAGCCTCCAACTCCGCAATCTCCTCTTCAATGCTCGCGATACTCCGACGGATGGACTTCAGCATGAACTTGTGGTGTTCCGTGAAACGCCCTTCTACCGCATCGTGTATCTGTTCCTGCGTGCTCTGAAGCTTTCCGTGAGTACACAGAGATGTGAGGTAATCCGGATCTGTGTGTCCGTCAAGTATCGCGTCAATGACCTTCGTACAAGTCACGCCACTTACGTTGCTGAACACACTCGACAACTTCAGGTTCGCGTCTTCCAGCACCTTCAGCATGCGGTTCTTCTCCGCCGTCACGCTCTCGACCTTCTTGCGGCGATACCGCGTCAAGTCACGGAGATCACGCTGCGCCTTGTCCGGAATGAAGCTGCCTTTCAGCAATCCTGCTCGGAGCAGCTTGCATATCCACGCGCTGTCCTTCTTGTCCGTCTTGTGACCCGGCACATACTTGATATGCTGGGCATTCACCACCAGTAGCGTGAAGCCTCCGTCCTCAAGGATGTTGATCACAGGCTTCCAATACACGCCTGTGCTCTCCATTGCCACATGCGTCACTCCCAACTCCAACAGCCATTCTTTCAGTTCTGTCAATGATCTTGTCGTCGATGAGAACTCGCGCGTCTCACGCTTGATTCCGGTCCCATCGACCGTGGCCACAATCACCTTCTTGTGTACATCCAGTCCGCAGCATCTGTCTACGACCTGGGGAAACTCAATTGCTTTGTCCATAGTGCTCGCCTTTGATTACTGTGGCCAAAGTTACGGAAATAACTTTTCATTCTCTTTGGCGAGCGTTAGCGGTCATGAGGATTTCATA
>JAGAWQ010000007.1 GCA_017941345.1 Prevotella sp. | reverse complement strand
CTGCGACGTGCGGAACCGAGAGCTGCATCTACCTCTTTCTGGCGGAATTTGCGATCGTCCACCCAAAATTCCGCAGCAACCTCGTCGGCTGCACTGCCGTAGGTGATGCTGTTGGCAGGGAAGGGGCTGTGAGCGTAGGGCTCACACCAAGTGCGCAGACCATATTCATGGGCTTTCTCAGTCAGTCCGCCCATATACTCTGAAGCTACCAGGTCGGCAATGAGCCGATCGAGATCCTTCTGACAAGCGGGGTTGGTGTAGTCAAGCTCATAGCCGAAACGCTGACGGAACTTTGAAAAGATAGAATCAGCCTGCCCCTCCCAAGGATTATCCCATGTCGTTTGGTTGCGAATGTCGGTGGCAAGGAATGCCAAGGTAATGCCGTTCTCCTTCATCCACTCCAAGTCGGCCACAACACCTTTAGGATCCACCTGCTCGTTCACCCAATAATAGTAGCATCCTACGCGGATGCTGTCGGGCGGTGTGAGAAACGCTTGCCATAGACGTTCGCGAGGGTTATCATTTGCTGTCTGTGCATGGACTATCAGAGTGAAAGCGAGCATAGCCATAAACAGCAGGTAGTTTTTCTTCAAAAATTGTATTTTGCTATTTTCCATAAATTCCTGATTTATCTGTCTTTTATCTCTATCTTTTTAATCACCTTGGCAGGAACGCTACCAACAATCGTGTTTGGTTCAACGTGGTGACAGGTAAGGTGTGTCGGTCAGCCCGCCATAGCTGTCAGCTGCTGCTTCCAAGGCATCCTCTGTCATGTATCGTTGATACAAAGTGCAACGGGTTACGATTGTTTGCCGCGAACAACGGTCGTCAATAACCTTTACCAGAGCCCACCCCTTCATATCGTCGGCAAACTCCTCGCCTACGAGTGCCAGATGGCCTTCTACTTCGGTCATATCCCACCACGACACTTCGCGCATACTGAACCGTACACGTGGCAGAACATCACTCTCTATTTTCTGTGTGGCGGTATAAAGCCGCAATTTGGCATGATACGTCCGGTCACTTACCTTGAGGTCGGTTATCAGTGCAGGCTTGCCATCCACTTCGCCCAGCTCCAAATCTACCGTCGGCAGTACTCCGTCGCTCACCGGAATGCCGGGCATCAGGAACGACGACTGGTTCATGATTCCGTCGTTAGGCACATATACCACAGGCAACTGATTTGCCAGCGAAGCAAAATTCTGATATGCCGTCCGTCGCTCAGTGAACATGGTATCGCAGAAACGTAACATCTTCCACAGCATCGTCGTGTGTCGCATCTTCTGTCGCTGCACAAACTGTGGAAGCGTATTGCTCCGTTTCTCATGTGTCGCTGACTCTCGTCCAATCACTTGTCCGTTACGCATGTAAAAAGTCATACCTGCAATACGTACCCTTTTGGGTATCGTCAGTCCAAATCCCGGATTGCCTTTCATCTTCATCGTTTTTCCCTCCTATTATAATGATTTTATTATCTTTCTCATACTTTTGTTCGAAACATCTCATGTTACTCTCTAGCATATCTCATGCATACCTCCATTCTATCCATATAGTAGCCCCCGCGTAGCGCCTATGCATCTCCTGTCGTTGTCCGCTATATGTCAGGTACTTGTCCGGTACATGTCCGCTTTTATACCGGACATGTACCGGACTTCTACCGTACAAGTACCGGACATGAATAGGAGATACTGCCTTGTTATATGCTTGTTCCATTGGGGCTCTATACTTGATAAGTTGGAGATCTTTACTTGAAATGTTAGAGATATGTACTAGATACATCGGAGTGCTTCCTTTCTTTTTGATTGAAACATCATGTACTTATGCTTTGGCTTCAACGATACAAAGGTACGATTAAATGTGCAAAATACCAAACAAAAAGGAAAATAAATTTTTTAGTCCACAAAGCCACGGGCGGCACAGCTATACCCTGTTTGGCGTCCGCCTGTGAAAAAACTTTGGCATTTTTTTTGTCATGTTGAAAATGTTGTGTACCTTTGTGGCAATAAATTCTACTATTTTTAAAAAAATTGCAACATTATGAAAAAGATCTTTAAAAATTTGGGTGGCGCACTGATGCTTGCCGCCGCCCTGGTGTTCACAAGCTGCGACGGGTTTAAGTCGTTCATAGACAATCCCGTCAGCAGTTATCTCGAGGTCAACCCTGAGTCGGTTACGCTGAAGGTTGGCGAGGAGAAAACGCTGGAGGTTACGACCATTTCAGACCAGCCGATCAGCTACACGTCGTCCAACAAGGATGTTGCCACCGTCGACGAGAAGGGTGTCATCACCGCCGTCAGCGAGGGCGCCGCCATCATCACCGTCAGCGTGGCTTCTACGGACACTTACGCTGCTGGCATGAAGCAGGTGCAGGTCAAGGTTGTGCCGGCCCCTATCCAAACCATTCCGCTGACCATCGAGGCGAAGGCTGAGAACGGCGCAAAGGTGAAGCTGAAGAAAAACGATTCGTATGAACTGAAGACCATCAAGTACAAGAAGAGCACCGACCCCTCTTGGAAGGACTATAAGTTTGACGATGAGATTTCCCTGAACAAGGGCGAGTCCGTTTCGTTCTGGAGCAATAATGCGGCATTGGGTCAAACAAATGAAGGGTGGACCTATTATTCCTATTTTGTCATTTCTGACGAGTGCTATGTATATGGCAACGTGATGAGTATGATTGACGACCAGGAGGGAGCCACCGCAGAGAATCCGAAGTTCAGCACGGACGAGGAGATTGGGGCTAGCTATGCCTTCTATAATTTATTCCGGTATTGCACTAAAATCCTCAACCACGAATCGAAGGAGCTTGTGCTGCCTGCTACGAAGCTTGCGAGCAATTGCTATCAAGGCATGTTCTATCATTGCGAGAAGCTGACGAAGGCTCCCGAACTGAAGGCCGAGAAGCTGGAAGACTATTGCTATCGAAGCATGTTCTCTTATTGCACGTCGCTGACGAAGGCTCCTGAGCTGAAGGCCGAGACGTTGACGCGCTATTGCTATTCTTCTATGTTCTCTGGTTGCTCGTCACTGACGAAGGCTCCCGATTTGAAAGCCAAGACGCTTGCGAGCTTTTGCTATTCTTCTATGTTTTCTGGTTGCTCGTCGCTGACGGATGCTCCCGAGATTGCTGCCGAGATAGTGGCACCCTATTGCTGTCAAAGCATGTTTAATAGTTGCTCGTCGCTGACGAAGGGTCCCGTATTGAAAGCCAAGAAGCTGGAAGAGGCTTGCTATAATGCTATGTTCCAGTTTTGCTCTAAGCTGGGCAGCTTGACCTGCCTTGCCACGGACATCTCTGCTGACTATTGTGTTCTCGGATGGCTTAGTTATGCAGGTTATAAAGCTGAGGGCGACAAGAAACTGTACGTAGACCCATCGATGACCGAAGCTAACTGGAACCTTGGCAGTGGTTGGACAGTTGCACCCGCCGTTAACTAACCCGCTTACTCCTCACGCGGGGGCGCAAAATCCCCCGTGTGAGGACTTCCGACGACCCTAAATTGCAGAATGAACTCATCGGGCAGCCCCGATGAGTTCATTTTACAAAATGTCGATATAGTACTTTACTGTGATTTTTAACTTTCAAAAGTAAAAAACCGCGCAAATATTTGTTTCTTGAGCGTGCATAAAAAATCCTGCACCTTTTACGATGCAGGATTCGTGTTGTTGTTAATTCCTGAATATCAATCCTTCACCAAAATCGTCGATGATGATGGGCTTGCTGCGGTCTACCTCGTCAGCCAGGAGTTTCTTCGACAGGTCGTTGAGCACGAATTGCTGGATGGCTCGCTTGACGGGACGGGCTCCGAAGTCGGGGTCGTAGCCCTCTTCTGCCAGATAGGCGATGGCCTGCGGCGTACATTCGAGCTGGATGCCCTGCGGAGCCAGCATGTCGGTGACTTTCTTCATTTGCAGTCGTACTACGTCGGCAATCTGTTCCTTCGTGAGCGGGCTGAAGGTGATAATCTCGTCGATACGGTTGAGGAACTCAGGGCGCATGGTGGCGCGGAGCTGCTCGCGTGTAGCATTCGATGTCATGATGATAATCGTGTTCTTGAAGTTGGCGGTACGGCCCTTGTTGTCCGTCAATCTGCCATCGTCCAATACCTGCAGCAGGATGTTGAACACATCGGGATGTGCTTTCTCGATTTCGTCGAAAAGAACAACCGAGTAGGGCTTGCGGCGCACGGCCTCCGTGAGCTGGCCGCCTTCGTCGTAGCCTACATAGCCCGGAGGTGCTCCAATCAGTCGCGACACGCTGTATTTCTCCTGATACTCCGACATGTCGATACGCGTCATCATCGTCTCGTCGTTGAACAGATAGTCGGCCAGCGTCTTGGCGAGCTCCGTCTTACCGACACCCGTGGTGCCGAGGAAGATGAACGAGGCGATAGGACGCTTGGGGTCTTGCAGACCGGCACGCGAGCGGCGCACAGCATCGCTGACGGCGGTGATGGCCTCGTCCTGTCCGATGACGCGACGGTGCAGTTCCTCTTCCAAGTGCAACAGTTTTTCGCGCTCGCTTTGCATCATGCGGGTAACGGGGATGCCCGTCCAGCGGCTGACCACCTCGGCGATGTCGTCGGCTGTCACCTCTTCGCGGATTAATCTTCCGGCGACGGAATCGCCGGACACTGTGCCATCCAATTGTTGTTGGATGGCAGCGATGTCGTCTTCGAGGGCTTTCAGCTTCGAGTAGCGGATTTCAGCCACACGTCCGTAGTCGCCTTCGCGCTCGGCACGCTCGGCCTCGAGCTTCAAGTTCTCCATCTCCTGTTTGTCCTGTTGGATTTTGTTGATGAGCTGGCGCTCGCCCTCCCACTTGGCGCGGAACTGCGTCTCCTGTTCGCGGAGCTCGGCGATGTCCTTATCCAACTGCTGGAGTTTAGTGTCAGCGGCAGAACCGCTGACCACACTGGTTTCGCGCTTGATGCTCTCGCGCTCAATCTCCAGCTGCGCCAGACGGCGCGTTATCTCGTCCAGCTCCTCGGGCACGCTGTCGCGCTCCATACGCAGCTTGGCGGCTGCCTCGTCCATCAGGTCGATGGCCTTGTCGGGCAGGAATCGCTCGGAGATATACCGCTCCGACAGCTGCACGGCAGCGATACAGGCATCGTCCTGAATGCGTACCTTGTGGTGGTTCTCGTAACGCTCCTTCAGGCCACGCAGGATAGAAATGGCGGAGAGCTCGTCGGGCTCGTCGACCATGACGGTCTGGAAACGACGCTCCAAGGCCTTGTCCTTCTCGAAATATTTCTGATACTCGTTCAGCGTGGTGGCACCGATGGCACGCAGCTCGCCACGTGCAAGGGCGGGCTTCAGGATGTTCGCGGCATCCATCGCTCCTTCGCCGCCGCCAGCGCCAACCAGCGTGTGAATCTCGTCGATGAAGAGGATGATGCGACCCTCGGCCTTCGTTACCTCGTTGATGACGGACTTCAGGCGCTCCTCAAACTCTCCCTTGTATTTCGCACCAGCAACGAGTGCGCCCATGTCGAGCGAGTAGAGCTGCTTGTCCTTCAAGTTCTCAGGCACATCGCCGCGCACGATACGTCCTGCAAGGCCTTCGACGATAGCGGTCTTACCCGTACCTGGCTCACCAATCAGAATCGGGTTGTTCTTCGTTCGACGCGAGAGGATTTGCAGCACGCGGCGAATCTCGTCATCACGTCCGATGACGGGGTCGAGCTTGCCTTGACGTGCCAGGTCGACCAGATTCTTGGCATACTTCTCCAGCGACTGGTAGTTGTCGTCAGCCGATTGCGACTGCACCTTCTGTCCCTGACGCAATGCCTGGATAGCCTGCTGCAGCTCCTTCTCTGTGCAGCCCGCATCTTTCAGGATGCGCGAGGCGGTGGAGCTGACCATGAAGAGAGCTTGTAACACAAGCTCACACGAAACGAACTCGTCGCCCTGCTTCTGAGCCATCTCCTGCGCGCGGACGAGTACATTGTTGCTGTCGCTGGAGAGATAGGGCTGTCCGCCCTGCACGCGTGGCAGATGCTTAATCTCCTGTTCTACCAGCATCTCGACCTGCTGGCCGTTGACGCCAAGCTTCTGGAAGAGGAAGTTCGTCACGTCCTTCGCCTTCTCCAGCACGCCCTTCAGGATATGTACAGGTTCGATGACCTGCTGACCGTTCAGCTGTGCGGTATTGACCGCCTGCTGAACTGCCTCTTGAGCTTTGATAGTAAATTTGTCTAATGTCATAGTTTTGTCCTCCTAATTTTTTTTTATTGTTTCTGACAACAAGGCGACAAACAATGTGCCGAAGCAAAAAACACCGCCAAAATGACATCTGCGTGCGTCATTTTGGCGGTTAGGACAGGGTTAACGAGATGGATTACATCGTGACCTCAACGGTGTGTTTGCCGGCAGAGTAGGGGATGACGGTGCCCTCGACGGCTGAACCGTCGAGCACTATTTGCTTCACGCCCTTCTGAGCGCCGTTGGGATGGATGGTAATCTCGTATTCTGCATCGCGGAACTTGCGCGTGACGGTGTAGTCGCTGGCCGTCTCGGGCAGACAGGGGTCGATGCGGATGCCGTCGTAGTCGGGCTTAATGCCGAGGATGAACTCAGAAACGGTGTACCACATCCAGGCTGCGGTACCTGTGAGCCATGAGTTCTTACCCTCGCCGGGACGGAAGGCATCCTTGCCGGCTACCATCTGGCAGTTGACGTAGGGCTCCACCTTATGCAGCGTCTGGTATTTCTCCTCGACATACGAGGGCAGAATCTTAGCGTAGTGATTCCAGGCATCGTTGCCGCGGCCAGCCAGACACTCACCGATGATGACCCAAGGATTGTTATGGCAGAAGATGCCGGCATTCTCCTTGTAACCTTCGGGGTAGCTGGAAATCTCGCCGTATTCGTAGATGAACTTCGAGAAGGCGGGATTGTTGAGCACCATGCCGTGCTCGCACTCGAGGTATTTCTTACAGCTGTCGAGCGACTTGGCGACCATACCGTCCTCGGCTCCGATTTCTGCCATCGTACACCAGCCTTGCGACTCGATGAAAATCTTGGCCTCGTCGCACTCGTTGGAACCAATCTTGTTGCCATAGAAATCGTAGGCGCGCAGATACCATTCGCCGTCCCAGCCGTGTTTCTTCACGGCATCAATCATGGCGTCGACGGCTTTCTGCATGCGGTCGGCCTCAGTAGAAAAATTGAAAGATTTAAGAGTTGAAGAATTGAAGTTTTCAATTTTTCCATTTTTCAATTCTTCAATTTTATTGCAGAGAGCAACATAATCTTTTCCTGTTACCACGAAGAGACCGGCAATCATCAGACTCTCGGCCTTGGTGCCCTCAGAGACGTTCTCCGTAGTCTGGAAACTCTCGTTAGGATCCATTGAGAAGCAGTTCAGGTTCAGGCAGTCGTTCCAGTCGGCACGTCCGATGAGCGGCAGCATGTGAGGACCGAGGTTGTTGATGACGTGGTTCATCGAAATCTTCAGGTGCTCGAAGAGCGTGACCTCAGTGCCGGGCTGGTTGTCAAAGGGTACCATCTCGTCGAGGATGGAGAAATCGCCCGTCTCCTTGATATAAGCCACCGTACCGAAGATGAGCCAGCAGGGGTCGTCGTTGAAACCACCGCCAATGTCGTTGTTGCCACGCTTGGTCAGGGGCTGATACTGGTGATAGCAGCCGCCGTCGGGGAACTGTGTTGACGCGATGTCGATGATGCGCTGGCGGGCGCGAGGTGGAATCTGGTGAACGAAGCCCACAAGGTCTTGGTTCGAATCGCGGAAGCCCATGCCACGGCCTACACCGCTCTCGAAGAAGCTGGCCGAGCGCGAGAAGTTAAAGGTAACCATGCACTGATACTGGTTCCAGATGTTGACCATGCGGTCGAGCTTATCGTTACCCGTGCGTACCTTATATATATTAAGCAGCGCATCCCAGTACTCGCAGAGCTCAGCGAAAGCCTTATCTACCTTCGCGGTGGTGTCGAGTTCGGCAATCAGGGCGTGAGCCTTCTTCTTGTTGATGACCTGCAGCGACTCCCACTTGTCGTCCTGCTCATTTTCGATGTAACCCAGCAGGAATACGAAGTCTTTCGACTGGCCAGGTTTGAGTGTTACTTCGATGTAGTGAGAGGCGATAGGACTCCATCCGTGTGCATGCGAGTTGCGGGGCTTACCCTCCATGACAGCCTGCGGGTCGGCAAACTCGTTGTAAAGACCTACGAACGTCTCGCGGTCGGTATCGAAGCCCTGAATCTCCGTATTGACATGATAGAAAGCGTAGTGGTTGCGACGCTCGCGATATTCGGTCTTGTGATAAATGGTCGAGCCTTCAATCTCTACCTCGCCCGTCGAGAAGTTACGTTGGAAATTCTCCATATCCGTTGCGGCATTCCACAGACACCACTCCTCGAAAGAGAAGAGCTTGAGGTTCTTCACTTCGTTAGAATCATTCTTCAGCGTCAGCTTCTGCACCTCACACCATTTCTTCAGCGGCACGAAGAAGAGCACAGAGGCCTCGACGCCGTTCTTGCGACCCGTGATGCGGGTGTAGCTCATGCCGTGACGGCACTCGTAGAAATCGAGCGGTGTCTTACAGGGCTTCCATCCTGGATTCCATACCGTATCGCCATCTTTGATGTAAAAGTAGCGGCCTCCATTATCCATCGGAACATTGTTGTAGCGATAGCGCGTGATGCGGCGGAACTTCGCATCCTTGTAGAAGCTGTATCCGCCAGCGGTGTTGGAGATGAGTGAGAAGAAATCCTCGTTGCCCAGATAGTTAATCCAGGGCCACGGTGTCTGTGGGTTTGTGATGACATACTCGCGATGTTGGTCGTCGAAATGACCGTAACGTTTCTGTTGTTCCATAATAAATTAGTGTTATTTATTTTTTACCTTTTTACTTTTCAATCAGTATGCGTGCATCGACAGCTACCACATCACGCTCGTCGGCCAGCAATGGGTTGATGTCAATCTCCTTAATCTCCGTAGCGAAGCGCAGCAAAGTAGAGAGGCGCACAATGATTTCAGCATATTTCTGTTCGTTGAGCCCTTTCTGTCCTCGCGTACCTTTGATAATCTTATAGCCTCTGAGCGAGTGAATCATCGAGTAAGCCTCGCCATAGGAGAGCGGAGCAAGACCCGACTGCACATCCTTCAGCACCTCGACGAAGATGCCGCCCAAGCCACAGAGTACCACATGACCAAAGCGCTCCTCGTACTTGGCACCGATAAACAGTTCCGTGCCTTTGAGCATCTTCTGCACCATGACAGCGGTAGCGTCCTGAATCTGCATCATACGGTCGAACTCCAGAGCCAGATGCTCGGGGGTTCGGATGTTCAGTGTCACGCCTCCCACATCGCTCTTATGCACGGGTCCTACGACCTTGGCAACGACGGGGTAGCCCATGCGGTTAGCATGGCTGATGAGCTCGTCTTTGTCGGCGCTGACCATCTCGGGAACCATCGGGATGCCTGCGCAGGAGAGAATCTCGCGCACCACGGAGGGCTGAACGTAGCCACTCTCGCTGATGTCCATGATAATTTTATGCAGGCGGGGGATGTCGATGCCGTACAGCTGAACCTCAGGCGGAGCAGGAGCCGGCGTGCGCATAATCTGACTGAGCGCTGTGGCCAACGTCACCTCATCGCTGAAGTTGACATGCCCCTTAGCCAGAAACTCGGCGACCTCAGGGCCTGCGGTGTGCAGACTCGGCAGGATGGGGAAGATGGGTTTCTTGCACGTTTGTATCTTCTGGTGCAGTACTTCGTAGGCTTCATAGAGCGTCGTCAGTCCGGGCGTGCCGTAAATGACGGCAATAGCGTCGATATCGTCCATCTGCTGTTCGCAGTAGTCGATGACGATGCCCAGCTGCTCTGCTGTTCCTGTGGCCAGAATGTCGATGGGATTGGCTACGCTCGAACCTGGGAAGAGCTTCGACTTCATCTCCTCGGCAATGGAACCTTCCAGATGAGGAACTTCGAGACCACCCTTCGACAGGGCGTCTGTCAGCATGACGCCCGGACCGCCCGCATGCGTGACGATGGCAAAACGCTTGCCCGTCAACGGGGGGAGCGTGAAGATGCAACCAACGGTGGTCAGCTCCTCACGCGAATGACAGCGCACGATGCCTGCCTTGCGGAACAGCGCCTCTACGGCAGAGTCGCTGCTGGCAATGGCGCCTGTGTGTGAAGATGCAGCCCGACTGCCGCTCTCGCTCGAACCCGCCTTGATGGCTGCTATGCGGCAACCCTTGCGGATGAGCGATGAGGCATGGAACAGCAGCTTGTCGGGATTGGAAATGTTCTCGATATAGAGTAACTTGACGGGCGAGTCGGTTTCTGGGTTGTACTGCTCGTCCATATATTGTAGCACGTCCTCAATACCAATCTGTTTGCCGTTGCCGATAGACCATACGCTATTGAACTGCAAGCCCTTGATGACAGCACTCTCCAGAATGAACACGGCGGTAGCTCCGGAGCCGCTGACAAAGTCAACACCCTTCGGGCTCAACTTGGGAATGGGCTGGGTGAACACGCTGTGGTGATTGCGATTCAATAGTCCGATACAGTTAGGACCAATCAGCGCACAACCATATTCTGCACACGTGTCCAGAATGCGCTGTTCCAGCACACCGCCCTCCTTCGTCTCTTCGCCAAAACCGGCAGAGATGATGATAAACGCACGCGTCTGTTTCTCCTTGGCCAACAGCTCGACGGTATCAGGGCAGAACTTGGCGGGGATGACCAGCACGGCCATTTCGGTAGGAGGCAGCTCCTTGATGTCGTGAAACACCTTGATGCCCTGCACCTGGTCTTCCTTGGGATTGACGATGCGCAGCGTGCCTTGATAGCCGCCCTGCAGGAGATTACGAACGATGGCTCCACCGGGTTTGTGGACATTGTTTGAGCCACCGATAATAGCGATGGACTGAGGGGCCAGCAGTTCGCGATTAATCATACTAAAACGATGGATTTAATGGGGTGAATAGCAATAGTTGACTCGGGGAAGAAATAACCCAGTTTGAGCACATATTTGATTGGAGTGCCAGGTTCGACGACGTCGCCTGTTGGTTCTTCGTCCAAAGTGTTGTCGAAAGCACCTTTGACCGGAGCGTGGACACAGTCGACATAAGTCATCTCCTCGTGTGTCACATTGCTGATGCAGGCATTGATAAACGGCAACTGGGTAGTCAGGAACTTGTCTATCTCGTCAGCCAGCTGTTTCAGCTCTTCATGGTCGCTTTTCACCTCGGGCTGTTCGCTGTCGTTGGCCAGCCAATTGATGAGCGGCTGTAGCTCGTCACGATATTGGCGCAGCTCGTAGATGCGGTTGTTCAGGGTGATGAAGGCGCGCACGGCCTCGTTGTAGACCATCATCTGGTCGGCAGTCAGACGCCCCTCGGCGTCAGCCTGCTGTTCGCGCTCGCGCTGCTTACGCTTCTTGCGAATCTTCACAATAGCTGTCGCTCCGGCGGCAACCGCTGTAACACCTAATGTCGCCAAGGCGGCAAGTGCTGATTTGTGCTCTTTCAGTTCCATAGTTTGGTGATATAGTTACAAAGTTTTTTGCAAAGATAGTGTTTTTTTGGTGAAAAACCATTATTTTTGCAAGCAAAATGAATAAAACCGACCAACAAATACTGAAGATAGCCCTCCCGGCAATCGTTACGAACATCACCGTACCGCTGTTAGGATTGGTTGATACGGCTATCGTAGGACACATGGGAGCACCTGCCTATATCGGAGCTGTGGCCGTGGGTTCCATGATTTTCAATCTGGTTTATTGGGTGTTCGGATTCCTCAGGATGGGCACCAGCGGCATGACGGCACAGGCGCGTGGACGCAGAGACCTGACCGATGTCGTTCGTCTGCTGGTGCGCTCGGCTTTCGTCTCGTTGGCTGTTGCGCTGATACTCATCGTGTTACAAGTGCCGCTGTGCGAACTGATGTTGCAGCTGATAGGTCCTACGCCCGATGTGCGTCCGCTGGCTGCTACCTATTTCTATATGGTGGTGTGGGGCGCTCCTGCCTCGCTGGGTCTTTTTGCGCTGACGGGATGGCTTATCGGTATGCAGAACACGCGTCTGCCGATGTTCATTTCCATCCTGCAGAACGTGGTAAACATCCTTATCTCGCTGACGCTCGTCTATGGGCTTGACATGAAGATAGAGGGTGTGGCTTTAGGTACGGTCATTGCCCAGTATGCGGGATTGCTCACGGGCATTGCCCTGTTGTGGCGTTACTATCGAAGACTGTGGCGTGAACGCGCCGTCGACGGCATCTTCCTCAGGTCGGAGATGATGCGTTTCTTCCGTGTCAACCGCGACATCTTCCTACGCACTATTTTTCTCGTAGCTGTCAACTTGTATTTCACCTCCGCAGGAGCTCGTCAGGGTGCTGTCATCTTAGCGGTCAACACGCTGTTGATGCAACTCTACCTGCTCTTCTCGTATGTGTTAGACGGCTTCGCCTATGCCGGTGAAGCGCTGGGTGGCAAGTATTGGGGCGCACGCAATAAGCCTGCATTCCGCACGACGGTGAACAGACTGTTCGGATGGGGCGCTTTCATGACGATACTGTTCACTACGGTCTATGTGGCAGGAGGTATGCCTTTCCTCCGCCTGTTGACAGACGAACCGCTTGTGGTCGACGCCTCGCACGACTACGTGTGGTGGGCGTATCTCATCCCGTTGGCGGGTATGGCGGCATTTATCTGGGATGGCATCTTCATCGGTATTACTCATACGCGAGGTATGTCGCAGTCATCGTTCATTGCTGCTGTGGCTTTCTTTTTGGGCGTCATCTTCCTGATGGAACCGATGGGCAATCACGGGCTATGGCTGTCGATGCTGTTGTTTCTCGCGATGAGAGGCATCGTTCAGACGCTGATTTATGTTTGCAACCAAGTTGCGAAATAGTTTGCTTACCTTTGCACCCAGAAACATCAAAAAAGGTAAGAATATATGTCACACGAACATCATCACGAAGAGCATGAGCACCAGTTGCCGCTCATCATCGCTACTGTCGTTTTATTAGGCGTTGCCGTTTGGGTAGAACACACCTTCAACCTCTCTACCTGGCAATTGCTGCTGGTCTATCTGGTACCCTATCTGCTGATTGGTCATGATACGCTGAAGGAGGCGGCTGAGGGACTCGTTCACGGCGAGGCTTTCAACGAACATTTCCTGATGGCGATTGCCACCATCGGAGCCCTGCTCATCGGCTTTCTGCCCAGTGCTGAGACGGAGTTTCCTGAGGCCGTTTTCGTCATGCTGTTCTTCCAGGTTGGCGAACTGTTTGAGGGCTATGCCGAGGGAAAGAGCCGCGAGAGTATTGCCCATCTGATGGATATCCGTCCTGATGTGGTCAATGTAGAGCGTCAAGGACAGGTGGCTGTCGTATCACCAGACCAGGTGGCTGTTGGCGAAACGATTGTCGTCAAGCCCGGTGAGAAGGTAGCTTTGGATGGTTTTGTGTTGGAAGGCACATCGGCGCTGAACACGCTGGCGCTGACGGGCGAGAGTGTACCCCGCGACATCGCTGTTGGCGACGAGGTGATATCAGGATGTGTCAACCTGTCGGGCGTTATCAAGGTACGCACCACCAAGAGCTTTGGCGAGAGTACTGTTTCGAAAATCATCAATCTGGTGGAGAATGCTACGGAGCATAAGTCGAAGAGCGAGACGTTTATTTCAAAGTTTGCACGTATCTATACTCCTGTGGTCGTCATTGCGGCCATCGCCTTGGCGGTCGTTCCTACGCTGCTGGGAGGCACTTTTGCCACTTGGCTTTATCGTGCGCTGATGTTCCTCGTTGTGAGCTGTCCCTGTGCCTTGGTGCTGAGCGTTCCGCTGACGTTCTTTGGTGGTATCGGTGGCGCGTCGCGTAAAGGAATCCTCATCAAAGGCGCTAATTTTATGGACGTGCTGGCAAAGATAAATACCGTTGTGTTCGACAAGACGGGAACGCTGACACACGGACAGTTTGCCGTTTCTGCCGTTCATCCTGAGGATTTCGATGAACACCAGTTGCTGCATCTGGCTGCCCACGTGGAGCACTTTTCAACCCATCCCATCGGAGCTGCGCTGCGCGACGCCTTCCCTGATGAGGCATCGGACGGCTGTAAGGTCAGCGACGTAGAGGAAATAGCAGGTCAAGGCATTCGCGCTAAAGTAGGTGACCGAGTGGTCTGTGTGGGAAATGCGAAGATGATGGACAGTATCGGAGCCCGTTGGCATGATTGCACTCACGTGGGGACGATTATCCACGTAGCAGTCGATGGCGAGTATGCTGGTCATATCGTCATCAACGACCGCATCAAGGATGATAGCGCTGAGGCGATAGCCCTTCTGAAGACGCTGGGCGTCACGCGAACGGTGATGTTGACGGGTGACCGCAAGGAGGTAGCTGCTGATGTGGCTGGCAAGTTGGAGCTGACGGAATATCATGCAGAACTGTTGCCTGGCGACAAGGTGGGCAAGGTAGAGCAGTTGATGACTCCTGACAGCACGCTGGCCTTTGTTGGCGACGGCATCAACGATGCTCCCGTGCTGGCGCGAGCTGATGTGGGAATAGCCATGGGCGGCTTGGGAAGCGATGCGGCTATTGAAGCTGCCGATGTGGTGCTGATGGACGACCAGCCCTCGAAGATAGCGCTTTGCATCCGTATTGCCCGTCGCACGCTGACTATTGCCAAACAGAACGTGTGGTTTGCCATTGGCGTGAAAATTGCCGTCCTGCTGCTGGCATCCGTAGGTTTGGCCACATTGTGGATGGCGGTCTTTGCCGACGTGGGTGTGACGGTTTTAGCTGTGCTTAATGCTATGCGCGCCCTCCGCGTGGCAACGACATAAAAAAGATAGCGTTTTGTAAAACTTGGTAAAACTCGTTAAATGGCTTGGCTGTTTAACGGGTTTTTCGTACCTTTGTCCGAACGAAATTATTTTTTTAGCGAACGAAATTATTTTTTTAGCGAATGAAAATTTTTTTTAGCGAATGAAATACAAATTACTCATTATAGCGGCAGTAATGCTCATCGTTCCAATGGGAATCGCAGGACAGACATATAACGCACTATGGAAGCAGGTTTCGGACGCTCAGGAAAAAGACCTTCCGAAGACGGCGATAGCTCATCTGAAAAAGATAGAGGACAAGGCAGCGAAGGAACATGCCTACGGTCAGCTGTTGAAGTCTACATTGCTCCATGCCCGTCTGCAGGCAGAGGTGGCACCCGACTCACTGGCTCCTGCTGTCCGTCGACTGGAGCAGCAAGAACAGCAGGTCACCGACGTGGCGCTGAAAGCGGTCTACGATGCTGTGCTCTCCATCGTCTACAAGCAGAACTATCAGTTGGGTGAAGACAGGGCGGTAAAGAGTCAGGCTTATGCTGACCAGGCGTTAGCTCATCCTGAGGCGTTGGCCGCTGTCAAGACGACAGCCTATGAGCCCTTCGTCATCAAAGGCAGCGACAGCGAGGCTTTCAGCCACGACCTGCTGAGCGTCATCGGTTGGGAACTGGAGGCATGGCAATGGATGAAGGATTACTATACGAAGAAGGGCAACCGACGCGCTTTGTGTCATCTGGCATTGCTGACCGCCAATACGATAGCAGAGTTTGACTCGTTGGCAACGCTCTATGGCGATTTGACGGAGGCTGGCGTCATTGCCAAAAAACGTCAGAACCTATGGCGCTCGCTCACCAATCCCACTTATAGTGTACAGTTGTCAAGTCAGGTGGTTGAGTTGAATAGACCGCAGACCATTCAGTTAGAGCGTCTGTGCAACCTGCAGAGTCTGACCATGCGCGTCTATCGTACTGCATTGAGGGGCGATACGGAGCTGAATCCTAATGATGCTCAAGATTTTAAGAAAATCAAGAAGGGACTGACGGAGCTGAAGGAATTAGCCCAGACGCGAAGCTTTAGCGGTCACCGTGAAGACGAGTACTTTGAGGATTCGCTGCAGTTGGCAGGCTTGTCTGCGGGCGTCTATATGCTTGAGTTTACCACAACTCCCCAGACAGAGACGACGAGGATGCTCTACTTCGTGTCTGCCGTGCGTGTCATGATGCAGCCCATGCCTAAGGACACCATGCGCTATGTCGTGGTGGATGCTACTACGGGTCAGCCGCTACGAAATGCCACGCTGAAGAAAATGCCTCGTCAGTCGCGCATCTATGCCTTTACACCTGATGATGCTTTCTGTCCTCCTGTCGACAACTATGGACGCTACAGTTACTACGACCAAAAATATAATGCGGAGCATACTAGTCTGTTTACCGACCGTAACATCTACCGTCCAGGACAGACAGTCCATGTGTCAGTTATCGTGTGGAAGGAGTTTTCGCCTTTGAAACATGAGGCTGTTGACCATAAGGAGGTGAAGCTGGAACTGCGCGATGCCAACTATAAAGTGGTTGCTGAGAAGACGGTTGTTACTGACCGCTTTGGCAAGTGTGCCGCAGACTTCAGCCTGCCTACAGGACAGCTGAACGGTCGCTTTACCATTCGTACGCAGAACGCTAGTACAGGCATTCGTGTTGAGGAGTACAAGCGCCCTACGTTCCAGGTTGAGTTTGAGGAATACAAACAGTCGTACCAACGGGACGATACTGTTCGTGTCAAGGCTAAGGCGATGACCTATTCCGGTGTTCCCGTTCAAGGCGCTAAGGTCAGCTATACCGTTCGTCGCAAGATGGCTTTCTGCTGGTATTACAACCAGCATGACGAGCAGCTGAGCGAGGGAGAGACGCAGACTGCCGACGACGGCACTTTTACTGTTGACATGCCTCTTGTCGTTCCTGATGATGTTCGTCGCCCCATGTTCTATTATTTCGAGGTTAATGCCGATGTGACGGATACGGCTGGTGAGACGCATAGCGGAATGCTGCGTCTGCCTTTGGCCACTCGTCCTTCTGTGTTGTCGTGTAATCTGCCTGAAAAGGTGCGCCGCGACCAGTTGCCTCAGGTTACCTTTACGCGTGTGAATGCTGCGGGACAGGAGATTGAGGGCTCTCTCAGATATCGCATCGATAAGGGAAAGTGGCAACAGGCGTCAGCCAATGTCTCACTCCCCATTCTGAGTTCATCGCTTAAAAGTGGTTCGCATCAGTTGGAAGCCATCTGCCAGCAGGATACCCTGCAGATGCCATTCGTTGTCTTCAGTTTGGACGACAAGGTGCCAGCCTGCAAGACCGACGACTGGTTCTACGTCTCGCACGAACAGTTCCCCGGCGATGGCTCACCGGTTACTGTTCAGGTGGGCTCGTCCGACCCGAATCTCCATATCGTCTATGCCTTCTTTGCTGGCAATAAGCTGATAGAGAGTGGGGAAGTCAATAAGAATGCAGCCCTCATCAATCGTCAGTTTACTTACAAGGAAGAATATGGTAACGGACTGTTGCTGACCTTCGCCTGGATGAAGAATGGTGTCTGCCACAAGCATCAGACCACCATCGTTCGTCCTATGCCCGAGAAGGAGTTAAAGATGACGTGGACGACTTTCCGCGACCGCCTGACACCAGGTCAACAGGAGGAGTGGCAACTGACCATCCAGCGTCCTGACGGTAAGCCTGCTGACGCCAGTTTGATGGCCGTGCTGTACGACAAGAGCCTTGACGCCATCAGCCAGCACCAATGGTCGTTTGCTCCGCGCAGCTACCTGCCGCAACCCTCTGCCTCATGGCGTTCGCAATCGTGGTATTCGTTCTTCGGCGGTGGTGAACAGCAATACAAACCGCTGGAGATTCGTCCTTTCAGTTATAGTCGCTTCGACGAGAGTGTATATCCTACTTATTCTTATCGCCAAGTGCGTATGAATATGACGCGTCGTAGTGGCATGTTAATGATGAGCAAGAATGCAGCACCTATGGCGGCTAATGCTATGGAAGAAACGGCAGATGCCATGGTGGAGCAAAAGGCGACGTTAACAGGAGCGGTATTAAAGGAGGAAGCGCAGGGCTCGTCGGAACAACTCCGTGAGAACCTGCAGGAAACAGCCTTCTGCTATCCCATGCTGACGACCGATAGCGAAGGACGTGTCTCGTTGAAATTCACGCTGCCAGAGAGCTTGACAACTTGGCGCTTTATGGGAATTGCCCATACTACTGATATGAACTATGGTTATATTGAGGGTGAGAGCGTAGCCAAGAAAGACGTGATGGTGCAGCCTAACATGCCGCGCTTTGTCCGTATGGGTGACGAAGCACAGATTTCCTCGCGTATCATCAATACCAGTAAGCATGCTGTCAGTGGACAGGCAACTCTGCAACTCATCGACCCAGAGACCAATCAGGTGGTTTACGAGAAGGCTCAGCCCTTCAGCGTTGAGGCTGACAAGACGGCTACCGTCAATTATCAATTATCAATTGTCAATTGTCAATTCTCCCTGTTCATATGTAAGATAATGGCTACGGGCGATGGCTTCTCTGATGGCGAGCAGCACTACCTGCCCGTTCTGCCTGACCGGGAGTATGTCACCAAGACCGTTCCCTACACGCAGCACGAAGCTGGTGTGAAAACGGTTAACCTGACGGCACTCTTCCCGCAAGGTACCACACAGCAGAAGCTGACTGTAGAATATACCAATAATCCGGCTTGGCTCATGGTGCAGTCGCTGCCCACACTCGGACAACCCTGTGAGTATAGCGCTATCGACCAAGCTGCTTCTTACTATAGCAACCTGCTGGCCAAAACCTTGTTGGCTCAGAGTCCACAGGTGAAGACCGTCTTCGAGCAATGGAAGCGTGAGGGACTCACTTCACAACTCTTGCAAAACGAAGAGCTGAAGGAACTCCTTCTGGAGGAAACGCCTTGGGTCGTAGCTGCTGATCGTGATACCGAACAGAAACAGCGTCTGGCCGATTTCTTCGATACCAATACCATCGCTCAACGGCTGAATTCCGCCGTCGAGAGGTTGCAGAAGTTGCAGGGCGGCGATGGCTCTTTCTCTTGGTATCCAGGCATGAAAGGCAGTCCTTATATCACGATGGCTGTGATGGAGATGTTAGTACGCTTGAACCAGATGGCAGGCCGGCAGGAGGATACGCGCCAGATGCAACAGAAGGCCTTTGACTATCTCGGTCGGGAAATGATTCAGTTGGTTGCTGAGATGAGGAAACAGGAGAAAAAGGGCGTCAAGCCCCTCTTCCCCTCGATGACTGCCCTGCGCTGGCTCTACGTCTGCGCTTTGGATGGCCGTCAGTTGTCAGCCAACGTGAAGTCGGCCAACGACTATCTCTATGTCCTACTGAAGAAGGATATCAAGCGTCAGACCATCTATGCCAAGGCTATGACCGCTGTTGTACTGGCCAAACATGGGGAGACTAAGTTAGCTCAGCAGTATGTGAAGAGTCTGAAGGAATATACCGTCTTTACTGACGAGATGGGACGCTACTACGACACCCCTCGTGCCTCGTATTCGTGGTATGACTACAAAATACCTACTGAGGTGGCTGCCATCGAGGCTATTCAGTTGGTGAATCCCACCGACCGGCAGACTGTTGATGAGATGCGTCGCTGGCTCTTGCAGGAAAAACGCACTCAGGCGTGGGATACGCCAATCAATAGCGTCAATGCCATCTGGGCATTCCTGAATGGAAACAGCCAGCAGCTAACCACTAATAGTCAGCAAACCACCTTCGCTATTGACGGCGAGACCCTGCCTCTTCCTCAGGCAACGGCTGGTATCGGTTATGTGAAGACTGCCATTAGCGAACCTCAGGGTAAGACCTTCACGGCAACTAAGACCAGCGAAGGTACTTCATGGGGTGCTGTCTATGCTCAGTTCTTGCAGAAGACTTCTGAGGTGTCAGCCTCGCAAAGTGGTATCAGCATCAAGCGCGAGCTGATTGGGAAGTGTGAGGTGGGTTCGCGAGTAAAAGTGCGTATCACCATCGAGACCACGCGCGACCTCGACTTCGTGCAAGTGGCCGACCGCCGTGCTGCCTGCATGGAACCCGTCCATCAGTTGTCTGGCTACCAGCGTGGCGCCTATGTGTCGCCTAAAGATGCAGCCACCCACTATTTCTACGGTCAGCTGTCTAAAGGCAAGCATGTTATAGAGACTGAATACTACATCGACCGCGCTGGCCGTTATGAGACGGGCACTTGCACTATCCAGTGTGCCTATGCCCCTGAGTTCCGAGCCACCGCTCCGTCGTTGGAGATAAAGGTAAAAGAGTAAAAAAGGTAAAAAAGTAAGAGAGTAAAACGAATATAAACAAAGGAGTATGATGTTTGTCATGAAGTATATGGTAAAGGGAATGGTAAAAGGTATTTTACCTTTTTACCTTTTTACCTTTTTACCTTCACCCGCTGTAGCCCAGAAGTTAGAGTCCATCCGTACCGCCGTTGATGCGGGCATTACGGGCTATCAGCAACCCATTACTGCTGTCTTCGAGTTTCGTAATAAGAGCTCTCGTAAGCTGCATATCTCGAAAGTGGTGCCAGACTGCAATTGTACCGTCGTCGACTATCCTACAAACCCTATTGGCGGCAATGAGAAGTTTCAGATTCGCATGACGTATAATGCCCGCCAGCTGGGTCATTTCGACAAGCAGGCTGCCATCATCAGCAATGGCACTGAGCAGCCGGTCTATATACGGATGAAAGGTGTCGTATTAGCCGAAGTGCAGGAGTTTACGGGTTCCTATGAGGTCGAGATGGGCGAGCTGCGTCTCGACAAGTCGGAACTGGAGTTCGACGACATCAATCGTGGCGATGTACAGGAGCAGGTCATTCACCTCTACAACAGCGGTTCGCGCGTACTCCAGCCCAACTTGATGCATATGCCTTCTTACCTGACGGCAGTAGCCTCGCCTGAGAACCTGAATCCTGGTCGTGCGGGCAAGATTACGGTGACGCTCAATTCTGACAAGCTACGCGACTATGGACTGACGCAGACTTCCATTTATCTGGCTGCTATGCCAGGCGAGAAGGTGAGCCGCGACAAGGAAATACCCGTCTCTGCCATTTTGCTGCCTTCGTTTGGCGATTTGTCGAAGCAATCGCTTTACAAGTCTCCGCGCTTGCAGCTCTCCAAGGAGAGCCTTGACATTCTCTTTGAAGGCAAATCGAAGAAGACAGAGGTTATAGATGTGGCTAATGTCGGCCAGTCGGAGTTGAACATCACTTCGCTACAACTATTTACAAGTGGTCTGAAGATTTCTTTAGGTAAACGTAAACTGCAGCCTGGTGAGTCGACCAAGTTGAAGATTACCGCCTATCGCGACGAATTGCAAAAAGTGCGCACTCGTCCGCGTATCCTCATGATTGTCAATGATTCCCAGAAACCCAAGGTGACCATCACCATTAACACTAATCTCTAACCTCTAACCCCTATGGAACATCCAGAGAACAGTTCTGAATATGCAGGTCTGCAAGTGAACAGCGGAGTAGAACAGCCTGCTATCATTAATCCCTACTTAAAGCGCAACCGCTTCCGTCGTCGTGAACTCTCTGCAGCTGAGCTGGTTGAGGGTATCGTCAAGGGCGATGTCACCATCCTCTCGCAGGCTGTCACGTTGGTCGAGAGTGTCAACCCTGAACACCAGCAGAAGGCTCAGGAAGTTATTAACAAGTGCTTGCCCTATAGTGGCAACTCTATCCGAGTAGGTATCAGTGGTGTGCCTGGTGCGGGCAAGTCGACCAGTATCGACGAATTTGGTGTTTATGTGTTGAAGGAGAAGGGAGGACGGCTTGCCGTACTGGCCATCGACCCGTCGTCTGAACGTTCGAAGGGTTCTATCCTCGGCGATAAGACGCGCATGGAGAAGCTTTCCATTCATCCTGATTCGTTCATCCGTCCCAGTCCGACGGCTGGTTCGCTTGGAGGTGTGGCGCGTAAGACACGTGAGACCATTATCCTCTGCGAGGCAGCGGGCTTTGACAAGATTTTCGTCGAGACCGTCGGTGTAGGACAGAGCGAGACGGCCTGTCATTCAATGGTCGACTTCTTCCTGCTCATCCAGTTGGCAGGCACAGGCGACGAACTACAGGGCATCAAGCGAGGCATCATGGAAATCAGCGATGGTATCGTCATCAACAAGTGCGATGGCGGGAATGTCGACAAGTGCCACATGGCAGCCACTAACTTTCGCAACGCACTCCACTTCTTCCCCAAGCCTGAGAGCGGCTGGTTGCCTAAGGTGTTGTGCTACAGCGGTTTCTATGGCTATGGTGTCAAGGAGGTGTGGGACATGATTTATGAATATATCGACTTCGTCAAGGCGAACGGCTATTTCGACTACCGCCGTAATGAGCAGTCAAAGTATTGGATGTACGAAAGTATTAACGAACACCTGCGCCTCAATTTCTATAACAACGCGCTGATTCACGAAAAGCTCAAGCAGGCTGAGCGTAGTGTGTTGGAAGGTCGTGAGACCTCCTTCATGGCAGCCCAGAGCCTGCTCGATGAATACTTCAGACAAATCTCTACCCCCTAACCTCTAACCCCTAAAAATGCTACAGATTGAGATTGATAACGGCAGTGGCTTCTGCTTCGGAGTAACCACTGCTATACAGAAGGCTGAGGAAGAACTGGCCAAAGGCAATAAACTGTATTGTCTGGGTGATATAGTACACAATGGTATGGAGTGTGAGCGCCTGCGCAAGATGGGGCTCATCACCATCAATCATGACGAGCTGCGCGAGCTGCACGACGTGAAGGTGTTGTTGCGTGCGCATGGTGAGCCCCCTGAAACCTATGAGTTGGCTCGTCAGAATAATATTGAAATCATTGATGCCACGTGTCCTGTAGTGCTCCAGTTGCAGAAGCGCATCAAGAAACAATATGAGGCTGGTCCAGGCCAGATTGTTATCTTTGGCAAGCAAGGACATGCCGAGGTTCTTGGACTTGTCGGCCAGACGGCTGGCAACGCCATCGTCATTGAGCATTTCGATGATGTTAAACAGCTGGATTTCTCACGCGACATCTACCTCTATTCGCAGACTACCAAGTCACTCGACGAGTTTCATCGAATTATTGAGTATATCCAGCAACACATTGCACCTACAGCCTCTTTCCGGTCGTTCGACACTATTTGCCGTTCTGTTGCCAATCGTATGCCTAATATCTCGCAGTTCGCCACTCGCCACGACCTCATTCTCTTCGTCTGCGGGCGTAAGAGTTCCAATGGCAAAGTGCTGTTCAACGAATGTCTGCGTGTTAATCCTAACACTCATCTCATCGAGGGTCCAGAAGAGATAGATCCAGCATGGCTCACAGGCATCCAGTCTGTAGGTATCTGTGGAGCAACTTCCACTCCTAAGTGGCTGATGGAACGTTGTCGCGATTCTCTGCGTCTATCGCTTTAATCTTCTCACGAACAAGTTGTAATTCGTCTTTAAGTTTCTGAACTTTGCGGTTCATTTCGTCGATAAGATTATTACCCTTCTTGGAGGCGGCGTTGAGGAAGCCAAGATTGTTCTCATAGGTTTGTACTTCACTCTTCAGTTGCTCGTATTGGCGCATCAATCGGGCGCGCTCGTTGTCGAGTGCGTTGTCGCCACGTTCGGCTACCTGACGCAGGTTGTCCTTGAATTTTGAGAGTCGACGCTTGGCCACGCTGATGTTGAGGTCTTTGTAGAGCTTGTCGAGAACGGCATGATATTCTTCGTAGAGCTTGTCCTTCTCCTTGAATGGTACGTGGCCTACGGCCTGGTATTCCTCTACAAGTTTCTGTACACGCTCTTGCAAACCCTCGCCAGCTTCTTCGGCAGCAGCCTTCAACTGACTGATGATGTCGCGTTTCTTCTCCAGATTCTTGTACTCCTCGCCGCGTGTGTCGCCACCAGCAGCGTTGCGGGCCTCAAAAAACTTATTACATGCACCGAGGAACTCTTCCCACAGCTGGTCGCCCAGCTTCTTGGGAACAGTACCGATGGTCTTCCACTCCTTCTGCAGACTGATGAGCTTGTCGCCTGTAGACTTCCAGTCGGTAGAATCCTGTAGAGCCTTGGCTTTCTCGATGAGCGCGCGCTTCTTGTCGGCATTTTCCTTGAAGGTGTCCTTCAGACCACGGAAGAACTGAGCCTTGCGTGAGAAGAAATCGTCGCACGCTGCACGGAAACGCTCGAATATCTTGACATTCATCTTCTGCGGAGCGAAACCGATGGTCTTCCACTCGGTTTGTATGTCGATGATTTGCTTGGTGTGGCGCTCCCAGTCACCGCTGCCCTTGTTCTCCTCTGCAGCAATGGCCTCGACCTGTTCACATAGCTTGGTCTTGCGCTCCAGGTTCTCTTCCTCTTTGGCGCGCAGGGTCTCAAAGTGCTGTTGGTGACGCTTGTTGATGACCGTAGAGGCGGCTTTGAAGCGCTGCCATATCTCTTCACGCTGTTCCTTATTGACGGGACCTGTCTCGCGATATTCCTGATGTAGCTTCTGTAACTGGTGGAAAGCACTGATGACATCAGGCTCATCAGCCAACTTCTCGGCAGCCTCGCAGAGTTTCTTCTTAATTTCGAGATTCTTCTTGAAGTCGTACTCGCGGGCCTCGCTGTTGAGTTTCAACAGGTCGTAGAACTGCTCCACATAGAGTTGGTAGTTGCGCCAAAGCTCGTTGGCACGCTCAGCAGGCACATTCTTGATTTCCTTCCACTCGTCCTGTAGCGCCTTGAACTCTTTATATGACTTGTTAGCCTCCTCGGGCGAGGTGATCATAGCCTTAATCTTCTCAATGATGTCGAGCTTCTTCTGCAGGTTCTCTTGCTTCTCTCGCTCCTGTTCCTTGAACAGCTTCTGACGTTTCTCCTTGATGATGCCCATCTCGGCCTTGAAGGCTTCCTCCTCAGGTGAGGGCTTGAGCTGATACTGCTCAGGATCGCCACCGCCATCAGTGTATTCCTTGAATTCGGCCTCGCGTTCGGCCAGATGCATCTTGTAGAATACCGTCTTCAGGTAGTCTACCTCATCCTTCTGGGGCACTTCGTCGCTGTGGGCAATTTCTTGCACACGCTCAAGCACCTCTTTCTTGGTTTGATACTGTTTACGCTCGGTTTCCACTGCGTTTTGTTCAACGCTCTGTTCAACGCTCTGCTCCTCGATGGGAGCCTTTTCTTGAGAGTCCATCATTTCTAAAGATTTTAGTTCATGAAATGGTTAGTATACACAAATTAGGCCTCAAAATTAAGAAATAATTCTGAAACTGCCTAATTTTTTTTGAGAAATTTGCCTTAAATGAGTCGTTTATGTCGAAAAACCAACAAACAGATGGCCGAAACAGCCACAGAGATTACGATGGCTGTGATGAATCCCATGGGGCTGGTCTCCATGCCGTTGACCAAGTTCATGCCGAAGAACGAGGCCACCAGCGTAGGCAACATGAGGATGATGGTGACGCTGGTCAACGTACGCATGATGGTATTCATGTTGTTGTTGATAATCGACTGGTAGGTGTCCATTGTCGACTCCAGAATGTTGGAGTAGATGCTGGTAGTCTCGCGAGCCTGTGTCATCTCGATATTGACGTCTTCGATGAGGTCAGCGTCCAACTCGTCAATCTGCAGTTTGAACTTCAGTTTTGAGAGCAGTGTCTCGTTACCTCGGATGGAGGTGTTGAAGTAGGTCAGCGAGTCTTGCAGGCGCGAGAGCCCAATCAGACTCTCATTGTTCACCTCGCGGTCCAGGTTGCGCTTGGCCTTGTCGATAAGCATCGAAATCTGCTTCAAGCGTTTCAGGTACCATACGGCAGAGGAGAGGAACAGACGGAAAATCATGTCGACGTAATCCGTAAAGCCCTCACCACGCTTCTGCTGGTAGCTGACGAAATCAATCATCATGTTGGTCTCGTAATAGCAAACGGTGATGGTGACGTCGCGCTTATGAATGATACCTAAGGGTACGGTGGTGTAGGGGGTACGCGAACGAACCTCTTTGACGTAGGGAATGCGGAGAATGATGAGCATCCATCCATCATCGTACTCGTAACGGGCACGCTCGTCCGTATCGCTAATATCGGAGAGGAAGTAGTCAGGAATATGGTACTGCTCTTCCAACAGCTGCTGATCTTCTTCTGTCGGACACGTCACTTGTATCCAACAATTAGGCTGCCACTCGTTGAGCTGGCTAAGCCCACCTTGGGTGTTCCAGAATGTCTTCATTGTGCTAATCCTTTTTCAGAATAAACGGTCTTAGCGGCAAAGGGATTAGCAGCCTTGCCACTTTTCCCCTTGCTTTACGAATTGTAATTATCCGCCGGGTAGTCGTCCATTTTGTTATTGCTATTTTGGTTATTCGGCTGCAAAATTAAGAAATTTCTTCTAATTGACAAAGGTTTTGGCAATATTTTTTGTACCTTTGTCGCCATGATGATAGTATTATATATTATAATAGGTGTAGTGATAGGTGCTATGGTGGTCTATCTGCTGATGAATCCGAAGGTGGGCAATCTGCGTGTAGAGTTGGCCCGCAAGGACACGGAGATGACCATGATGACCCAGCAGCGCTCAGAGGAGGCGAAACTGAGGGAACAGCAGTTCAACGAACAGCTGAAGACTACCAAGGAACAGTTGCACGTGATGGCTCAGCAGCTGATGGATGCCCAGGCCAAACGTCTAAAGGAGGAGAACACGGAGAGCATGGGTCATATCACCCAGCCGCTGAAAGACGCTATTAGCGAGATGCGTAAGGCTATCAGCGATAATACTAAAGACCATACGGAGCAGTCGGCTTCGCTGCGCGAACAGCTGCGGCTGATGATGGAGTCGAATCGCCAGATAGGTGAGAAGGCCGAGTCGCTGACTAACGTGCTGCGTCGCGACAACAAGGTGAGTGGCAATATGGGTGAGATTATCCTGGGCGACCTGTTGGCTTCGCAGGGTCTGACTGAGGGTATCCACTACGAAGTGCAGGCCCGTCTGCGTGACGAGCAGGGACGTCCTTTGAAGAACGACGATACTGGCCGTGAGATGCAGCCCGATGTTATCCTGCATTATCCGCAGGGACAGGATGTGGTGATTGACTCGAAAGTGTCGCTTGTAGCCTATCAGCGCTACGTTAATGCCGAGACCCCAGAAGAAAAGGAACGTGCCTTGCAGGAGCATATCAAGTCGGTACGTCAGCACGTGACGGAGCTGTCGCGCAAGGACTATTCGAAGTATATCAAACCACCACGCGAGAGTGTCGACTTCGTCATCATGTTCGTGCCCTTCGAATCATCACTGCAGCTGGCGCTGGTCAGCGACCCCACGCTGTGGCGCGATGCCTTCGAGCGTAAGGTGTTCATCACGGGCGAGCAGAACCTGCTGGGTATTCTGCACATGATACATCTGTCATGGGTACAGAACCAGCAGGCAGAGAATCAGGAGAAGGTGTTTGGCATTGCCGAACAGCTGCTGGACCGTCTGGGCGATTTCATACAACGTTATAATAAGGTAGGCGAGCAGATAGACCAAGTCCGAAAGGCCTTTGACTACTCGACCAACAAACTGGTGGAGGGAAGACAGAGTGTGGTGCAGAAGGGACGCGAACTGGTAGATCTGGGCGCCAAGGAGAATCCTAACCGTCGTATACCAAAGGCAGAAAATGGTTTACTTGAATGATGATATAGCTCACTACGACTGGGAGTCGGCATTGCCGCTGCTCTCCGCCCAGCGCCGCAAACAGGTGCTTAAGTTCAAGCACGAGCAAGGACGAAGAACATGTGCTGCCGCCTATCTGCTGCTCTGTGAAGGCCTGCGCAAGGAATATGGCATAGAAGAGCCTCCTGTCTTCGAGTATGGCGAGCACGGCAAGCCCAGCATCGTGGGCCATGCCGACATCCACTTCAACCTGAGCCACTGTCGCGAGGCGGCTCTCTGTGTGGTTAGCGATCGTCCCGTGGGTGTCGATGTGGAAAGCATCCGTCCGTTCAAGGAGTCGCTGGTCAACTACACCATGAGCGATGCAGAGATAACCCGTATCCATGCGGCTGAGCGCCCTGAGGTGGAATTTATCCGACTGTGGACCATGAAGGAAGCCGTACTGAAACTTGCAGGGACGGGAATCACCAACGACCTGAAAACGGTGCTGTCAGGACGACAACAGATAGAAACGATGGTGAATTTGGAGAAAAACTACGTCTATTCTATCATATTTGGGAAAAAAGTAGTACCTTCGCAGACAAAATGATAACCAAAATAAAACAAAGAAACTATGAATTTAGATGGAAGACGCGAAAGCTCGAATGTGGAAGACCGTCGTGGAATGAGCGGTGGTAAGAAGGCCGGAATGGCAGGTATCGGTGGTGTAATCATTGCAATGGCTATTGCCTACTTTACAGGTGGCAATCCGCTGGAGGCTGGCATACAGGCCGCACAGCAGTCGTTCGGTGAGAATACGGAGGTCAGTGCCGACCAACGAGAGTTTACAGAGGAAGAACAGGAACTGGCCACCTTTGCCACCCAAATCCTGGCAGGTACCGAGGATGTCTGGGAGGACATCTTCGAAGAGAATGACATGAAATACCAAGTACCAACGATGGTGCTCTATACTGACGGTACACAGACAGCCTGCGGACAGGGCTCTGCCGCCATGGGACCGTTCTATTGTTCTGGCGACCAGAAGCTGTATATCGACCTGTCGTTCTTCACCACGATGAAGCAACAGCTGGGTGCTGAGGGCGACTTTGCCTATGCTTACGTCATTGCCCACGAGGTGGGTCACCATGTGGAATACCTGACAGGTATCCTGCAGGATGCTCACGCCAAGATGGCAAAGATGAGTCAGGCCGATGCCAATAAGATGTCGGTACGCCTGGAACTGTTGGCCGACTTCTACGCGGGTGTCTGGGCTCACCATGACAACGAGCGCTTCGGATCGCTGGAGGATGGTGATATCGAGGAAGCTATCCAGTGTGCACAGGTTATTGGCGACGACTATCTGCAGAAGAAGTCGCGCGGCTATGCTGTTCCTGAATCGTTCAATCACGGCACCTCGAAGCAGCGCATGAAGTGGTTCAAGCGCGGACTGGAGACTGGCGATGTTTCGCAGGGTAACACCTTCGAGTGCTCTGACGCAGAACTGTAAACTGACATGAAGGAAAAGAGACCTCTGATTCTGATTTCCAACGATGACGGCTACCAGGCCAAGGGCATCCGATGTCTCATCGACATGGTGCGCGACCTGGGCGATGTGCTGGTGTGTGCTCCTGATGGCGGGCGCAGCGGTTACGCCTGTGCCTTCTCAGCCACCATACCCTTGACGCTAACCCTTCGCCACAAGGAGGATGGGGTGGAGGTGTGGTCGTGCAATGGTACTCCCGTCGATAGCGTGAAGATGGCGCTGGCCGAGCTCTGTCCCCGCAAGCCCGACTTGGTCATCGGTGGCATCAATCACGGCGATAATGCCTCAGTGAATACACACTATAGCGGTACGATGGGCGTCACGATGGAAGGTTGTATGAAGTATATCCCCTCGGTGGCTTTCTCGCTGTGCGACCATCGTGACGATGCCGACTTCGAACCCCTGCGCCCTTATATCCGTGAGATGGTGCAGCGCGTACTGCATGACGGACTGCCCAAGGGCGTCTGTCTGAACATCAACTTCCCGTTGGTAGAGACCTTCCAGGGTGTGAAGGTATGCCGCATGGCTATGGGTACCTGGGGCAATGAGGTGACCCGCTGTCATCATCCCCGCGGCTTCGACTATTGGTGGATGGTAGGCACCTATTACAATGATGAGCCCGAGGCTGAAGATACTGACAACTGGGCCCTGCGTCACGGTTATATTGCCATCACGCCCACTCAGATGGATGTGACGGCCTATCAGATGATCGATCAAATGAAAGACTGGGAGCGATGAAGTATTACCTGATAGCCGGTGAGGCCAGTGGCGATCTGCATGCCTCCCACCTGATGCAAGCGTTGAAACGACGCGACGAGAAGGCGGAGTTCCGCTTCTTTGGAGGCGACCTGATGTCGGCTGTCGGAGGTCATCGTGTGAAGCATTACCGCGAGCTGGCCTATATGGGCTTCGTCCCCGTATTGCTCCATCTGCCCACCATTCTGCGTAATATGAAGATGTGTAAGCAGGACATCAGCCAGTGGCGCCCCGATGTGGTCATCCTGGTCGACTATCCCGGCTTCAATCTCGACATCGCCAAATATGTCAAGGCGCAGCGTATCTGTCCCGTCTACTATTATATCTCGCCCAAGATATGGGCTTGGAAGGAGTATCGCATCAAGCGTATCAAGCGCGATGTTGACGAACTGTTCTCCATCTTACCCTTCGAGGTCGATTTCTTCGAGAAGAAACACCATTATCCCATCCACTACGTAGGCAATCCAACAGCACAGGAGGTACGCGAGTTCTTGGCTTCCATGAGTTCCGAGAGTATAAGCAAAAAGCCTGTGATAGCTCTGCTCGCTGGTAGCCGTCGCCAGGAGATTAAGGACAACCTGCCCGCTATGATAGCTGCTACGGCTCACCTGACCGACCGCTACGAAGTAGTTGTGGCAGGAGCCCCCTCGATAGATACCGACTATTATTCGCAATTCTTGAAAGACAGCACAGCCCGTCTGGTCATGAACGAGACGTATGCTCTGCTGGCTCAGGCAACAGCTGCTCTGGTAACCAGTGGTACTGCGACCCTCGAGACCTGCATGTTCCGCGTGCCTCAGGTGGTTTGCTACGAAACTCCGCTGCCCCGCCTTATCGGATTCCTAAAGCGCTATGTCCTGAGTGTCAGATATGTCTCGCTGGTCAATCTCATTGCCGACCGCGAGGTGGTACGCGAACTGGTGGCCGAGACCTTCAGCGTCGATAATATCCGCAAGGAACTGGAGGCTATCCTGCCTGGCGGTGCCCAGCGCGAACAGATGCTCCGCGACTACGACGAGGTGCACCAGCGGCTCGGTGACAGCCAAGCTGCCGACTGTGCTGCAAAACAGATGATAGAACTATTAAATCAATAAACGAATAATGCAAAAAATTCTTACTATTTTCGGTTTCGACCCAGCCAAGCATAGCGTGAAGACGGAGATGTTGGCTGGTCTGACGACCTTCCTGACCATGTCGTACATCCTGGCGGTGAATCCCATCATCCTCAGCGCTGCAGGAATGGACAAGGGAGCCGTCTTCTCGGCTACCATACTTGCTGCCTTCATTGCTACGGTGACGATGGCTGTCTACGCCAAGATGCCGTTCGCGCTGGCCTCAGGCATGGGTCTCAATGCCTTCTTCGCCTACACGCTGGTCATCTCGATGGGCTACACGTGGCAAGAAGCACTGGCTGCCGTTCTTTTAGAGGGTGTTGTGTTCATCATCCTCACCATCTTCAAGGTACGTCAGGCGATAGTCGACTGCATACCGCTCGACCTGCGCTACTCCATCTCGGTGGGTATCGGACTCTTCATCGCCTTCATCGGACTGAAGAATGGTGGTATTATCGTGGCAAGTCCCTCTACCATGACGGCTCTGGGACCTTGGAATGCCACGTCGCTCATTGCCGTAGGAGGCATCCTGCTGGGAGCTGTACTGCTGGCTATGAAGGTTCGTGGTGCTCTGTTCTACACCATCCTGCTGATGACCATTATCGGCATTCCCTTTGGGGTGACCAACGTGCCTGAGGGCTTTACGCTGCTTAGCCTGCCGTCATCTCTCGAACCCATTGCGCTGAAGTTCGACTTCTCGCGCTTCTTCGCTGTCGATATCGACTATATCATCGTCGTGCTGACATTGCTCTTCATGGACCTCTTCGACACCATCGGAACACTGATGGGTGCATCGATAGGTGCTGGGATGGTCGATGAGAAGGGTAACGTGCCCAATCTGAACAAGGCACTCATGGCCGATGCTATAGGCACTACTATGGGTGCTATTTGCGGTACTTCTACCGTCACCACTTATGTTGAGAGTACGACGGGTATTGCCGAAGGAGGCCGTACAGGTCTTACCTCAATAACGGTAGCCCTGCTGTTCTTTGTGGCGCTGTTCTTCTCGCCGATATTCCTTATGATCCCATCGGCAGCCACCACCAGTGCCCTGTTCCTGGTGGGTGTCATGATGATGCGTCCTGTGCTGAACATCGATTTCGTACATTTCCGCACGGGTATGCCCTGTTTCATCACAATGATGATGATGCCCTTCACGGCCAGCATCTCTGAGGGCATTGTGCTTGGAATGTTGTCTTACATCATCGTCAAGGTCTGCATCGGCGAGGGCAAACACCTCTCCTGGTTTATGTACCTCCTTGGCGCACTCTTTATCCTGAAATATGTCGCTCCATTGTTGTAAAATTAAAAGTTAAAAATTAAAAGATATGAAAAAACTATTTTCTTTAGCGCTGATGACTATAGCAGCCTTAGGCGCACAAGCACAGAACATCCAGTTGCACTACGACTTCGGTCGTAATCTCTATTCTAATGAGGAGTCTGACCGTCAGAAGGTGACCGTCACCCTCGAACAGTTTAAGGCCGACAATTGGGGCTCATGGTACTATTTTGTAGATATCGACCTCACCAGCAAACATTTCCGCAGTGCCTATACTGAGATTTCACGGGAGTTCAAACTGGGCAAAGAGACACCCTTTGCTGCTCATGTTGAGTACAACGGCGGTTTGGGGCGCGATGACATTCATAGTTTCCAGCACGCAGCACTTCTCGGTCCTGCCTATAACGGTCATTCGGCAGACTTCTCGAAGACATGGTCGGTGCAGCTCATGTACAAGCAGTTCTTTAAGAGCTATGATTGGACGCGCGCCTATGCCAGCTTCCAGCTGACAGGGGTTTGGGGACTTACCTTTGCCAATAAGAAGTGCACTTTCTCCGGATTCATCGACTTCTGGCGTGGTGAGAATTGGCGTGAAGGTCATGAGCGTCATGGTATGCTCGTTATCCTTACAGAGCCCCAGTTCTGGTATAATGCTACTGAGCATCTGAGCATTGGTACTGAGGTTGAAATCAGCAACAACTTCATTTACAATACCTACAACGACAAGTCGTTCTTTATTAACCCTACGCTGGCCGTGAAGTGGAACTTCTGACCTCATGAGTTTCACCACCACCATACTGCACTGGTTCCAAGAGAACGGAAGAGCGTTGCCTTGGCGTGAGACGCATGACGCTTATGCCATCTGGCTGTCGGAAATCATATTGCAGCAGACACGCATAGAGCAGGGACTTCCTTATTGGGAGCGATTTATGGCGCGATGGCCCAAGGTGGAGAATCTGGCTGAGGCTTCTGAGGACGAGGTGCTGCGCGAATGGCAGGGGCTAGGCTACTACAGCCGTGCGAGAAACCTGCATACGGCAGCACGTCAAATTGTAGAGCAAGGTGGCTTCCCACAGACACTGGAGGGTATCAAGGCGCTTAAGGGTGTAGGTGACTATACGGCGGCAGCCATCGGGTCGATAGCTTTCGGATTACCAGCAGCGGTGGTGGATGGTAATGTGTATCGGGTGCTGGCGCGACACTACGGCATCAGCACCCCCATCAACACGACGGAGGGTAAGAAGGAGTTTGCACAGTTGGCTCAGGAGCTGTTGCCCAGGGACGAGGCATCGGCCTACAACCAGGCGATGATGGACTTCGGGGCGATACAGTGTATACCCAAGTCGCCTCGCTGTGGTGAGTGTCCGTTGATGGAATCGTGTGTGGCACTCCGCGAGGGTTGGGTAGGCAATCTACCTGTGAAGCTCCGCACGCTGAAGGTGAAAGAGCGTAGGCTGACGTATGTCTACATCAGATGTCAGGGCGAAACGGCTTTTCACCGACGTGGTGAGGGAGACATCTGGCAGGGACTGTATGAACCCTGGTTGACTGACGAGGTGCCTGTAGGAGCCCGTCTGTTGAGAAAAGACGTAAAGCATGTGCTGACGCATCGTGTGATATACGCCGACTTCTGGCTGTGGGAGACGGCTGTGCGCCCCCTGTTGCCTGAAGATTATATCTGGCTGAAGGAGACGGAGGTAGGCAACTACGGTGTGCCTCGTCTCATAGAGTTATTATTGGAATCAATGCAATCAACCATATGAAGAAGATTAATATTGCCATCTTTGTGTCAGGAGGAGGAACGAACTGTGAGAACCTGATTAAGTATTTCAGCGGTTCGGAAAGTGTGAATTGTGCGCTGGTGGTCAGCAACAAGGCCGATGCCTATGCGTTGGTGAGGGCTGAGCGGGTGGGTGTCCCAACGGCAGTGGCCACGAAGCCTGAACTGAATGATGAAGCAGTGATGATGCCGCTGATGGAGCGTTACGGCATCGATTTCGTGGTGCTGGCGGGTTTCCTGCCACTGGTACCTAATTTCCTGATTGAAGCCTTCCCACGTCGTATCATCAACATCCACCCCGCGCTGCTTCCGAAATATGGAGGTAAGGGCATGTGGGGACACCACGTACACGAGGCTGTGAAGGCAGCTGGCGAGACGGAGACGGGCATGACAGTGCACTATGTGACGCCAGTTTGCGACAGTGGTGAAATTATAGCCCAGTATAAGACAGTGTTGTCGCCCACCGATACGGCAGACGATATAGCCGAAAAAGAGCACCAGCTGGAGATGGCTTACTACCCCAAGGTGGTGGAAGAGGTGCTGAGCAAGACGTTTGGAATATAGGACGTTTTAATTCTTCTTGAAATAATCGTTGTATATCTTGATGGTGAAGACGATGGCGCTACAAACGCCAGTGACCAGATTGGTCAGGAAAAGCGACCAGATGATTTCAGGCTGGTGCAACAGTCCTTGCAGCATGAAGCAGATGGCTCCAATGCCCATCATCAGGAAGGTAGGCATAGCGATGCTGTCAGTTTCGCGTGTACGGATGGTCTTGATGGCTTGAGGCAGATAGCCCAGAATCATGGCTATGCTAGCCACGATGCCACAAATCTCGTAAAAAGTTCCTTGTTCCATAGTATATTTAGTCCCAATAGGTGAGCGTGCGCTTCTGTAGTACGGTGGTCTGTTGGCTCTGCTGGCCTTTTTCCCAATACGACAGGCTGAGCGAGTTACTGGTCCAGTTGCCTTCATCATCGCGCGTCAGGTAGTTGTTGCGTATGGTGATGGTGAGGATGCACTCCTTGTTTTTGTCATACACATTCTGGTACTGGGTGGCTAACTCGCCACACTCGTTGTAATTATAATCGTTGATATAAGTGATACCAGCTTCATGGTTAGCTAAGATGCGACGTTTCAGCCGGTAATGGTCGTCGTACTCATACTGCACGTTGCTATGCCCCGTCTGCTCTGTCATCTGTGCGCTGGTGAGATAGCCATAGCGGTCATACTGTCGATGCGTCAGGTCTGGGTTTTCCAATTTGCCGTCCTGTCCGAAGCGCATAAACTGTTCCTCTGCCACAGCATTCTCTGTGACTACCTCCTGCACATGACCGTGATAGCCCATGCTGACAGCATCCTTATAAAAAGCACTGTTGGGGAAATAGAGTATGCGGATGTCGCGCGACCCATTGCCGTTGTCAGCCAGCGAGAGCTTGACGCTGCCAAAATCGTCGAGGAAGAAGTAGGAGTCGTCGCGCTGGGCGTACTCGCCATGTTCCTTTTGCAGTTTGTAGAGGAAATACTGCATGTTGCGCGTAAGCATGGCCTCTGTACTGTATGGTCCTATGGTGACGTATGCTGAGGTGACCAAATGAGTCTCTGTAGACTTGGTGAGGATGAGCTTGGCGCGTATGCCATAGAAATTGCCTCGGAAGTAGAGGTCTTCGCCATCGTCGCTCTGTCCCCACTCAGCGAAGCCGCCCTTGACCAACTGCTGGCGCACACTGTCAGCATGCCCTTCAAGAGGAATACCCATCATGCGCAGGCTGTGTGGGTCGCCCTCGGCATACAGCAGGGTGGCCACACAAAGCATCAGATATGTCAAAAACATACGCATTTCGCTGCAAAGTTACAATTTTTTCGTAAATTTGCAGCAAAAAAAGAGAGAATATGAAAATATTTGCAGTTGGAATGAATTATATCCAGCACAATAAAGAGCTGGATGGAGCGTTATATAAACCAGAGCAACCTGTCATCTTCACCAAGGCTGACTCGTCACTGCTGAAGGATCATAAGCCCTTCTTCATACCCGATTGGAGCGAGCAGGTGGACTATGAAACGGAAGTGGTGGTGCGCATCTGCCGACTGGGGAAGAGCATCCCTGAGCGTTTCGCTCACCGCTACTACGACGCAGTGACTGTGGGCATCGATTTCACGGCGCGCGACTGGCAACGGAAAGCCCGCCAGGCAGGACACCCCTGGGAAATATGCAAGGGATTTGACGGCTCTGCAGTCATTGGCGACTGGGTGGAGAGGGACAAGCTGAGAGATATCCAGACACTGCACTTCCATCTGGACATCAACGGCCAGACTGTGCAGGAGGGATGTACGAGCGACATGCTGTACAAGGTAGACGAGCTCATCAGCTACATCTCGCAGTTCTTCACGCTGAAGACGGGCGACCTGCTCTATACAGGAACGCCTGTGGGCGTGGGGCCCGTGCACATCGACGACCATCTGGTCGGATGGTTGGAAGACCGACGGGTGCTGGAGTTTAATTGTAAATAACGCTTGAAGACAAGAAGGTATATACTCTGTATGGCACTGTGGGCATGCTCGCTGACTATGAGCGCCCAACGGTTTTTCAACCTGACCGCTCAGGAGGTCGGGATTGACTCTTTGCTGCCACAGTTCACCTATGTCTATCCAGTAGGAAAACACTATGCCGACTCCGTGTATAGCGTCAGCATAGAATATCCTGAATTTATCCCCATGAGCGAAGCCGATGTGCAACGCTACCACGCGCTGAGCAGCAAACCATTGCAGGAGATGCCTGACATCAATCAGCTGATGGCCGTTTCGCGCAAGGAGGGTCAGCTGTATATCTCGTTTGTCCCACTGGTTTATCGTGAGGGACAGTACCAGAAACTGGTCAGCTTCATGCTCGATATCAAGAGCAAGTCAGCCGGCAGCAAGCATCGTGCGGCATCGACCGAGGAACGCTATGCTGAAAGCTCCGTGCTGAAGGAAGGCACATGGGTCAAGATACGAGTCCCCTCGACGGGCATCTATCAGCTGACGGACGAACTCATCCGCAGGGCAGGATTCTCGTCGTTGTCGAAGGTGAAGATATACGGCTATGGTGGCGAGTTGCAGCCTGAGAAGCTGACGGGCGACTATCTGACAGAGACTGACGACCTGACGGAGCTGCCTACCTGTGAGGTGGGTGGCCGACGGCTGTTCTATGGCGTAGGACCCGTTTCGTGGGATAGCCATCATTTACGCGTGCGCAATCCTTATTCTAATTATGGATACTACTTCCTGACGGAGAATGACGACGAACCTGCCCTGTTGACGCAGGACGTCTTCCTGCAGAATTACTATCCTGCTATGGACAACTATTGCTCACTCTACGAGGTAGATGACTACGCCTGGTTCCACGGAGGCCGCAACCTGTATGACTCAAAGGAGCTGGCGGCAGCGAAAAGCTATAGCTATACGGTGGCCTCGACAGGAACATCGGCTGAAGGTACGCTGACGGTGAGTCTTTCTGCTGCTGATGGTGCAACAGTTGACGTGACGCTGAACGATGTTTCTGTAGGCTCTGTTGTGATGTCTGCGAACAGCAGCCTTGAGATGATGCGTACTGCACAGTCGACATTTAATGTGTCCAACCTGCAAGCCTCGAACACCATTGTGCTGACACCAAGAGCAGGCAGCGGCACAGTGCGCCTGGACTATATCTCTACCTATGCCACACAACCCACAACGGCTCCTGACCTGACGCAGACCTATAGTACGCCAGAAATCGTGGGACGCATCACCAATCAGAATTTTCATGCCTCGACGGCTGCTGATATGGTCATCGTCATCCCCACGTCGCAGAAACTGCTGACTCAAGCCCAGCGCCTCAAGACACTACATGAGCAGTACGACGGGCTGAGGGTGACGATAGCCCCTGCCGATGAGCTGTTCAATGAGTTCTCCAGTGGAACACCCGATGCCAATGCTTACCGACGTTACCTGAAGATGCTCTACGACAGGGCCGAGACGGATGCTGACATGCCCAGATATCTGGTGCTGTTTGGCGATGGTGCATGGGACAACCGCATGGTGCTGAGCGAGTGGAGCACCTGTTCGCCTGACGATTTCCTGCTCTGCTATGAGAGTGAGAACTCCTACAGCGAAACAAACTGCTACGTCAGCGACGACTACTTCTGTATATTGGATGACAACGAGGGCGGCGACCTGGTTTCGAGCGATAAGGCCGATGTGGCTGTGGGACGCATCTCTGCACGCACACCCGACGAGGCTAAGATAGCTGTCGACAAGATAGAGAGCTATCTGAAGAATGGGGAGGCTGGAGCCTGGCAGAACATCGTGTGCTTCATGGGCGACGATGGTAACCAGAACGCCCACATGGCCGATGCAGACTCTGTAGCGAAGTCGGTGGAGATACTTTATCCCAAGCTGCTGGTGAAACGAATCATGTGGGATGCCTATACCCGCGTAACCTCTTCGACAGGTAATTCGTATCCTGACGTCACACGCCTGATTAAACAGCAGATGCAGCAGGGCGCTCTGATGATGAACTACTCAGGACACGGGCGTGCTGACGCTATGTCGCACGAATACGTGCTGAGACTGTCTGATTTCCAGGTAGCTACATCGCTGCGCCTGCCCCTGTGGATGACGGCCTCGTGTGACATCATGCCCTTCGACGGACAGGAAGAGAATATTGGCGAGACGGCATTCTTTAACAGCAAAGGTGGAGCTATTGCCTTCTATGGTACGACGCGGACCGTTTACCAGAGCTACAACCGGCTGATGAACCTCGCCTTTACACGCAACGTGCTGAGTCGTGACGACGACGGGAAGCCGCTGCCTATTGGCGAGGCTATACGTCTGACGAAGAACGAGCTGATTACCTCACGACAGGACTTGTCGCCTAACAAGCTGCAATATACGCTGCTGGGCGATCCGGCCTTGCGACTGGCTATCCCCACACGCAACATCAGCGTTGACTCCATCAACGGCACTGCGCTGACGGACGGTACCACACTCACGTTGAAGGCAGGCTCGAAAGCCACTGTGACAGGACGTGTGCTGAATGAGGAGAACAACAGTGACGAGACGTTCAACGGAACAATGACAGCTGTGGTGCGCGACGTACGTGAGCAGATTGTCTGCAAACTGAACGACACGTCGAAGGATGGCGCAGAGGAGCCTTTCGTCTACTACGACCGTCCTAATACGGTGTATAGTGGCAGCGGGTACGTCACTAACGGACGCTTCACTTTCTCGTTTGCCATACCCAAGGACATCAAATACTCCGACCTGGACGCACAGATGAACCTCTATGCAGTCAATACAGAGAAGACTATCCAGGCCAACGGCATCTGTAACAGCCTGGTACTGAATGGTTCTGACACCCAAGGACAGAGCACCGTAGGCCCTAACATCTACTGCTATCTCAACAGCACGTCATTCACCAATGGCGGCAGTGTGAACACGACGCCATACTTTGTGGCTGAGGTGAGCGATGAGGATGGTATCAATGCCTCAGGCAGTGGCATAGGCCACGACCTGCAGCTCATCATCGATGGCGACCTGTCGAAGACCTACTCGCTGAACGACTATTTCCAGTTCGACTTCGGCAGCTATACGAAGGGTAGGGTGGGCTATAGCATCCCAGCACTGACCTACGGGCAGCATAAGTTGCAGTTTAGGGCGTGGGATATCCTGAACAACTCGTCGACAGCAGAACTCACCTTCCAAGTAGAGAAAGGCTTAGTACCCCTGTTCCTCGACGTAGAGTGTTCGCCTAATCCGGCACGTATACAGACCACATTCACCATCGTACACGACAGGGTGGGTTCGCAGATGGATATCATGCTCGACGTCTACGACACGTCAGGACGCCACCTGTGGACGCACTCTGAGAACGGCGTGTCGACGGATAATACCTACACAATCAATTGGGACCTGACCGTTGACGGCGGACGTCGACTGCAGACGGGTCTCTACCTCTATAAGCTGAGTCTCAGCACCGAGGGCAGCAGTTATGCCACGAAGACAAAGAAACTGATTATATTCACTCATCAATAAAATAGGATTATGAAGACAACAAGGATAGTAATAACGGCCGTGTGCCTGCTTCTGGGACTCATCTTACACGCCCAGGACACGAAGAGCCAGTTCAATCCCATTGAGCACGCTGTCATCTCGCAGACGATAGCTCCTGACGCCCGTGCTGCGGGTATGGGCGATGTGGGCGCGGCCACCGACCCTGATGTGAACTCGCAGTACTGGAACCCTGCCAAGTATCCGTTCTGCATCAGTCGTGCGGGTATTGCGCTGAACTATACCCCTTGGCTGCGTCAGCTGGTCAACGACATCGACCTGGCCTATGTTGCTGGTTATTACCGCATTGGCGACTATGCAGCCGTCAGCGGCTCGTTGCGCTACTTCTCGCTGGGCGAGGTGATGACATCGACCGCGGAGAACGCTATGACGGTGAAGCCCTACGAGATGTCGCTCGACGTGGGTGCCTCGCTGATGCTAAGCGAGAAGTTCTCTATTGCTGCTGCCATCCGCTGGCTGTACAGCGACCTGCGCTATGACTATACGGAGAATGCCAGCCCTGCGTCAGCCTTCGCTGCCGACTTGGCCTGCTACTATCAGAACTATGTGAATATCGGCTCGCGTGAGTGCCAGCTGGGTTTGGGTTTGAATATCTCGAATGTGGGTAGCAAGATTAAGTATTTTGGCGACGACCGTTCTAACTTCATCCCTGCCAACCTGCGTCTTGGTGCGTCGCTGATGGTGCCTGTTGATGAGTATAACCGCTTCACTATTGCTGCCGATGCCAACAAGCTGTTGGTGCCTACCGTTCCCAAGCAGAACGACGGTGAGTCGACAGAGGATTACCAGCAGCGTGTCATGAACGAGTATAATGACCTGGGCTCCATTGCCGGTATCTTCAAGAGTTTCGGCGATGCCCCTGGCGGCTTCAAGGAAGAGCTGGAGGAGATACAGTGGAGCATTGGTGCTGAGTACGTCTATCACGACCAGTTCTCGCTACGTGCCGGTTATCACCACGAGTCCGAGAACAAGGGTAATCGTAAATACTTCACGGTGGGTGGCGGTTTCCGCATGAGTGTGTTCTCGCTCGACGTAGGTTATGTTATTGCTACGGCCAAGACCAACCCGCTTGACCAGACACTTCGTTTCACGCTGGCCTTCGATATGGACGGCATTAAAGACTTGTTTAGAAAATGATTAGAGTAGGAATGGGCTATGATGTCCATCAGCTGGTGGCAGGACGCGACCTCTGGATGGGCGGTATTAAACTGGAACACGAGTTAGGGCTGTTGGGTCATAGCGATGCCGACGTGCTGATACACGCCATCTGCGACGCGATATTAGGTGCTGCCAATATGCGCGACATCGGCTATCATTTCCCTGACACATCGGCTGAGACCGACGGGATGGACAGCAAGATTATCCTGAAGAAGACGATAGAGCTGATAGCCACCAAGGGCTACCGGCTGGTGAATATCGACGCCACGATATGTGCTGAACGTCCGAAGATGAATCCGCACATCCCTGCTATGCAGGTGTGTATGGCTCAGGTCATCGGATGCGACGTAGATGCTATCTCCATCAAGGCTACGACTACTGAGAAGCTGGGCTTCACAGGTCGTCAGGAGGGCATCTCTGCCTATGCCGTAGCGCTGATAGAACGATAAAAAAATACCGCTACTCATCATCGAGCAGCGGCATCCAAAAGCCTATGTTTAACTAAAAATCCTTTTTCTAAAACTATGTTCCGGCTTTTAAACCGGAAGGCCTGCCTCTCAGCAGGAATATGTTATTTTTTTACTAACAGTCTAAAAGAAAAGAAAGTTATGACCGCCTCACGGTGCCCACTGTTTTTCACACATTTAAAACTTTCTTTTTACCAATAACTAAAAACCTAAAACTATAAATATTACTACTAACCTAAAACAATCTATTAACTGAACTCGACTTCACTTAGTCAAGTGTTTGTCTTTGTTTGACGATGCAAAGGTACGATGTTTTTTGTTATACACAAACATTTCTGAACTTTTTTCTCAAAAAAATGCCTTTCTCTTGATTTAAATCAATTCTTTGTGTGCGATAACAACAGTTGTTAACACTTTAGTACTCCGTTTTGTCGTCTTTCTTCATCCACATGTCGAAGGCCCTGCGGGCTTCCTGTTGCATGAATATCTCGCTGGGCTTCTTGCGGTATTGGGGTTTCAGCTCCAACTCCTGATAGATGAAGTCGTCGTCAAAGCCTATGCGGGCAGCGTCCTTGCGGTCGTTGGCATAGTAAATCTTGTCGATGTGTGCCCAGTAGATAGCTCCCAGACACATGGGACAGGGTTCGCACGACGTGTATATCTCGCAGCCTTGCAGGTCGTAGGTGCCCATCTTCTTCGTTGCCTTACGGATGGCGCTGACCTCCGCATGGGCTGTCGGGTCGTTGTCAATGGTGACGCAGTTGGAGGCTTCTGCCACAATCTCACCATCCTTCACAATGACGGCACCAAATGGTCCGCCACCATTCTTCACGCTGTTTTCAGAAAGCTCGATGGCTCTCAGCATAAAATCTCTTTTTTCCATACTCTTTTCTTATTTTTCACTGCATTTATGCAACAAAGATACAAAAAAGTTTAGAGAATAGTGCTCAGAGTTTAGAGAAATTAGTATCTTTGTGCCTAAATTATATATAATTAAGGTATGAGGGTACTCATTGTCAATACGAGTGAGCGGACGGGAGGAGCTGCTGTTGCTGCCAACCGACTGATGGATGCACTAAATAATAATGGGGTGAAAGCTAAGATGCTGGTGCGCGAGAAGGAGAGAGGTTCGCTGCAGGTCAGCGGGCTGTCTTCGCGGTGGTGGCCCCAGTGGTGCTTCCTGTGGGAACGGCTGTGCATCTGGTTTCACCTGGGCTTCCGTCGTAGTCATTTGTTTGAGCTCGATATGGCCAACATCGGAACGGACATCACGTCGCTGCCTGAGTTCCTGGAGGCCGATGTCATTCATCTGCACTGGATCAATCAGGGCATGCTCTCGCTGGGCAATATCTGTAAGATACTGGCTTCTGGCAAGCCGGTGGTATGGACCATGCACGACATCTGGCCTGCTACTGCCATTTGCCATTATGCGCGTGGCTGCGAGGCTTTTCATCAGCAATGTCGGAAATGCCCGATATTACCCAAGTTTGGTGTCGGCGACTTGGCCCTTCGCGTATGGCAGCGTAAACAGCAGATGCTCAGCGGCCATCGTGTCAGCTATGTGGCGTGTAGCCAGTGGCTGGCTGATGAGGCCAGAAAGAGTGCTTTGCTCGACGGTCAGCGGGTCACCAGCATCCCCAATCCCATTGATACGCGCATCTTCCGTCCTGTCGACAAGCAGGCGTGCCGTCAGCAACTGTCGTTGCCTGCCGACAAACGCATCATCCTCTTTGTGTCGCAACGGGTCACCGACCCGCGTAAGGGCATGAGCTATTTCGTCGATGCGCTGCGTCTGCTGGCCGAACAGCATCCTGAGATGAAGCAGAACACCGTGGTGGCTATCCTTGGCGGTCATGCTGAGGATGTGGCAAGAGAACTGTCGTTGCCTGCCTATCCTCTGGGCTATGTCAGCGATACTAAGCGCATCGTGCAGGTGTATAACGCTGCCGATGTCTTTGTGTTGCCTTCGCTGGAGGACAACCTGCCTAACACCCTGATGGAGTCGATGGCGTGTGGTGTGCCTTGTGTGGGTTTTAAGGTGGGGGGTATTCCTGAGATGATAGACCATCAGCAGAACGGCTATGTGGCCGAGTTTCAGCAAACTGACGACTTGGCAGCAGGCATCCGTTATGTGCTCGATGGTGCCGACTATGCGGTTTTGAGCCAGCAGTGTCAGCATAAAGTGGCCCATAGCTACTCGCAGCAGAGTGTGGCCAAACGATATATAGAGGTATATGAAGACGCCCGACGTCCTAAAATGCACAACCGATGATACGCCTGTCCATCATAACCATCACCTATAATGCAGGACGTACCCTGCAACGCACCCTGGACAGCGTGCGTTGTCAGACCTATCCGCATGTCGAGCACTTGATTATCGACGGTGCTTCGAGCGACGATACCGTCCGTATCGCTGAACAGTACAAGACTGAGAGCCCCCATGAGGTCATCATACAGTCAGAACCCGATAAAGGCCTGTACGATGCGATGAACAAAGGGCTGCAGAAGGCTACGGGCGACTATGTCGTCTTTCTGAATGCCGGCGACTCGCTCTACGCCCCTGATACGTTGGAATGTGTGGTCAAAGCCGCTGGTTTCCAGTCGCCTGCTGTTGTCTATGGCGATACTGCCATCACCGACAGCGAGGGGCGTTTCCTGCACCTGCGTCGCCATCGTCCTCCCCAGACGCTCACGTGGCGTTCTTTCAAGAAAGGAATGCTTGTATGCCATCAGGCTTTTTATGCCCGTCTCGACATTGCCCGTCGGTTCCCTTACAACCTCCAGTATCGCCATTCTGCCGATGTCGACTGGTGCATCCGCATTATGAAAGAGGCCGACCGCCTGGGCCTACCTCTGGTCAATGCCAACGTCATTGTGGCCAACTTCGAGGAGGGTGGGGACACCACTCAGCATCATCGCGACTCCCTCTTTGAACGCTTCCATGTGATGGCCACCCACTATGGCTACGTCCAGACCTTCCTCCTGCATTGCTGGTTTGTCGTCCGCCTCTTAAAACGGTAAGACGCTAGGTGGTAACATCTGCAAAAGTATAAGGAACATGCGAAAAAGTGTGTTTCCTTTTTTTGATGTAACTTTGCACCCGGAAATAAACCGTAGAAGTATGAAAAAGCTAATTATTCAACTGTTGACGCTGTTGGCTGTAGGCACAGCGAACGCCCAGAATCCATATCTGCCGCTGTTCCCGCTGTAGAGGGTCTGACGGGCAAGCATGCCATCTACCTGGTGGCAGAAGGAGGTATCGACAAACTCTTTAACCTGCATGGCATCGGCTTCTCAAAGAAGGACAAGCCCCTTCAGGTTCCAGTTGTTCCGCAGGTGACGATTACTGCCGATGGTAAGCGCCTCGTCATTCCTGCTGACCCCATTCGCACCACCAATGCCAATGGCTATACCGACCTGACTTACTATCAGGTGTATGCTCCGCTGAAGGCTGGTTCACAGCTGAAGGTTCAGGCTGATGTGCCAGGAGTCGAAATCACCGTCAGTCCTGTCGTCGAGGGTCGCGCTACCGTCAAGTGTGTCTATCAAGGAAAGGAGAAAATCTATTTAATCAATTGATGATGAAAAAATACGTTGTGATGATGTGTATGACCGCACTCATGGTAGGATGTAACACCGCAGCCGACGTGGAACAGCAGGTTGACGAACTTTACTCCAAGATGTCAAAGGAGGAGCGCATCGCCCAGCTGAAGAGTATGTTTATGGACAATCTTTTCGATGAGCAGGGACAGTTGGATACAGCCAAGTGTCGCCAGCTGATTCCCAATGGGATAGGCCATTTCTCCCAATATGCCAGCCAGAAATCCCTGGACCCCAATGTGCTGCGCGACCGTGTGGCTGCCGTTCAAGACTGGTTGATGCACCATACTCCTAACGGTATTCCCGCCCTTTTCCACGAAGAGGTGCTGTCGGGCATCAACACCCGCGGGGCTACCATCTATCCCCAGCAGATAGGGCAGGCCTGCTCGTTCAATCCAGAACTGGCTGAGTTGAAGACCCGCCAGACGAGTACGGCCATGCGCAAGATGGGTGGTGTGCTGTCCCTATCACCGATGGTCGATGTGTGCCGTACACCCAGCTTCAACCGCTTGGAAGAGTCGTATGGCGAGGATGCCTATCTCTCTGCCGTGATGGGTACAGCGTTTGTTCGAGGACTGCAACAGGGCGACCTGAAGAAGGGCGTTGGTGCCTGTTCCAAGCATTATTTGGGCTATGGCGGTGGCGGCGATGCCGATGAGATAGTCCAGATATACCTCTCACTGGCAGAAAACTCATCTCTGAAACTGCAGGGCTTTGCCCGCGTGTCGCTTCAGCCTGGCAAGACCAAGACCGTCCGTGTGAAGCTCTATACTGATCAGCTGGGCTACTATACCAACAACGGTCACCGCCAATGGAACATTGCCCCAGGCACTTTTGTCGTCAAGATTGGTGCCTCGTCGACTGACATCCGCCTTCAGGATCAGGTGGTGTTGCGAGGAAAACCCGTCAGCAAACCACTCCGCGACCACTATTTCTCTGATGTCACTATTAAGTAATCATTCTTGACTGGCTGTGTCAATCGAGTACACACGGGGGGCATGCATACTTGGGCGTGGGCTTGAAACGGTGTGCGCTGATTATTTCCCCGTGATGCGAATCTTCAGCTGGTGGGGTTTGCGCTTGTCGATGGTGTACTTCTTCAGTACGCCAGGACCGCAGGAGCTGTTGCCCAGACCCATGACGGCACAGTCGATGCTGAGGTAGGTCTTGCCCTGGTCTTGGAGTTCGTGGTCGTGGGTTTCCGATGCGATATATTGGGCAGAGTAGGGTAGGGCGGAGAACGAGAAGGGCTTGTCGATGGCCTCGATGCGTAACGTCCTGCCCTGTTTCGTCTTCAGCTCTACCATCGTGCAGTCCTCGTGATTGCCGGAATCCTGCGGACGGGGGTAGTGGACGTACTGTTCTGAAACCTTCGACTGCCACAAACCGATGGGACAGGACGTCTTACGGTCAGGGTAGTTGTCCCAAGGTCCACGACCGTACCACGTGAGTTGTTCGTAGTTGCGAGGCAACTCGATGAGGATGCCCAGACGGGGAATCTCGGGCAGGCTGTCAGGGATGGTGAACGTGAAGATGAACTCGTTGCCCTGCTGCTCTGTCGTCATGGGGATAGTCAGCGTGTCGAGTCCACAGCGCTTCCAGTCCTTGGCGAGCCAGTTGCCAAAGCTCTTGTCGTTGTCGGTGGGAGCACGGAAAACCTGAGGTTTAAGTGAAGAGAGAAGAGTGAAGAGTGAAGAATTTGCTGCCGCCTTTGTTTTCAGGGGCTTGGGCGCTGCCTTTGAAGTCTCTGGATATTTGTTGGCAATCTGCTGTTCAGTCCATCCGCCATAGACGGCCTGCACCTCGTAATATTTTGGGGTCAGTGTGCGGTCGCTCATCACGATGCCATTCATGCAGAAGGCGTGCAGATTGGGCTTGTCGCCAAAGTCGCCGCCATAAAGGACAATTCCGCTAGGTTCGATGATACCCTGGTCCACCCAATCCCAGATGAAGCCGCCCAGCATGCGAGGATTGGAGTTAATCTCGTCCCAATACTCCTTGAAGTTGCCCAGGGCGTTGCCCATCGAGTGGGCATACTCGCTGGTGAGCACTGGACGCGGACCGCCATCGGAGCCTTCCCACATACAGTGATCGCCAGTTTTGCTGGCTATTTCTAACAAACGCTCCCAACGGGCATTCTCAGCTCGCTCCTGGTCAGAGCCCTCAGCGATACCGGGGTTGAGATAGTCCTGCATCACACGCGGGTAGAAGCGCGAGATGATATCCACCGTCAGTGGGTCAGCAGCGGTGCGCGTCATGTCGGAGGCGACTGATGCCGTGCCTTGTGCCCCTTCGTAGTGCACAGGACGTGTGGGGTCGAACTCGTGGAGCCAAGCCGACATAGCAGCATGGTTGGCACCATAGCCACTCTCGTTACCGAGGCTCCAGAAGATAATCGAGGGGTAGTTCTTGTCGCGCTCAGCCATACGCACCACACGGTCCATGAAGGCATCATGCCAGTCGGGAGTCGAGGCCAATGTGCCACGAAGGCCATGCGTCTCGCAGTCGGCTTCATCCATTACGTACATGCCCACTGAGTCGCATAGTTCGTACCAGCGGGGACAGTTGGGGTAGTGCGACAGGCGCACCGCATTAATGTTGGCAGCTTTCATCAGTTGCAGGTCCTGCTTCATCAGTTCTTCTGTCATCACACGGGCACGGTAGGGGTCGTGTTCATGACGGTTGACGCCACGTATCTTGATTGCCTCACCGTTGATGAGCAGCTGTCCGTTCTTGATGTTGATGGTGCGGAATCCCACCTTTTGCGTCACTTGCTCCACCACCGTACCATCAGCCTTTTGCAGTTGCAGGCAGAGGGTATAGAGATAGGGATGTTCCACACTCCACAACTTGGGATGGGCAACCTTCATCTCCATGCGGTTGAACTTGCGGTAGCCGCGCTGTGAGTACCAATCGTTCATACGGGCTGCCTTGTGCTGGAGGTCGAGGACTTCCTGTGTTGCGACGGAATCGCAACACACAGTGGTGGTGCCGTCAAGGAGGGTGGCCACGAGGTGGTAGCCGTCGCCATTCTCATTGTTATAGACGGAGAACTGGGGGTTCACCTGCAACACGCCGTCCATAGAGGCACGGATGGCGACATCGCGCAATCGGATGTCGGGTGTATGGTAGAGCAGCACGTCGCGATGGATGCCGCCAAAACGCCAGAAGTCCTGGTCTTCGAGGTAGGAGCCGTCGCTATATTTATACACCTCGACAGCTATCTGATTCTCACCTTTCTTGATATACGGCGTGATGTTAAACTCGGAGGGTTCCATCGAGCCCTGTGAGTAGCCCACCTTCTTGCCGTTTATCCAGACATAGAAGGCCGACATGACACCCTCGAAGCGCAGGAAGGTCTGACCATCTTGCCAACCAGCAGGAAGGGTGAAGGTGCGGCGGTACTGGCCTGTCGGGTTGCGCTCCTCGTAGGTAGTCCACTCGCGCTTGGGCTCGCTCATCACATAGGGAGGGTCAATCTTAAAAGGATAACCGGCAGAGACGTAGATAGGTGTGCCAAAGGAGTGGCTGCCGGTGTTCACCTCCCAGTTGGCAGGTACGGGAAACATAATCCAGTCCCTATCGTCAAAGTCGGTACGGTAGAAGTCCTTGATGCGCCATAGGGGAGTCTTCGTCCAGCGGAACCGCCACTCGCCGTTGAGCGATAACATGCGGTCGCCCGTCTGCTCGCCATAAGGGATGAAGTAGGCGCGTGCCGGCTCACGGTTGACTTGCAGCACATGGTTATCCTCCCAGTCGTGATGCTCTGTCGCCGACAGGGTGGTGGAGACTAACAGGGCTAATGCGCCCAGCAATATCTTTCTCATTGTATTTCGAGTTCTTTGAATTCTACGTCTTTCGTGTCGATACGTACCGTATAGATGCCTGCGTTAATCTGCGTGCCTGTAGTGGTAGAGAGCATCTTAAACTTGTTGGGCGTGGGAGGGAAGGTCACGTCGCAATCCACCAGCACGGTGCGCTTCGAATCGGTGATGGTCATGCGTGCTGTCACTGGCTCGCCCGTCGTGTTCTTATAACGGAAACGCAGGGCATACTCCTGTCCCAGTCCTGGCGTGATGATGAAGGTGCCATCATCGTTGAACTTATAGGTCGAGGCGGGGCGTGCTTCTGTATCTTTGGGCAACTCCTCCTGAGGCAGTTTGGCGATAGTGTCGGTATCGAGGGTACGCCAGGAGGTGGTTGCTGGTTGCTGTGCCACAGCAACAGGCTTGGCAGCCGCTACGGCAATGCCGCAGATGATAGCCTGACCAGCCTTCACCTCAGGGAAGCTGATGTGCAGGCGTCCGTTCTTGGCTTTGGCGGCGACCACGCGTTTCAGCGAACCGCAATAGCCTGCCTCCGCCCATGGGTCGAGGTCGTCGACAACAGTCCGCCCGTTGATGTCTACATCGAAGATGCGCAGTCCTTCGTAGTCAGCACGCTCTGCTGCGTCTTTCCCATGCCAAGGCTCTACGAAATAGAGCTCTACACGGTAGTCGCCGTCAGCAACGGGCAGGTCGTACCACAGTCGGTGACGACCGAAGCGGAAGAACTGGAACAGCTCGTCGCTCTGGGTGCCTCGGATGTCGGCAGTGATGTGGCGCTGCGAGGCCTGCACGGCACGGATGCCCTCAAAGTCCTGTCCCCAGGAGTGGCTGTAGATGGTATCATCGGATAGCCATTGCTGGCCAAATTCATCGGTAAAGGCATCGCCGCCACAGTTGATGCGGTAGAGGTAGTGGTAGCCCTCAGCGGCCTTCATGAGGTCGCGGTTACGGTCAGCAGCGGTTTTGTTTGTCGCTTTGTCAAAGCGGCTTACAGAATAATAGCGCTGACGGTACATATAGTAGGCGGGGGTAGGTTCCTCCCACGCGGTGACGAGTCCTTTGTAGTTGATAGGTCCTATCTTGTCGATGCGACGATAGGCTCCATCGGGCTGTACGCGGCCCGGGTTGTCGTGTGAGTTGAAAATCCACTGGAAGTGACCGCAGACACTCTCCTTCGCACTTTCTGCCAAGCGGGCTTTGGTCTCCAGCAACTTGGTAAATGACTCCTCGCTGTATTTCGCATTGCCGTGCAGGTCGATGGTACGCCAGGCACCATACTCACCATTGAGCAACTGCTCAGGCTGCTTCAGCTCGTTGTCGTAGTTCTCAGCAGAGCCGCCATAGGTGCCGCTCCAGTTCTGGATGACGTTCCAGTCGGAGCCCTCGCCGCCATTACACGTCGTGATGGCACGCTGGTCAGCGCAGGTGGGGTCGAGCTGTCGGATGATGTCGCAGCACTCCTCAGCAAACTTCTTCGGTAGCACACTCTCGTTCTGCAATCCCCACAGAATGACAGAGGGCGAGTTGCGACGCTCCTTAATCCAGCGCACCAGCAGACTCTTGAAGTTCTTGCGGAACTTGTTGGTGTCGTACCAGATATGTGCGGAGAACTGGCTCCAGAAGAGGATGCCCTGCTGGTCGCACAGCTGTTGGTAGAGCAGGTCGTGGGGCTGGTGTGCCTCACGTAGCGCGTTGAATCCGGCATTGGTAATCTGTTTTATGCGCGAGCGAATCTGCTCTGGCGAGAAAGCATGACTGGCACCCAGCAGGTGCTCGTATTCGCACGTGCCATTGATGAAGACGGGCTGTCCGTTGAGCAGGAAACGGTTGTCGCCATCCTTGCGGAATACAGGCCATGAGACGGAGCGGATGCCATACGGGGTACGCACCTCGTCGGTGGTCTTCTCGTTGCGCTTAATCATCGTCACCAGGTTGTAGAGATACGGGTTGTCAAGACTCCAGCGGTGGGCATCGGCAATGGGCTCAGCATGACGCAGCGTCTGGCTGCCACCAGGACGCAGGGTGACAATCTCAGCATGACGGAACACCTGTTTGCCACTGGCCAGCGTGAACTTATTGACCAGCTCGAAGGTCTGGGTGTGCTCGGTATAGTTCTTCACCTCCGTCTCGATATAGACGGAGTCACACTGGGCATTGTTCCAGATGTGTACGCCAAAGGGTTCTATGCGTACGGCATCCGTCTCGATGAGACTCACAGGACGGAAGATGCCAAAGGGCTGACTGCCCTCAGAAAAACCCCACTCCGACGAGCATCCGCCACAAACCCAGGGCGATGCGGTCTGCATGGCGGGGTGGTCAACATCAACGCGCAGGTGGTTGTCGCCATCCTTCATGCGGTCGGTGATGTCGAGCGTCCAGACGGTGCGACCTACCAGTTCTTCAGGATATTGATGGCCGTTGAGGGTCACGGTAGCGTAGGTGCCCACGCCCTCAAACTGTAGGAAGTAACGCTTGTCGCTGTTCTTCGTGGCCTGGAAAACCTTGCTGTAGGTAGCCTTGCCGTGCAGGTTGCCGTGACGTAGCTGACGATAGCCATAATAGTCGTCAAAGTTATGGGGAATGGTGACGTCAGTAGCGATGGTATCGCGCCCTGCTGAACAGCGGGCTATCCAACCTTCATTGAGCGAGGTGATGACACGACGCCCTTTCGACTCAGGCTTGGGGAATCTGACCTCCGAGCGTCCCATAGGCACACTGGTAGCCACCGCGATGCCACGCTGCTGGTCGTTGTTGACGGCACAGTAGAAATGGTAAACCACACCATCGTGTTTCACCACGTAGCTCTTATGGGCAAACATCTCGTCGTACGACTTGGTAGGCCATATCAGGTCTTCGCCTTCCCAGTCCTGCCAGTGGATGAGGTCGCGGCTCACGGCAAACGTGTTGTAGGCATTATAGCGACGTTGGGGATTGTAGGCGGAGAAATAGAACATCACAAAACAATCCTTCATCTTTACTATTTGGGCGTCACCTGTGATGATGCCTGGCGACTCATGGAAGTAGACGGGGTTCTGCTGATAGCGCTTCCACTTCTTCAGGTCGTTGGAAAGGGCAATGCCGATGCGCTCTGCCTTCAGGTTGTTCATGGGGTTGACGCCACCGGCATTATAGAACATGACGAAACGGTATTTTGCCAGTTCTTTAGGCAGTGCATTTCTCATTCCTCCTTTCTCATTTCTCATTTCATAGATGGTGCTTTTATATTCCGTCAGTTTCTCCCACCATTGCGCTTCCTTGTCGTCGATGCTGATGAGGGGCTTGTCGTCCGACTGCCACTCATGAGCCTGGGTGATGTCATCTTGAGTCCAAGCCAGTCCGATGTTCAGCGGCTCGCGAACGGCCTCATAGCCTGTACCATGTCCTCCAATATAGGTCATCCAGTGTCTCCCTTTAAAATCACCGAGCTTGTAGCTGCCTCCCCACGTCCAGTCGATGAGGGCGGGGAAACCACCTCGCTGGTTCATGTCCCAGCCGTCGTCTTTATACGACAGGATGCGTCCCTTCGTTGTCCAATGCAGCAGGTCGTCACTCTCTGCCAGCCACGTCTCGTAGCCGCGTCCGTCGAGTCCCTCCTTGCCGTTATAGACAACGTAGGTCATATACCATTTACCATCTTGCTGAAAGACGGTAGGACAGTCTATCTTATGGTAGTTATCCGTAGGGGCAACCACCATACCATATTTATAGGGGGTGCGCACCTCTTGGTAGATGCGCTGCATGACATCGTCAGCAATCTGCTGGGCAGAAGCCGTCAGGCTAAGCACCAGCAACAGGATAGCGGTAGCAAATTTTTCACTTTTCATTTTTCACTTTTCACTTTAAAAACAGCCAGTCTACCTCACTTGACGGACCATTCAGTCCACAGTCGCGAGGTTTGATGTCACTATGGGTAAAACCTGCTACCATGAGGATTCCCTTGGGCAGACGGAGCACTAATTTGCCTGCTGGCAGTGCGTATTGGTGAATATTGACCTTAGGCATCTGCACGATACTGATGGCATTGGTCAGCACGGGTTCTGCCTGACCGTACTCATTGCCTGTAGCATCAATCTCCAGTTTTGGGGCTTTGGCAAATTTCTTGTCGTCATCCTTGAAGAGACCCACGAGCAACTTGACGGGCTGCTCACTCTCATACTCGATGGTGGTTCCAACAAGACGGGTGGTGTCACGGTTCAGCACGAGGGCTTGTAACCCCACCAGTTCCGGAGCAACGCTATCGACAGGGGTGTCAGGACGCTTCTCAAAAAGGATAGCACCCTTCTGGAGTGTTACTGTCTGTTGCTGTGTTGCAGCAACCAGCTTCACCTTGGCGGGTTGGAGCGGCTGAATCTTGACATCCGTCTGAGCCACAGGATGCTTTATCTTATCAATGTGGGTCTTAAAGGCATCGAGCTCTGCCTGATAGACCACAGCCAGCTCGCTCCATGTCTTCATCTTACCACCATCGCCGCCTACGGGCACACGGCGCTGGGCAGTCTGCATGGAGTTGGCATAAAGGTAGGTCTCGTCGGTCAGCTGACACAGGTCGTTCCAAGTGCTGTTACTCTGTTCCAGCCATTTCACTGCTGACTCCAGATGGGTGATATCCTTCGTCCACTTATAGCGTAGCACCTCAGCGGCAGCACGCACCTTCAACTGGAAAGCTTTGGCAAACATGGCATAGCAGCGGAAGTCGTTCCACACACGCTGGTACTCGTCAGCATGACGGGTGGGCTTGGCAGTAATCGCTGCCATCTCGACGAGGGCACGGTCACCATGATTCACACATTGGTCTACGATGTCGAAAGGCAGCTCGCCCTTGTGCGGCTGTCCGTTGTATTCTTTTTCGATATACTCGATGAGTTTCTCACCCTCAGGGCCGCAGCTCTCGTAGAAACCCGGATAGATGGTGTACTTATAAGGATTCACCAACTGTCCCATCGTCATACCTAAAAGCAGCGTCTGACGGTTGCCCTCTGTGATACCAAAGCGACGCAAGAGCTTGGGGGCTATCTCGCCAGCCTCGTCGTAGGCATTCAGCAGATGACCTGCAGCGATGGCGTCGATACCGTAGTATTCTGCCAGCACTTGCTTCCAGTAGGTTTTATCCTCGCCACGCTGGTCATTCCACGCATAGCGTCCCCAGGCCTGATACCACATCCAATCGCGGTCCAACTGCTTCTGGCGTCCACCATTAGGCAGTTTGTCTGCCGTATAGGGCCAGTCCCAGTAAGAGGCCTGCGGATAAAGGTGGAGACCCTTGGAGTGGTGTACGCGATGCATGGCCTGTACCGTTTTCTCAATGAAGGCAGGCGACGACCAGCGCCAAGGCTCCAGATTAGCCAGGATATGTACATTGTCGATATGGACAGGAGCAGCCTCTGCCAGTTGACGATGTGTCTCACCCCAAGGTCCGCCGGGCTGATAGGTGGTCAGCGACTCGCCCGTATATTTCGACATCGTATAGATGTTGGGGTAAAGGGGAAGTGATTCTTTCAGTACCAAAGGACCGTCTGTATCGTGCGAGCGCAGCACCACAGGGGGAATATCCGTTCTACCACTGGCCTTCAGTCCGTCTCTGATGCCTGGTATAATGGTCTCCTTCATCCATGCGACATCATCGTCGATAGTTGCCATCGCCTCACCCAAGCAAACCAGCAGTCCCACATTGGGATAGTTTTCGATGAAAGCGGCGATGGACTTGCGTGTATAATCGGAAATCAGCGGTGTGATGGGACGATGACGGTCTTGTGTCTTCAGTCCATAATGGTCGGCAAAAGGTTTGCTCAGAATGATATTATAGAACATCTGAATCACCCAGATGCCACGCTTGTCGGCTTCATGGGTGAGGAATGAGAAGATTTCTTCGTTCTTCTTAAATGTCTCCTCATCTACTTCTAGGGCAAAGGGATAGTCCTTCAGCTTCACTAACGAGGCAAAGGGATGTCCGTTCCAAAGGTATAGCGAGTTGTATTTGTTTTCCACCATCATGTCGAGGTATTTCACCCATTCAGCCTTGTCGTAGAACCAAGGGAAGTTCTCTGGCGTGTAGGGATACTCATAGACAGCATGTCCAGGCAGATACACCGTTTTCTGCAATCCGATACACGTGCCTCGCATCACCATACCTGGTGTTTCAGTCACGGGCTGAATGTCCAACGAGCCAGTCGTTTTGATGCGCTCAGCCAGTTCTACACAACCATAGATAACACCTGTGGCGTCATTGCCCGTCACCGTGATACCCTTCTTATTCTTGGCTATCGTATAACCTTCTGCTGTTCCGCTGTTTGCGTTCGAAAGCGTGATCTTGCAGTCTGCTTTCTTGGGACTGACGGTATAGCCCATCTCGGTTAATTTCTTCTGCAGGTATTCTACAGCATATTGCTCACGTGCTGATCCTTTCTTTCCTGTTTGGATACTGACTCGTTGAGCCATAGCCGTAATGGCTAACAAGGCGAAGACAGCAATGACTGTAATTTTCTTCATTTTTAAGTAGTTTTTTTATTATATAAAAAAGACTGACGACACGTGAAAATGTCATCAGTCTGACGAACAGGTTAATTGTCATCATCCAATAACTCTCCAATAACTCTCTAATAACTCTCTAATAACTCTCTAATTACTCTCCTAGTCAACTCATGTTCTCCTACACTCCATCCCAGTCCTTTCCTTACTCCATCCATACTTGTTGTCCGATTGTTGTTCGATTGTTGTCCGATTGTTGTCCGATTGTTGTCCGATTGTTGTTCGATTCGTTAACGGACAACAAACGGATATCAGACGTACATTAAACGAACAAAGACAGACGTTAATACTTAGGTGAATTGGGGAAGAGGTAATGTTACTGATGCCCTAAACATACTTTCTTTATGAGCCTTCTTAGAGTTCCATTGGAGTTGTTTGGGGTCGTTATTGTAAAGCTAGTGTTACATGGGTAATATCTTTAAAGAAATGTTAAATTTGTGCCTTAACGAAAAAATATTTGCGAAATAATTTGGTTTATATTATAAACTTCTTTATCTTTGCAGCGTGAACCGGACACAATAGGCTAAATTCGGGCTTTCTGCAGGAGCACGAACGAGGCCAGAGAGTATTAAAACAAACGTAGAACAACTTTTAAAATGAAACAACAATGGAAGTAGATAACAATCTGACTGCTGAGCGCAGTCTGGAGATAATTAGAGAATCAATAGAGCGCAGTCAGCGAACCATCAACAAGAATTCGGCTCTGCCGCTTATCTGGTGGGGAGGCTGTGTTGTCGTGTTTTCGCTTTTTATCGCATACCTGTGGAAGAATCATGGTGGGCCAGTGTGGAATATGCTTTGGGCTGTATTATGGTTGATAGGATATGCAGGCAATTGGATGATTGATAAGCGAAGGGAGAGCGTACCTACAACCTTTGTGGGGAAAATCGTCAGTTATGTGTGGTCAACATTTGGCATATTCTGCTGTGGTATAGGCATGATATTCGGTTTTATCGGTTGCGGTGTGTTACCAATGGAACTGATTTTGCACAAAGTGTATGCATTTGGCTGCATTACAAGCGTCATCTCCTTGTGTTTTGGGATGGGTACGACCATCATGGGACTTGTCATCCGAAACCGCATCATTCAGGTATGCGGTCTTATCGCGGGTATCGGCGGATTTTTCGGTGCTTTGCACTTCTCTGGTCATACACAACTCTATGTGATGGCTATTGTCGCCTTGATTGGTCTGATTGTGCCTGGTATAACGATTTTCTTGCAAAACCAGAAATAAGGAGGTACGGACATGTTCAAGCCATTAGACCCCCTGCTTCACTCCGAGTTGCGACTGGCTGTCATGTCGCTGCTTATCAGTGCCGAAGAAGCCGAGTTCCCCTACATCAAGGAGCAGACGGGAGCTACGGCGGGCAACCTGAGTGTGCAGATAGACAAACTCTCGGCAGCGGGCTACATTGAGGTGGAGAAGACTTTTAAGGGCAAGAAACCCTGTACCATCTGCCGTATCACACCTACAGGACTGAAAGCTTTTGAGGAATATGTTAAAGCTCTGAAAGGTTATCTTAATGTAAAAAAGACATGAAGACAAGATTTATCATTCTATTTTTATTGATTGGCTTCATAGCTATCGTAACAAAAGCACAAGTCTGTGACATAAAAGGCGATTGGACGGGAAAGCTGAGTGTGTATGGAAATGAAATTCCACTTGTGTTCCATTTTGATGGTGAGAAATGTACGATAGACTCGCCTGACCAAGGCGCAAAGGGTATTCCTGCCCAGTTGGAACGCACGGCAATGGGCATCAAAGTCGCCGTTGAAAGCCTGTTCGACGATCTGAAAGCTGGCAGGAATCCTGAAACGACCAACCACGGCCTACCTACAGAACTGGAGAAAAACCTACAAATAGCAAAAGTACAGAGCAGTACACCCTATATGCGCTATTTCCTTGCACTGGACTTGACCGACCGTCTGGGAAAAATAACCTGTCCTGTGCTGGCGCTGAACGGAACAAAAGACCGTCAAGTGAACAGCGAAGAAAACTTGAATGCTCTTATGGACAGGTTGGCTGGTCAGAAAGAAATCAAAGCCATAGAAGGACTCAATCACATGTTCCAGCACTGCAACACAGGCGATCCGAGCGAATATAAGGATATCGAAGAAACTTTTGCGCCAGAAGCCCTTGAAGTCATCACTACATGGCTGAAGATGTTTAAATAGCAAGAGCTTGATAAGAGGCTAATTAGTTGTCTGCCAGACGGCGCTGCTCCTTTAACCCAAATCAGTCTAATGACCGATTTGGGTTAAACTGAAAGAGCGTGCTACCAATCGTAGTCCTCTACATAACCGTCGAACTGCACGGCGGTGGTCCATCCGTTTTCGCGGAACAGGTTGCGGATGTTTTCCTGTAACGCTGGCGGAATGAGACGCGATCCGTTGCGATACTCGAAGTAGTAGGTGCGGTTGGTCAGACTGATGATGCCGTAGCGGGCAGCTTTCAACGTAACATACCGTGTAGCCCTCTTGGGCTTTACGAATTATAAGTTCTTTCTCCATATTCATAATCTTAATTGTTTTAGTTCTTTTTTTTAATGAATTTCAAAATGTCTCTGTTTTTTAGAAACGGAAGCGCTCGGAGCAGTCTTCTTACCAGCCGTCAGTATGACTAATGCGGACTGCCAGTACGTCGGGTACGTACTGGCAGTCCGAAGGCTTCGGACTCATAGTCCGTAGGGACGGACTAATCAGAACTGTTAGGTATCTTCCGCTATGTCTGCTTATTTCAATTGGTTCAAGTCTATCTGCTTGTAGCTGACACGCTGGCGACGCCAGGTATAGACGCAATGCAAAGTTCCGTCGCGGCCCTGAATGATGGCAGGGTAGGAGTACTGGTCGATGGGCGAGTCCTCAAGGGTGAGGGCATGCTGCCATTTGGTGCCGTCGGGGCTGAGGGCAATGGAACAAGGAGTGCGCACACCCTTGGGTGTCAATGGCAGCGTCTCGAAGTTATTGTAGATGAGGGCATGGCGTCCGTCCTGTAGGGAAACAGCATCGGTGCCGCTTTGGTTGTTTTCGATGTCGAGCAGGGTGACGGGTGTCCACGAGTCGCCGTTGTCGCTGCTGAACGAGGTGGCGATATGGGCATTGTGCGTACGCATCAGCACTTGCAGACGACCGTCCTTCAGTTTGAGGATAGAGGGTTGGATGCAGTCGATGGGGTGCATCTTGTTGTCGTCGGTCTTGATGGCCTCTGTGCTCTCTACAGGCACATACTTCCATTGCTTGGTCTTCAGGTCGTAAATCTCCATGTGGAAGCGCCAGCCGTTATTCTCCGTAGACGAGGGACACAGCAGACGACCATTAATCAACTCGGGCTTGTTCTTGATGGGACCGAGGAAAGCACGTCCCTCAGCGTCGTAGGGCAGGGGCTCCTTCTTGCTCCACGTGCGGCCTCCGTCTTTCGACTTCGTGAGCCAACCCGTCCAGTCACCTACGCTGGAGCCTATCTTGAAGAAGAGCCATAGCTCGCCGTCAGGCATCTCGAAGAGGACGGGATTCCAGCACGATTTGCGTTTCAACTTGGCGGCAGAACTGCCAAGCACAAGACGCGTCGTCTTTGTGATGTAGTCGTAGTTCTGCTCATCAGGGAGGGTAGATTTGGCGGCAAAACCGCCAAACACAGTACGGATAGGACCGGCAGTAGCTGGAGTCGTATCGTCCTTCAGGCCAGAGAGTCCCATATATTTGGCGTTGGGGTCATCGAGACTCAGTACTCCATCAGCAGCGAGTATGGGTTTGCTCCATTCGTTGCTACCTTTCTTCTTGATATTCACCCAGATGCAGACATCGGGGTCTTTCTCATGGGTACCTCCAAAGTAGCCTGCCACGAGGTCACCGTTCTTCCGTTCGACAATGGTGGAGGCGTGAGCCTCAGGGAAGTAGGTGTGGTCGTAGAGGAACTCATCCTTCACGATGGCAGGATGCGAAGTGGGGATGTCGACGCTGAAATGATGCGAGCCAGAACCAACGGTCTTCGTCTCACCATTGGGCAGGCAGACCTCTGCTGTTGTGTTGCAAGGAATCGTCACATCCCACTCCAGGTGTTGCAACGTCTTCCGCCAGTGGCTCTTGATGGTACCGTAGGGCGAGTCGTAGCTGACGTTGGCCCATTCGCAGTCCTGAATGTCGAAGGCGGGCTTCAGCACGATGTGTTTGTAAGCATCCGTGCTGCGGATGCCGCCTAAGTACTGGTAGCACCAGGTCATCAGGTCGCCTAAGAGCATCACGTGGTTGCCGCTGTTCATCTTAGGCGAGGCTTTGTCACCGTTCCACAGTTCCCAAATGGTCGTTGCACCGTTCTCCGTCATATAGCCCCATGAGGGGTAGGTCTTGGTGGTTGCCAAACGATAGGCTACATCAGCAAAACCATTGTCCGAGAGGCCTCGCATGAGCCACGAGATGCCAATGACGCCACACGATACGTGGTGCTTGTTCTTGATGCAGATATTCTGCACCACCTGCTTCACCACATCGTCTTTGCAGTCGTCAGGAACAATGCCAAAGGCCAGCGGTAGCAGATTGGCCGTTGCGGTATTATTGCCGTAATAGACGGAGTCGGGATAGAGCACATGGCCAGGACGTGGCGATGTGCCTCGCTTGATGGTTAGGAACTTCTTGTTGAAAGCCTTCATCATCTGCTCGCGGATGGGTTTCCAATGGGCTGCCTCGCAACCCCATTGCTCCAACAGCTGCATCACGCGGATGACGTAGGCCGTCGAGATGAGTGCGCCATCGGTCTTGCGGGCTGGGTCTTGCGAATGGATGAGTTCCAGCTTCTCAGGGGGTACACACCAGTCGCCATACTGGTCTTTGGTGATGATGCCATCCTGCTGGTATTCGTCCAGCAGATGCTGCAACCAGCGTTTGATATAAGAATATGACTTGTCGATGGCCTCACGATTGCCAAACTGACGGTAGAGCATGTCGCAGCTGAAGGGTAGGGCAGCAGGCCATGTGACGTCGTCGTTGTAGTAGTTCCAGTAGGCGGGAGCCACATCGCTGAAGACACCATCCTCACGCTGTGACTCGCAGATGTCGCGCATCCACTTGGTGTAGAGTCGTTCGTTGTTGAAGAGGAACGATTCGCCCAACGACCCTACGGTGCGGTCGCCCAACCAGGGCTGTCGCTCATTGCGTTGCGGACAGTCGACGGGCATGCCCTTATAGTTGCTGTAGATGCCCCACCAGGCATTGTGCATCACCTTGTTCAATACGGTGTCAGAACACTCGAAGTGGCCCAGCTGCTGGATGTCGTCGCTGACGGTATAGGCATGAACATCCTTCACAGGACCTGTTATCTGCGCATAGCGGAAACCGTGATAACTGAAAATAGGATGCCACTCTTCTTCCCGTGGTGTCTTGCCGCAAACGTAGATGTCCTCAGAACGGGCATCGCGGAAATTCTCCAGATAGAGTGTGCCGTCAGCATTGAGCTTCTCTGCGTATTTCACACGGATGGTATCGCCCTCTTTGCCAGTAGGTACGAAGGCTATCCAGCCTGCCATGTTCTGATGGAAATCGTAGATTTTAGAGGTTAGAGGTGAGAGGTTAGAGGTGAGAACGGTTGGCTCTGGAGTCAGCGGTGCCATCTCCATGCCTGGTGCCATCTGTGCACGCAGGGTGCCAAGGGGAATCTCCGTGCGCTCAGCAGGCTGCCAGGCCTTATCGTCATAACCCACCTCGTCCCATCCCGACAGGTCCTTACGGGCATCATACTCCTCACCGTCGTACTCGTTGTTGGCTCGGATAGGACCGTCAGCCGTTATCTTCCATTTCTCGTCAGTAGAGATACGCTTGGTGGTACCGTCGGTAAACTCGATGAGGATATTGATGCGACATTTGGGCAGTCCGAAGACAGGGGCTTTGTAGTGCTTGTTCTGACGCATGGGGAACACGCGACCATTGCCTAAGATGAGCCCTATGGCATTCTTCTCCTTCAGTCCGCTGGTGATGTCGTAAGTGTTGTAGAGCACCGTTTTGCGATAGTCGGTAGGCAAGGGCAGAAGCACCTCGCGATTGTAGGCTACACCATTGACATGCAGCTCATGGAGACCGATGCCTGCCACATAGGCAATGGCTCGTTTGACGGGCTTGTCCAGCTGGAACTCCTTACGCACATAACGGGCAGCTAAGCGGGTATGCAGTCCACGCTCCTCGCCAGGCAACAGACGCTCCAGGCCTATCCAGCGACCAGTCCAATGGCTCTCCTTCAGCAGTCCGATGCCAAAACTGGCTTCGTCGCTCCATGCTGTCTCACCGACGTTGGTCCACACTTTTACTTTCCACGTGCAAGACGTCGCGCTTTTCAGTGGTTGTCCCTGATAGCGTACCCACAGCTGTTGGTCGCTCTCGACGCGTCCTGTGTTCCATACCTCGCCCTTGTCTGTCGATACAACAATCTGGTAGGCCGTCTGGCGTACATCCTGCTTGTCGGAAAGGATGATCCATGAGAAACGCGGCTCAGCAGTATCGATGCCCATGGGGTTCTCCAGATTCTCAACACGCAGCCACGAGATGCTGGCAGCGGGCTTTACCTCTTTCTTTTTCTTGGCCACACCCACCATCGGCAGCATGGCCAATAGGATGATGAGCAGTCTATTCATTGAGGTCCCTTTCCTTAGCTTTGTATCCATCGGGCGACAGTGCCGTCTGGTCTTTCTTCAGATAATCCTTGTTGCTGTCTATGGCGATGAGCACACCGTCCTCTACACGTGCTGACTGCGGATGATAGCGGAAGGTGAGCACCTTCGAGTCAAACTCGCCTAAATATTTCAGCTGACCCGTAGCGGCAGTCATCCACCACACGTTCTTCTTCTCGCCTGAAATCTTCGTCAGGTCGAGCTTCATGTTATTATTGTTGTAGTTGTAAACCAACAGGTAGTCGTTACCGCGGGTCGCAATCAGACGGTTGTACTTCTCTCCGTTCTCCTGAATGATGCTCTGGTCTGCTACACGCTCGAAGTAGGGGAACGAGAGGATGAGGCGCTTCAGATACTGCATCTGCGAGAAGCCTGGGTCTTTCAATGCCTGATACCATGTCTTCACATCGCCGGCATCACCATAGCTTGTGGGATAGCCCGGCTTCAACATCTGCATAATGGCGTTATGACCATAGGTGTGTCCGCAGCTTCCGGCAAAGACACTCCAATAGGCATAGCGGCGCACGTCGTAGTCCTTCCAGCGAGGCTCGTTGGTATCGTGCAGACCCATAGGAATGTCTTCATACGAGGGTTCTGCATCGAGCACAGGCTTGATGGGATTGAACTTCCACGTGGAGTCAACGTACATCCAGTTGTCCTCCTCAGTATTGTCGGGGATGGGGTAGTCAGCATTGCCCATACGCTGTCCGTAGCGGCGGTGTCCGCTCTGGAAGGTGTGGAAATCCATCCACGCTGCCTTGCTCCACCACTTTGCTGAGGTGTAGCGCCCACGCGGATGATAGGTCATCAGGTGATTCTTGTCAATGGCTTTGATACTGGTTGCCAATGCCTCCCATACTTCTGGCTTGATGTCGCCCTGAATATCACCACCCATAAACCAGATGATGTTGGGCTTGTTCTTATAACGGTTGGCCAGGAAGGTGCCATATTTCTTGGCTTCCTCTACGCTCAGTTTTCCATCCTTAACGAGTCCTCCCCAGATGCACACCATACCGATGTAGATACCATGCTGAGCTGCCATATCGACGATATAGTCCATGTGGTCCCAATAGCCGTAGACACCCTTGCGATTGATATCCTTGAAATTCCAACCGTCGATATTCGACAATTGTCCATAGATATTAACCGCAGGCACACCATCGATGGTCTGTACCTGTACCACGTTATATCCGGCCTTCGCACAGCTTTGCAGATACCATTCCGCCTCAGCCCTGTCTAAGCGTTCAGGCAACAGCCACCCTGTCTCACCCAACCAGAAGAAGGGCTGTCCGTTCTCAAACTGCAGATAACGCTGGTTATCCGACACACGTAACTTGCCGTTATCCCACGGCTTACCGGCCTGTGCTGAAACTGTCAGCAACACAAGGCTCAATATCATCAAGATTTTCTTCATAGTCGTAATAATATATAAATAAGACTGACGAACATTTGATTTGTCGCCAGTCTTATTGACTTATCTCTCATCTTCGGATAGGGCTTTCAATGCCTCTTCCCGTAGTTTTCTACGTTTTTCGTCATCCATCCTTCATTTATCCAAACGTTAGGGCTGGTGTATGGAAGTACGTTTCGAGGCTTGAATTAAGTACACACTTCTCTGTTCCATTGCTGACAATCCAGAATGATATAACGTTTCATATTCGTATTCGTTTTGTACTATTTCAATTTATACTTTACCTTCTTCCTCATCAAAGGCGTCATTAGCCATTGCAGAGTAACATGCATTGCGTTCTTCTGAACTCATACCCTTTCCCTTTGATTCACTGCGAAAATCGTGCAGACGACCAAAGAAATTCATTCTTGTACTACTATCTTTTGCCATAGCACCCATCGTTCCTTGTGCTGTGTAATCAAAGTTACGCGAGTTACGGATGGAGAGATTGAAAGCTATCTCGGTTGAATCCTGATTGGCACCCATGTAGGTGAATGTCCAACCCTCACCCTTCAGCTGCTCAACGAGTTCCCTGACAGCAGCTCCAGTGTATTCCTTCGACGCGTTCTCCAGACCATCGGTAATGATGGTAACGACAACTACAGCATCATCCACAGTCTTTACATGTTTGCGCATAGTGGTCAGCGTGAACCCCATAGCATCGTACAAAGGAGTGCAGCAACATGGCTGATAGTCATCCATTGTCAATGGACGAGCCTCGCAAACAGGAACTTTATCAAATACATATTTCGTCTCACACTCGCAAAAAGTCACCAACGAGAGATTGTGTTCCTGTGTATCAGCAAACTTTTCCTGAGCTTTCTTGATTCCTGCAAGTGTCTCATTAAAGCCGCTGATGGCAGCCTTACGAATGGATTCCATCGATCCACTCTTATCAAGAATGACCACGTTAAATACCTGTGTCTTCGTCTGCTTTGTTTCGTTCTTTACTTCTTCCATTTTTCTTTTGTTTTAAAGGTTATACGACTTATTCTGATGTGGCTACAGAGTCTGCCTCGAGATATTCTGGACCTACGTAAACCGAATCGGGGATAAACTCTCCTGGCTCATCAATATGACCACTTAATATCTGTAACCGTTCCAATTCCTTGGCATCAATCTTGATTCCATTACGGTCGTAATAATTGATTAACCAACGTGCTGGTCGTTTACCGAGACATCCCTGTTCATCAGCTTTCTTATAATAGATAGCAGCAAGAGATTCGTCAATATTGGCCGTCTCTCCATAATTATAGCCTGAATAGATGTCCCCCAACAATTTATTGGCTACAGGAGAGCGACTCGACATATTTCTAAGCATATCAATATTCACATATTTCCCATACCCGGTCTCTTCAGCCGGAAAAGCACAAAGTAGTAGTTCTGCAAAGGAACTTCCCATTTCTGCTCCTTTCTTAATAGACTGCTGGCCACCAAGTGTATCTCCTCGCTCAACCTGAACAACACCTCTTAATGCATAACCATCAGCAGATCCATTTGCAATAAGATTCTCAACAATACTATCAGTTGGCAGGATGTTCCTCCTATCCAGTTTCGCTATAGCTTCAAATATCATCTTAGTATGATCCGTGTCAGGCAAAGACATAAGGTAGTCTTCGATACTATGATTGGAAACACCATATTGATCTGCCATCATCAGCATGGTTAAGGTTCCCATGAAATCAGATTTTACGCCGATTCCATCATGGTAACACTTTGCCAGATTCAAGAAGGCATCAGCATCTCCCCATCTGGCCTTTTCCAGATAGGAATTGACTATGCCAGCCTGAGAGGGTTCTTGCTCACTCAACTGAGCAGATGCCTGGCTCACATAATCATCCAGCAAATGCTGTTCGGAGCAACTCGCCATCAACATGGCCAATATTGTCAATACAATAAACTTCTTCATCACTTTTTCCTTTCTTTAAATTGTTCTTACTCTATCCTTCACTCAATTCCGTCTTATTCTTTCTAAACTGGGATCGAACTACGCCAAGCATTTGGAGTGACTTGTCCAGACTGTTCTCCAGTGATTCCTCGTTGGCATAGAAGAACTCACAGGAGGCTGAAACATTCTTGAAGGTCTGGTCAACAAACACTTTGGCCAGCTTCAGTTCTCGTGTCATCTTGTTACAGGTAGCAAGGACAAGGGGTTCCTCTCCTTCGGCAATCTCATGAAACTGAGGTAGGAAAACAGCAACATAGGAGTCCTCCTCATCACCAACAAAGACAAAGATAGTCTTCATCTGATAGCGAACCAAAATGTCGCCATCACCATCTATCTCAGGCTTGTAGCCCATCTTCTCCAGTATCTGGAGTATCAATTCCTTCTTGTTCATTGTTAATCCACTTTAATTGTTCATGCAGCCTCTTCGGTGTCATCCGTCGGAGTACTGTCGTCATCCTTCTCTAGCTCACTCTTGATGCTTGCCATCGTGTTGCGGAAGAAGTTCATGGCTGCTTCCAGATGAAGAATCATTCGTGACACCAGTTTCTCCAAATCCTCACCACCAAACAGCTCACGCTCGTAGAACAGCCACAAGCCATCACCAAGTTTGTTGGCCTTGACATACTTCAGCGTTGAATTCATCTTGTCCATCAGCATGAGGGCAGCATGGATATTATCATCGTTAATCTCCAGAATAGCAGGAACGGAGATGTTCAAGAACTCCTCATCATCCTCATTGGGCATAAAGAGATAGTTGATACCCTCATACTGAAAGCCATAACCGAAGCCTTCCATTTCCTCCAGCTGGAAGCCCAGCTTTGCAAATACGTTCAAAATCTGTTCCTTCATAATCTTTGTCCTTTCTCTTGTTGTTTGATAATTATTGCTTAATGAAAACCGATAGCCTGGTGTTTGCAGCCCTCATCCTTGGGGGAGAACTCACTGCGGATACGTTCGTATTCGCGGAGATCCTTGCTGCTCACCGATGGCGACTTGTGAGAGATGGTGTCCTCAAGCAATGCCTGCGTGATTACCTTGTAAGGCTTCTCTTTCTCTGCAATGCTTGCATTGAACATCTTGCGCGAGGCGACCTTAATGATATAGCTGATGTCACTACAGTTGTAGCCTTTTGTCATATCAGCCAGTTTCACGAAGTCAATATCCTCTGCCGTTGGCAACTTTGACAATGCCAGTCTGAAAAGGCTCTCACGTGCCTCTTTGTCAGGCATGTCAACATATATCATTTCATCGATTCTCCCCGTTCTCAGTACCGCTTTGTCAATGCGCTCCGGGTGATTGGTTGCTGCCAGCACATAGACACCCTTTTCCGAGGCATTGTTCAGCATGCAGAGAAACTCATTGACCTCGCCGTTCTGATAGTTACGGTCATCATTGGAGCGACGCGGTACCATCGCATCGAACTCGTCGAAGAAGATGAGAGTCGGTGCTGATTTGGCAGCTCTCCTAAACACATCTGCAACCTTCTCCTGGGTACCATGTACAAGGGTAGATGCAATGTCATCTGGTACGACCTTCATGAAGTTCACACCCACTTCCTCGGCAATCTTCTCAGCGAAGAATGTCTTACCGCATCCTGCTGGACCATAGAACAGCAGACTTGGAGGTGTCACACCAAACGCTTTGGCACATTCACGGTTATTCAAGACGTTGATAAAGCCCTCAATCACCAAACGTTTCAGGTCATCCATTCCTGCAACGTCTTTAAACCCTCTGCCCTCATTCTTCACGGGCTTGCTCTCCTTCTGAGCAACTTCCGCTCTTACTGGTGCAGGTTCTGTTTCCTTGCGCATGGGCATCCCACCATTCATCTTGCGGAGCCACTCCTTTTCTGCATTTGTCTTTACGTTCATTCTGACCTCCAAATTTGTGGGTTATACATTCTTGTTTACATTGGTAGAGAGTATCAACTATGCACTTTTTCTATCTGTTCAGGCAAAAATAATTTATGCCATCAAGTGAATAAGCGGTATCAGTATTTCATTGATGGTTATATCGTCCAAGCGATGACCACCTGAGAAGTGGATAATATTGTGATAGTGCTGAAAGAATGCTTCCTCACAGTTTACCAGCGTGTCATTGATGCCAAACATCCCCCATACTCGTTCTGAGTCAGAAGGAGTAACACCGTCGAACTGGCGGGCTTCCATCTCAGCAAAATGTGCGATTATCTCCTCTGTAATGGTAAACTCCTTTTGCCCGTCAAGACGTGGCTTGAAGAACTCAAAGGTTCCAACCTTCAACACCTTACTGGTCTTCGACATGAAGAAAGCCGGATTGACACAGATGCGGTTAAAGCCAAACATCTGCTGGGCATACATTCCTCCCATACTCGTTCCGACTACCACGTTTGGCTGTTCTTTTTCACATAGCTCTCGCAGAAAGGGTAAAGCTTCTGCCGGATCAACAGGAATGTCTGGTGCTATCACCTCGAAGTCCGGCAACTTCTCCCTCAATGTACGGATGGTTCCACTGGCTGCTGAAGAGCCAAAACCATGGAAATAAATCAATTTCATAGACGTGTCTGTTCTTATCATGTTATATTCTCTTTACTTCGTCAATGCCTTCAATGGCAGAAATGTGGCTGATGATGGTCTGCAACTCCCCGAAAGAGTGGACTCCAAAAGAGATTGTGCAGTTTACGATGCAGGCAACGGTTTTTGTTGTCAGTGCATCGATAGACAGGCGTAACTCATTTGTGATGCAGTTAGTCATGTCGCTCAGCAGATGGAATCGGTCAACAGCCACTATCTGTATGCTGACAGGATAGAGTACCTTCTCATCCTCCAGAAAATCTACCGAAACAATGGAATCGCCCTGTTGGGAAGCAATTTCTATGGCCGAAGGACAGCTTCGCTTATGAATCGTTACACTCCCATCTGATTCCTTGAACCCGATAACCTCTTCTCCTGGAATGGGGTTACAACAAGGACAGCGATGGAAAGCAGGCTTCTCCTGCTTGGCAAAGTAGCTCTTCAAGAACCGCTTGGCCTTATAAGTAACAACCACATCATTCCATTCCATAAGGGGAGCTATGCTCTGCTTGGTAAAGATTTCCACAACGTCACCGCGATGCAGCACCGTCTTGATGGAAGCGAGCTGGCCATTGACTCGCGCATAGTGGGCATGCTCACCGATATGACTATGAATCTCAAAGGCGAAGTCGAGTGCAGTAGCCTTCTTTGGGAGGTTAATAGCCTGACCCTTGGGAGTGAATACCATGATATCATCATTATAGAACGAAGTGACTACATTCTGAATGAAACCACCTTCCTTCTGGTGAAACTCCATATCCTTCAGAACATTGCGGAAACGCTCCACCCATCTGCGTATATTGCTCTCCTCGCGCTCAGCGACAATCCCGATAGTGTTATGGCGAATCATGCGCTCTGTGGAGATGTGTACCTCCTCCCAACAGCCATAGTGGGAAAGCAACTGTACATGGAAACTCTGGTATCCGTTCTCCTTGGGCGAGTCGATATAGTTGAGTATGCCGCAGGGCTTCTCCCGGAATACCGTCGTCAACCGTGAGTAAATCGTCAGCACCATATCCTTCTCCTGCTCCACATCCTCGCACGGGAACACGATTTCCACAAAATGACGGTCTGGCAAGTGGTTGAAGTCCATGCCCGTCCTGCGCATCTTGCGCCATAGGCTGTAAGGCTCTCGGTACTCTGCTGTCACACTGGCATGAATGCCGTTCTGCTCCAGAATCTCATTGATCTTCGAGACGAAAGCGGACAAGCGCCCCTCCCGCTGCTCCTTATCCCTTTGAATTTTTGCCTCAAGCTCTCCATACTCATGGGGACAGCGATAGCGAAGACTCAGGTTCTCCAACTCCACCTTGATGTTATACAAGCCAAGACGATTGGCCAGAGGTGCATAGAAGTAGTCCGTCTCTCCGGCAATCTTCATCTGCTTCTGAGGCGGCATACTCCCCAGCGTCCTCATATTGTGAAGACGGTCTGCCAACTTAATCAGCAGGGCACGAATGTCGTAATGAATGGAGTCGAGCATCTGCTTGTAGTTGTCCATCTGTCTTGACATCTCGTAGTGTTCCTTCTCTTGTTTGGTCACAACACGCACCAGAAAAGCCACGTCATCGCCAAAACGCTGCTGAATATCATCAATCGTATAGTCCGTATCCTCAACTACATCGTGAAGGAATGCTGCGATAACCGGGTTCGCGCCCAGCATCAGCTCTTCTGCCACAATGTTAGCTACGGCAATAGGGTGGAAGATATAAGGTTCGCCCGACTTGCGCTTCTGGTCTGCATGAGCCAAATGGGCAAATTCAAAAGCCTCAACAATGCGTCTCACGTCATCTGGTGAAACTCTCTTTTCCATCACAGAGAAAACTCTCTGAGCCTTCTCTTGAATCATCATGTCGTAGTTCTGCATCATAATCATAACATCTTTAATCGTTCTACATCCTTCTTGCCTTTTCCATTGCTTCCCTTGCCCAACGCATCCTGAGTCGGGCATTCTCTCTCGCCTCATTTGCCCATTTCATCTGTAAACGGGCCTTGTCCGATGCCTCACTTGCCCATTTGCTGTAAGTCTTAGCTTTGTCGAATTTCTTGTTTTTTGAATAGTAGTCCGCTTCTCGCAGATACCCCTGGGCTTTCTTGTTATAATACTCTGCTTCTCGGTCATATCCTTCAGCCTTCTTCGTATAATACTCAGCATCGCGCATATAGCCCTTGGCCTTATCCATGTAGTAACTGCTCTGCGAGAAAGCAAACAGGCCACATGCAGCAGCGATAATCAGCACTATCAGTCTTTTAGACATAACATATACCCTGCTTCGTGTCGGGCACAACTTCTGTATGTTCTTTTACCCCTTTATGATTAGATGAGCTATGTAAGTAACCATTTCTATAAAATAAAAATGAAAAAATCCTCTCACACGAAACAATGCAAGAGGATTATAAAGGTTTGAAACAGAGTCACCTATTACTTGAATATGTAGTCATCGCCCCACAGAAAAGTACGCTCTCCATTTTGATCCTCTCTATATAACAGAATGCCAAATTCTCCAGCGAAATCAGTCGCTAAGACATATGCGTTTGCAGGGGGCATCCTCCTTATGCCATGCACGTAAATAGACCTTTGAGCTGCTTCTGGTATTGGTTCAAAAATTGCTTCAATAGCTTCAATATTATTTCTATTGACTTCACGAAGTTCAACTAAACGTAGTCCCACGCCAAAGTTCTCTGCGGCCTCCTTGATGTCATTATTCTCCATATACCAAATACCAGCATCCGTCCACATGACTAATTTACAGCCATTCAACAAGCATCGGGTTATAGATATAACAGGGCCATAAGCTCCGCTTACGAATCCCCATCCAAGGAACTTTGCCTTACCCTGTAACTTCTTCTGTTCCATCTTCTTCAAAGACTATTTTTATCCTGCCCAAGTGCTTGTCACGCTTGTCGTAGTCATCACGCAGTTCTGTGAGTATTTGACAAAACTCACGCTCTGTCAGTATGGTCTTATAAGGGTTCTGTTCCCCACGACTGTGATAGAGAGCCATACCTCTTGTTGACATCAGAGCAGTACGGAAACGTTCGTTCTGTTCAAACATAGTCAGGTATGCCGCACTGACAAAGGAATAGTAGTCAGCAGACTGACGGTCTATCGGATTGCCCTTCCACCATACTATCTGGTCTGTCTGCCAACCTGTAGAAGTCATCTTCTTAGCATTCTTACCCTTCATGGAACATATCTGCCGCTGCTTGTCCTTGTCTTTCTGCTTCAGTGACTGTAGGAATCCCTCCATACTGCCACACATCATTCCGTCAAAACGGAACCCGTTGCTGCAGAGATTCGACAATACATCAGCGGGGTACTCAGTCTTTGACCATATATCTACAGCCTTTCCCCTCCAGACTAACCACTTTATATATAATTTCCTAAACACGTATTTTGTTTTTTACAACTCTATGATACATTACAGTATCTTTTCTTTAGCTTCTCTCATTTTAGCAGCCATCTCTCCATCGGTCATTGGCTGCCAAGGAATAATAATACGGAGGTTACTATCAATGATGCAGTAGATGTTTTCCTCATCGTCATCCTCCATTCCAAATCCATCTTCATCAGCATAATAGCGTCCATCTGGGTGAAGCATCCAACAAAGGCAACAGATGCCATCGCTGAAATCCCAATACCGTCCCAGTCCACCATAGTCCACATATTTATGGTTGACATCATACGGATGTTCTACAGTCTTTAGTTTCTCCCTGTCGAAATCCTTTTCTTCAAATCCCACCAAATGACTTGTTTCATCTAATAATTGCCTTGCCTTACCTGTCTGGGAATTAGCGAAGAACAGAGGGCCATGACTGTCTCCTATCCACAGCATACCTTCACCTATGGGGTGAATAGACAATTTTTCAAGCAATGGGTGTCCTTGACACGTAATGCCCCGTTCATCGCTATGGAATGACAAACCAGAAATTAAATCTGGACTATCCAAAATATCATCCACACTCGTATCAAAGGGTGGCAATACAGGTTCTGCGGCATCATAGCCAACTTCATACACATTCTGGCGATATAAGTGTGGGCCGTATTGAGGTGCTTCTTCCAAAATACCGAACTCTACAATATCCCCAGGCACGACGTTATGGGAATTGGTTTCTATCACTTTGGCTTTCCAGTGCCAATAATGAGAATCCTCCCCCTGCACACGCAACTTCGGATCTTCAACAAGTTCCGTCAATGTCGCCTCATGATACCGACACTCATAAATTCTGTCGCCTTTCCTTAACTTACACTTCTCCATAGTCCTTATTCTTTGCTCAAATCATTAATCATTTTCTTACGCTCCTTGAACACCTCAATGGGCATTGGTTCTTTGCCATCCACTTCTGCCTTATACTGATAGAAGGCATTAAGCACACGCATGATTTTGTTGGTATTGTGACCATCTTCCAGTCTGTAACCTCTAATGGGAGGTGGAGAAATACCCTTATCCGCTCCGTAGAACATCCAATAGGTGCAGAGAGCAATGTCTGTCCGATGAAGTCCCATAGCACAGGCTATATAAAAACCTCCTTTATCTATCTTCTTACAGAATATAGGAAACTGTTCCACCATCTTAGCTATAGTCTCACGGTCGTTGTCGATAGGGTAATGAAAGTAATCCACTCCATATTGGCGACATAGTTCTGGGTATCTGTCCGCAGAATAATCCTTCCGAAGGTCTATCACCTGTCGGAGTCCTGATGCCACTATCGTCTTCCAAGCGTATGCCTGCTTGTGAGACGATATGGTACGCCCTCTTACACCGCCATATACAGGAGCAATGTCGGGAATCTCTGTCTGTATAATTTTCTCAATATCAAGCATCCTTCTGTTTCTGGCTACAAAGATAATCAAAAATTCGCAAATTCATATTCAATCATCTCATTTTCGTTTCAAAAGCCACTTTGCTAATGGATTCACTACTTCTTGCAATAGTGAAGGAGCAACATCGGCATCGTACTTATCACCAACGATGCAAATGGTATAGCGCGGTTCTTCCACAGGAAAACACCCAGCGAATGCAATCTGTTTACCAATCACTTTAGCATGTTCTTTATCTTCTTCTTCATAAATATCTTCTGCGGTTGCATAGCCAAGCCATTCTGTATCTGTTGACAACCATGCTAATTGAGGCGAAGCGACTCTATCAACCCAGAGTACATCCTTCAAATTGGCAATGTTGGAAGGGGAGAATACGTTTTCTTCCAAATTCACGCTGTCTGCCTTCATTGTCGGGATAATCATGGTGCCGTTGTTGGCAAGACTATTATATCCAACTGCCAGAATAAAAGGGCTGGTTGAGGAATTCTTGGTATCGGTTAGTTCTCTCCAAACTCTATCTACTGCACTCCTACGATAACCATTTCGAATGGCCTGAAGCATAATCTGATTATTACAACTCTTGATTGCTTGTCGATAACTCATTCCATCCTTGGTACAATCCAATGAAACGCTATCATTCTCTAATGCCATCACCGTATGGAACGGCTTCGTCAGTGAACCAGTACACGAATGTACCAGCAATTTCCCTGCTTCATCTTTATCCATATCTCGATCCAGTCTTACCCACGTTTTCAATCGTCCCGACTTTGCATCAAGGATAACTATCTGAGCATTCTCCATTTGTTGCGATTCCATCAGATTATCTAATAGTTTTGTTGCTTTCCTTGTTATCTTCTTATCAATAGTCGTACATTCGTCCAACGAATACAGTTCATCAGGGTCATCCATCCAGATTGATACCACGTTATTGGTGGGTTCGTATATACTTACGATACCCCGTTTGATACCCCTTGTAGCATAAAACATACTGATATAGGCACTATCCTCTGCTACGGTCTGCTTCGAGAATCCCAAATCCCGATACTCTATTTCGGTGACATTCTTATGCAGCATCATATCATAGATTCCCTTCTTCCCATCCTTTGATACAATAGCATACTTCGGGTTATAGCAGATGTCGACCCACTCAAACTCTTTGAGGTCATACTGAGTAATCTTAGGCTTATCACTCATTAGTTCATCAATACTTATAGTGTCAGCAACCATCTCGTCCTCACTGATACTATCCACAACCTCAATAATCTCTTGCGCCGTTGCAATACTTGATAGATGCAACAAGACCATGACAATCACACTTTTAACTGCTAATTTCATATTTTCTGATTTTTAATTAATAATTCAGGAGAAATACCTTGATAAACAACTTTTTTTCCTTCCACCGCCCCTAATAACGCCAACCTTTCATTACCTCCATTTTTCTTGATTCCTATTATTTCCACCAATTTGTCAAAAACAGCCTTTTCTTTGTCTGTTGCAAAATCCAAGGCTTTTAACACCCATAATAGATGATGCTCATGCCTTAATGATTCTGGATTATAATTCGGATCACGTGTTTCTAATAGAACCCAACTAAAACCATACAATCGACCTTGAAATCTTTCAGAAGGAAATTCATTGTTACTAGTACGATTGGGTGACGATTCAACGTCCGCTTCTTTTTTTGCCATTTTATATGTTATTTGGTTCAACTTTTATTCCTTTATGACAAATCCAATAAAGAAGTAACCCCTGACGGCAATAAATGTCATCAAGGGTCACACTCTTCAATATTAGTATATAGTTAGTAGTTGTTTACTCTGTTGTTCCTCTCACTTCCTTTTTGATGATGTTGTTCTTTAGTGAGTCTTCTGGGTCTTCATTGGCACCTTGTGGCTTCGGTTTGCCATTGAAAGAAGGATTATATGGTTCACCTTCTTGAATAGTCGGTGTTTCAGGTGCAGATTTCATAGGCGTATTCCGTTCAGCACTTGGCAGCGTCAAAAGGAATACTGCGGCAACACATGCTGCAATTCCGACAATTGCTGTTAACCATTTCCATCCTTGTCCTTTATTGCTTGATGCGACTGATGCCTGTTGATACTCTCTCGAATAAGCGACTTTCTGTTCCGGCATAACAGCTTCACAGGCTACCTGATAGGCTGCAGCGTTTCGTTCTGCCTCCAGCTGTTCTACCTTCTTCCTGTATAATGGGTAAGAACTCTTGAACTGCTCCAGACTTTGTCTCTTACGCTCTCTCTCTGCCAAAGCATCAACTATCATTTCTGTATCTCGGACTTCATTTGCCAGAGATTCATCAGCCTTCATTTCCTCCTCAAATGCGGCTACTTCCGCATCATCCATCTCGTGAAGGACGTAACTGTCTATTCTGTCAAGTTGTTCCTCATTCATATTGATGTTAATTTTAGGTGATAGCGTTCAAAACGGAAACGGATTCTGTTCTTCAAACTTTGCATGCACTTGTATTTTCGCGTCTTCAGTGCATCTTTAGAATTGAACCCTTCACTGGAGGTAAGAATCTCATCCAGATTCTTGTCTTCATAATAGAATGCCGTGAGGATAGTCCTGCATCCCGGGGGTAGGGTATCCACACATTGGGCCACGATTTCCTCTCTCAACGTGCGCTCATTTATCGGTGCTGATACCACTCTTCCGAGTATTTGCATAATATCCGCATCTGACATGGGGACATCTTTCTTGCCTTCTGCCCTTAGCTGCTCCTTATACTTGTTTTTGGCTATACCTATGAGGAAAGTACGAAGCGAACTGGTCATCTGCCTCATTTCTCCTTCATCGTCTCTTCTGCACAGTAGCCCTTCAATGACAGAAATCTTCCTGGATGTAATTTCTGTCCACAAAGTCATGAAACTGTCATCGAAGAGACTGTCATCACCGATAGCCTTCGGGAAATTTGTATAGGAACAACCATCGAAATAGACACGGCAGTAGTTGTAGAAGGCAGTTTCTGCCACCTTCTTCTTCTGTTGCAAGTCATTCACAAATTCTTGCTCAGTCCACTCCGAATACAAATTCTTCATTTCTTGTTTTTATTCTTTCTCACCTGTACCGCCACAAACAGCGCAGTTGATGGAGCCTCTTCCACCGCACCAGCCACATTGCATATAGTACATGCCATATCCAGTACTGCCAGCTCCGCTACATATCGTACAGGTCATGCTTCCTTGTCCATGACAATTCGGACATTTACCGGCCTGTTGGAAATTGATAGAGGTTCTGACATTATCTTCGGTCACGGTTATGATACCCTGTCGGAAGTCACCGTCGTTTGACGATGCTTCGACAACGAAGCCATCACCTGTTGTCTCAACATCAAGGAACTTAGGATATTCCACTGTCCACTTGGTACCATCTGTTTCCACACTGACAGTTTTGCGACCGCCACCTTTATCGAATTTGAGTACCGATACAGAGGGTTTGATGAAGGTTGCATTCGCATTCTGAGCCAATTCCACCTGAGCAAGCAGACTTCCGCTTTGGATAGTTATAGTTCCCTGCCGCATACTCCCTGACGTATTGGGATTAAACGTCAATTCAAAGTCGTTGTCGTTCTCATCAACCGTTACCCAGTCCGGCTTATGGTTGATAATCCATATATAGCCGTCATAGTCAATCGACACATTCGTCTTTCCGCCACATTTCGCAGCGACGATGCTGTTGGGTTCTACACGCAGATAAGTCGCAGCGTTCATCATATAACGGTATAGCACAACAAAACCTATCACCACAACGACTGCTGCAATGATAATTTTCTTCAGGCAACCACCTTTCTTTGGTTTGGGAGTTGGCTGATCCGCCCCTCCTGAATGAAACTGGCTTGCCTGTTGATAACCCACAGGCTTGTCTATCAACTCATGACCATCCTTAACACAGAAATTCAGGTTGTCATCATATATGGTATGACATATCGGACACTCTTTCATCACTATCTACTTTATTAAGTTAATACTTGGCTTGGGTCTTAGAGACTTCTGCCAATCCCATGTTTATCAGTATCAGCACAACAATCCATGCAAACACCGTTAGTCCTATTGGAACCAGATACATCTCTGCGCCAATGGCACTCAATGGGCTGTCCCAGATACCATGCAGCACAACAGGGATGATAAACAGTCGTAGGAATTTGGCATCGAAGAACAGACTAGTCGATATTTCACTATGTGCTTTTGCTGCTATCACAAGACCTGCACCCGAAATCGCGGCCCATACCACATGGCCACCCGGTGTCAGGAATCCTCTCAGAAATATCACGTTCATCATCACATCCCATCCTCCTTGGAAGAGATAGTTCATAGCATAGCCTGCTGACTCAAAAGCTGCAAAACCAGCACCTACGGCTGCACCTATCAATAACCCGCTTAGAATAGACAACTTACCAAGTCTTCTCAAAAAGTAATAGACGATAACCGCCTTGCCCGTTTCCTCTATGAAACCCGTCAAAAATGCGCCAAAGAAGTCCAATTCATGTGCGCCAAAGAAAGAAAACAGAAACAGCGTTGCCACCAAGGACGCGCAGCCTCCCACAAGGAATGTCTTTATCACCTCGTACAGACTTACGTTTCTCCATGCGTTCAGTTCCAAGAACAAGATTAGCGTTGACAACGGAACGGTGAAAGAGCCTACCACGATAAGACCTGGCAAGGCATTAGGATTCTGGAACATGCTGCAGCAGACCCAAAGTAGTGCAAACGCAATGGCAAACATCAAGAATACACGGCTGTAAAGCCAAGGGTGGGGCCAGTCTTTTGAAACCTCATACACAGAGGGCGTTGTCTTTCGAGTACCAACGATGAATATTTCCTCTGCCTCTTCTGTCGTATGTTTCTTTGACACATCCGTAAACAATATTTTCCAGTTCAAATCTACAGGTCTGTCATTGCCCACATAGTCATTCAAATGATTTACCCATGAACTATCTCCAGAACTTGAAGTCTTTGTCTGTGTCTGTTGATGATTAGTTGTAGCCTCTGTCGCAACAGGCTTGCCACAACTCCCACAGAACAAATACCCATCCTGTATCGGTTTACCACAATAACTACAGTATCTCATATCTTACCATTCATTTATATCGTCCATGTCATACACTACACTCTTGATTGAGTCATTCAAATTGGGAAAGAACTTATAACCTGTCACTCTTTCCACTTGCCTGATAGAGTTCACATAGAAGTCCTTCTTTCTGTTTCCATCGGAGTTTCTGCAAATGAATCCAATTCCCTTAGGATTGTTTGACTCAACACACAAGATAACTTTGAAAAATGCTTCAGGAACAGGAATCTGATGAGGACCAATCTTTTCATGTTGCTGACTCTTAAAGAATATTGGGCCACATACAATATATATATTATCATACTGCTTTGCCCACTTTCTACATGCCATTTCTATCTCTTTCCAATCCCCACGATTCAGATTCGGATTCTGAGGACACATATTTGACAACAAGAAAGTCTCGTCTCTTCCCTCATCATCCCAGTTGCAATCACCACCAGGACACATGTGACCCCTGTCATACCCAGATGAAGCATAGTCACCCAATGTCGAGCGAAACTCTGATGGCAATTCTGTATCTTCTCTGTATTCGTTCCATACTCCATCCTTTCGCTTCATCACGTGCTCACCCGTAAGTTGCCACATCACCCAATTAGGTTGACGGGTAAGTTTGTTATATGATACGGAGTAGCACCTCCTATCCAAAATGGCAGATGATATGGTGTCTGATATCATTGGATAGCCAACACCTAATAAACTGCTTGCAATTATATTAGTAGAGGAGATTGATGATTTATTAATCCTATTATGCCTCTTCGCTGATGAAAAATTACACGAAGAGCTTAAATGACAGGAAATAAGCAATGTAAATAGTAGAACGCAAATATTATTGCGTTCTACTATCTCTGTTACCAAACGGAAAAAATTCTTAATCTCCATTCAACTATTATATTAGTTTCAATAATGATGAAAGAATTGATACAATGCCAAGAACTACCAAAATGACGCCAATAATATTGCATCCAAGTTTTAAATATTCCCGAGTCTTTCTATCTCCATATTCTATCCATCTTGGCGCGAACTTCCATATTAAAAGTCCTAGGATGATTTGAAAAATCCCACCATTCATATTATTCTTCTTTAAGTTTGAGATGTTTTTTTACTGCTTCTATGCTCCAAGCGTAATTAAGATTAGCATTTGAGGAAGCATCAAGAGTTCCAGAAGTTATACCGACAACCTGACCGTATTCATTTATTAGTGCACCTCCACTACTCCCATGATCTATGCTCACGTTAATTTGCATTAGATATTGGTCTCTTAACTGCGAAATCTCTCCTGAACTAAACGTATTTTCCAATCCTTTAGGACTTCCTATTGCATAAACTTTATCGCCAACCCCTGGCTTTTTGGCTGCAATTGGAATATACTTTGTATTGTCACAATCGACCTGGAAAATTATAAAGTCAGATTCATCTTCCTTATATAACACTTTATTGATTTTATAGGCTGTATTGTTATCTCCCATTAGTTTTATTACCTCTGCTCCTGTATACGTACCTTTAAATACATGGTAATTGCTTACAGCCAGCCCATGACTATTGACAAAAAAACCAGATCCTTGAAATTGATGATTCCCATCAGTTGTAAACACCATAAAAACTGCTTTGTTGTATTTTGCAAAAATCGAACGGGGAAGCATAACATCTCTGCTGTTACTATAAATGGCAGGATATGATGCAACCATTTTCTTGGAACCTGTGTTTTTGTAACCAGATTTGTGTGTGCATGAGAGACACAAAACAGATGCTGTTAGGAATAGTAATAATTTCTCTTTCATAATTAATTAGTTTTCTGTGATTATATTTTTGGGAACGATATGAATTAAGAACCTCTGATTGTTCTTTTCCGTCTTATCGCGCATAGGATCTACATTTAAGCGTCCATCTCCACTACCCGCTATTTGTATTTCGCAATTTTTACTAAACTGTATCTTACAGTCTTTTGACCAAAAATCTACCAAAGCTAACGCTCGTTTAAAACTAAGCTCATAATTAAACTGGGACCACTTCTCAGAATTCATAGATGCTTGTCCTTCGACAACTAAAAGGTACTTGTTTTCATGGTTCTTCTCAAGAAATTTGTTGATTTCTTCACCTGCCATCTTTAGACTGTCTCGGGTGTTTTTATCTAATCCTTGTATATTGTACCTGTTTACATCAAAATAGCACTTCACTTTAAGAACGTATTTCTTGTAATCTGCATTATAAGAGAAATACTCACGACTCAAGTCCTTCGTTGATTTTTCCACGCGCTTTATTTGTTCCAACTCTTGTTCTGTTGCTACCATCTTTCGATGTAACAGAGCCATTGTTAGTACAAACAGTACGAGCATTACGAAGAATAGACTCGTCATCAAGTCCGAATAACTTGTCCAAAAGAAAGACTCTCTATTCCTTTTCATCCTAACAATTCAATTAGGTTATTAATAGCAATAATTAAGAGTGAGACGAAACCTAAAGCAACACAGACGTACTTCACATAATCCAGAAACGATTTCTTCCTTTTACCATTAACATCTACATCACTGCCACTAACAATTGTTGCAACTCTGTTGGCCATTAATTCATTTGATTGGATAATCATACCTGCAATTTCCTTCATCTGTTGAGGAAGAGCGCCTATAGTAGCAAGTTGGCGTGATGTTTGAGGCATTGTTTCCAATTGCGCTTTAAATTCACCTTGCATATCAGAATTCATTCTTTGGAAAGCGCGTTGTTGCTCATCAATAAAAGATTTGAATTGTTCGGCTTGTTCACCAAGAGTTTTCTTTATTTCATCTAACTGCAATTGGGAATAGTCTTTTAATTCTTTTAGTGAATCTATCAATATGTCGTTCACATCACTCACCGACTTACTCAGATCACCTTTACTATTTTCAACTCCTTCTGAAAGAGAACTTAATGATTTTCTCAGTTCATCATCCACATTAGAAATGGCTTTGGCCATTTCTGCCTTCCGTTGATTAATCTGTGTGAACTCTGAACGAAAGAAATCTCTTATTTCTGCTAATACACCCAAGCGACTTTCTTCGTTATGAAATTGTTCGTTAAACTTTTGTATAGTATCCGTATAACCTCTTATTGCTAATAAATACTTGTTAAAGTCTTCTAACTTTTGAGTACTTTGTTCAAGTTGTTTCAAAACGGTAACATTTGCTTGCGCCATTTGGTGGAAGTTCATGTTACGAATGTTTTCAATAATCTCTGCTTGTTTGTCATAAGAAACATTAACACCATCAAAGACCTTTTTGAGATTTGTTGTATTCTGAGCAAAAGTTTCATTAAATCTCATAAGGTTCATTGTCAAATGCATTAATGTGTCACTACTATCTACTGACAATGCTGGTAGAAGATTAGCTTGCATCCAAGTGAGAAAATCGCTCTTTTGCTCTTCTAGCTGTAACTTACATGATTTGAAATAGAAAGAACAATATGTAGTTAAACTAAGACCTACAATACTTGCCAGCATAGCAACTGCAACACAACTCAATAAAGTCGCTATTCCATCTGCGGCTAACCCCGCGCTTTCGGATCCTTGTTGTAATAGCGCATTAAGGGAACCCGTAAGCCACATGAAACCAATTCCGACAATAATACCAAACATAGTTCCAGCCAAACCTAAATACAATGGAATAGGTGTCTGAGTATTGATGTCTTCTTCAACAGAATCACAGTTTCTGTCAACGGTATCTTTCAACAATTGAAAATCGATAACATTGGCTCTGTTATTGGCAAGATATTTATTTATAGAAGCAAGTATTCTTTCTAAAATAGCATTCTTGCTGCCTCTAAAAATTACTCCATTTACATAATTTGTAGTTGTGTCTTTGGAGATATAAAAAGACTGTGTTTTTTTTGAATTAGGTATTCCAAATGTGTTTTTAAACATTTGCATCCTTTTCAGATTTGAAGAGAATGACCAAATTTGAACAACTATTATAAATGCTATAAAAGCTCCAATAATAATATAATGTAACATATCTTACTATTTGAATTATGATAACTCTATGATGAGAGGGTTTTCGATTTTCCACAAATCTCTATCATCAATTTTGGATACGATACCCTCCTTAATCACTTTATGATACCTAGCTTCAGACTTTCTAATATTTCCCACGAATTTAATTACATGATCCAGTCCATCTTCAGATTTAATCTTATCCAAAGATAGTAAATCATACGTACCTTTGTCCTTGTCATTAATTAATGCAGAGAAAAAGCAGTCATCAGTTTTATCTATTTGAAATTTTAAGTATTTTTGCGAAATAGGGAAACCAAAATATCCATGCTTTTCAGTTTGTCCTAAATTCTTGCTAACTATTGAAATTTCTGACTCATTTTGATTTTTAATTTCAGTAATAAAAAATTCTATGGTTTCAAATCTTTGGCTTGAATCATAGGATAGTATATTAAGCATCTTCTTAACTTCCTTAAGTTCATCTTCTAGATTCTTGATATCTTTGTTTTGAATTATTTGCCCAATACCAATTTTTACATCGTGCAATGATTGAAGAATTTTTGCTGTAGACGAGTCAATACAATGTTCTATTTCTTTTGTATCTGCCTCTGGGTGCGAAAATAAATTATGCAATGAAAATCTCTTATTATTAGAGAAGAATACCCAATAAAAGTATAAAGCTCCCCCGAAAAAAATGAGGGAGCATACGATAGCACCTATAAAAAGTAAGAAATTCATGTACTAACTTATTAAAATTGTTAATGGTACTTCAACCTTCCAAAAATCATCTGCTTTGATAATTTTTCCTTCAACGATAGTTTCAAAATTTGAAGCATCAGACAATTTGACCTTACCAGTAATATTTAGCACACTAGAAGATATCGTGTCTGATTTGATTCTGTCCAATGATATCAAATTAAAGAACCCTCTATTCCCATTCTTGGATATTTCTGCAACAAAGCAATTACTATCACCTTTTTCTTCAGCCTTAAAATATTGATTGTTTATGGGTAGACCTAAATAAACAACATTTTTGGCTGTTGAATCATTTGAAGAATACGTATATGTCTTATTCTTCCCCAAATCATTCTTGTTGTTATCCGTCTTTTCTTCATTCCTGGTTTCTTGTGTTCTGCTGTTGTCCATTGTACGAGGTGAATAGCTCTCACTTCCAAATGAAGAATTATACTTTTGATAAGGTATTACCCCCTTTTCTTTAAGTATATGCTCTATAATGTTAGTAATCTGCAATTCATTAGTGCTAATATTGGCAGACCTATTAACCAATATTTGATTACCACTATTTAAATCAGAATCATTAGAAAGTCTGTCTAACCTCGTTTTTAAATCCGTCTGATTATTATATAAATCCCCAGTTTTATAAATCAACTTGAAGAAGAGCCAAATATATAAAAGAATTATTAAAACCATTAATCCCACAATTATGAATAAATAAGTCTCGATTTCAGAGATTCTGCTTTCTGCATTATTTGATTGTGCCTTTATTTCTGCCAGTTTATTATCAAGAATAGAGTCCGGCATTGCTTTAATACGCCTTGCTATTTCATTAACAACAACTTGGTTAGCAGAGTCTTGCTTCGTCTTTATAATCGAGTCCTGCCTTGCTTTAGCAATTGAGTCTTTTTGCTCTTTTGTTAATTCTTTTATAATCGTTGTTTTTGCAGTGTCATTGACGTTTTCCTCTTGATTTAAGCTGTCTTTGCCACTTTGTAAATCTGTTCTGCCACGACCGCTATGACGGTCGCAAGCTCCCACTGACATTAGAAATGCCAGTGAGAGTATTAACGTGATACAATTATTTAAATGCTTCATTTGTCCTGTGGTTTTGTCAGTGAGTTGTATATTCCATCAGAAATGTCAGAAATCAAACCGATAATTGGATAGAAGAAGAATGTCTCTCCGACTTGATCAGAACGGGAGCCGTCACTAATACGAGCTTCCACTCCACGTTGTAGATATGTCGAGATGTCATTATTCTTGTCAAATGCAATTCCCTTTGCGATCTCAAATGCTTTTTGAGACATTTCAAAATTGTCACCAAACTTGAAAGCTTTGTTCATGTCTTCAAGTACGAACTTAAAGAATTTCTGAACTTCTTCCTTCACCTTATCCTGATAGTTGGTTGGCAATTTTTCATAAGTATCCTCTTCTTCAGAGAACCTGTTGCTACCACACATGAAAACTTTAATTAGTTCATGCGCATCCTCAACAATATTTTGATACATTCCTCCTTTACATGTAGACTCCTTCGGGTTTGCATCCTTGTCTAGTCCTATGATACTTAACTGCTTGTCATAAGGTCTGCCAACAATAAGCTCTATCATCTTCTTCGTAAAAAGAGCCAAAGTTCCTTCGTCAGGTGATATTGCTTTAATTGCTTTACTGCCATTGCCACTAAATGCGATATGTCTGGGATAGTCCAATCCTCCAGATTTTATTATTTGTGCAATATGGTAGATGATTGCAGAATAGAATAGAATAAATACTATTTTGAAATCACCATCTTCTTGTAATTTGTGCAGGAAATCTATTTCGTCTTTATTAATTCCTGTCTGATCGACATATAAGTTCTCCTTGAGACCAAACAGGAATGATGCCATCTCTGCTGGTTTTTGGTCAAGCTCTGCAAAAATAGTATCTATTTCATTGTTCTTTCCTTCAATTTTTTTGTGAATCTTATCTTTATAGTAATCCACAATGCCGTTTGAGGTATTCAAGCCTGCAAGAGCATTTTCAAACAACGTATTTGCAGCAAATTTAAATGATGTGATAAGCTTAAGCTCCCTATCTTTAGCAAAGGCAATATCAGTTGTTCCGCCACCAATGTCGACTGTAATCATATCTGTTGCATTACGTTCCTTTTCAAAGAAGTAATTGACTGGTGCTTCTGACTCCGTCATACGTTTTACGGTTACACCATTGCCGAAATATTTTTGACAAACATTATTCCACGTTTGTGCAAAATTATTCCTTCGCCCCGTTGCCATACTTGCAGGATAAAACCATGTAATTGTAGTGTTACTCAACTTGCCATTATTTAATACCACCTTATTTCTTATAATAAATAGTAGGTTTTCAATAAAGGCTTTGGTAATGTTGTTGCTATTACCTCCTGTACCCCATTTGACACTCTCCTCCAAATCCTTGTTATACGCAATGGCAGAACGCTTACAATAGGCAAATGCAATGTTCGCAAGTCCAAAGGTGTTGATAGCATCATCCCAATTAAGACAATTGGCAACGGACATCATGGTTCTTGTTGGGAAGTGGAAATCCACTTCAGAATTAAATGTTGATGGGAAGATGTCGCGTTCAACTATTGACTTCTGGCGTTCGAACTCGACCACAACTTTCTTGCCCTCAATTATTTGAGTTCGAGGTAAGAATAGACTTGCCGCCATTTCATCGTCAGCTTTGGTTACAATCGAATCTGCCGTATTAAACACCAATGGTGAGCAATTGCCTCGCGAATTTGTTTTTTTGTATTCAACATGAGTGTTTGTTGTTCCAAGGTCAACAGCAAATGTATACGATTCATTCTCTGCATTGCCTTTAAACTTCGGAATAATCAATCCGTTTGCTCCAGAAATCTTAAACTTTATAACGTCAAATACATTATTATCTATGACATACACATCAGTAGACAACTGGTATTCTCCGTTTTCGTTTCTGCAATCCAATCCTACTTTTTCTAATATTTTTCCATCGTTATAAAAATCCAGAGCTATACTGTCAGATTTATCACGCATTAAGAAAACGCGATATATACCATCTGTCGGGTTCGAGAACTCCACGCAAGGCATAATCAGCAGGTTCACATCACTGAATTGTTTTTCATTAAGCAATGCGCCATCGTTATGACTTTCGTCAACATTGGCAGAACGTTCTTTATAATATGTACGAGTATATTCTATAAAGTTAATAGAGTCATTACCTTTAACAGGTATACGCAATGTTACCTTTACACCGCCGCCAGCCAAATATTCCATTTCAAACATCTTCTTCTGAACATTAGTGTTCGGAATGTTACCATATAAGTCTTTCAAATGGAAAAAGCGGAAGAACAAATCCTTCACAGGAAGCAAATAAGTCGTTTCTTCACTTATCTGTGGGTTTGTTGAAGCTTTCAAATTACCATCAAACAGATACTTTTTATTTGTTCCATGAGGAATAGGTATCAAATTGTCTTCTAAGAAGTCACTGATCGTCAAATACGGGTGCTGGGTTCCCTCTCCTGGAAGAGTTCTAAGGTCATAATTAACTTCAACAATTTGACCGTCCACTTTTTTACTTACCTTGAAAGGCGCCTTGTTTTGGTTACCCCATTTATCTGTAACATACCAGAAATTTTGGTATCTAGTTCCTGATTCCACAGGAAGCACTAAGGGAAGTATGTTCAATTCACGAGTTGCGGCTATTTCAAAATCGCTGCTAACTGGAACGGCACCTCTTTTATATATTTTGTCCGTATTAACTTCTACGATGTTTTGCTGTTCATTATCAGTAATTACGATCTCTTCAAAATCTGTTCTATTTGCTTCCGTTAGATCCCTAATAGCTTTTTTCTTATCAGGGTCTGTAATTGCTTTCAAAGTCAAATCCAAATAATCATTAACTTCTGGATATTGAGCTGCAAATTCTGGATTTATTTTACGTAACAAAAAAAGTGACTTCACAAACTCTATATCACGTTTGAAAAGCGGTTGGTATTCTGAGTCGAATGGCTTGTCCTGACCGAAAACAATATCTTCTCCAACTTTTTGAAGATCGTTTGCACTACAGAAAAACAATGTGGCAGGAGAAGTGGAGCCAATAATATTCAATTCGCTTTCACCATTGAGATAATTAAGCAAGTAGAAATTCTGACCTAAATCGAAATTGTATGTCTCTGAATCGGATTTCATGAATTTCTCCAGTGCGTCAGCATAATTGTAATGTCCGTCCATATCCGAGTCTTTCAGTTCTTCTATTGCCTGAGCAGGATTCCAAGACAGGATTTCTACAATTCCGTCATACTTGTCGATGTTAAAGAAAATTTCAGCGACATCCAAAGTGTCAGAGACCATCTTATTATATATCGTGGTCCCAGAAAGACCGCTCAAATCTGTTCTGCCGCTATTAACCTTACATGATTGCACAACTTCACGAAAAGCATTCTTTACCAAATCGATCCTTGCGAAAGGAGATGGTATAGATGTTATTTCGTTTGATGGGTTGTCACCACCTGGGTCGACCATGTTTTCCAACGAACGATTCGTTTGATTGTAGGGGAAATTAGGAGACTCTTTCCAATCCTCATAAGTGTCATTTCCACCTTTATATATTCTAAATACTTTAGCCATAATTATTGCAATTTAATTTTGTCCTTTGTAATTTTTTCCGTAGCAAGATAATGCATTTCCATAAATTTGTCGTTATCAGAAATACCCGGGGTGATGCTTGTGCCATTTAAATAACTAAAATACAAAGAATAGTCACTTAAAAAACTGGCAACTTTACTCGGTTCTATGCCATTGACAATGTTAAATGGCTTACTACCGCAATCAAGTTTAAACAAATCCAATTGTCTGTTGTTTTCTGCCAATTCCTTTAACCATAATAGATACTGTTTAAGAAAATCACAAAAATCGCTTACAAATTCACTATTGTAAAAAGATTCTGTGTCTTTAAACATCCTGCCATTCTGATCTAAGGAGTTGGACGTAATCTTACTCTTTTCATTATTAAAACAATTAGCAGTAAGCGCAAACATAGTAAGTGGACGTCTCAAATAACGTGTAAGCTTACTATAAAAATCGGTAAATCTCACAGATTCAACAGGTTTGTTGTCTTTTAAATGCGCATCATTAATGCCAAGTTCCAAATATTGATGTTGCCCTTTAAATGTCCTATGCGCAAAGTCTACTATGGCAGAAGCCGCAAAAAATTCCACCAAATGGGCTTTGTCTTTCTGCGCAGGGCCTCCTTCATTGTGCTTGTATTGGTTGTATTTGTCGTCTGCTATAAAATATAGAGCATTTATTTCATCTTTAACATTATCTTCGTAATATCCAAGTGCAGCTCGTGCTTTAGACATAAATGTATCAGAATTAACTTCAGAATCAGAATTTACCTCCAACTTAAAATATGGCAGAACTGTAATAGCACCAATTTCCGCATTATTAATTAAGTTTTGATTGGGGATATTAGTATTTAGGCGTAAACTCTTTAATAACAAAGGGAATCCACTAGCACCCGTACCTCCAAAAATGGAACTAACTATAAATATTTTGTCTCCATCTGAGAAAGAATTTGCAAACGACATGAATTCCTCTGATACAGGATTTTCATCGGTAGCGTCTTCAGGTGTCACTATCTGGTTAAGAACGACGCTTCCAATATTAGGGTTACCTTTAAAACCGACATCCATTTTTGCTTTCAAGTTTTTACTTGAAAACAACATCTCAGTCATTGCCCGGGTTGGTGTGCTCATAGTTGAGAGCCCAATAAATTGTTCAAATGTTTTATTATTAGTATTCTTAACATTGAGCATGTAGCCATTCTCACCCTCATGAATTGGTGTCTTGAAAAACTTGTTTTTACTTTGAGCAAAATTAAGTTTCCCCCTAATTTTATTGTACTGATTCATTAGGGTTATATTAAGGGTAAGATCATAATTAGAACCGTCTGGATCTATTATTATTGGCACAATTTCGTATCCATTAGTATCTACGCCAGCAGCCAACATCATTGTTAAAGAACGAAGGACTCTTGAACCCGTTCCGCCAATACCAAAAACAAAAAGTTTAGCCATACAATTATCAATTTATTATTTTACAAATGGAGCTTTAGAGCAATTGGAACTCCACCACTTAAAAAGCATAGAGAAAGCAAACATGAAAATCAAAGCAAGTACCATGTTAGAAATACCGAAACAGAAACAATCAGTACTGTTGATATAATCATCAGGGCTTATTTCACTGCCGGAGGCTGTTTCAATAACATTCATTTCTCCTGAATTCAAATGAGAAAGAGTCCATGACCATCCAACAATAAGGTTTATAACACCGTTGGAAATCCAAAATAGTAGCCATCCCCACCAGTGATTAAGTTTGGGGTGATTAACAATATAGTAAAAAAGAGAAAATGTGAATAATGAAATTAAGCACATTGTGATGCCAACAACAACGAACATGTTTCCATCTGACTGGAAATGTGCCGCACCATCAGTGGTTTCTAAAGAACCACCCCACATGTAGTTTGCAAGGTCAAGACCAAAAAATGTCTCAAACCAACAATACATAGTTCCAAAAAATTCTCCTAAGAAATCCATACTATTTTAATTTAATGTTTTATTTGTCATCTTTTGATTCTGTACTTTTACTTTTCTTACTATTCTCTGGCTTTGTTTTAGAGAGTTTGAACTTAATAATAGTGCTATATTTAAATTCTTTATATGCGTCACAGACTCCTTGGACGAGGTTTTTTATACCTGCCGTTCCAGCTGTGTCTTGTGGACTACTTGCGTTGGAATCTTCTACCCATTTTGGCAAACTACTTGTCTTGAGTGCCAATTCATACGTTCCTGTGGAAAAGTTTTCTTTAGCAGACAATTTTATGGTATGAGAATAATCGTTTTTCTCTGTATTTGCAACAATATCCTTCAATTCTACCCTTTCCCCTTTTCTAAATTCATAATTATCTTCAGACAATAATATGTCACTTGGTTGTAAAGTATTGTTTAGTGCAACATTGAAACTGAAATTATATGTTCCATCATGAGAAGATTTCACCTCGGCAAATTGTTTTTTTGATGCTAGCTGCCAATTTAAATCGCTTTCAGGTGAAAAAACAGCCACGTTGTTGTCTTTGAGTCCGTGCTTAATGTCTTGCGGATGAACTTTTTCGAAGATTGCAGAAAGCGATTTCCGACTTCCGAAAAGCCAGATGTAATAAAGACGGTGTGCCTTGTTAAATCGAGACTCCAACTGCATGATATAAACAGTAAAATCCTTTTGATTATTGACCTGCTTTTTAATTGCATTGCGAATTTTAGATGAGTTCATATCAAGTGAGCCTACTGGCACATCCCATATAAAGTCTGATATAAGCATGCTCACTGTTTCGTCGTCAGATTTATTAACAACTTTGGCAATGACATCTGCCAAATCAGAGTTTTGCCGATTACCTCCCATTAGTTTAAATGAAGATGGATTCATATAAAGTATGTAATCATCAACCTGCTTTGGGAAGGGAATTAAATTTGAATTAATAAAGTAGAGTTCCGTTGTGTCGACCACTTCACATGCATCTATTTCACTAATAAAATCATATACTGCATCTTTGAATTCCGAACCATTAACCATAAATCCGTCCATACTTCCGGAATTTTCAAGATAAACTTTTAATTTTATGTCATCATCCACTTCGTATTCTTCAGTATTTCCACCTGACACAAAAAGTGATTTCCCGCATCCTGTAATTAGCAATGCGCTTAATAGAAATGTAAAAAACTTAAGAACTTTCATATCTGACTTTTTTTATTAATGCAAAAACAACTTTGGTTGTAACCATGATTATAGAACTATTTACGCAGAAAGCCCTACAACGCCAGTCTGGTGACTGAACGTTGAGGACTTTCTTGTATATCCCTGTAATCCGTGACGGATTCCTATGTTGTTTAGCTCAAGCGGAATATCCATATTTGCTCTTTGCTTTAGGGTTAGTTACTCTCGTTAATGGCTTAATCAGCACTAACCCATGCACACAGAGAAAGCGCAGACAACTGCCATATCTCCTGTCAGGCTTAGCACGGCCCCTAATTCCTTATGGATGAAGTCTACGCTTATGCGCATACTCCAACAGGAATTAGGATTTTGCTCGTTACTTCTCTTTTGAGGTGCTAATTCGACAGGAGAATTTGAGCAAATATGTCTTGTGGATCCACAGCATCATCGAACGAAAGCCGACTCTTCATGCGAAAACACTTCTGCAAAATTACAAAATAATTCTGGAACTGCAACAAAAAAGACAAAAAAGTTTCAAAAAGAGACAAAATTTCTTCTTTTTAGTGGCAAAATGGCATCAAAACATCCAATTTGGCAGCTAAAAATGTGTTACAAAGGTACAATTGAGATGGCTTTCACTCAACTCTACCCAAGCTCATCCCAAGCTCTACCCAAGCAGTAGCCATACTACTGCCTTACTCATGAATAAGGCTAGAAGCTGCTTAGAAGAAGGCTGGAGTATGGCATCAGTATGGGTAGGGGATGCCTGTGGTTAGATAAGCTCACATGACTTTCTGCCAGATGATATCTTCTCAACCATATTATTCGTTTAAAATCGGTACAAAGGTAATACAAACATTTGTAATTGTGGTCGTTTTGTACCAAAATATGCAAATAAAAGCTCAAAATTACATTTTATATTTACTTTTACCAACAAAACCTTATTTCAGCCCACCATAGCTCTTGGCAGCAGCTTCCATCGCCTCTTCGCTGGTGTATCGCTCGTAATACTTGCAGCGGGTAACGATGGACTGCGTTGAGCGGTTTTTGCCCATCACGCGCACCAAGGCCCAGCCTTTCATCTCGTTGGCAAAGTCATTATCCACTAATGCCAGACATCCGTCCACCACGGCGAACTCGTCGCGCTTCACCTCGCGCATCATGAAACTTACATTGGGGCAGTCCTCACGGTGAAACTGTTGTTCTGCGGTGTAAAGCAAGAATTTCTCCTTGATTTTATAGACAGCAGAGTTGGTGTCGAGGTTAAACTGCGACAAATGACATCACGTCCTCCCCCTCATGTCCGTTGAAGGAGTTCTTCAGGTTCTTCATCTCTTTCCAGTCGCACCTCTCATTCTCCTTTTTGTCCGGCAAAGATAACTATAAAATATGACTTACGCAAATGTTTTTAGTAAAAACCTACGAAAATACCAAAATCTTTCCTGTGAAATTATCCAATTATACCATTCTTTCGCTGTTCCCTTGTACTGCCCCCCTGACCATAACTGAAAAAGGGGGTTCATAACTCAATGAGTCAGCCTATAGACAGTCTATGATTTTAATTCCTTTGTCACTTAAAGATTCGATGATATCCTTTAACTTAGAGTATAGCTTGTCATTTGATGATTTTATCTCGTCTATTTCGGAAGCGGATGACTGCCTTTGTAATTCGCTTAATATCTTTTGCTCCTCTCCATAGCCAGATGTGGACAACCTCAGCAGGGGGATGCCAAAACTCTTGAATATAGAATCCTTTAGCCTGTCACGTCTCTTTTGCTCTTCATTATTAAGGTGATCGGAACCATCTGTCTCTATGGCGATGATTGGCAACTTCGTTACCTTATTAACCAGCAAAAAATCTGTATGGGTATTGCAGTGGTTCGCATAGTCCCTTTCTTCCGCCAACTCAATCTTGGAAGTGTCAAAAATATGGCGTAAAGGGATATGGCTGACAACCTTGATGTGTGAGAAACAGGGATTCTCCTCCAGTATTTTAGAGATTAACGCATAGGTTAGATTCTCGGATACGTATGAAGATACTTTCTTGTATTTACTCAGGAATGCTTCTCTTTCCTTAGAATATGCATCATACATATAGTCGAAAATCGAGTGCAGATTACTCTCCAACACTTCACATCGGTTATATCGTATGTAATCAAGCAAGTCAGAGATATTGCCACCTCTCTTCTGCTCATTGCCTGTCGTGGCAAGACAGAATTTCTTAACTGCCCTTGATACTGCAACGTTAACCATGTTTGAATCATCGCAGAAGTCAGAAATGGTGTCATCTACCGTGCTCAGGATGATGACATCGTTTTCCCGCCCTTGGTATTTATGGACGGTTGCCGCGAAATCTTCCTTTTCAAAATGACTGTTGATATATTCCACCTGTTCTTTGTAGGGCGTAATCACACCAATATCATCAAAGCCCTGTAGCTTTGGCATGATTTCTTTCTCAATGATGTCAATCTCACGCTGATTATAGTGCTCTGATTTTTTGTGATTGCCCTGTGGCGATTTTACTGCAAGCAAGACGTCTTCTTCGCCATGGTCCTCTGTCATGATTACCAGCTTGCCCCCATAAAACTTCTGGTTGCAGTAGTTGATAATCTTTGGATGGCAACGATAGTGCTCTGACAATTGTTGCTGAGGAACATTGGCAATCACTGAGCAAAGGGAACTTAACAAGCTGTTGTCCGCACAATTGTATCCTGATGGTATCTTGTATCGTTTATACACCTCTTGAAACCTCTTCTTGTCATCGGTTGTTACCACATTGGGTAATTGCTGCAGGTCGCCTACTATGACAGCATTTCTTGCACATGTGAGTGCCAAGAACCCCGTCTCTATTGACACTTGCGATGCTTCGTCCATGATGATATAGTCGAATAGGGTATCTTGCGACATGCAGTTCCTTGCCGAGAAGGTTGTGCTTAATACAACAGGGTATTGCTTAAGGAAATCTTCTGATCTCCCTTTGATGTCATCCTTAACAAAGACCTCTCTGTTGCCATCTTTGGCATATTGCACAGACAAGGATGATTTAAGCACCCTCATGGACTCTTTCTTCAAAGAATCCATAAGCTTGTCCGAATTGTATGTGTCGAGCTTGCTTGAAACCTCTGCTATTTCGCTTTTCAACTCGTTTATCTTTGTCGGATAGAAATTTGATTGCAATTCTGAGATTACTTCAATGAGGTTGGCTAGGCTTAACTCTGTCTTGAGGTTTATAAAATATTTTCCATAGATTTTGAACTAGGCCCAGTTTATCCTTGATATGATTTTCTCCACGAAACCGAGGGACACATAATCGGTTTCCGCGTATTTCTGCAACTTCAGCCATAAATGCAGTATTTTCGTGGAAGGGGCCTTGACGGTTGCCCCGTTAAAATCTCCCACTTCTTTTTTGAAATGAGACCATTCCAACTCTATTTCCCGCAGCTCTTGTTTGGCTACCATCAGTCGATTTTGCAGTTTGAAAACCTCGTCAAGTTGATGGATACAGGTCTTAATATGTGATTTAGCCTGGCCTTCATGCTGTATGCCCCACGAACTAATGTCTGAAGGCAATGCAGGTTGGTTGTCTATGAACTCGTCCTTGTTAGCATCACTGCCCAGTGAGGCAACAAAAAAGTCTAATCCTTCCTTGCCAAGCTTTTCTGCCACATTTTTGGTGGCAGAGTTGTTGCTTGATACAACAAGAATACTTTTCCCGTCCATAAGAAGGTTCGCAATAATGTTGAGAATGGTTTGTGTCTTACCTGTTCCTGGTGGACCCTGAATAACGCTAAGTTGAAAGGTCAGGGCGTTATGTACAGCTCTTTTTTGACTCATATTGCAGCCAAAAGGAAATATGAGAGCGCGACATTTGTTTTTCCCAATCTTTCTATTTGGGTTTAAGTATAAGGCAGATACAGTATTGATGTTAATCTCCTTTAGAAACCTATACTGCTTGCTTAGGATGCCCTGGATTTCTTCATCTCTCTGTTTCTGGCCGTCTTTACCTAATGGGTTAAGGTCTGCAATTTCTTTTATATACTCAAAAACATTCGTCGATTTCTCTCCTGCGGAACATTTCATGAAGACCTCTATGTCGTCAGAGGAATAATCGCAGATACCTATGGATTCGGAAATAAATTCTATCCTCCAAAAGTCACCATACGTTGACGGATAACGCCAAATATCTTTAATGTCATAGAGAAACTTTTCACCCTTCTTTATGCTATAAACATTTGGGGCGTACCAATAGCGTTCTGTCAGGAAAGAGATATGGTCAGGATTATAGGTAAGAGGTTTATTTCTTCTTCCGTCTTCTCTGGGCTTGAAAACAATTGAATATTTTCCATTGGCGTTGCGCTCTATGGATTCGATTTGTTTTGTTTTGGGCTCCCAAATATGCTTAGAACGACTAAATGCAATAATATATTTCTTAGTAATATCCATTTACCTTATCTGTTTAAACTCTCTTTCTCCAACCATACATAGATGGTATCCGACGTCCGCCCTTTCTCGTCTTGCACCCGGCCATAGAGGTGCAGGTCATGCCCCGTAAACTCCGCTGGCAACTGCTCTGCGACGACTTTTCTTGACTCTTAAAGTTGGTATTCCAGCATGAGCATAGAGTAGGGGGCCATATCGATGGAGAATTTCTTCTGGGCTTTGATGGTCTCCTTCTTCGGGGCTATGGGCTGTGCCTCGTAGTTGTTCTCATCGTCAGCTTGTCCGCTGAGCACGGTCTTGGTGGCCTGCTTCTTCAGCGAGAAACGGCTCAGGTTGATGTTGGCTTTCTTGGCATCAGCGCTGGCGTTGCACAATTTGACATAAAGGCGGCGGGTCTTCACATTCAAAATGACGCTTTGGCCTTGCAGGTTGCTTGCATCTTGGATGTCGACGCAGTCGCCGTAATAATACTGGCCACTTGACTGACCGAACATTTGTTGAACGTAGTAGCTGCATGTCAGGTAGGGACGCTCGTTGTCAAAATATATCAAGTCGGGATTCCAGTTGGTGACATCCTTCTTGGCAAAGAGGGGGGCGTAGGAGGTCATGGCTACGATATCGCCATTCCTTTCTACGTGTAAGAGGTAAAGTCCCTCAGCCAGCGCGTCGATGAGTTTCTTGTCCTTTGCTGCATACTCGCCCAAATAGACCTTGGTCTTGCGATGGCGTGGGTAATTGTCGTACTGACGACTGGTCAGGAAGTAGTCGCGTTTTTCGTAGTAGTGCTCGTCGATGATGGGCATGCCCAACTCGTCAGCCAGCTTCCAGCCATTCTCCAAGTCGGGATTGCCGGGGTGCGAGCCAGGACCTGCTGTGCCTACGATGACGATTTCGGGGTGCTGCTCCATGATTTTCTTATACATGTAACGGAAACGCTCACAGAACTCTGGTGAGATGCGTTCTTCGTTGCCAATGCCCAGATATTTCAGTCCGAAGGGCTTCGGATGACCTGCCTCTGCACGCATGCGTCCCCATTTCGTGTTGACGTCTCCGTTGGCCCATTCAATGAGGTCAAGTACATCTTGTACCCACTCGTCCATCTCAGACATGGGAACAACGTCTTGAGCCTGGTCCTTCATGCCCCAACCGCCATTGGTTCCTTGGCACGAAACACCGCAGGGCAAGATAGGCAGCGGCTGCATGCCCAGGTCTTCGCAGAACTGGAAATACTCGTAGTAACCCAGTCCCATTGACTGATGGTAACCCCATGTGTTCTTCAGACCGCGACGCTGCTCTTTTGGCCCGATGGTGGTCTTCCAGCGATAGGTGTTCCAGAATCCGTCGCCACCTCCGTGTACTACACATCCGCCAGGGAAACGCATGAATTTGGGTCGCAGGTCAGCCAGTGCCTGTGCCAAGTCCTTACGGAGCCCGTGTCCTTTATAGGTGTCTTGTGGCATCAGCGATACCATATCGATGTCTATCACACCCGTGTTGAGAACGAGCACTTGCAGGACGGCATTCTTGCAGTCCTCGCTGGGCGTCAGCACAGCCTCGTACTTCTTCCAGTCCTTGCTGTCGACATTGATGGTTGCTTCAGCTAAAAGCTTCGGGTCTTTATTCCATCCCTGAGGGATACCCAGTACGACACGTATCTGTTTGGCATTCTCGCTGTTACGCAGGAATACGGAGAAGTCGTATTTCTGGCCAGCCTTTACGCTGATGCCCTTGAAACCCTCGTTCTCCAGACCGTAACCCTTCCAGCCTTTGTAGTCATAATACTCCTTGACACGTTCTACGTACAGACGCATATAGGTGGGGTTGTTGGGATGGATGCCTTCAGTCTTGCGCACCTCCATCGTTCCCAGTGAGTGGCCCGGACGCACCTGTCTCCAGGCTGTTCCTGGTCCCCATCCGTCGCGCTCAGCAGGACTGTATTCGAAGGAACCGTTCTGAATCAGTTCCGCATAGAGACCACCATCAGCACTGGAGCTGATGTCCTCGAAGAAGATACCAATCAATTCGTCGCTGATAGCCTTTCCACCCTGGGGGGCTTTCATTGGCTTTTGGGCGTTCATTCCCATCGTTGCTGCCAACAGTAGGGCAGCCAGTGTCATACGTTTCATATATTTCGTCGTTAAGTTAATATCGTGTTGCAAAGATATATGAAAAATGCGGATTATCCAAACAATAATCCACATTTTGCTACAAATCCGAAACAATATGTAACTATTTCAACTCGTATTCGACTCCAGCCTTCGTCTTTAGCTGATAGACGTTGGCTTGCTTTGTCTTGCTCAGTCCTTTGCCCTTCAGCGTCTTGTCGCTGCGAATCATACAAGTACCGCCGTTCCTTGAGCGGACGATGGCTCTCGTTAGCTGGCCGTCTTTCCAGTCGATGTCAACCTCGAATCCGCCACGTGCCACGAGGCCTTTCACGCTACCGTCTTTCCAGACGCTGGGCAGGGCGGGCAACAGGTAGATGAAGCCGTCGTGACTCTGCATCAGCATCTCAGCGATGCCTGCCGTACAACCGAAGTTGCCGTCAATCTGGAAGGGCGGATGGGCGTCGAACATGTTGGGGTAGGTGCCGCCACGTTGCTTGACAGCTCCAAAGATGAGGAAGGTGTCAGCGGTCAGCGTCAACTGGTCCTTGATGAGCTTATAGGCGTGCTCGCCATCCAGCAGTCGCGCCCACGAACAGACTTTCCAACCCATCGACCAGCCTGTCGACACGTCGCCACGAGCCTCCAACGACTTACGGGCGGCATTCCAAAGGTCTGGCGTGCGGAAGGGTGATATCTGGTTCGAAGGATAGAGTCCATAGAGGTGTGAGAAGTGGCGATGGTCGTCCTTGGGGTCATCCAGGTCGTCGAGCCATTCCTGCAACTGTCCCCAGCGTCCGATTTGCATCGGAGGCAATTGTTTTAACTGGGAACTGATAACTGAGAGGAGTGCGTTGTCGTCGCCTAAGATTTTGGCAGCCTCGAGAACGTTGGTGTAGAGCTCTGTCACTATCTGATTGTCCATCGTCACACCGGCATCCATTGGTGTGGGGCGACCCTTGCCGCCATGCTCTGGCGATTCACCAGGACAGACAACGAGCCAGCCCTTCGTAGGATGCTTTTGCAGCGTCTGTGTATAGAAGCGGGCAGCATCGAGCATGATGGGATAGTACTGGCGCAGGAAGTCCTTGTCGCCTGTGTAGAGGTAGTGCTCCCACAAATGGCGACAAATCCAACCCGAACCGGTAGGCCACAAACCCGTCTGTGCATGGTCCACAGGACCTGTAATGCGCCATTGGTCGGTATTGTGGTGCAGCACCCAACCCTCAACGCCATACATGTCGCGAGCCGTCTCCTTACCCGTCTCGCTAATCTCGCGGATGAGTTTAAACAGAGGGGCGTTCAGCTCTGTCAGGTTGGTGACCTCAGAGGGCCAATAGTTCATCTCGAGGTTGATATTCGTGGTGTATTTCGAGTCCCACGCGGGATACAAGCTATTGTTCCATATGCCTTGCAGGTTGGCGGGGTTCATGTTGTCGGGCTGACTGCTACAGATAAGCAGGTAGCGACCAAACTGGAAGTAGGTGGCGACGAGGTGGTTGTCAGCGACAGAATCGCTGACCACACTAAAGCGCTCGATGCGCTTGTTCATGGGCACCTTCTCATACGGGTCGTCACCTAAGTCGAGCTTTACGCGATTGTAATATTTTTTGTAGGTCTTCTCGTGCAAGTCTTTCAGGGCCTCATAGCCTAAAGTCATTGCTCCGTGCAGGCGCTGCTTCGACTGCCGGGCCTCGTCGCCAGTGATGTCCTTATAGCTCTTGACGTTGGTGCCAACGGTAACGTACAATGTGGCCTCGTCAGCACCCACAACGCTGATGATACCATTGCTCTGGCTCACCTTACCGCCTTTGGCATCCACAGCCATACGCCCCATAAAGCACACCTTACCCTTCAGACCTTCGTGCTTTGACGATACGCCTAGGAGCGTAGCCTCGTTGCCGTCCATACCAATGAGTGGATTTTCGTGAGGCGTCGTCATGTTAGCAGTAAATGTAATCTTGCCTTTCTCGCTGGCTGTCAGGTGGATGGCGATGACTTCGTGTCCGCCTAACGGGGCTATCGTCTCACGCTCATACTGCACCCCGTCCACGCTGTATCGTACTATGCTTTTGGCATGGTCCAAGTCCAGCCAGCGCTCGTAGTTCTGGTAGTTGGCGTGTCCCGGCATTGCGATATACACATCGCCAAACGGCTGATAGGGCATACCCATATTCTTGCCAACAGCTACTGGCATCACCTTAGCATTGGCCAAGTCCTGCGCCTCCTTGTACTTGCCTTCGAAAATCAACTGGCGCACCTTTGGCAGGTACTCTTTCGCGTTAGGGTTCACCACATTATTAGGCTGTCCAGCCCAGATGGTCTCCTCATTAATCTGTATACGCTCCACAGCAGGCGTACCAAACACCATACCACCCATTACGCCATTTCCAATGGGTAGGGCTTGCGTCCACGTCTGTGCGGGTTGGTTGTACCAGAGTCTGTACTGTTTGGCTGTCATGGTGATTGTAGCTGACAGCAGTGTTAAGGTCAAGAAGATTTGTTTCATTTGTATAGTGATTTTAGCGCTTCGTCGGGTTCGATGGTGATTTTGCTCTCGTCGAGCATCGAGCGGTCGAGACCGAAGACGTCGATGAAGAAATCGTAGACGGCTTGGCGCTTGTTCTCTTTGAAGTCGTGGCGCTCGTTGGGCAGGTGGACATTGCGTACTTTGTCCTTCGCGTCGTAGAAGCTGTAGATGCGTTGCAGATAGGGGAACTCTAAAGTGGGTACGCTCGATGTCCAGTCGCCACCGTCGCTCACGATGAGCATCGGTTTGGGGGCCATTACTGCAGCCAGTTCGGGTTCGCAGGTACCTCCTGCAGAGAGCTGAACGGGTTTGCCACTCTCGCAGGGACATCCTCCGTCGAAATGGGAGGCCAAATGTACCACAGGTGCTGAGGCTGTGACGCGCTCGTCAAGTAAAGAGAGCAGTACGGTATGCGTACCACCACCAGAGCCGCCCATCACGCCTACACGCTCAGGGTCGATGTCTTTGCGGTTCTTGAGCATATAGTCGAGCAGCACATAGCCGCAAGCGGCTTGATAGACGTGAGCGCGAGCCGTATGATGGGCTGCTTCGCCCACCTCCTTCTCTGATTCGCCCCAGCCATACAGGTCGAAGTCTACGCAGACGGCTCCCATGCGAGCCAGCGTGCCCAGACGCTGTTGCTCGTCCTTGCGATACCGATAGGGCCAGTGACCGTCGGGGCAGACAATCAAGGCGTGCTTGCCTTTCTTCGTCGAAGCGTAGATGGTACCAAAGAGGTGCTGTCCAGGCGTCAGTTCGATGCAGATATTCTGTGTGGTATAGCCGTCGTGTTTGCGTACCTTCGATAGTAAGGGCTTCAGCGTACACGAATCGAGGAAAGCGTCGAGCTCCAGACGTTGTCGAACTTCACGACGCAGCGAGTCGCGACGAGCCTCCCACTGTGCCTTGTTGCTGTACAGCGAAGACAGATAGTCGAGCATCATCTTACCCTCCGTCTCATGACGGCGTGGATACTCGTATGGCTTGATTTTGTAGAGCTTATCGCTCTGCTTCCACCAGTTCCAGTCGAAGTATTTGCAGATGTTGTCGAGCGTCATCTCGATGGAGTAGGGGCGCACGCGGAAGTCGGCATAGGGCAGTCGCTTGCCAACGGTATCGACGTTGTATTTGAACTTCACGCCAAAGCGCTTCTGAACGTCCTGCATCAAATCTGACACAGGGCGCTCAAATTGCGTTTCGTAACTTTGTGCGGATGCTCCGCAAATGAGACATGAGAAAAGAGAAATGAGAAATGGCCGTAACCATTTCTTCATTCCTTCATTTACATTTCTTTGACCAAGGTCAAAGCGACTTTGTCGATTTCTCATTTCTTTCATTTCCTTCATTTCTCATTTACTTATAGATCGGTCCGAAGTTAGCGCATGCACGATAGTCGGCACCCTCCTTGTCCATACCGAAGGCATTCCAGCATGAGGGACGGAAGATGTCCTTATCGGCAATGTTGTGCATGCAGACGGGGATGCGCAGCATAGCACAGAGCGTAATGAGGTCGGCACCCACGTGTCCGTAGCAGATAGCTCCGTGATTGGCTCCCCAGTTGTTCATGACTGAGTACACATCCTTGAAGGCGTCTTTCGTGGGGTCGAGACGTGGGGCAAACCATGTGGTAGGCCATGTGGGGTCGGTACGCTTGTCCAGAATGTCGTGCGTCTTGGGGTCGAGCTCAACGGTCCAGCCTTCAGCGAGTTGCAGTACAGGACCTAAGCCAGCAACGAGGTTCAGACGCAGCATCGTCATGGGCATACCACCACGGGTCACGAAGTGTGACGAGTAACCACCGCCGCGGAAGTAGTCACGGTCAGCAGGCATCCACGAGGTTGCCTTCAGACAGGCCTCCACGTCTTCCTGCTTCATCTCCCAGAAGTTCTTGATGGTAGGCTGACCGTCCTTGTCGCTCATTGCGCCCGTAGCGTCGAGGGTGGTGGCGCCGCTGTTGATGAGGTGGATGAAACCCTGAGCGGCAGACCCGCTCAGCACGGTGCCTGTTACGCGTTTTACGGCTTCTGGGCTCCAGTAGGTACGGATGTCTGAGAACATCACACCCTTGTTGGTCAGCAAGTGACCGAACAGCATCGACATACCGTTCAGGAAGTCGTTCTCGGTAGCCAGCGTGTAAGCCTCGCGCGGTCCGTTCCAGTCGAACGACGTACACATCATCGACTCAGGGAAGTCGAAGTTGGGCTTGTAGTCGGTCCACTGACGTTGACCTTGCACACCAGCTGCGATAGCGTTATGTCCGATGGCCTCTTCCTTGTAGCCCATCTCCAACAGCTTTTCTGAGCCTTGCATCAGGTCGCGGATAATCATCATCGTCTTCACAGTGAACTCCCAGTCCTCGTCCTTCTCCTGACGGTTCTTACCCTTGCCCTTGCCGTTGAAGGTGGTCATGGGTACACCTGGGAACAGCGGACGGTCCTCGTTATAGTCGTGACCCTCGTTGGGCTTGCAGCATTTCTCCACCCACGCCATCGCTTTGGCAAACTCGTCTTTGTCGTAGATGCCAAAGTCGACGCGACGGAGTATCTCAACCAGAGACACATACTCCGTACGCATGCCCAAATAGTTCTGCAGGAAGTCAGCATTCACGATGGAGCCAGCGATACCCATACAGGTGTTGCCCAACGACAGATAGCTCTTGCCGCGCATCGTGGCGACTGCCTGAGCAGCACGGGCAAAGCGAAGAATCTTCTCTGCAACGTCCTCAGGAATGGTGTTGTCAGCCAAGTCCTGCACGTCGTGACCATAGATGCCGTAGGCAGGCAGACCCTTCTGGGCGTGAGCAGCCAGTACGGCAGCCAGATAGACGGCTCCTGGACGCTCCGTTCCGTTGAAGCCCCAGACGGCCTTCGGATACTGCGGATTCATATCCATCGTCTCTGAGCCATAGCACCAGCACGACGTGACGGTGATGGTCGAGCCCACACCCTCGCGCTCAAACTTCTCAGCGCAAGCGGCACTCTCGCCCACGCGGCCAATCGTCGTGTCTGAGATGACGCACTCCACAGGACTTCCGTCGCCGTTCTTCAACGTGCTCTCTATCAGGTTCTTCACTGCATTGGCCAGCGCCATTGTCTTCTCTTCCAGTCCTTCGCGGATGCCACCTTGGCGGCCATCAATCGTCGGACGAATACCAATCTTCGGATAGTTCTTTTTCATTGTCGTTATTGTTTTGTTTTAGTCGTTTCGTCTCTATCTTTGAAGACGAACAAAACACCCCGCTGTCATCACTGTCAGCGGGGTGAATTGTCGATATCGGGTTGAATCTTACAGCCTGATGAGCGTCGAGCCCTTGGTGCCAATCTTGACGGCATAGACGCCGGCGGGCAGCATGGGCAGTTCTACGATGCCGCCTTGGGCCTGTGTGTCGAGCACCTTCACACCTGAGAGGTTGTAGACGGTCACCTGAATGTCAGGATCGCCGCTGATGTGCAGCGTGCGACCGTTCAGCGTAGCGCTGATGTGCTCGGTGGGCAGGTCAGGTACGGTTGTTGCCATATCCAGCACATAGAGCAGACCCTTGTAGGCATTCATCTTGCCTGAACCGTAGCGCAGCGGCTCAGCTTTGGTGAAGTCGTCCGTCTCGCTGCTGTGGGCAATGATGTCCTTGATGTCCTTGTTGGTCAGCGTCTTGCCCTTGTCGTTGGCAGCTTGTACCCAGAGGGCTATGACACCGGCGGCGGCGGGAGTGGCCATCGACGTGCCCGACATGAAGTCGTAAGCGTAAGTGCGAGGCTCTGTCTGGCCCTTGAACTGTTTAGAATACGACTTGGTAATCCATGAGCCAAGTTCGTTGCCGAAGCTGTTGTAGGCAGCCAAGACGGAAACGCCTGGAGTCACCACGTCAGGATACTTGCGACGCTCTTTGCTGAGGTCGTAGCCATAGCTGCTGAAGCTGGCGTAGCGGCCTACCTTCTCGTCTTTGTCCTCCTCCAGCACACCTTTGTAAGGTTTTTTGTTGTTAGCCACGTAGGCACCAATGCTTACAGGTTCGCCGCTGGTGTTCATGTCGCCCATCGAGTGGTCGCTAGAGCCTGGCATATAGATATCCTCCTTTTCCATCGAGGTGGCATAGAGCGAGTAGTAGTCGCCCCAGGCATACATGGTCACGTCTTCCTCAGGCGATCCCACTTCCAGCTCGAAGGTGTAGCGATAGCCTTGAGCGCTGTTGGGGTCTTTCTCCGTACGAAGGCCGTTTACTTTCAGCTCGTAGCGCACGAACGGAACCTGCGCACCATTGACGTCCAGCAAGCTGCCTTTGTTGATGCTGAGCGATATTTCACCTTCATTGATGTAATCGAGCAGAGCACCCATCGGGCCATGATTGCTATAATATTTATCGTAATAGTACCAGTCCTTTTGGTTTCCTTCCCATTCTACCTTATATTGGAATGTTTGCTCATAACTGTTCAACCCGTTGGCCGAAAGAGGCAGGTTGCACCTATATGCCGTGTTGCGCTGGGCGTCTATCACGTTCAGGGTGATTGTGATGTTCTTGTCAGTCTGGATGAAGCCTAAGGTAGTGGCGTTATTGTTTTCTGGGAACGTGTTGATGTAGATGGTCTTTCCCTTATTGATTTTTCGCTCGACGAACATCGAGTCGCCACCCTCATTGCTCGAGCAGAGTGCCATGATGTTGCCAGCCTTGCAGTAATGGCCAATAAAGCGCGACTGCGAGCTGGTGCCGTTGTGGAATCCGTCGTGGTTGTTCTGGCTCCAGCTGACTACCAGAGGCTTGTTCTGCTCCTTGGCATACTTCTGCATGAGCCACAGGGCCTTCATTCTGTTGATATCCCTGAGGGCATTGGTTGACATTCCTGAGGCATTAACTTGTCCATTCGTGGGACTGGGGTCTGTCAGAAGCAGTTCTGCATCAGGAGCCATACCGCCTAACGCACCTTCGGCCACACCCTTCGTATCGGTCATGATAGTGCCTGCGGCAATCGAAGCGCAGTGGGTACCATGACTGCCATAGATGTCCTTCAGTTTCAGCGTGTCCAGAATCACGTCAGGATTGGTGAGGAATGCACCTGGCAGCGATACCTGTGTCGTCTGGCCCTTGTCATCGGTGACGGTGATGTTGTCCAGCGACTCACCATCCGCACGCAGCTGTTCTTCAGAAGCCATATAGACACCTTTGATGCGCAACTTGCCGTCCTTGTCCTTGAAAATCGGGTGGGTGAAGTCGTAGCCCCCGTCAATCAGTCCGATGATGACACCCTTGCCCGTATAGGCCTGGGGCAGGTCTTTCAGACCTTCGGCCTTGCCCTGATGCACCTCATCTACGTGTGATGCCTTACGCGTCATGTCGGTCTTCTCGGTGCTTACTCCAGGCAGGTCAATCAGCAGCACACCCTCTATGGCAGCCGCATCCTCCAGCTTCGACATAGGCAGGTCGACAATCAGCTGGTTGCCCATCAGCGCACCAATCTGGGCGCCCATCTCAATCATCTTGTTGGCAATGTCAGCAGCACTGGCATCCACGCTACACGTCACGATGAACGACCCGCGCTCCTGAGCGGCATCAGCTGCTGCTGCGCGTCGTGTCTGATAATTGCTTCTCAGTCCGTTCACCGTTGGCGAGAATGCACTTTGTGCCAATACCGTCTGACCTGCCAGCAACAGCGACAGCGACAGACAGCTACGAAGTAAATTTTTCCTCATACTCAGTTTGTTTTGTTTGTTGTTTCTACAATGTAAATCGCAGGCAAAGGTAAGACATTTTTTCGGAATGAGCAAGAAATTAGTAAGGTTATCTTACCTCTATGTGCTACTATTACGCTAAAAAAACAAACCCCGCTGACAGCGATGACAGCGGGGGTGTTTTTCTAATTTTGAGATTGATTAGAGCTCGAACTTGTAGCCTACAGAGAACATGAATACGCTGTTCTTGCTGCTGCCACCATCGGATGTGTTAGTCAGACCAAGGTTGTAACGAGCATCGATAACGAAGTCTGAGAACTGGTAAGAAATGCCAAAGGGAATTGAGAAGTCAACGGTCTTGGCATTGGAATCAACCTCCTGAGTAGAGTTGCCAGCATCGGTCTTTGTCTTGCCACGAACATTGAAACCAGGCTGCAGACCTGCCTTGATAGCCAAACCAGGATATACATAGTAGTTGGCCAGAATAGGAATGTTGATGTAATCAAGGTTGGTTGTAACCTTAACTGAAGAGCCACTAGGAGTATACTTGGCTCCCTGCATAGAGTAAATCAGACCTCCAGTCAAGCCAAACTTGTCAGCGATACCGTACTCAACCTCAGCACCAGCTGCCAGACCTACCTTCATGTCAGCATTACCACCAGTGATAGTCGTCAATGTCATACCTACCATTGGCTTAATGGTTAACTGACCAATTGCATTCTGTGCAAATGCGCCCATGCTCATCAGCATCATGGCGGCAATCATCATCATTTTTTTCATTTTCTTTTGAATTTAGTTAATACTATGATTTTGTCTAATTCGATGCAAATATAGGGTTTTTCTGAATATGTTCCAAATAAAAGTCGAAAAAAATGCAAAAAAAACTTGAATTTCATGACCTTAATCATGATTTTTTGTTAAGAAAGCCTGCCTTTTACGAGGAATGTGGCCAGAAATCCCACGAGGAAGATGACTGAGGTGCCCAGCACGATGGCCAGATAGGGATGCAGGTGGATGCCTGGCAGCTGCCACATCTCGGCCAACGATATCCAGCCAATCACGAAGATGCCGCAGAGGCACCCTAAGAAGGCTGCGAGGCGGCTGATGCGTTGTGGGATGCAACCCAGCAGGAACAAGCCCAGCATGCCGCCTGAGAAGATGCTCGAGAGTGTCCACCACGCGTCGATGATGCTTTCTACGGAGAGCATAGCAATAGCTACACAGGCACCCAGAATGCCCACGCCAAAGCTCGAGAGGCGCACGATGGCCAGCTCCAGCCGCTGATGTCGGTGATGGTCTTGCGGGTCGTGGTGTCGCAAGTGGTCAGCCACGTTGCGCGCCTTGAGGAAGAACGGGCGCACATAGTCGGTCAAGATAATCGTAGCCGCAGAGGTCACGCTGGTCGAAACGGTCGACATGCCCGCCGCAAAGATGCTCGCAATCAACAGGCCGCGCAAGCCTACGGGCAGGCCATTCACAATAAAATAAGGAAAGACGTAGTCGGGCTTGGCCTGAATCTCAGCAGGCAATGGGGCTACGCCCGCCTGATAGTACGAGTACAAGGCGGAGCCAATGAGGAAGAACAGGGCGCTGACGGGGATAAACAGGTAACCTCCGAAGAGTGCCGAGAACTTCGCATCCTTGTCGGTCTTGGCCGCATGATAGCGTTGCACGTAGTTCTGGTCGATGCCGTAGTTCTGCAGATTGATGAAGATGCCGTAGATGAGGCATACCCAGAAGGTCGAGGTGGTCAAATCAGACGTAAATGCACCCAGCGAGAACTTGTTGCCCATGGGCGAGTTAGCCGCCAGTTCGAACGTCTGCATCGGGCCCTCGGGCATCGAGAACATCAGGATGGCCAAGCACAGCAGCGCTCCACCTATTAATATAATACCCTGTATGGCATCTGCCCAGATGACCGCCTTCAGGCCTCCCATCATCGAATAGACGATGATGCCAATGGACGTGAGGATGATGACGGTATGCATGTCCCAACCCATGAGGATATACATCGGAACGGCCAGCAGATAGAGGATGCTGCCCATGCGCGCAATCTGTGTCAGCAGGTAGCACGCTGAGGCATACAGACGCGCCCACGCGCCAAACTTCTCCTCCAAGAACGTATAGGCAGAAACGCTCCCGCTATGCCGGTAGAACGGCACGAAATACTTGGCGGCGAAATAGCTCGCAATAGGGATGCTGAGCGAGAATACAAAGGCATTCCAGTCGGCAGCAAATGCCTTGCCCGGATAACCGATGTAGGAAATACTCGACACGTAGGTGGCAAAAATCGACATGCCTACCACCCAGCCGGGAATGGAGTGACCTGCTGAGGTGAACTCGTCAGCGCTGGAGCCCTTCTTGAAGAACGAACAGCCAAACACCACGACGCCTAGCGTGAAGACGATGAAGATGATGAAATCAACTAGATGCATAATATATTTTTGTTAAATGAAAGGAATGAAAGATTTCTTTCATTTAAAACTTTAGTTTTCCATTCTTGATGGGTAGTGCGTCGAGTGCCTGACGGATTTTCTCACGCTCGGGAGCCTCGAACTTGTAGAACGGCGAGGCCACGAAGTCGTCGTTGATGATGCCTAAGAGGGAGAGGGCACACTTCAAGCCCTTCAGATAGCTGCTGCCATGCTTGCCTACGGTGTAGATAGAGGTCGAAATCTGCATGATGAGCTGTTGCAACGGCAGCATCTTATCGATGTTGCGCTCCTGGGCAGCATCGTACATCGCCACGTAGAGCTCAGGGAACATGTTGGCACCGCCGTTGATGCCGCCGTCACCACCTAACAGTACGCACTCGCCCGTAATCTCCTCAGGACCGACAAGCATGGCGAAGTCAGGACGATGCTGCATCTTATACATGACCGACTGGAAATAGACGGCATTGGCGCTGGAGTCCTTGAAGCCCACCACCTGAGGGTTCTGAGCAATGCGACGAACGGTATCAGGAGCAAAGCTCACCTTCACGTGCGAAGGCATATTATATAAGAACACGGGAAGCGGCAGCTGAGGCACCAGCTCCTCGTAGAACTGAGCCAGCTCGGGCTGACCCGTAGCGAAGTAGTAGGGGGGAGCACTGACCACTCCGTCAGCGCCACAGTCGGCAGCCACACGGGCTAGTTTGATGCTCTCCACTATCGAGGTGTCGGTGATGCAAGCCAGCAGGGGCAACCGTCCGCGATTGATGCGGCACGACTCGCGAATCATCTGCTTACGCACATCGTACGACAGACTTTGCTCCTCGCCTGTAGTGCCCAGCACGAAGAGTCCGTGTACGCCACCCGCAATGAGGTGCTCTATCAGTCGCTCCAGACTCTCGATGTCCAGTGTCTCGTTATCTTTCAGTGGGGTTACCAGCGGTGGGATAATGCCGCTCAGTGGAGTTTTAAAACTTGGTGTAATCATATCGTTTTTATTAATGTTTGTCCTTTTCTAAAAAGACGTTTGCCCAGTCGCCTTGTCATCTTTTTAGCACGAAAATTTGGATTTTCGCTTAATTATTCTTAACTTTGCCCCCAAACTGATTTTATACCAAGCAAACTATGAGAAAAATGAAACAATGGATGATGGCTGCCATCCTGACCCCTGCAGCCTTGTTGACCTCGTGTACGGACAACATCGACAATCCTGGTTCACCCACCCGTCCTGCTGGCGAGACTGCAGCCCAGACTGCATTCTGGGATAAGTTTGATAAATGGCAGACCGACAGTTGTACGCTGGGCGACGACTTCTACATGCACATGGAGGGTAAGTTCTGGTGGAATCCGGAAGACATTTATCCTGACGGCATGATTTCGTATGCAAGTGATCTTCAGAGTGACCGCGTATCAGAAATGTTGTCGTCGACCACCGATGCTGATGTGAAAATACTGAGGGACGTGTGCGATGCTGCATCAGAAGATGGCTCTACTCCCTTGCAGAAAGCGCAGGAAATGCTGAAGCCGCGCGTCGACGAGCTGTGGCAGAATGCTACCACGATGGAACAGGCTATGGAGGCATGGGGACGTGCCACCGTAGCAGGCTATAACTCACTGTTTTCGCCTGTGGTGAAAGTCGTGACTGGTCAGGCTGCCTGGGTGATGGAAGAAGGCAGACCCTTCTATTATGACGATAGGGGTTTGTCGCAACTTGGTAAACAGGAATTAGAGAAACGCCGCGCCTATCGTGGCGGACAGCCCATCCGCAGGGCTGTCGGGCAGGCTGATGCCAATCTGACAGCATTCGTCAAGGGCCTGGGGCTGGGCCTTTCTGCCGATGAGCTTGTCTGGGAGAAAGAGGCGAAAACCCTCTACGAGTCGATGGCGAAAACTTTTACTACCGTAGAGGCTGTCAAGAAGGAGATCGAGACCTGCGTGTATATGTATGATGGTCTGCTGATATCTGATGACTGGCTGACTGCATATAACAATGTGACTTACACGACGACATCAGGCAAACAGGTGAAACTTCGTCTCACCAGGTCAAAACTGATGTCAAACATCAAGTTCTTATATGGTAGTCTCTATGTGGTAAGAGATTTCAACAAAAAGTTTATCACGGCCAGCATGAAGAGCCAGTATGCAGGCTATTGTGAGGATTTCCGTGCCGCTTTCCAAAAGCGACTGGAAAACAACATGTGGCTGTCGGCTGAGACGCGCGCCAATGCGTTAGACAAACTGAAGAACATGGAGTTCTTTGTTGCTACAGAGCCTGACGCCACGCCCGATGTGGCTACACCTAAGCTGAAGAACGAGGGCATCATATCGTTGGTGCGCCAGTTGCGACAGGCTCGCTTAGACAGCTATAAATGGATGATTGGTCGCACCCGTAGGGAAGTTATCATGTTGCTGTCCACATATGACTTTAGTGTTAGCTGCTTGGATGACAACGCTTACTATGACCGGGCAACGAATGCGGTATTTATCAATCCTTCCAACCTGTTGGCTCCTTATATCCATGATGGTGACGAGGATGCGCTGAGGCTGGCTGTCTTAGGCTCGACCATCGGTCACGAGCTGACTCACGGCTTCGACAATGGTGGTCGTTTGTACGACAAAAATGGTGCATACAAAAACTGGTGGACACCGGCAGATACCATCAAGTTCAATACGTACAGCAAGCAGCTCGTTGAAAACTACAGTGAACTGCTGATGATGCCTTGGGCGGACAAGACGCTCTATGACAACGGCAAGAATACACTAGGTGAGAATATCGCCGATATCGGTGGCTGCTGCCTGTCATTGGACATCCTGCTCAGCAAGCACCCGGAGGCTACTCCCGAACAGCAGAAGCAACTGACTAAACGTTATTTCCAGGGATGGGCTATCGCATGGAGCGGCAGCTATGATCTGGAATTTGCCAAGAGCCGATATTACGACGATGAACATTCACAGTTGCGCGAGCGTTGCAACGGTGTAGTGCGTAACATCAATGCGTGGTACGATGCCTATGACATCAAGAGCGGTACCCTCTATCTGGAACCTGCCAAGCGCGTAGCAATCTGGTAAAAAAATATTCCTGCTGGGTTAAAGCAACTCAGCAGGAATAAGTTCTTGGGCACGCTGGAAATCCTCTGGCGTGTCCAATTCGTATGAGAAATAGTGGGTCGTATCAACCACCTTGAAGGTATGCCCCTGGGGAATCAGTCGCTCGAAGCAACGCTCGTAGAAGATGTCGATGAGGCCTTCCTTCACTATCATCTGGTCGAGCTCCCGATAGAGGGCTGTGCTGTATTCGGCAGTCATTTTCTCGATACCCACCGACTCGCCAATGGCATCCTTTGGGTTGCAGGTCTTGTTGATCTCCGTGATGTGCTGGTTGGCATCCACGATGACCTTGATTTCCTCCTCGCCACACTCATGACGGTTCAGCGCCAGAGCCGACTCCTCTTGCTTTGCGATAGCCACCACAGCAGCTGGGTCGCACAGGATATCGCTGTCCATTAGCAAGAACTCGCGTCCGCGCACCACCTCACCCGCCATCCACAGCGAGTAGATGTTGTTGTTGTGCTCGTAATCGCTATTATGCAGAAAAGTAAAGTGGGGGCTAGTCGTACTAGTATCACTAGTAGAACTACTACTACTACTAGGAATACTAGAAATACTAGTCTCCAGAAAACCGCGTATCTGCTCACCACGATAGCCCGTCACCACTACAAACTCGGTGATGCCAGCCTGCTGCATTGCACGGACGGTGCGCTCAAGGAGCGTGCGCCCGCCAACCTCCAGCAGACACTTAGGCTTCGTATCAGTCAATGGACGTAGGCGCTTGGCCATGCCTGCAGCTAAGATAACTCCAATCATAAGCAACGCTTGATGGTGTCAACAACGGTTTGCGTCTGTTCCTTGCGCCCCAGCGTGATGCGCAGACACGACTCCAAACCCTTGTCAGTCATGAACTTAATCTTGTAGTCCTGCACCTTCAGGGCATCCATCAGCTTGTCCTTGATTTCCACAGGATACTTGATGAGGATGAAATTGGCTACCGACTTGTAAACCTTGAAGCCAGGCAGATGACCCAGTTCCTTTTTGAACAGGTCGCGTCCCCACTGCATATCATCAGCCACCTGACGATAGTGCTCGTTGCTATCCAAAGCAGCCAGCGCTACGGCCTCAGAGAAGCGGTTGTAGCCCAGATACTTGTTGATGTAGCTCTCGAACTGGTCGTGACCCTTGCCAATGAATCCGAAGCCTACGCGAAGGCCGGGCAGTCCGTAGAACTTAGACAGCGTGCGCGAGATGATCAGGTTGTTGTACTTCTCAACCAGCGGAGCGATATAGGCTGTGTCCATCGAGATGAAGCTGGCATAGGCCTCGTCGATGAGTACCATCGTGTCTGAGGGAATGTTCTCCATGATGCGACCAATCTCCTCAGGGGTCAAGCCGTTACCTGTGGGGTTGTTGGGCGAAGCGAGCAACAGCATACGCGGATGAACGCGGTTGGTGTACTCAATGACCTCGTCGATATCGTAGGCGAAGGTGTCTTCCTGTTCGTGCAGGGGATACATCTCGAACGTGCCGCCACACTCAGAGGCTACACGGTTGTAGTACCACCAGGAGAACTCAGGAATCAGTATCTTCTTGTTGTCGCCAACCATCAGGAAATAGTGGATGGCATTCTTCAGCATGTCTTCGCCGCCATAGGTCAGCAGCACCTGATTCTCAGGAACACCGTAGATTTCGCTCAGGCGGACGGAGATGACGCTCTTCTTGCCCTGGTCGTAGATGCGGGTGTAGAAGCACAGCGTCTTGGGGTCGAAATTCTTGATGGCCTCCACCACTTTCTGGCTGGGCTCAAAATTAAATTCGTTTCTGTCGAGATAGTTCATAATCTTTATCTTTTAATTTTTCACTTTTCACTTTTCACTTTCATCAGAAGCATGCCAATTGCAATCCAGATAATCTCGCGCACACGGCAGATGATACTGACGAAGATGCCCAATGCTGCAGACAGACCTAATGCAGCGATGGACAGCACGAAACCTCCCTCCTGCACACCCAACTGCATGGGCAGAAATCCTATCAGATTGGCAAACAGCGTCGTGAACGAGACAATCAGGATGCTGTGCAGGAAAGTGATGGATATTCCTGCCAGTCCGCCTCCGTTGTCGATACCGAAGAGCAGCAACATGAACAGCACTTCAGCGCTCTGTACTACACGCGAGAAATACTCCAGCACCAGACTCTTGTAGAAAGCCTTCGTGTCTTGCTGGTAGAGAGCTGCTATCTGGCAGTCGATGTTGTCGATGGCCTCATGGTGACGCGCCCAGAGGCGTAGCGTCCAGCGCTTCAGTCCTGGTATCCGACTCACCACGCCCAGCACATACTTCACCAGTCCGTTCTTGTAGCCTCGTGAGAAGAGGTAGAAGAAGAACAGGCAGAACACCACGATGATACCTAACGTAGTGCCTATGACGGGTGTGATAGGCAGGTCGCCTGCAGCGGCCAGCGCCAGATAGATGAAGATGCTGAGGAACCAGAACCAGAAATGGGCGAAGAAGTGCATCATAGCATAGAGGATGACGCTTGATGTAGCATGCTCCTTGTCGATGTCCTTCGACAGCTCCATGATGCGGTAGGGCTCACCACCTAGTCCGCCAACGGGTGTGGCGTAGTTCAGGGCATAGCCTGTGATGGTGAGCTGAAACAGACGCCAGAAGCTGATAGGGGCCTTGCGCCCGATGTTACCTTCTATCATCGCCTTCCACGCCAACGCGTTGAGCGCATAGACCACCACCCAGATTCCGATGATGGGAATGAGCCAGTAGCCAGCATGGCAGATGTGCTCCCATAGCTCGATGAAGCTGACATCAAACGTCAGCAGCATCACCACCACAGCGGCACAGCCCAGGAAGAAGAATAGATTATTCAGGCGTTGCTTCGTCCACTTCATAAGTTACAGTTTGTCGGCCATCTTACGGCAGAAGTTTTCATGACGACGATTCACATACAGGTAGAGCAGTCCCATGCCCACAATCTCCCAAACGAAGTACAGCACAGGCACGTCGAGCAGACAGAACAGGAAGAGCCAGGCAGAGCGGAAATTGAAGGTCAGCAGACCATTCCACTTGATGACGGGCAGCGAGTAGCGACGGAACTCGTCGCGAACAGCTTGGGGTATCTGGTCAGCAGCACCGTACTTCTCACGCAGACGGGCCATCAGACGCTGAAACTGCGGAGTAGCGGCCTCCTGCTTCTGGGTATAACCGATGTATGACTTCTGGAAGTAGCGCTCATACCAAGGGGTCGAGGCGTCCATCTGGTCGTAAATCTCCTGCTGGCGCTTCGAGTTGTCGAGCTCAGCGCCCTTCTCGCCCTTCAGGAAGAAGAGGTGTACCTGGATATAGTAGTCGGCCAGACGTTGCTGGCCGGCAATACCCGTGAAGCCTGAGATAACGCCCAACGCATAAGCCACGAAGGTCGCAATGAGCACGTTCTCTGGTGTGTCGCTGATGCCCAGCCATTGGAACTCCAGGTCGTGGTGCAGGTAGAAACGATAGACCATCGCGTGGTAGATGGGGACGAACCACGTGAAGCCAGCTGCTCCGTCGAGGATACGTCCCAGACGACTCTTCTTGCCCGTCATGCGAGCCAGCTGTCCGTCGGTGCAGTCGAAGATATCAGCCAGACACAACAGCAGGATAGCCACGATGTTCAGCAACAGGCCAACGATACCACAATAGTAGTAGCTGGCACAGGCGAAGAAGAAGGCACTGCCTGCTCCGATGAACATCGAGAGGATAGTCACCGTATTGGGATGTATGTCAAAGCGCGCAAAAAACAGAGCCCAGTAGTAGCAGAACGGACGCACAAAGTGCAGGTCTAACCAGTCTTCTGTCTCCGACGACTTTAGTGTTTTCTTAAACTCTTCGTTCATTTCGTTTTTATAGAAAAATCAAATTCAGCCTGCAAAGGTACTGCAAATCGTGCAAACTACCAAATGTAGGCTGAATTTTTCCTTTTATTTAACGTAGTTAATGTCGGATAGGTTCTTGAAAATGGTGCTTTCCTCCTTGTACGCTCTCAGCACGATAGGAGAAGGGCATGTAGACATCGGCAAAACCACCCTCGGGAACTTCAATGTCGAGCAGGAATAGTCCGTTATTGATTTTCCATGACACTTTGATCTCGCCAAAGGCACTCATCGTCGAACCCTTGCACCACGTCAAGTCGCCCACAGGGTGGGGTGCTATCTCGATGAGGTCGCCCTTGCGCTGAATGCCCAACAAATCGGGGATGAGCAGGTTCTCGACGTGCCCCATCATGAAGTGGTTCATGGAGGCTCCATGCTCTGGATTCCACTGCTCCGTCAGCGTGGTCTGACCCTTCTTAATCTGGAAGCCATAGCCAGGCACATCGTAGTGGTTCAGCATCTTGTAGAGCAGTTCGCGCTGGTTGTTCTGCACCAATGTGTAGAACAGGTAGCGGTTACCCACATCACCAGTTGTCAGTCGGTCGCCATGTGCATGAATTTCTTTTAACAAATTGTCAAGTACAGCCTGGTAGTCGCCTTCAGGCACAAGTTTCAGGTAGAGAGGTAGGGCCAGCGAGCATTGGCTACCCGTGCCGTAGATTTTCTTCTCCGCATTATAGAACTCGCGATTGAAGGCTTGTCTGATGCGTTCTGCCTGCTGGTTGAAGTACTCGGCATCTTGCTTGTGGCCTAAATGTTTGGCAATCACGTACATATAGCACATCCACTGGTAGTAGTGAGCGGTGGCAACGAGTGGCATAGGCGTGTTCTGCGAGAAACCGGCGCGACCTGGTCCATAGTCGTACCAGTCGCCAAGTCCCATCTTCAGGATATAGCAGGAGTCTTGTGTGGCCAAATAGTCCATATAGCGCTTCATGGCGTCGTAGTGCTGACGCGCCAGCGACAGGTCGCCATAGTGTTGCCAGTAAAGCATAGGCAGGGCGATGATGGCACCTCCCCATTCTGGTGACTCCTGGAATGGTTTGGCCCACGAGCCTGTAAAGATGGTGTACTCAGGCGCTATCTCAGGCATTGAGCCGTCAGCATGCTGGGCATCCACAATGTTCTGCATAGTTTGCATCAGCATGGTTTGACAGTCGTAGTTATAGACCAAAGCCTCACCGTTCAGCCAGTCTTGTTCCAACCAGCCAAGCTTCTCGCGAGCAGGACAGTCGGTCCATACGGCTTGCCAATTGCTGCGGATGGCTCGGTCGATGAGTTGGTGGGTATCGTTGATAAGCGGATTGGAGCACTTGAAGGTGCCTATGCGCTTGGCGGAGTTATAGATGAAACACGACTCCACCTTCTTCAATACGTCGATATCACCTTCTACTTGCAGATAGCGGTAACTGTAATAGGAGAAGCGTGGATGCCAGACTTCTTGCTCCTTGCTCTCTGCCCCTTGCCCCTTTAATATATAGGTGTAGTAATGGGGACGGCCCGTCTGTTTCTGGTTTACCAATCCTTCAGGGGTCAGCGTCTCGCCAGGAGTCAGCTTCAGCCATTGGCCGGCCTTGCCCTCAACGGTGATTTCCGGATAGCCCGCCAGATTCTGTCCCATATCGAGCACGAGGATGCTGTCTTTCCGAAGCGTTTGCTTGACGGGGTAGCGCTCCATCAGTTTCACAGGCTCAGCCATCTGCAAACGGAGCTGGCCATGAGGTGCCTGTTGGATGACTACAGGATGCCATTCTGTGGGTTCTTTCCGTGCATCGTAATCCTCGCCGCCATAGATACTATTGAACGTGACGGGACTCAGCGCCCATTCCCAATGCTCGTCGCTGAGCAGTCGTTCGCACAGGTCGTCTTCGTAGGTGACATAGAGAAAGAAGAGTAGGGTGGGAGGACCGAAGGATATGCGTAGCTTGTGGTATCGTCCGCCTTGCTCGTTGTAGAAACCATTGCCTAACAGCGCGCGAAACTCGTTGTCGCCTTGTTCCAGATAGGCGGTCACATCATAGACATTGAAGAATACGGTCTTGTCGTAGTCGCTCCAATGGGGGGCAAGTTCTGAACTGCCTACCTTCTCACCATTGATGGTCAGCTCATAGAATCCTAATCCGCTGATGCGCAACTCGGCTTTCTTGATGGCTTTCCAAGGCCTGAACGAGCGGCGCAGCACAATGCTTCTTCGCGATAGGGTATCGACCTGTGCCCATAGTGCTTTTGTCTCTTTCAGTACGCCTCCCGTATAGGTCCTGCCCTCAGGAATCCTGGCATCCTGCCGCGTGATAGCTCCAATCCATTTTGCTCTCCCAAAATAGTCTTGGGCAGAGGCACCTAGTGGCACGAGTAAAACGAGTACGACTAGTATGACTAGCCTGTCATGAAACATTCTTCTCATAGAGCGTTGCTGATTATCAGTTTGCCCAAAATGTCGCGCTGGCCTTTCAACTGTCCGTCAACATAGACACGAAGACCCTTGCCCGCATGGTAGCGTGAGCCGTCCTCATCCCACACGATGCAGATGTTGTGGCCGTGATACAGCACATTATCCAGACAGAAGTAAGCCCACTTGCCAGCAGGCAGTAGGGGATTGACCTCAATGGCTTGGTCAGCACGTGGACGCAGGCCGCAGATGCCTGTTATCATGAGATCGTTCCAAGTAGAGTGGTTATAGTAGCGCGAGCGTTCCTGGTCGCCTTTCAGCCAGTAGCCTGTCGTCTCGTCGAGATACTCACCGATATAGGGCTTGCCGCGCATGTGTTGGCTCTGCATATACTTCTCCATCTCAGCGAAATACAGCGAGTCGCTGATGACGGGCTGGCTGTAGTCGTTCAGGTAGTTGGCCATAGCGGTCAGCGTCTGCGAGGTAGCAAAGGGCCATACGGCACCGTCCCATTCACACTGGCCCACACCATGCGTGCGGAACTCTGGGTGGCGACGCTCGGCAGTAGTCTGTCCGTAGGGGGCAGAGAATCCTTGTGGGTCAGCAGCCTGCAACCAAGCCACACCATATTTCGCCTCATCTTTAGCCAGATGGGTGTACCAAGGCATGAAACCAATGGCTTCGCGCACATTAGCTGAAGAGTCTACGCGATGGGTCTCGAAGAATGCGTGGTGCTCGTTCCATAGTTTCTGATGTACTTTCTCTTTCAGGTCGCTGGCTTTATCGAAATATTTCTTGGCCTTATCCTTGTCGCCAGCCAGTTGGGCGATGTTGCCAATGGCCATTGCGTTGCCATACATATAGCTGTTGATAGAGGGGCGCAGATACTTCTTCTTGCGTCCACCTGAGATGGTCTCTTCCATCGCATCGCGCACATCTTCCTGCCAGTAGAATCCACCTTCGCGGGTGTGAGTGGTTTCCCATTCGTTATACTCCCATTCCAGCGAGGGCAGCATGTTGATGTACCATTGTTGGCGACCATCCACCAAGTGGCGCTGCCACAAAGAATGGGCTATCCAGGAAGAATATTTCAGGAGTTTAGCCATTGGCTTACCCTCGTTGCCTTTATACCAAGTGCAAACAATCTGGTCGAGATAGGTGCTGTCTCTGAGCCAGCGACTCTCATGAATGTGATGGCCCACGCCTGAGGCAATGAGTTTCCATTTGTCAGCATAGTTGCGCTTCACCAGAAACTCCGTCATGGCGTAGCCCACAGGGGTGCTCTCGATATGTTTTCTTAAAGTCCACCAGCGGTAGTACCACATCTCTTCGAAGTCCTTGTTGGGACAATCGAACAGGGGCACATTCTGCGTCATCCACTCCCACGCTTTCGCATTAGGAATGGCCTGCACGATGTTCTCGTCCTCCATCGTGTTGAAGTAGTCGACGTAGTGCTTAAAGTCGTCGTATTTCAGGAAAGCGGCTGTTGCATTCTCATCCATTGATTCTGTCTTGACGTTGGCAATGGCGAAGATGACTTCAGGCTCGCGCTCACCAGCTTTGCCAAGTGTACCATCCCAGTCAGCAGGTGTGTCGACATCAGGAAAGCGACGCTCAGAACCTGTGCGGAACATGACGCGCTCGATGCTCTCGACGGGGGCAAAGAACATGCGCTGACCTGCTTTCTTGCCGTTGATATATACCTCTATCATTCGCTTCGAAACACTCAGAATGGCCTCGATGTGATAAGTGGTGTTGGGCTCGTATTTGCCCAGTCCGCCATAACGGGCACCGCCTTTGCAGCGCATGGTGCCTTCAGCAGTCAGTTCAATACGTGAGCATGCAGTACCGTGTTCGTCGAGGAACTCAATCTGTAACAGCCCCTTGTCGTTTTGCAAGGCACGCAGGTCGAAGGCTACCTTCAGCTCTTTCGAGGCAGGAATCTTGCGCTCCACACGGGCATAGTCGAAGGGGTCGCTATCCTTTAGCGTCAGCCAGCCATCGCTCAGCGATACAGGGGCATAGACGGGCGAATAAATATTCCAACTCTTAAGCTTTGCCAACTCGTTCATACGAAACTCCTGACCCTCAGCATGCTGGTGCGCCTCTGTCTGGACAGGTACGGGGATATGCGATACCCACATGTCTTCCTTGTTCATCGAGTAGGTTACCCACAGGTCACCATCTTCAGGTACACCGTTGCCCTCCTGAATGCCTCGCACATACTGCGGGCCATACGACTTGTAGTTGCCACCATAGCGCATAGGGGGAACTTCACCTTGAACTAAATTCAAGGTCACATATTCATAGCCGTCCTTACTCAAGGAAATACCCAGTGGCCAACGGTATTCAGAGGGATTATAGATGGTGGCGTATGTGCCATCTGACAAGCGTTGTCCCCATATCTTGGCATTGCTGTTGACAAAGCCTTTGGCTCGTTCCACAGGCTGAGCCCACGTGAGTCCACCATCAGCGCTAGTGGAGGTCAGGGCGTGTTTCCATAGCGATGCAATCTGTCCGTCGGGTAGGGTATAGTCGCAGTAAGCCTTGTATTCCTTGTGCAAAGGAATCAACGGGTCTTCACGATCAGCCTCCTCCACCCATTGCATGCGATATCGGGGATTTGCCAAAATCTCTTCGCAGGCCTTCTTAATATCCTTGGGGGCTTTGGTGTAGTAGGGGAAAATGGTGGATTTTCCGGAATTTCTGGATTGTCTGGAATATCCTGAATTCATGTAGATGAAATAGATGGGGCCCAGTGTGCCGTCTTTCTTTACCTCACGAATGACGCGACCAATGCCATTGCCGTCGTTGGGGTCGTCTTTCTTGTCGAAGGCGACGCCGTAGTTGCCAATAGCAAACAACTGTCCACTCTTGGCGACATACCAACCCACACGCTGATGCATAATGGCAATGAGGTTGTGTGCCTTCTCAGGACGATTGGGTTTCTGGAAACCTTCAGGCACCTGTAACTCTGGGAACAGCACCTGTGGGTCGCTCCATGTATAGCCATCTTTCGAGGTCTGTAACATCGTGTGCGAAGGCGGCACATGTTCATCCTTGGGGTCACAGAGGTAATGCACATAGAACTGATTGTTCCAATAGGCCATCATGGGTTGGTGGTTGTAGGTCCAACCCTGTCCGTTAGCCTCAGAGGGGTGTTCGCGGTTGGCACGCAGAATCTGGATGTTATGCACACCAACGACAGGAGATAGCCCTCCGTCGTGGCGATTGGGATTGCTCAACGTCTTACCCGTATAGTGTATCTTCTTGGCATTCAGCAACCCTTGAAGGATGGTTTCATCAGCCTCGAAGATGGTGCCGTGCTTGTGCAGATTGGGTACATCCACTTGGTCGGACACATCCTTAAACGTTTTAAAATCCTTCGTGTAGTGGGCACCGAAATCGAAGAGACGGTAGCGGTCGTAGTAGATAAGCCATCCGTCATCTACCTTGATGGTTGTCGGACCCTCCATCATCTTACCTGTAAAGGGTTCGCTGGCTTTGCTCCACGGACCGTATGGCGACGTGGCAAAGGCCACCTTGATGTCGCGCTCAGGGCGTGTATTGTCCTTCAGCACCATCACGTAGTCCTGCTTGCCTCGCTTCACCAATGTGGCATCGATGCACGAGAAACCAGGGTCTATCATCAGTTTCGTAGGGCTGAACTTCTTGAAGTCCTTTGTCGTTGTGTAGTAGAGACGGTGGTTGTTCTTGTGGTCTTCCTGTCCGTCAGGGAACTTGCCTGGAATGCATGATGCCCAGACGATGACGGCCTGCTGTTTGACATCGTCCCAGAACAGCTCAGGAGCCCATACGTTGACAGTAGTGGTGTCGGTCATCACCTCAATGAAGCGCTGTTCGCTCCAATGTACCAAGTCCTTTGAACAGGCATATCCAAAGCCTCTGTCGCCTCGCCAACTGGAGGTCCATACCAGGTGGAACATACCATCAGGTGTGCGGATGACGGACGGGTCGCGCATGACGCGCTGTTTGCCTACCTCAGGTCTAAGCCATACACCGTCTATGGCCTTCCAGTTCCAGCCGTCATGGCTATAGATAAAGCGCAAACCATCTGTGGCAGGCTCGTGAAACGATGTCGAAAAGTATACTTTGCGCTGGGCTTGTGCCGTCAGCATCGTGCTCAGCAGCAGGAAAAAGATGCAAAAACGTTGTCTCATGTTACATACATTATTTATTATAAGACGAAAAGTTTGGCTGTTTGTAACTAAATACGTACCTTTGCGGAGGAAAACCAAAACTTTGACAATGATGAAACGACTGACAACACTTCTGTTGGGCTTGGTCCTGCTGACGACCGCTCAGGCACAAAAAAACATCTCGAACGGCTATCCTATCACTCAAGTGCCGTTTACCGCAGTAAAGGTGACGCCCAACACTTTCTGGGGAGAACGTATCCGTGCTGCTCGCGAAGTAACTATCCCGCTGGCTTTCTCGAAGTGTGAGAGCGAGGGAAGATACAAGAATTTCGTGCAGTGTCTGAATCCCAGTCCTGACTATCCGCCGTCAGGGTTCTCGTTTGATGATACGGATGTCTATAAGACCATCGAGGGTGCCAGCTATGTGCTGCAGACCTATCCTGATGCCAAACTCAAGGCATATATTGACTCTGTACTCGACATCGTAGGGGCTGCTCAGGAACCAGATGGCTATCTCTATACTCCGCGTACCATGAACCCTTGGCATCCCCATTCGTGGGCTGGTACGAAGCGTTGGGAGAAGGAAGAGGTGTTGAGTCATGAACTCTATAATCTGGGTCACATGGTGGATGCGGCCTGTGCCCACTATCAGGCTACGGGGTCGGATAAGTTCCTCAATATAGCGCGTCGCTATGCTGATTGTGTAGTCCGTGAGGTCGGACCAAAAGAAGGACAGGCTTGTGTGGTACCAGGTCATCAGATAGCAGAGATGGCGTTGGCTCGTCTTTATCTGCTGACAGGTGAACAGAAATATCTGGACGAAGCCAGGTTTTTGCTCGACTATCGTGGCAAGACGCAACGTCATGATGTCTACTCACAGAGCGACAGGCCTGTCGTAGAGCAAACGGAGGCTTGGGGACATGCTGTTCGTGCGGGCTATATGTATGCTGGCATGGCTGATGTTGCTGCCTTGACAGGCGACTCTGCATATATTAAGGCCATCGATGCCATCTACGAGAATATCGTATCAAAGAAATATTACATTACGGGTGGTGTCGGAGCACGTCATCAGGGTGAGGCTTTTGGTGCCGATTATGAGTTGCCTAACCTGACTGCTTACAACGAGACGTGTGCGGCTATCTCGATGGTCTACCTGTTCCACCGTATGTTTCTTTTGCATGGTGATGCCAAGTATATCGACTGCATGGAGCGTACGTTGTATAATGGTGTCATCAGCGGTATGAGCGTTGATGGTGGTCGTTTCTTCTACCCTAATCCGCTGTCTTCAGATGGTAAGTACAAGTTTAATGCTGACGGTACGGTCGAACGCCAGCCTTGGTTCGGTTGTGCCTGCTGTCCTTCGAACCTCTGTCGCTTCATCCCCTCGTTCCCAGGTTATATGTATGCCGTCAAGGGGAGCAATCTCTATGTGAACCTGTTTGCTGGCAATACGGCTACCATGCAGGTGGAAGACAAGCAGGTGACGCTGGAGCAGAAGACCAACTATCCTTGGGATGGTGATATCAACCTCAAGGTGGTGAAGACCAAGGCTAAGGCTTTCAATATGATGATTCGCTTGCCAGGTTGGGTAAGCCAGTCGCCAGTACCTTCTGACCTCTATCGTTTCAGCGACGATGTATTGGGTAGCTATAGTGTTAAGGTGAACGGACAGACGGTACAGACAGAGATAGTCAAGGGGTATCTTAGTTTGAACCGTAAGTGGAAGAGGGGCGATGTAGTGACTATCCACTTCGATATGCCTGTGCGTACCATCAAGGCAAACCATCGGGTAGCTGATGATCGTGGGCGCATTGCTGTAGAACGTGGCCCACTGGTCTGTTGTGCTGAGGGAGTGGACAACAAAGACTTCAATATCTTCAATTTCCTGATGCCTCGTCAGCCCCAGTTTGCTGTAGTTGACCAGCTGATTAGCTACGGCAATCAGTCGTTTGACGTCAAGGCCATCAAGGTTGACGGACAAGCTGTTGAACAGAATAAAACAGGTGAAGTCAACGTCAAGTCAGCTCAACTGACGATGATTCCTTACTATGCTTGGAACCATCGTGGAGCAGGACTGATGGAAGTGTGGATGCCTCAGAGTATCAGTGCATTGGGAAACTATTGAGAAATTCAAGAACGGCCTGATTGAACTCCTTGGGTCGTTCCATGTTCAGCATATGGCCGCAGTCGGGAATAACGATGTAGCGGCCATTTTTCAGATATTGCAGTTCGCGAGGCTCGCCTTTCTTGCCATTTAGTTCTTTCGCACCACGAATCAGCAGGGTGGGAGTGGTGTTCTTTTGTTGAATGAATCGTTGCCACGCCTCCTTGCCATAGAACAGGCGTACTTCTTTGTGCAAGGGTTGCCATGCTGTCCATTGGTCGATCATCTGGGTCAGAGGCTTGCGCATCCGTTCTCGTTGCGACCCTCCTGATGCCATCAACTGTTCTATCCACTCTTGTTTCATCTTCGCTACGCCTTTCACTTGAAGTGCTTTTATTTCTTGGTCTCGTTTCTTGCTTTCTGCTGTGTCCATCGGTTCGCTGGGACCTTTGGAGTTACGGATGCCTCCGCTGGCCATAGTGCAGGTAATAAGTCTGTCAGGATACATCGCCAGCATATCGCCTGCTACAAAGGCTCCCATCGAAAGACCAATAATGTGGGCACGCTGAATGTGGAATGAGTCCATTAGTGTAATAACATCGTCTACATGTGTCATCTGTAAGTCTTCGCGTTGCTCTGAAGAGCGGCCATAGCCTCGAAAGTCTATTCTTATCGTTCGGTATTGTTTGGACAGCGGTCGCCATTGTTCGTCCCACATCCTTCTGTCTAACGAGTGCCCATGCAGCAGAAGTACAGGTTCACCTTTACCCCGTTCATCGTAGTACAGTTTTCCATGGCCTGAAACGGGAATGAATCCACGATGGACTGTTGTACAACTGGCGAAAAAGATTGCTAAAAAGAGTGAATAAAAATGTTTCATGGGGCAAAGTTACGAAAAAATGCTTAACTTTGCGCTCTCAAATCAATAAAACAAGAAAATGAAGAAAAATATTTTGATAGCCATGTTGCTGATGTGCGGACTGGCTGCACAGGCAGATGACGTGATGAAGAAGGAGAAAGATGGTACCTATGTTGTGAATACCACGACACTGGCACAGGATGTAGAGGGCTACAATGGCCCAACACCTGTGGAGATTTACATCAAAAAGAACAAGATAGTCAAGGTGGTGCTGCTGAAGAGCCAGGAGACACCAAAATACAATGCTCGCATCAAGAAGCAGATGCTGCCTGCCTATGAAGGACAGAAGGTGTCGAAGAACAAGTATGCAGAGGTGGATGGCCTGACTGGTGCTACTTTTACATCAGATGCTGTCAAGGAAAATGTCAAACGTGGCTTGGAGTATTATTGGAAGCACAAATAGAGGATTCTTTAATAGAATAACACCAATCCCGCAATGGCTGCATAGCATATCATGCGGATGGGGTTAATCTTTAAAACCCCTGTACCGAAGGCAGTTGCCGCAAATAGTCCACAGCTAATCCAGAACTGCCAAGGGTTCTCCGTAGGTGTTGAGAAGTTTTCTTTGCTACAAAGGAGCAGGGTGGCAGCGGCTAAAAGTCCCACAACAGCAGGTCGCAAACCAGTGAAAACAGAGGTCACCGTGCGGGTATGCATGTATCGCATGAACATTTTGCTAATTAAAACCATCAAAATCAATGAAGGCAGTACCAGCGCAAAAGTGGCAGTTGTCGAGCCTAAAATGGCCATAGGCATCGAATAGCCCGCGTTGACACAGGCCGTATAGCCACAATATGTGGCTGAGTTGATGCCTACAGGACCGGGTGTCATCTGTGAAATAGCTACAATGTCGGTAAACTCTGATGATGACAACCAATGCCAGTGTTCCACCGTTTCGTGCTGAATGAGCGACAACATGCCATAGCCCCCGCCAAATCCGAAGAGGCCTATCATGAAGAACGTGTAGAATAACGAGAAGAATATCATGCGGCAATCCTCCCATAAATATAGCCACCAATGCCCGCAACGATGATAATCCAGATAGGTGAAACACCCATCATACATATCAGTAAGGCTGACGCGATGGGAATCCAGATAGTATACTTGTTGAGCTTGGCACGCTTACCCATATTGAATGTAGGTACGGCTATTAAGGCTACAACGGCAGGACGGATACCCTGAAACATTGCGGCTACCACATGATTGTCCTCAAACTGATGGAAGAATATGGCAATGGCCAGGATAATCATGAATGAGGGTAGGGCAGTACCAAATGCGGTAGCTAACGCTCCGCGTACCTTATTTAATTTATATCCGATGAAGATGGCTATATTGATGGCAAACACGCCAGGACAACTCTGTGCAATAGCTATCAGGTCGAGTAGCTCGTCCTTTGATACCCATTGGTGTCTGTTGACCACCTCTTCCTCAATTAGTGGTATCATGGCATATCCGCCACCAAGGGTGAATATGCCAATCTTAAAGAATGTGCGAAACGATTCCCAGTAATTGTTCATTGCTGCTCAATCCACTTGCGGGCATTCACGAATGCTTCAATCCATGGGGTAACCTCGTCCATGCGACGACGCTCTGGATACCATGCACATTGCCAGGGGAAAATGGCGCGTTCAAGGTGTGGCATCATGCAGAGATGACGACCATCCTCAGAGCAGATACCTGCTACGTTATAGTCAGAACCGTTGGGATTAGCGGGATAGCCTGCGTAGTTGTATTTAGCAATTATGTTGTAGGCGCTCTCTGCCTCGGGCAGATGGAACTTACCCTCGCCATGAGCTACCCAGAGACCAAGCTTATTGCCGCTTAGACTTCCGAACATTACGCTGTTGTTCTGAGGAATGCTGAGGGTAATAAACTCACTCTCGAACTTCCGCGAGTCGTTGTGGAGCATCTTGGCACCTTTGGCACCTGTCAGACCCAACTCGACCATCAGCTGGCAACCGTTACAGATACCCAGTGAGAGAGTGTCCTTGCGGGCATAGAACTTATCGAGGGCTTCCTTGGCTTTAGGATTGAAGAGGAAAGCACCAGCCCATCCTTTAGCCGAGCCAAGCACGTCACTATTGGAGAATCCACCGCAGAAGACGATGAAGTTGATGTCTTCGAGCGTCTCACGACCACTGATTAGGTCGGTCATCATCACGTCTTTAACGTCGAAGCCTGCCAGATACATCGAGTAAGCCATCTCGCGCTCACCGTTGGTACCTTTCTCACGGATGATAGCGGCCTTGATGCCTGTATTCTCACGGCGGTCTGCAGAGATGCCATATTGCTTAAGCGTACCAGTGAAGTCGCGATTGAACTTCATCTCCAGCGGTTGCTGTTTGTAGTTCTCGAAACGTTCCTTGGCCTTGCCATTGAAACTCTGCTTGCAATCCAACAGATAACTGGTCTTAAACCATGTATCGCGCAAGGTGTCGATGTCGAAAGTGAACTCTTTGTCATTAGCCTTCACGACAATGCTGCGGCTGTTCTCTACAGGATAGCCAATCTTAGCAAAGCCTACACCAGCATCCTCCATGAAGTCCTTGAACTCCTGTTTGTGCATGTCGCTTACCTCGATGATGACGCCTGGATTCTCTGCAAACAAAGTCTTCACAACGTCACCATCCTGACAGATGTCGTGTAGATTGATGTGCATGCCGCCCTTGGTGTTGGCGAATGTCATCTCTAACAGGGTGGTAATCAGACCACCTGCTGAGATGTCGTGCCCTGCCATTACCCAACCTTTCTCTATCAGTTGCTGAACAGCCATGAATGCATCGGTAAAGTATTCTGCATTCTTCACGGTAGGTACGTCGCTACCCACTTTGCCCAGACTCTGTGCAAAAGCACTTCCGCCCAGATGCTGCTCGTCAAACGAGAAGTCGATGTGATAGAGCGAGGCATTCTTGTTGTTCACCAACACAGGACTTACTACCTTGCGGATGTCTGATACCTCGCCACCTGCGCTGACGATAACAGTGCCAGGCGATATAATCTTTTCGCCATTGGGATATTGTTGGGTCAACGACAGCGAATCTTTACCTGTAGGCACGTTGATGTGTAATTCGCAGCAGAAATCGCTCAAGGCCTTTACAGCGGTGTAAAGACGAGCATCCTCACCTTCTTGTGAACGGCAAGGCCACATCCAGTTGGCGCTTAGTGAGAGTGAGTCCATTCCTTCAGCCAATGGTGCCCATACTATATTTGTCAAGGCCTCGGCAACAGAAAGCACACTACCGGCGGCAGGATTGGCCAAGCCGGCCTGAGGCGCATGGCCTAATGCGGTGGCAATTCCCTTGCGACCACGATAGTCGAGGGCTACGACACCACAGTCGCTTAGCGGCAACTGAATCTCACCCTGACATTGCTGGCGTGCTATCTTACCCGTCACAGAGCGGTCTACCTTATTCGTCAGCCAGTCTTTGCAGGCTACAGACTCCAACTGAAGCACGCGCTCAAGATACTCGTTTATCTTATCTTGCAAATAGATGACATCTTCATATTTACGCTCAACGGTATTGTCGCGCATGATAGTCTTGGGCGAATGACCAAACATCTGGGCCACATCCAGGTCGAAGGGCTTCACGCCATCAGCCTGTTTGAATGAAAAATGAGCATCGCCAGTAGTTTCGCCAACTACATACATCGGAGCTCGTTCGCGCTCTGCAATTTTCTGTACGTGTTCGATATGTTTCTCATCAATCAACAAACCCATACGCTCTTGACTCTCGTTGGCAATAATCTCCTTCGATGAGAGCGTTTTGTCACCAATCGGCAACTTAGACATGTCAATCTCACCACCACATTCCTCGACAAGCTCGGAGAGGCAGTTCAGGTGACCCGCACTACCGTGGTCGTGAATAGAGATAACAGGATTGTTGTCCTCCTCGCAGAGGGCACGCACCAGGTTGTAGGCACGCTTCTGCATTTCAGGGTTGGCACGTTGAATAGCGTTCAACTCAATGCCGTTGCTATAGCGACCAGTATCTACAGATGATACAGAACCACCACCCAGTCCGATGCGATAGTTGTCACCACCAACTACAACGACCTTGTTCCCTTTCTGGGGCTCTTTCTTCAAACAGTCGCGCTTGGTGCCGTAGCCTACGCCTCCTGCCAACATGATGACTTTGTCATAGGCATATTTCTCTTGTCCTTCCTGATGCTCAAAAGTCAGTACTGATCCTGTGATTAGTGGTTGGCCAAACTTGTTACCGAAGTCGGAGGCACCATTCGAGGCCTTAATCAGAATCTGCTCAGGGGTCTGGTACAACCACTCGCGGGCAGGCATGATGTCCTCCCAGTCGCGAGTCTCATCCTGAATGCGAGGGTAGGCCGTCATATAGACAGCCGTACCAGCAATAGGCCATGAACCAACGCCACCACCCATACGGTCACGAATCTCACCTCCCGTACCGGTAGCAGCACCATTGAAGGGCTCCACCGTGGTGGGAAAGTTGTGCGTCTCAGCTTTCAGCGAAATAACACTCTCAATATCTTTTACACGGAAATAGTCGCTGGTCGACTGGTCTGCAGGTGCAAACTGTTCCACTACAGGACCTTGCGCAAAAGCTACGTTGTCCTTATAAGCTGACAGAATCTTGTTGGGATTCTCTTGAGTGGTCTTCTTGATCATCGCAAAAAGCGAGCTCTCCATCTCCTTGCCGTCGATGATGAACGTGCCACCAAAAATTTTGTGGCGGCAATGCTCGGAATTGATTTGGGCAAAGCCAAAGATCTCTGAGTCTGTCAGGGGTCGCCCGTTCTCTTTTTCAATCTTGTGCAAATATTCTATCTCCTCAGGCGAGAGAGCCAGACCTTCTTGTTCGTTGTATTCCTCCAGGTTGTTCACATACTTGATGGGCTCGGGCTTGATGTTAACAGTGAAGATGTCTTGGTTCAGGCCATCATACATGCGCTGCAACATCGGGTCGTGCTCAGCGTCCTTGGAACTGACAGCCCAGTATTCCTCAATGCGCAGAATACCCTTGAGACCCATGTTCTGCGTGATTTCAACAGCATTCGTCGACCATGGGGTAACCATCTCTCGACGTGGACCAACATAATATCCCGTCAGCATCGGGTCGCTTAGCAGGGTGGCCTCGCCATAGAGCCAGCATAGTTCTTTCACTTCTTGTTCGTCGAGCTGATGGTCTGTTTGAGTGGCTATCACGCTCTGTTGTGGAGTCTTGAAAAAGAGAATCATAATCCTTTTTTACCTTATAAATTTACGATTTTGGGGGCAAAGTTACTTAAAAATATCTAAATTGATGCAACTTTCAATCAAAATATGCGTCTAATGATTAACTTTGCACCGTCAAAGTGACAAATTTTAGTATTAAAGAAATATTTAAGTTTATGAAAAAGACAGTATTCATGATTGTTTTGGTAGCAGGTGTCCTGTTTACCAGTTGTGCTTCGAAGAAGGAACTTCAAGCTTGCCAGGAAGATAATAAGGCTTTGCAAACCAATTATCAGAACACCAAGGAGCAACTGGCAGCTGCCAATACCCGTGTCGCAAGTCTCCAGGAGCAGTTAACTGCTGCCCAGCAGACGAATGAAACACTACAGAAATCTCTCGACAAGAGTTTGACCAATGCCAGCCAGAACAATATCAGTATTGAGAAACTGGTCGACCAGATCAATGAGTCGAATCAGTATATTCGTCATCTGGTAGAGGTGAAGTCTAAGAGTGATTCTTTGAATATGGTTCTCACTAATAACCTGACACGTTCTCTCTCTAAGGAAGAGCTGAAGGAGGTCGATGTTCAGGTGCTGAAAGGTGTTGTCTACATCTCGTTGGCTGACAATATGCTGTATGAGAGTGGTACTTACAAGATCAACAGCCGTGCTGCAGAGACCTTGTCGAAAATTGCCAAGATTATCAAGGATTACAAGGACTACGATGTTCTGGTAGAGGGTAATACCGATAATGTACCCATCTCTCGTGAGAATATTCGTAACAACTGGGACCTCTCTTGTTTGCGTGCTAGCAGTGTTGTTCAGGCCTTGCAGAACGACTATGGAGTAGATCCTAAGCGCCTGACTGCTGGTGGTCGCGGTGAGTACAATCCTCTTCAGCCTAACACTTCAGAGGTAGGTAAGATGCGCAATCGTCGTACACAGATTATTATTACTCCCAAGCTTGACGAGTTCATGGAACTCATTGGACAGGCACCAGAAGAAGGTAAGTAAATTTTTTGTTCCTTATATATTATATAATAAGGTGTACTATATTTTGGGACTTGATTTTTGTCAAGTTCCGATTTTTTTTCAACGAAAAGAAAAATTTCTTCTCGAAAAAGTTTGTGGAATCAAAAAATAGTTGTACCTTTGCATCCGCTTTCAGGGTAAGACCTGTTGGCAATGAAGAAAGAGTTCTTTGAAAGTCTTACATAAAACAGAAGAAGTAGTAGTACAAGAAGCTGGAGACTTTG
>JAGAWQ010000022.1 GCA_017941345.1 Prevotella sp. | reverse complement strand
AATGGCAAGGTTCACTTCACGCATCAGGGTGCGCGTCTCTATTGCGACAGTGCCTATTTCTACGAAGCCACCAATTCCTTTGAAGCCTTCGGTCATGTGAAGATGTATCAGGGTGACACCCTGTCGCTGTTCAGTGACTATGCCTATTACAGTGGTGACGAGCAGATGGCTCGTGCCCGTTATAATGTGGTCTTGAAGCACAAGAAGACCACCCTCTATACCGACAGTCTCGATTACGACCGTGTCTATGACAATGCCTATTTCTTTGAAGGCGGTAAGATGGTCGATGATCAGACCACGTTGACTTCCGACTGGGGAGAGTATAATACCAACTCGAAGATGGCCGTCTTCAACTATGATGTGAAGATGCGCAGTCCGAAGTTCTTCCTGACCACCGACACCCTGTACTACGATACCCGTCAGTCCTTGGCTCATATTGTCGGTCCCTCAGATATTGTCTCCGGCGACAGCCATATCTATTCAGAACAAGGCTACTACGACACGAAAAACGAGCGTGCCCGCCTGATGAATCGTTCGGTGCTTTCCAATGGGGGCAAGATGATGGTGGGCGACAGTGTCTATTACGACAGCAAGCAGGGCATGAGTCAGGCCTTCCGGAATGTGGTCTATGTGGATTCCGTCAATCGTAACAAGCTGACAGGCAATTACGGCGAGTACTACGAATTCACCGGCTATGCCATGTGTACCGACAGTGCTGTGGCCATTGACTTCTCACAAGGCGACTCGCTCTACATGCATGCCGATACGTTTAAGATTGTGACCTTTAATATCGAGACTGACTCCGTCTATCGTAAGATCCATGCCTTTCATCATGTGCGGGCCTTCCGCCGCGATGTGCAGGGCGTCTGCGATTCACTCGTCTATAACTCGCTCGACTCCTGTATGACGATGTATCATGACCCCATCGTCTGGAACAATTCCCAGCAGTTGTTTGGCGACCGTATCGACGTGTATATGAAAGACTCCGTGATCGACCATGCCCATGTCATCGGCAATTGCATGTCCATCCAGCAGCTTCGGAGCGATACCGCTTGTTACAACCAGTTGTCATCCAAGGAGATGTTTGCCTTCTTCGTGGATGGCGATATCCGTGAAGCCCGTGCCAAGGACAATGTGTTGATTGGCTATTTCTTTGAGGAAGGCGATAGCGTACCTATTATATATAACTATCAGGAGACCTCCGAGCTCCGTATGTTCATGAAGGACCGCAAGCTCGAGAGCGTCTGGACCCCCAAGACCACCGGGACGATGTACCCGCTGAACCAGATACCCGATGAGCGCAAGCGACTGCCGGGTTATATGTGGTACGACTATATCCGTCCCCTCAATCGATACGATATCTTTAACTGGCGAGGCAAGAAATCATGAGCGACCTGATCCGTCTTCTGCCCGATAGCGTTGCCAACCAGATAGCCGCTGGTGAGGTGATACAGCGCCCGGCTTCTGTCATCAAGGAGCTGGTCGAGAATGCCGTCGATGCCGATGCCCGTACCATCCATGTGCTGGTGGTCGATGCCGGTCGCACCTCGATACAGGTGATTGATGACGGCAAGGGTATGTCAGAGACCGATGCCCGTCTTTCGTTCGAGCGCCATGCCACCTCCAAGATCCGTCAGGCCGACGATCTCTTTTCCCTCCATACGATGGGCTTCCGTGGTGAGGCCCTGGCGTCTATTGCCGCCGTCGCCCATGTCGAATTGTTGACCCGCCGTGGGGAAGATGAGATAGGCACCCGCCTGTTGATGGCTGGTTCGAAGGTGGTGAGCCAGGAACCAGCCTCCTGTCCGGTAGGCAGTAACTTCAAGGTCGAGAACCTCTTCTTCAATGTGCCCGCCCGTCGTAAGTTCCTGAAGTCGAATGCGACGGAGCTCAGCAATATCCTGACTGCCTTCGAGCGCATTGTGCTGGTCTATCCCGACATTCATTTCACGCTCCACCATAATGGTACCGAACTGCTCAACCTCAAACCCGCCACGTTGCGACAGCGCATCAGTGATGTGTTTGGCAAGCAGTACAGCCAGGACTTGTTGCCCGTCGAGGTACATACGGCGATGTGTACAGTCACCGGTTTTGTCAGTAAACCCGAAGGTGCCCGGAAGAAGACCGCTCACGACTATTTCTTCGTCAACGGGCGCTTTATGAAGCATCCCTATTTCCATAAGGCCGTCATCAGTGCCTACGACCGTCTCATCCCCGATGGTTCCCAGATACCCTATTTCCTCTATTTCGAGGTGGCGCCCGAGGATATAGATGTGAATATCCACCCCACGAAGACCGAGATCAAGTTT
>JAGAWQ010000087.1 GCA_017941345.1 Prevotella sp. | reverse complement strand
GTGTAGGCAGCATCGATGCCGAGCATCTGAAGGCCCTGAACGTTGTGGCCAATGTTTCTGGTGTGGGTAGCATCACCTGTCATGCCTCTGAGAGTATCGAGGGCTCTGTTTCAGGCGTCGGCTCCCTGAAATATGCCGGCACCCCCAAACACAAGGATACCCACCGCTCTGGTGTTGGTAGTATCACTGCTCTATAGTCGTGCACTGAATAAGCCCCGTCAAATGGCGGGGCTTATTCAGTGCTATTTCTTGTAGGCGTCTATCTTCTTCAGGTAATGCTTGCGGAAGTCGCGCCAGTGGTAATAGGGGGCGCAGTCGGTGCGGATAGGCAACTTAGCCTCCTTCTCATTGAGCAGCACCTTGAAGAGGATGTCGTTGTCGTTCGGGCCGCTGCGGTAGAAGATGAACTGCACGTTGGACCCCATTGGGAATACGTCGGAGCACCACCAGCCTTTGGCCTCCAGCTTTTCCAGATCGTCGGTTTCCAAGTCGTAGCCGTTGATGCCGATGAGGCAGACGAGCGGTAGCAATACTGTCTCGTGTCCGTAGCGCAACTGCGCCGAGGGGTATGGGAGGCGTATGCTGCTGTCAGCATCGGCAATGATCTGTCGCAGCAGATAACGCTGGCTGTATGGCTGGGTGCCACCATTGAGCTTGCAGGCGCCATGACGGATATACCACAGGGCATTGTCGACCTCCCACAGACGGTAGAGCTCGTCGATATGGAAGATATCGGTGATATAGGTGTTCTTGGAAAGTGGTGTGTGTACCTGGAAGAGTCCCATCTTCATCAGATAATAGTTGAAGTAGTCTTCATCGACGATCTCATTCACGATATCAGGATTCTTGAAGATCAGTTCCATCAACCTGGTGTTGCCCATGCGGTTGGCGATGAACTTATTATAGGCTTCCTTGGCTTGTGCAGACATCTGTATCTTGCGGAGATTACGATCCTGGTAGTTCATATAGCCCATGGTGCGCTTAGTGCTCTCCATTGTGATGCGTAGTTTGGGGTTGATCTGTGCCAGCTCCATCATGGCCGTTCCCATCGATATCATACAGCGGGGCACGATCGTACTGCGGGCCTCTACGTGGGCAGTGTCGCCGAGCACCTCGGGGAATCGCTCTGCCATGCGGCGGGCAATCTCACGGTGTTGGCGCCTACCGTGTTCGGTAAGTTCACCCCAGCGGTCTTCGGAGTTGTTCATGATCTGTTTCATCACTTCGAGCACGCGTTGACCTGTGGGCGTCAGTTCGTCGAGACTGTCGGCATGCATCATCATCATGAAAGGTTCGTCGAACCCGCTACGGTTGCTGATATAGCGTGACCCGTGCCGGCCGTAATGGGAGATATAGAATGGTTTTTTGCCCTTTGGTGCCGGTGTCAGTTTCGCATCGATGCTGTCAGGGTAGATATGATAGTTGCATGAGGCATAAGCGGGGTTCTCTCTGATATGGTCTTTGACTGTCTGAGCAGAAATCGTCGAAAGGAGACTGCAGGCTGCTATCAGGGCGGCCATCATTGTTGGGCGTATGATATGGTTGGTATGTTTCATTCTTTGTTTGATAGTTACTTACTTCATTTGGTTTTCTGGTTGAATCTGCGATTCTCGTAGCGGTAGAGCTTGCGCAGGTAGTAGTGCTTCACATCCTGCCAATGGTAGTATGGTGCGCAGTCAGTAGAGATGGGTAAACGAGCCTCACGGCCATTGAGCAACACTTTGACCAGTACGTCGGGGTCGTCGGAGTCGCTCCGGTAGTGTATCATCTCGATGCTGCCGCCGAGCGGTGCGATGCGGTAGTCGGCCCAGCCTTTCTCCTCAAGTGAGTCTAGGCTTGCGGTGTGTAGTCCGTAACCGTCAAGCTCCATCAGACAAGCCAGCGACAAGACCACATTTTCGTGCGTGTAACGGATGTGTCCCACAAGAATATTGCGCTTTTGAATACTATCCCCCATATGCATCATGTTTCTGAGCAGAGAGCGTTGCAAGTACGCCTGATAACCGCCGTTCGGGGCGTAGCCGCCATAGTTGATATAGTGCCAGGCGTTCTGCTTGAGCCAGTGGTTATGTATTTCTTCCGGTGTGAAGATGTCATAAAGCATCACCTTGCCTGCCAGATCGGTATGCTGAATACAGCCGGCGAGTAGGAACAACTG
>JAGAWQ010000086.1 GCA_017941345.1 Prevotella sp. | reverse complement strand
TACTACCCAGTCGTTTACCGTCAATGAAGGAACATCAGCCACAGTTTCATTCACTCCAGACAGCGGCTATCGCATAGCCAGCGTGAAGCTGAACAATACGGATGTGACTTCGGGTGTATCAAACAATCAGTATACGATCAGCAGCATTTCTGCCAATACTACTTTTTCTGTAACTTTTGAGGCTATCCCTCCAACGACCTACACATTGTCCATTACTGCATCTGGTAATGGCTCTGCATCGTATAGTGGAACGACTATTCGCAGTAAGACAAGTACATTTACAGTGAATGAAGGGACAGCGGCAGCCATCTCTTTCACACCTGACAATGGATATAGGATTAAGAGTGTTAGGTTAAACAACGCAGACGTCACATCAAGTGTCACGAACAACTCATATACCATCAGTAGCATTTCTGCAAATACGACGATGGAAGTGGAATTTGAAGCAATCCCTCCCACGACATACACGCTCAGTATCACAGCCTCAGGCAATGGTAGTGCTGAATATAGCGGCACAACTGTTCGCAATAATACGAGCACATTTACATTAAATGCTGGTGTTTCTGCCACGATATCATTATCTCCTGATTCTGGTCATAAGATTAAGAGTCTGAAAGTAAATAATACCAATGTTACCTCAAGCATAAGTAATAGCAGCTATACGGTTGATAATATAGGTGGGAATACTTCAGTAGAAGTGGAATTCGAAGCTATAACTTATTCGCTTAGTATCAGTTCTTCTGGGAATGGTAGTGCTAACTATGGTGACCATGTAGTCAGAAACCAAACCCGAGCATTCACTGTTGAGGAAGGAAATGATGCGACCATCACTTTCAGTCCGGACAATGGAAACAGGGTAAGCAGTGTGATAGCGGACAACCAAGATGTAACTTCAAATGTAACGGGAAACCGCTATACAATCAGTAATGTTAAGGCAGATGTCACTTTGGAGGTTTCCTTCGAAGAAGACATTAATGCCATCACAACTGATGGACTTAACTTCACTGTGACTTCCCAATCAGAAAGGACAGTTATCTTAGCGGGAGGCGATTATGGCCAGGTGTTGACAGTTCCTTCTTCGGTGACAGCAAATAATAAAACGTGGCAAGTGACAGGCATTGATAATGATGCATTGAAAGATAATGCAGAACTTGCAGCAATCGTCTGGAATCCAGAAGTGGCATTCACAGCAAACGTAACCAATCCGAACTTGCTGCTATATGTAATGGGTGAACAATATGCACCATCAACCATTAAGAATGTTGTGGTGAACGGAACAGCAAATAGTATCACTCTGGTAGATGCAGGAAGCGGGAATAGTTTCTTCTGTCCTCAGGCATTTACTGCAAGAAGCATCAGCTATCAGCATCATTACAATATGACTACAGGAAAAGGAACGTCGCAAGGCTGGGAAACGATAGCTCTGCCCTTTGATGTTCAGAGTTATACCCATTCAAGTAAGGGGGATATTGTACCTTTTGCTAATTGGAGGAATGGAGATGCCACAAGACCTTTCTGGTTATACGAAATGACGGGTACAGGCTTTGTCGAGTCAGGAGCCATAAAGGCTTATACACCTTATATCATAAGTATGCCCAATAACTCAGGATATGATGACGAATGGATTTTAAGAGGGACGGTAACTTTCTCGGCATCTAACGTCACCATACAAAAGACTGAAGACCTGCATTCTGTGCAGTACGGTGACAGGACATTTGTCCCCAGCTTTAGTGATAAGCAGGCTAATGAAGGCCTGTATGCACTAAATGTCAATAACGACTATATTACTAACAGCAGCGGTATGGTCGAGGGCAGCAAGTTTGTGCTGAATATGCGGCAAATCCATCCTTTTGAGGCGTATATGACGACATCGTCTAATGCTCGATATGCAATAGGGGTCTTTGAAGGAATGACTACAAGTATCCAGACTATTGATCATGGAGTATGTACTATCAGCAATGATGTCTACGACTTACAAGGACGCAGGGTGATGAATCCCAAGAAGGGCCTCTATATTAAGAATAGGAAAAAAGTAATTATTAAATAAGACAATATGAAGAAGATTTTAATAGGACTGCTGCTCTTTACGGCAGTGAGCGAGATGTACGCTCAGGACATTCAAATGACTCGTTTCGAGCGTAACTACACCAGTTTAATAGCCAGTACAAATCCTGTCTATGACAATACAGGCGAGGCTTGTGCTGTCATCAGATTCTTTGTGAGAGACGACGGGTTTATCATCGAGCCTAATATGGGTATGATGAAACAAGAGTCGAAGCCTGGAGAAATCAGGATATGGGTTCCTAAGGGAACTAAGCGATTGACTATCAGGAATACCAATTGGATGCCACTGACAGGCTACGAGATACCTGTCGTGATAGAGCCTAAGGTGACATACGAGGCTGAGATTTCTATTACAGATGAGGCATTACGACGTAGCAAGGCCAATAAGAATCACAATGTGTATGTTAGTGCCGGTTATAATGTCATGTCTGTTTCAGGCCCGTCATTATCACTGGGATTTGATATCAACCATCACAATATAGAGTTGGGAGCTGTTTATGGAGTGAACAAAACGGACGATTTGTACTTCTATGGATCTGATGGTAGTCTCAGAGCCGCATTTAACTATCATGCTATCAGAATTCAATTGAGATATGGCTATGATTTCAAAATTACAGATTTCTTTAGTATTATGCCACAAGCTGGTGGAGCATACAATATCATGTCTGGAACAGAAGTGGTAAAGGCAAATGTAGACTATAGTACAGGACATTCGATGTCGTTGTTTGGAGCAGTCAGGTTGGTGGCTTCTTTCAATGACCGATTGAAATTGCATATCACACCAGAATATGATTTTGGTATTTATAAAGACAATAATTGTGATATGATATCCAACAACGACACTACTTTCAAAAGTTGGACAGATGGCTTTAACCTAAACATCGGATTGGTTTATTTCTTCTAAAAACGTAGAGAAGTATGAAAAAGAATATATGGTTATTAATGATGTTTATCATCGTCTCGGCTTGTGGAGGAGGCGGTGATGGCGGCGATACCCCAGAAGTTAACAGAGACTATCTTAGTGTAACTCCGAATATTGAATTATTGGGGGATGGTGAAACGAAAGAGTTTACCATTTCCTCTAATTGTAACTGGACTATAAGCAAAAATGCCGATTGGCTAACTGTTAGCCCCATGTCTGGTTCAAATACGCGCAACGTTATCATTTCTGCTACAAAGAATCCTGATAGGCAAAATAGAACAGCCGTAATCAGCATACAAGGGGGATCTCTTCCTGTTAGAATGATTACTGTAACCCAGTTGAAGGCAACGGGAGTAATGTCTGCCAATAAAGAGTCGATACATTATGACAAAAAAGGGGGAACACAGACCTTTATTATTTCAAGTAATGTCAGCTGGAGTATTTCCTGTCCTGAGTGGTGCTCACTTTCCGTCTCTTCAGGAAGTGGTAACGCAACGATTTCCGTGTCAGTTAATGAGAATCCGATTACAGAGCAGCGGTCTGGTCAGATATTAATCAAAGGTGACGGCGTAGATGCTATAATAATAAATGTCTCTCAAGACTCTGGTGATGCACATCAACCAGGTTCAGACGACAATCTCCCTCCAAGTTAACAACATAACAGTGAAGAAAGTACACATCGGTACTTTGTTCCCGTGTGCACCCAGACTCGGCCTGATGAAGAGCCGTCCGGAGATATTCTTTGGGCAGTTCGAAGAAATTCTTCCAACGGCTCGGAGACAAAGTTCGGACGGCCCTACCCAAGGTCTACCCAAGGTATAGCCAAGGTCAAAAGGCTGGGTAGAGTATGGGTAGAAGCTGCTTAGGCGCTGGCTGCACTATGGGTAGAGCGAATGAAATTTCGTCTGCCGTCCCTTTATTGTTTAAAATCACGGCAAAGATGCGAGCAGGAAAATCCGATAATCTTTCACGCTGCCTGGTGCGCCTTGTTCGGCACGAGGCAGATATTCCAATGCGCTGACGGTCTGCTCGCTGCCAAGGTCGATGACCAGCAGATGAGGGAAGGCGGCTTTCCGTTCTGTCTGCCAGAAAGTGGACTCTTGCAGGTCGAACGTCTTGTCGAGCATATGGTTGCCGTTCTCATTCTCGGAACTGGCATACTTGGCTGTCCACAGCTCTCGACTTAATCGTTGTCCATTGGTGCCTCGCAAGTAAATTTCAGCAATAGCAACCTGTGATGCATCTTGATGGGTCGACAGACATTCTATGGCGAGATAGCGGCCTTTCTGTGGGTGGGGGAAACGGATAGTCTGCCAACCGTTGCCGCTTTGGAAAGTACCTTTGGCAATGGGGTTTGCAGCATTCAAATCAGGCTTGTCGCTGATATTGTTGTGCTTGTCCGGCTTCTCCAACTGCAGTTTGTTCAACTCCGGTTCTTTCTGTCCCCACACTGTGGTCTGCTTGGGACCTACAACGTCGAGTACCACCACTTCGTTGCGCCCCTTCTTCAGCCAACAGCCAGGCACGTAGAGCGTCTGCTGAGGACCGATGCTCCAGATGCGGCCCATAGCATGTCCGTTTACATAAACCTGGCCCTTGCCCCAATGCTCAAAGTTCAAGAAGGTGTCACCAACCTTCGAGAGCTGGAAATAGCCACGATAGTATCCTGGCTGGGAGGCAGGTGCATCGTGATGCGTAGCAAGCGCTTTCTGTGCTGTGGCATAGTCATCAGGGATGGTGGCATTGGTCCATCTCCTTGGTTTCCAAACCGTTTCACAGTCATCGATGTCTGCCGTAATGGTGACCTCGCTGACGATGCCCTTGAAGTCCTTGATGCCTCGCCCGAAGTTGATGCGCCCCATCGCCTCGACAACGATTTTCAACTCTGCCTTTTCCTTCACGGCAGGCAATACGAGCGACCGTTCATTCTTCACACGGTCAATCTTGCCAACCAATTTTCCGTCAACAAACACCTGGGCAAAGTCGTGGCAGTCAGCTGTCAGTACGCTCTTCACAGGTATCTCCGGCAGATGGGTGGTGTAGACCATTGTACCCCATCCCATATCCATCTCTTCGAAAGTCATCAGTGTTCCTTCTTTCTGTCCTGTAACTCCAGCCTCAAGCGGTGCAAACTCTGTCAGTTCAAACTCGGGTACGGCAATAATGGGCATCGGAGCTTTGGGAACAGCAGGCAGTTTCCGTCCGTCAGTATATTTGGCCATCATCTTGCGCAACTCGTCAAACTTGGGCGTTGCCAAACCATATTCATTGATGGGGGCATCGTAGTCGTAGGAAGTCACATCAGGGGCAAAGCCAGGAGAGTTTGCACCAGCCCAGTGACCAAACGACGTACCGCCATGAGTCATGTAAAGAGAGAAACTGATACCTTTTGACAGCATCCTGTCGATGCCTGCCACCATGTCGGCAGCAGGGCGAGTCTCATGGCGGGCTCCCCATTTATCGAACCAACCGCTCCAAAACTCAGAACACATCTTAGGCGCATCAGGGCGAAGCTCACCCAACCGTTTGAACTGCTCGTCGATATTGGCACCTGTTCCGAAGTTCATCGTCCACACAAGGTCGCTTAGCCCATTGTTCTCGAAGTTTGAAGCCCAGTCGCATTGGAAGAGGGTCATCTCCGCTCCGTAGATGCTGCGCAGGCAGTCGCGAATCTCGCTGACGTAAGGCTTGTCGGTGCCATACGAGCCATATTCGTTCTCCACCTGTATCATGATGATAGGTCCGCCGCGCTGAATCGTCAGCGAAGCCAGCTGTTCACCCACTTTCTGCTCAAAGATGCGTACACGCTCCATGAAATACGGGTCTTGCTCGCGCAGACGGATATCCTTCTTTTTCAAGAGCCACCAAGGCAGACCTCCCATATCCCACTCAGCACACACGTAAGGGCCGGGCCTGACAATGACATACATCCCATTCTTCTGGCAAAGCCGGCAGAATGCAGCCACATCGTTCTGGCCGGAAAAATCGAACACCCCTTCCTGCTGCTCATGGATATTCCAGAACACATACAGGCAGATGGTGTTCATGCCCAAAGCCTTGCACATCTTGATGCGATGTTCCCAATAGGGCTGAGGAATGCGGGGGTAATGCAACTCAGCAGCCTTTACCACGAAAGGCTTGCCACTCAGTAAAAACGTTCCGCTGCCAACCTTAAAAGTTCCGTTGGCAGAATAACCGACCATTACACTCAGTAAAAGCAGACAGACGAAGAATAATCTTTTCATTTTTCTATGCGACTTATTGATTTTGATGCAAAAATACAAAAAAATGCTGATTACAACGATGGTATAAGCATTTTTTTTTGTACCTTCGCAGCGGTTTATGAAGAAGATAGCATTAACAATATTGGCATGCCTGCTCCTGATAGCCTGTGGACAAAGCTATGAGGAGACGAAACGCATTACGCGTGAGCAGCGTAAGGAAGCAGCCCGAAAGGACTCTGCGGCGCTGAAGATTGCCGTGATGCCCACACTGGACTGTATGCCCTTGTATGTGGCACAGCACTACCAGCTGTTTGATACCTTATATGGTGGGGTGCGTCTGAAATACTTTAAAGCTCAGATGGACTGCGACTCAGCGTTGGAACGGGGCAGGGTAGAAGGTGCCGTCACCGATTTGGTGAGAGCGATGAATATGGACCGCAAGGGTACGAAGATGCGTTATGTGGCTGCTACGAATGCCTATTGGCAGTTGGTGACGAACCGAAACGCCCGTATCAAGAAGCTGAAACAGCTGGAGGACAAGATGGTGGCGATGACGCGCTATTCGGTGACTGACATGTTGGCTGACTGCGCTGTTGACTCGTCGAAGCTGGATAAAGACCATGTTTTTAAGGTGCAGGTGAACGATGTGTTTGTCAGGGTGCTGATGCTACAAAACAACATCATGGATGCCCTCTGTCTGACCGAGCCGCAGGCATCGCAGGCCCGCCAGATGAAAAATCCTGTAGTGCTGGACACCCGTTCGCAGAATTGGCAGATGGGTGTGATAGCCTTCCGTGAGCATGAGATGCGTCGTCAGGGACGCTCGAAGCAGTTGGCATTGTTTGTGAAGGCATATAATCAGGCTTGTGACTCGCTGAATCGATATGGTGTGCTTCACTATCGCAGCATCATCAAGAAACGTTGTCAGCTGAAAGATGAACAGGTTGATGCGTTGCCTAAGGACCTGAAGTTCCCTCGTGCGAAGGGACCTCGTCAGCACGATATAGACATCGTGACGAAATGGCTGGAAAAGAAATAGGAGAAGTGGGATGAGGACTATAGATGTTTCGCTGAGGCTTATCTACTCACGATTGACTTCCGGTCAGTTAGGACTGGCTATCCAGGAGACGGAGACCTACCTGACGGCTTGGCCTAATCCGCAGTCGATGGAAAAGTTGGGTGTGCTGAAAAGGGAATACCAGCTGATGTCGGACTACTGGCAACGGGGAGTGAAAGACCCCCAGTTGGCAGAGCAGTATCAGCGGTTGTTGCAGCGCTTGTACGTGTTGTGTGCAAACATAGCGATACATAAGAATGTGAATGCATCGTCCTATCTGCAAGGGCTTTATAAGGGTGTGCGACAGGCTGGGCACAGATGGTCTATCAGCAATATCCGTCAGGAGATGGAGAACTTTGTCAGCGAGACGGCCATGCTACAGCTGGAACCAGAACACACGCGAAAGGAGAAGAGTCTGGCGCTGTACAAGCAGCACCAACAGCAGATGAACGCCTTGTTCAACTATATCCTGACCTCGCATGTATGGACGGAAGGTGTGGGTAGCGAGATGGAGAAGATATTGCTGTCGCCAACGGTAGATGGCAACGACCAGCAGCTATTGGTGTCAGCGGTCACGCTGTCGCTGATGAACTGTTTCGATGTCGTGAAGTTCCGTATGCTGACTGATGTGTACCAGCAGTCGCAAGACGAACATGTGAGACAACGTGCGCTGGTGGGCTGGGTTCTGTCCATCAACGACAGCTGGCTCATTGTATATCCCGAACAGCGCGAAATCATCAGTGAGATGCTGAAGTCGAAGCGCACCTGCCGTGAGCTGACCGAGCTGCAGATACAGCTCATATACACGCTTACTGCTGATGAGGACTCCGCAGTGGTACAGAATGAGATTGTTCCTGACCTGCTGAAGAACAACTCGCTGCGTGTGACGCATAGTGGCATAGAGGAGGTGAAGGAAGACCCGTTGGAGGATGTGCTGCACCCTGATGCTGCTGAAGAGCGTATGGAGCGCCTGGAAGCTACGTTCAACCGGATGATGGATATGCAGAAGCAGGGCACAGACATCTATTACGGAGGATTCTCGCAGATGAAGCGTTCCCCATTCTTCTATGACGTCAGCAACTGGTTTGTACCTTTCTATATGCAGCACCCGGATATCAGTCAGTTTATGGAGCGTTTGGAGGGTAACAAGTTCCTGGAGGCCGTGATGCAGAAGGGACCTTTCTGCGACAGCGACAAATACTCGTTTGTCATCGCTTTTCAGCAGGTGTTCGCTGGATTGCCCGAAAACGTGCGGCAGATGATGAATCGCGGAGAGGCTATGATGGCTGAGGTCTCCGATGAAGACCAGCAGTCGGCAGCGTATATGCGTCGCAGCTATCTGATGGATATGTACCGCTTTTTCAAGCTGTTCCCTAACCGTACGGCATTGTGTAACCCCTTCGATACATCAAAAGTGGAGTGGGGCATGTGTCTGTTCTTTGCTTCGGATGTCTTTAAGCAAACGCCGTTGGATGAACGAAAACGGGAGATTGTCGTCTTGCTGAGAAAAAAGAAGATGATGAGGGCTGCCAAAGAACTGTTGTATGTGTTTCCAAGTGATATGCATGATGTGCAGTATTGGCTCTGGATGGGTAAGCCTGAGCTTGCGGTACGTCAGGACCCCGATAACGAGAGAGCGCTGACAGCCTATGCGCGCCAGTTGTTTGACAATGATGAATACAGCCAGGCAGAGGAAGTATATGAGAAACTACTGTTGCTCCACCCTGATAAGCGGTCGTATATGTTGAACAGAGCTATCTGTCAGGTCAATCTGTCGGACTACGAGGAAGCACTAAAGGCCCTTTATCAGCTGAACTATGAACAACCTGATGACCAAGGTGTACAACGGGCGTTGGCTTGGGCGCTGACCTGTGATGACAAACTCGAGCAGGCCGTGCGGATATTCCAACAGCTGGAAGCTGATGAGGCACTTACCGACCAGGACAACCTGAACTACGGCTATTGTCTATGGTTGCAGGGCCATCTCACTGAGGGTGCCGCCAAGTTGAGGAGATACTATGAGAAGCATGAAGCTGGGAATGACGGCTACAAATTGTATCAGATGGACGAGGATTGGCTGAAGCACCACGGCATCAGCGATACAGAAATCAACATGATGGAAGACCTGATAGGACTGGGCAGTTAGAGGAAAGGCTGCAACAGGTGTGAGAACCATCCGCGAAATTTCTGCCACCCTGTGCGAAACTCGTCCCATGTCTCATCGGTCATCTCAAAGCTCTTCTGCTTGTCGCGCCAGAACATATCATCCAGTTCGCGTGTGGTTGCCTTGTCGATAATCACCGCATTCTCTTCGAAATCACATTTCAGGCTACGTGCATCGAGATTGGTGCTGCCCACCGTGCAGTACAGTCCGTCGACCATCATAATCTTGGAGTGATGGAATCCGGGCTTATAGAGCCATACCCGTGCGCCACGCTTCATCAGCTTCCGGGCTTGGTAGAGGGCACAGTCGGGTGTCAGTGGGATATCACTCTTCGACGACAGCATAATCTCTACCTTCACACCCCGACGGATGGCGCGTGTCAGCGCTCGTGTGACAGTGGGTATCAGGGTAAAGTAGGGGTTGATGATATGGATGGAGTCACGAGCCTGGTTGATGGCATTCACGTAGAATTTCCGCATAATTTTTGGCGTGATGCCAGGCTCGCGGTTGATGATGCCCACCATCTTGCGCCCTCGGGTATAGGTGGTGTCGGGCTTCAGTCCTTCGAATCGTGTCAGTGTGCCTCCGCGAAAATACTTCGCACCGCTGACATGCTGGCCTGTAGTGCGGTTCCATATCCGCAAGAAAATAGCTTGTAGCTCGTTGACGGCATCGCCCTCTATGCGACAGTGCATATCGCGCCACTCGCCAACCTGCTCCGTACCTTTAATATAATAGTCAGCTACGTTCATCCCACCGGTATAGCCTATCTGTCCGTCGATGACGACAATCTTACGGTGGTCACGCCCAAAGATATGGTTGACCCAAGGAAAACGGATGGGCGAGTATTCCACAATGTCGATGCTGTCAGCACGTAGCGACACAAGGTGACGTTTCTTCAGCGGCTGGTTGTTGGAGTCGTTGCCAAATCCGTCGAACATCGCACGAACCTCGATGCCCTCGCGACGCTTCTCACGTAGGATGTCAAACAGCAGCGATGCTATCGAGTCGTTTCGGAAGTTGAAATATTCCAGGTGGATGCTGCTTTTGGCCTGTCGGATGGCACGGAACATGTCATCGAACTTCTCCTGACCCGACAGCAATAGCGTCACGCTGTTGTCGTGAGAGAAACGAACATTGCTCTGGCGCAGTGTCTGTACTATCAGCGAGTCGCTGGTCTGTGCAACAGAAATGAGCAATGAGAAATGAGAAATGAGCAATGTAAATGTCAAATGAAGAAATGCGCTACGGCTCATCCCTTTCATTTCTTTCATTCCTTTCATTCCTTTCATTTCTTATTCTTCATTCTGTACTCCAGCGGTGACATGCCAAACTTCTCACGGAAGATGTTGGTGAAGTTCTCTGCCGTCATGAATCCCACATTGATGGCCAGCTCGCTGATGTTGATATTGGTGGTCACCAACAGTGTGCAGGCATGCTTCAGTCGCAGTTCGCGAACAATTTCAGCCGGCGTCTTGGTGGTGATGCTGCGTACCTTATGGAAGAAGGGAACGCGTCCCATACCCATTGCTGATGCCATCTCGTCGAGGCTGATTTGTCCACGACTCATGTTCTGCAGCACAAACTGCTCTACGTTACGCATCAGCTGCTGGTCCATGAAGTTGCTCATCGAGTAGTCGCCAATGGTGTTGCCTTCGTAGTACTTAGCCAGCACGGCTCCTCCGCCCATCGTCGCCGTGGTGTTCTCCATCGGTTGTTCCTCGGTGGCTGGCTGTTCCTGTGTGGTGTCATCAGGAGTGACATTGATGCTGCCCATGTCGTCGTAGACCATTGTAGACGTCGTCATGCTGGCGTTCTGACCTTCCAGCATACGTGTTTCCTTGCCTTCTATGACGTTCTGGTTGAACTCAATAGGTGCCAGACCCAGCAATTTGTTGAAGCGCATGACAGCCTCTTGCATGTTGAAAGGCTTGGCCAGATAGTCGTCAGCAGCCAGCGTGATGTTCAAATCGGTCATATCCTGTTCCGTGAGCACGCTGTCTGTCAGCAGCACGAACTTGGTCTTGCTCCTGCGCACATCAGTCTTGAACTGGTTACAGAGCTCGCTACCCGTCATTGTTCCCATGTCCTGTTTGCAGATGACAAGGTCGGCATTCAGCGTTTCGATATCAGGCAGTGCATCCTTGATGTTATCGTAGGTATGGAAATTGTATACGTCGTGCAGGTGGATGTCCATGAAGTTCAGGAACTCATGATTGTTGTCGATGAGGATGACGCTGAACTTCTTCGACTGCTCGTCAACCTTCAGCGAACGCACATCGACAGCGAACTCTCTTGTGCTGGCAGCCGTCAGGGCCACCTCGCCGCGGTCATTCAGCTCCAGCTTATCCTTGGCAGTAGACTCGGCTTTCTTCTCCGGATTCTCCAGCGTGCTCTGCATCTCAGAGATGCGGGTGATGACCTGTAGCATCTGGAAGTGGAGCGAGTTAAGCTGCTCGCGGCCCTCCAGCGACTGTTCTTTCTCAGCCATGTTACCGATGATGGTTGTCATGCGGGCCATTGGCTGACGCAGCTCGTCGCTGGTCAGTTTGATTTCCTCGCGCTGTCGCTTTAGCTCCTCGATGATGGTCTTCTTGCTCTTCCAGACGGCCTTGAACTTCTTGACGCCATAACGCCAGACGACGAGTATGATGATGGCAATGATGACGTAGACACTCAGCATCCACCATGACAGCCACCAGGGTCGGTCGATGGTGATTTCCAGCGTACGCTCCTGGTTGCTCACGGCACCATCGGCACTGACAGCCTTCACGTGCAGCGTGTATGTCCCGCTGCCCAGGTTGTGGAACTTCACACCGTGGAGCAGTGCGTCACCATTACGCCAGTCGTTATCTAGTCCCTCCATCCAGTACATGAACTGCAGACGCTCCCCTTGATTATAGTTACCTGCTGCAAACTTAATGGTAAAGCTGCTCTGGTTGTTGTTCAGCTCTATCCTGTTGCTTTCGTTGAGCGCCTGAGGCAGAATGGTGTTGCCGTCGTACTCTATACCCGTCAGTATCTCTTCCTCACCGACAAACAGCTGGGTCAGCATGACGCGAGGCAGTGCCTCCTGGTCGTCTTTGTTGTCCCGGCGTACCCAGTTGACACCGTAAAGACCGCCAAACAGCACGTTGCCGTCTTTCTTCGTCAGGATGGCTCCCATGTTAAACTCATTGCTCTGCAGACCGTCGCTGATGTCATAGTTGTATAGTCCGTAGTTGAAAGTGCCGTCCTCGTGGTTACGCTGAACCACTACACGGCTCACCCCATTGCTGGTCGTTATCCAGATGCTGTGGTTCTTGTCTTCTGCGATACCGCATACGGAGTTGTTGCACAGCCCGTCTTTCTCAGTGATATAGCTCAACTCGTCGTTATCTATGTTCAGGATATTAATGCCTTCGCGTGTTCCGACCCATATCAGTCCACGTGAGTCCTCATACACCTGTGTGATATAGTTGTTGGTGAAGGTTGACAAGTTGGTTGAGTTTCCCGTCAGCAAGGTCTTCTCACGGTTTGAGAGGTTGAGGATAATCAGACCCTCAGCTGTACCAATGAGCAGCTTGTTGTTCTTTCCATAGAACAGCGATGTGATGTTGTTGGTATTCAGCATGCCGTTCTCACGCGTGTATGACGAGAAGGTGTTCATCTTCGGGTTATACACCTGCAGACCACCGTTGGTTGCTATCCAGAGGTTGCCGGACTGGTCGCCGCAGAGTGCGTTGATATGGTCGTCAATCAGTGTCTTCATGCTGTCGCGAGCCACTGAGTAGAATGTGCTGGTGCCGCCCTTGATGCGGGTCAGGCCGTTTTGCTTAGAGCCCACCCATAGGCTTCCGTCTGTGGTCGTCGTCATGGCCGACACCTTCTGGCTGGCCAGCGGACCGTCATAGTCGATGACACCCTTGTCGCCCGTTCCGTACCATATCTTGCCATTCTCGTCTTGTGCCAGTGCTGTGATGTCGCCATTGATTTGCGATTGGAACTTGTAGATATTGCTGCCGTAGAAAGCCAGTCCTGATTTCTCCGTTCCTATCCATAGCAGGTCGGTGTCGTCGATGTATACGCTCTGTATACCAATGACGTCCTGCGTCCGCTGGTTGCTGTTGGCACCGTAGGGCTGTATCGTCTCCATCTCGTGGCTGTTCACGTCGGTTCGAATCAGTCCCGTACGGTCTGTTCCTATCCAGATATTGCCGTTGCGGTCGCCCGCCATTCCGTTCACGCTGTGGTCTACGCTGACACCCGTCAGTCCCAGCTGGTTGCCCACCGTCGTGTTCCATTCGTTGGTGTTCTTGTTATATATCATCAAGGTGCCTTGTCCGTAAACCCAGATGTTGTCCATCTGGTCAGCGAACATCTTCAGCGTGTTGGTGTTACGCAGTCCCTGTCGGGCCAGGAAGTCGGATTGCCATACGGTGTGCTGCTGGTGCATGATGTCGCAGCATACGATTTTCCCGTCGTTGTATACCAGTACGGCACCGTCGCGACACTCGCCAATGGAGCAGATAGTACCCTGCGGAATACCGTGGGCATCGTTCGTGTAGCTGAACTCATAGCTGGTCTGCTGCTGCATGTTATAGGCAACGACTCCTTTGTTGGGAATCGACGCCCACACGTTCTTGTGGCTGTCGATATACACCACGTTAGGCTGTCCTTCGATGCCCATTCGTCCGAAGGCCTGCTTCATGTCGCGTTCGAAGTTCTCCGTCTGCGGGTGATAGAGACAGAATCCGGCTGCCGTCTGTACCAGCAGCGTACCCTCCATGGTCTCCTGGATGCTGATGATGTAGCTGTCGGGCAGCGAAGACCCGTCTTGTGAGTTGCATTGGAAGTTGTGGAAGGTGTAGCCGTCGAAGCGGTATAGTCCGGCTGGCGTTCCTAACCACACGTATCCTCGCGAGTCTTTCATCACACAGTTAATCTGGCTGATGGTGAGTCCGTTGCGGGCATCCAGCGTCTTAAACAGATAGACACCAGCTGCTGCCAATGGCAACGCCAGCATCAGGACTAACAATGTCTTTCTCAGTGTCTTCATATATCTTAACTCCTTAACTCTTTATTACAACACACAGGCGTAGCGGTCTACGATGCCCATCAGGTGGTTCTCCTCGTCAGCTACCAGCACGTTGTGTATCTTGTATTTGTTCATCGTCTTCTGTATCTCCGAAATCTTCGTTTCAGGCCCTACCGTTTTTGGTGTGCGGGTCATGATGTCGGCTACGGTGCGGTTAAAGAACTCTGCCTGCCATTTCTCCATCGCGCGACGGATGTCACCGTCGGTGATGAGCCCTTCTATCCGGTCGTCCTTCATGGCGACACCCAGTCCCAGCTTCCCTTTGCTCACCAGAATGATGGCGTCGCCCAGGTGCATGCCGGCTGTGAGGATAGGCAGATGCTCGGTAATCATCACGTCCTGAGCCTTTGTCAGCAGACGCTTGCCCAGCTCGCCACCCGGGTGGAACTGTGCGAAGTCCTGTGGCTGGAAGTGACGTTTCTCCATCAGTGCCACCGCCAGTGCGTCGCCCATCGCCAGAGTAGCTGTTGTACTGCTGGTGGGCGCCAGGTTCAGCGGACAGGCTTCTTTCTCTACGCTAACGTTCAGGTGGCAGGTCGAGTATTTAGCCAGCAGCGACTGCGGGTTGCCACTCATGGCGATGATAGGAATCTGCATGTGCAGCACCATCGGGATGAAGCGCAACAACTCGTCGGTCTGTCCTGAGTTCGAGATGGCCAGCACTACATCGCCTTTCGACATCACACCGAGGTCGCCGTGATACACGTCCAGCGGGTTGATGAAGAACGACGGGGTGCCTGTCGACGCCAGCGTGGCTGCTATCTTGGCACCGATGTGGCCGCTTTTGCCCACACCCGTCACGATGACTTTTCCCTTGCACCGTATAATCAGTTCTACGGCGCGGTCGAAGTTCTCGTCCATCTTGGGTATCAAGTCAAGCAGCGCCTGTGCTTCGTCCTGGATACATCGTATTGCGTGTTCTCTTGTCGTCATTTCTCTAACCTCTAACCTCTTCAATGACCCCCTCCAACTTGTCCAGCTCCAGCATATTGGCAGCATCGCTGAGTCCCTGGTCGGGGTTAGGGTGTACCTCGAAGAACCAGCCGGTAGCTCCAAAGGCCTTGGCTGCCATTGCCATCATGGGCACGTATCTGCGGTCGCCTCCTGTCTTGCCATCGGCACCGCCAGGGCGTTGTACGCTGTGTGTGCAGTCCATAATCACGTTGTCTACAATCTCCAGCATGTCGGGAATATTGCGGAAGTCCACCGCCAGGTTGTTGTAGCCTATCATGTTGCCACGCTCCGTCAGCCATACCTCCTTGGCGCCGGCGTCGCGAGCCTTCTCCACTGGATAGCGCATGTCCTGACCACTTAGAAACTGGGCCTTCTTGATGTTCACCGTCCGTCCTGTCTTGGCTGCTGCAACCAATAGGTTGGTCTGACGGCACAGGAAGGCGGGAATCTGCAGCACGTCGACCACTTGTCCAGCCAGATTGGCCTGCCACGCTTCGTGGATGTCCGTCAGCAGACGCAGCCCATATTTCTCTTTCACGTCACTCAGCATCTGTAGTCCCTTGTCGATGCCAGGTCCGCGGAACGACTTAATCGACGTGCGGTTGGCCTTGTCGAACGATGCCTTGAATATGATGTCAATCCCCTGATGCTGGTTGATTTCCACCAGTTTGGCTGCTACGGTGTCCAGCAGTTCAGCCGATTCAATGACACATGGGCCTGCAATGAAAGTCTGTTCCATACTGAGTTCGTTATGCGTATTACCTTGCAAAGGTAAACAATTTATATTACATGTGCAAGGATTTGGCGTGAAAATTGATTCACGTCAACATTTAACAACTAAAAAATAACGCCTGAGTATCGGTGCCAGTGGGGGGCTGGTTATATGAGCAGCTTCACGCGGAAGCCTCGCTTGGTGGTTTCTTCTATGACCTGTAGACACTGGGCAGAGAGCGCGCTGCGCTGTGTGTCGCTCAGTGGCGTGGCGGTCATCTTTTCCACCATGAAGTCGAGGGCGGTGACGCCTGACTGCTCGCTGTGGGTGATGCGTACGGTGATGGGACGGTATTGGGGCATCATGTCATCGAGCATCAGGTCCGTCAGCCGTTCTGCCGTTTCCAGCTTCTCAGCAATGCCGTACTTGTGGCAGAAGGCACCCATCGTAGAGTGCATGCCGAGGAAGTCGAAGTCGGGCCCCTCTATCTCGAACACCTCCTTGCGGATGCGCTGGATGAATGCCTTGGTGGCGCTATGGACAGGATTCTCGAAGACCTGCTCGGGCGAGCCGTCCTCGTGGATGTAACCGTCGTACATGAAGAAGATACGGGTGCTTACGTCGTGGGCAAACTTCATCTCGTGGGTGACGATGAGCATGGTCATGCCCTCTTTCGCCAACTGGCGTATGACGCTGAGCACCTCGCCCACCATCGTCGGGTCGAGGGCTGATGTGGGTTCGTCGAAGAGGATGACGTCGGGCTTCATGGCCAGGGCGCGAGCGATGGCCACACGTTGTTTCTGTCCGCCGGAGAGACTCGACGGATAGACGTCGGCCTTCTCAGCCAGTCCCACCTTGCGCAGCAATGACAGACCCTCTTCGCGTGCTTTTTCTTCGGGCTCATGACGCAGCTGGCAGGGTGCGAAGATGACGTTCTCCAGCACCGTCTTATGCTCGAAGAGGTTGAACGACTGGAACACCATGCCCATCTTCTGGCGCAGTATGTTCACCGGATAGCCCTTGGCGAGGATGTCCTTGCCGTCGACAACGATGCTGCCACTGGTAGGCTGTTCCAGCAGGTTCAGGCAGCGCAGGAAAGTGCTCTTTCCCGTGCCTGAAGGTCCGATGATGGAGATGACCTCGCCGTGATGCACTTCCGTATTGATGTCGCGCAAGACGTCGAGCTCACCGTAACTCTTTTTGAGGTGAGAGATTTTAAGTGATGAGTGAAGAGTGAAGAGTGAATAATTTGCTTCCGCTGTCCGAGTGCCGTTTTTGCGACGTAGGATAAACCATGCGCCGCCACCTATGATAATAATAAGGATACCCACTGCCCAAGGCCAGAAATTCCTGTCATCCTCTGTGGCTGACGGCTGCGTGGGATGAGAGAGTATGGCGGCCTCGCCCTTTCGCGTCAGCAGCATGATGTGCGACGCGAGGTAGCCGTCGGAGAAGAGTACCTGTTTCTGTCGCTCCTCAGTGATGCTGATGGACCCCATGGCCATATCTACTTTGTCAGTCTGCACGGCAGGAATCTGCGACGAGAAGTCCATCGTCAGGTATTCCAGCTGGCGGTTGCGCCTGTTGGCCCACTCCGTCAGGATGTCTATTTCCAAGCCCGACGGTTTGCCGGAACTGATAAAGCTAAAGGGAGGCATGGCGGGGTAGATGGCTACGCGCAGTGTCTGTCCCGTGCCGTGCTGTTGGGGGATGGCTATGTCAGAGGGGTCGTCGGCATGGCGCCACCGGTCGTAAATCTCCTGATAGGTGCCGTCGCGGCGTATGTCGGCCAGGAAACTGTCGAAGTCCTGCTTCAGCTGCGTGTTGTCCAGGGCAAAGCAGGCTCCTATAGGCATCGGTGGCAGACCTGCACTTACCGTGTCTACCTTGGCGGCTATCTCCTTGTTGAACGTCACCGACAGGTTCTCCTCGCCTGCCACGTCCACTTTGCCGTTCTCCAGAGCTGCCAGCATGTCGGTGGTGTTGGCCAGCCGCATGATGTCGGCATCGGGAGCCAGCCGCGTGACGGCCATGTCCTGTATGCTGCCGATGACCACACCGACACGCTTCCCCGGCAGTGCCATAAACACCGCAGGCGTGTCCGCCTGTCCTGCTGACTCTGTAGCCACTGCATCGCCATTTGCAAGCGACGACATGTAACCGGCCATACCCAGCAGCGCCAGCAATATGGCAGCGGCTGCGGCCTTCACCCTGCGGTGCTGCACCAACGATGTGAGCAGCATCCCGATGAGCCACGCCATGAGGAAATAGATGACGGCTGTCACGATGAGGGGGAAGAAGGCATCGAACGTTCGTGAGCGTATCAGGTCGGAGGCGCGTGTCATGTCAGCTACGGCGATGTAGCCCACAATGCTCGTACCCTTCAGCAGACTAATCACTTCGCCCTGATAGACGGGCATTATCGCTTTCACCACCTGTGGCAGCACTATCTTGAAGAACGTCTGTCGCTGCGTAAAGCCCAATGCCAGACCCGCCTCCGTCTGTCCGCGGTCTATGCCCTGAATGGTGGTTCGCAGCATCTCGCTGATGTAAGCCGCCGTGTTCATGGCAAAGGTGACTATGGCTACCACGATGCCCGTAGCATCCATCGGTGCCATCACCACATAGTACATCAACATGAGCAGCACCAGCACAGGTGTGCCGCGCATCAACTCGATATACACCTTGGCTGTTTGTCGCAGCCACTTGCGACGGTTCATGCGCATCCAACACACCAGTCCGCCCAACAGCGTACCCAGCAGGGCGGCGAAGAGCGTAATCAGCAGCGTCACCTGTAGACCGTCGAGAATCATCCTGTAGCGATCTTCTGCTATCAGGTTGTTCGTAAAACTTTCTACTATACCGTTCATTATTTAGGCTGCAATGATAATCATTTTCTACAAATAAAACACAAGAATCTTTAGGGTTTATTGTTTAATATGTACGTCCTGTTGTGGGAAAGGAATCTCGATGCCGTTCTGGTTCAGCGTGTCGTAGATGGTGCGGAGCACGTCGCTGATGACGTCGGATTTCTTCGTGGCTTCAGCCCATACGAACATCTTGAAGTTGATGCTGGAGTCGCCCAGTTCACCGACTACCGAGCGCGCCTTCTTCTTGTGGTCTGTCCACTTGTGGTGCAGATTGTTCACCGCCTCGTCAACCAGCGTCATGGCTTGCTGCAGATTGGTGCCGTAGGCTACTCCGTAGGGGATGACTTGTAGCACATAGCCGTGATTGCGCGTCAGGTTCTTGTAGTTCTTGGCAAACAGCTGCGAGTTCTGGAAGGTGATAATCTCGCCATAGACCGACTCTACGACGGTTGACACATAGCTGATGCTGGTCACCTTGCCCATTGTGCCGTCGACCTGAATCATGTCGCCTACCTTGATGCGTCCCGTCATGAGTGATATGCCGTAATAGATGTTCTCGATGATATCCTTCGAGGCGAAACCGATACCTGTCGACAGGCCTCCCGTTACTACCAGCAGCCACTCCATTGAGATGCCGAGAATGGTCATGGTGATGAGGAACCAGGCGCCCCAGACAATGACCTGTATCACGTTTCTGCCCATCACCTCGCGGCTGGCTGCCGTCGACGGGTCTTTTATCTCGTAGTGCATGCGCATGAATTTCAGTATCGTGCGGTTGACGTAGGAGAAGATGAACCACAGGTTGATGACCATCGACAGCGTCAGGATGCTGAGCTTCAGGTTCGACAGGTCGATGAAGTTGGTCTTGAAAATCTTCCAGCACAGGTCTGACAGGTTGAACACGTCGGCAGCCCACCAGATGCTGACCATCACCGAGCCTACACCCAGTATGGGGAGCAGTACTTGATAGACCAGGTGGTAGCCCCAGGTCTTGGTGATGGGTTTCTCGTTGAAATGGTGTCTGACGCCATAGAGCTTGATGTATTGTGACACACAGGTGATGGTCAGTATGCAGGCCAGCTGCATCATCCACCAGATGAGAATCTGTACGGCCATCAGCGTATAGCCTACCCACGAGCAGACGACGGAGATGACGAATACCACCAGCGAGATGTAGCTGTAGAACATGTCCCAGCGCGGGATGTTCTTGTTGTGGCGTCCTATCACGTTCTGCTGCCATAGTGCACATACCAGTAGCACGGGTGGGAAGATGATGTTCACTAGTTCGCTGGGTATGAGAATGATGCGAAAGGCTATCACCAGGAAGCAGACCGCTAGCAGCGGGGTGTAGACGCGGAAGGCACTCGTGATTTGGTCACCGTTGACACGCAGCAACAGCGATATCAGCACGACACTCAGCAGCCATGCAAACTCGACCAGCAGGTTGGAAGCCATGACGATGAAGTTCTGGTCGGTCAGCGTGATGGTCAGTCCCAGGATGATGGCAAACGTGATGGTCGTGGTAGCCATTGTGATGCAGGTTCGTTTCTTCATGAACTCCTTGGTGCGTAGTCGCTGGGGTACGACGAAGCGAATCATCAGGAAGTTGAGCAGCGAGGCGACGATAGCATATACGATGGTCGATATGAGGAGTCCGAAAATCCAGCGGCTGTCCCACTGCGAGTTCTCGTTGGGCTGGTATTTCTTGCGCACCGTCTGTAGCATCGTGCTCCAGTGGCGGTTCCAGTTCTTCAGGATGTTGACGTAGTTGTCGCCGCCATTCCTGAAAATGCTGGTCTGGATGTCGTAGTAGCGCTTCTGGGCGTAGTCGTTCAGATGGCTCAGCCGCTTCTCCGTCATGTCGTAATAATGGATGTAGTCCTGCATGGTGGTGCGGTTATCGTCCAGCGAGTTACGGATATTGGTGGCCAGCGTCAGACAGATATTACGGTCTGTCTTGGCCTGGTCGGTCAGTATGCTGACGGGCATCGCCTTCAGACTGCCTATCAGCGAGTCGTAGCGGGCGATGTCGTTGTTGGCTTTTTTCAGGAAGGTGTTGAAGGGCAGCTGCTGATGCTGGAATTCGCGGTACTGTGCGGTAGCCTGGTTGCAGGCGTAGGTCAGGTCGAACACGTACTCCTGTTTCTGCGAGTAGAGCATCAGCGAGTTCTGGTTCGACCGCAGCATGGTCTCCATTAGCTGGCTGCGTACGCCATCGCTCTGCTTTCTGTTCATCTCTATCTGCTGGGTCAGCTCGCGGTGGTAGTTGGTCAGCTCCGTGCGCAGAATCTGCAGGGTCTGGGGCAGGTCTTTTTCTTTCAGAACGGCTTGAGTACTGATGGTGACGAGCAGCGTCAGGACTATCGTTAGGATTCTTTTCATCGTCTTTTCTTAAAATTTGTGTGCAAAGATAGTCATTTTTTCAAATAAATCACTACCTTTGCATCAAAATCGCAACAAAAAGATTAAGAAACATGATACTTATAGCAGACAGCGGAAGCACCAAGACCGATTGGGCGCTACTCCATTCACCTTATCCCACACGTCTGGACGTGATAGCTAATTTCCAGACGCAAGGCATCACACCTATTCATCAGACCCCCGACGTTATCCGGCAGATTCTCGGCCAGGAGCTGGTGTCGCAGCTCTCCACCTTCTCGCGGGCAGCACTCATCAATTCCAAGGCACTGGAGACCCCTCTGTTGTCGCAGATTGACGTCTATTTCTACGGCAGCGGCTGTACACCGGTCCATGTGCCGATGATGAAGCAGACACTGGCGCAGGTATTTCCTGCCAACAAGATAGAGGTGTATAGCGACCTGATGGCTGCAGCACGTGCGCTCTGTCAGCGCGAGGCAGGCATCGCCTGTATCCTCGGCACGGGTTCGAACAGTTGTCTCTATGACGGTGAACAGATTGTGCAGAACACCCCTGCGCTGGGCTATATCCTGGGCGACGAGGGCAGCGGCTCCGTATTGGGACGCATGTTCATGAATGCCATCTTCAAGAATCCTGCCTATGCCGCTATCCGCGATGAATACCTCAAAGCACAGAAGCTTACCCAGAACGATGTCATCCAGAAAGTATATCGCGAACCGATGGGCAACCGCTTCCTGGCTTCCACCTCTTTATTTATAGAGCAGCATCTGGGTAACCCCTTGTTGAGTCAGCTGGTGGTCGATAACTTCCGTGCTTTCTTCCGCAACAATGTGAAGCCCTACAACCGCACCGACCTGTCCGTAGGTGTTGTGGGCTCTATGGCTTTCCACTATCGTGCACAGCTGGAAGAGGCCGCCCGTCTGGAGGGCTTCACCCTGGGTCAGATTCTGAAGAGTCCGATGGAGGGACTGATTAAGTATTATAGTATTTAGAGGTTAGAAGTAAGAGGTTAGGGATATGAAGAAAATTTTCCTGCTCCTGTCGGTTGTTGCTGTGTGCTGGGCTTGCCAGTCGCCGGCTCCCGATTTCGTGCGTGTTGATAACGGCCATTTTGTGCGTGGTGGGAAACCTTATTATTATGTTGGCACCAATTTCTGGTACGGGGCCATCCTCGGCTCCGAGGGGCAGGGGGGTGACCGCCAGCGTCTCTGTCGTGAACTCGACGAGATGAAGCGCATGGGCATCGACAACCTGCGCATCCTGGTGGGCAGCGACGGCCAGCGCGGCGTGAAGACCAAGGTAGAACCCACGTTGCAGGTAGAGCCCGGTGTATACAACGACACGATTCTGGCAGGTCTCGACTACCTGTTGCAGGAGATGGGCAAGCGCCAGATGGTAGCGGTGCTCTATCTGAACAACTCGTGGGAGTGGAGTGGGGGCTATGGCTTCTATCTGGAGCATGCCGGCGAGGGTCCTCAGCCCCGTCCTGACGATGTGGGCTACCCCGCCTTTATGGAAGCAATGTCGAAGTATGCCACCAACGAGAAGGCCCACCAGCTGTTCTACGACTACGTACGCTTCATCATCAGCCGTACCAACCGCTATACCGGACTGAAGTATACCGACGACCCTGCCATCATGTCGTGGCAGATAGGCAACGAGCCCCGGGCTTTCAGCAAGGAGGCGCTGCCCGCCTTTGAGAAGTGGCTTGCAGAGGCTTCCGCACTCATCCGTTCGCTGGACCCTAACCACCTTATCTCCGTAGGCAGCGAGGGCTTATGGGGCTGTGAGAATGATATTGAGAGCTACGAGCGCATCTGTGCCGATAGCAATATCGACTACTGTAATGTACATCTGTGGCCTTACAACTGGGGATGGGCGCATCCTGACTCGCTCGTCGAGCATCTGCCGCGTGCCTGTCAGAACACCAAGGAGTATATCGACCAGCATCTGGCCGTCTGCGAACGCCTGAACAAACCCCTGGTGATGGAGGAGTTCGGTTATCCGCGCGATGGTTTCAAGTTCACACTCGACACACCGACACAGGGACGCGACGGCTATTATAGGTACGTCTTCTCGCTGGTGGCTGACCATGCTGAGCAGGGTGGCCTGTTTGCGGGCTGTAATTTCTGGGGATGGGGCGGCTTGGCTAAGCCTCGCCATGAGCAGTGGCAGGTGGGCGACGACTATACCAACGACCCCGCACAGGAAGCGCAAGGACTGAACTCAGTCTTTGCCTCTGACAGCACGACGTTAGGGATTATTTCTCAGTTGTCATCACGGCTGCACGCATCTCCTTCAGCAGGTCGCTAGCGAAGATGAAGTCCGTCAGCCGCTTGTTCGTGGAGTTCATAATCTGGCTGCTGACGCCTTGCCATTCTTTATGTCCTTCGTAGATGAAGATGATATTCTCGCCAATACCCATCACCGAGTTCATGTCGTGGGTATTGATGATGGTTGTCATGTTGAATTCCTGGGTGATGGAGTGCAACAGGTCGTCAATCACCAGACTGGTCTTAGGGTCAAGTCCTGAGTTAGGCTCATCGCAGAACAGGTATTTGGGATTTAGTGCAATGGCGCGGGCTATGGCGACACGTTTCTGCATACCACCGCTGATTTCGCCCGGATACTTGCCTTCCGCTCCCACCAGATTCACGCGGTCCAGACAGTCCATAGCCCGTTGCTGACGCTCGCGCAGGGTCATCTGTGAGAACATGTCCAACGGGAACATCACGTTCTCCAGTACCGTCAGCGAGTCGAAGAGTGCTGCCGACTGGAAAATCATTCCCATCTCGCGGCGCATTTGTACCTTTTCCTGTTTCGACATCTGCACGAAGTCACGTCCGTCGTACAGAATCTGTCCGCTGGTGGGTTCAAACAGTCCCACCAGATTCTTCATCAGCACCGTCTTTCCGCTACCGCTCTGTCCGATGATGAGGTTCGTCTTGCCGTCCTCGAACACGGTGTTGATATCGCTCAGTACATCGCGACCGTCAAAGTTCTTGTATAGGTTCTTGACTTCAATCATGACAACAGCTGTGTTAGGAAAACGTCACTACATAGTATCAGTACACTCGACGACACGACGGCGTTGGTCGAGGCTTTGCCCACGTTCACTGAACCGCCTTCTACCGTATAACCGAAGTACGAGGGTACTGCCGATATGATGAAGGCGAAGAAAAGGCTTTTGATGATGCTCATCCACACAAACCAAGACTGGAACGAGTGCTGCAGGCCCAGCGTCAGGTCGTCGGGTACGATGATGTGGGCAATGAATGCCGTTCCGTAGGCTCCCACAATACCCATCGCTGATGAGAAGATGACCAGCAGCGGCATGATGGTCAGCATGCCCAGTATCTTAGGCAGTATCAGGTAGCAGGCTGAGTTCACACCCATGATGTCCAGTGCGTCAATCTGCTGTGTCACCCGCATGGTACCTATCTCCGATGCGATGTTCGAACCTACCTTTCCCGCCAGTATCAGACACATGATGCTCGACGAGAACTCCAGTAGCATGATTTCACGCGTTGTGTAACCCGTCACCCAGCGGGGCATCCACGGGCTTTGGATGTTCAGCTTCATCTGGATACAGATGACTGCACCGATGAAGAACGAGATGAGCAACACGATGCCTATCGAGTCGATGCCCAACTGAGTCATCTCCTTGACATACTGTTTCCAGAACATACGGAACCGCTCAGGCACGCTGAACGTGCGTCCCATCAGCATGATGAAACGTCCGAATGTCGTCAGCCAATTATGTAACATGTCTATCATTTCGGCTGCAAAGGTACAAAAAAAAAACGGACTGAACACCAAGTCAGCCCATTTTTTTACCTTTTTACCTTTTACCTTTTTACCTTTTATCTTTTTTACCTTTATGATGCATTCTCCGCTCCATCAGCTTCTTCTGCATTTTTCCCTCCACTTCGAAGAACTTGTTGACCTGATGTGCACTGAGCACCGTTGAGAACTCGTCAAGATATTTCAGTCGGATGGCCTGAGCCTGCTGCTGGCACTCCATGCGCTTCTTGGTGCGAGCCAGCTTCTCCTCGTCAGTCAGCTTCTTATGCTCGCCCTTTTGCTTATCCTTCATTTCTTTCTTATGCTTCATAGCAGGTCTCATGAGGGCTTTCATCTCCTCGCAGTAGCGCTTGTAGATGGGTACGAACTTCGTCTTCTGGTCGTTGGTCATATCCAGTTGGTAGACCAGTTCGCTTACTCTGGCGTCGAAATACTTCTCGTTGATTCCTTCAGCCTTCTTGTCTTGTGCAGTTGCCGTCATTGCTACAATGGCCAGCAACATCGTCATCATTAGTTGTTTCATCTTGTTTGTTTGTTTTTTTGTTTGACTTATTATCTAAGACAACTATGGCAACTTATTACAACTATAACAACTTTCCGGAATGGTTGTCCTATGTTGTCTAAAGTTGTCTGTGTTGTTTTTTATTTTAATAATATTCTGGAATGTCTTCTATCTCATAGTAGGCCAGCTGCTGGGCCTCGTCGTCCGTCAGGTTGTCCAGGAATTGGTCTATCGGACCCTTTGCCGTCTGCTCAGCCACTAACTCCTCCGCGCTGCTCTGATGGAAGTAGGTGATGGTCAGCCCCGCTATCAGCACCAGAGCTGCCGCTGCTGCCGCCAACCACATTCGGATCACCCGTGTCTTGCCCCTTGCTCCTTGCAATATAGCCTGCTCCGTAGCCTGGCTAATCAGCCCCTTCAGGTAGTCCTCGCTCTCAGCGTAGGGCATCCGTTTGCCTATGTTCTGTACTTCTTTCATGCTGTATGTTCTTTAATATATTTCTTAACTTTGTCTTGTGCGAAGTGATAGTTCGCCTTTAGGGTATTGACGTTCTTGCCTGTGATGTTGGCTATCTCGTCGTAACTCATCTCGTCGTAGTAGCGCAGGTTGAAGGCGATGCGCTGTTGGGTGGGTAGTGTCAGCAGTGCCTTTTGGAACAGCACCTCCGTTGTGTTCGCGTCCATCGGGGTCTCTGCCTCCAGACGTTCTGCCAGCGTCGAGCCCAGCGAGTCAATGCTTTGGAATACGTGCGTCTGTTTTCGCAACTGAGTCAGCGCCTCGCGTGTCGCTATGCTGTAAATCCATGTAGTCAGCTTGCCGTCACCTCTGAACGAGTCGATGCTGCTGAATATCTTGATGCACGTCTCCTGCAGTACGTCTTCTGCGTCGTCGTGACCCACTACAATGCGGCGTATGTGCCAGTATAGCGTCTCGCCATATTGCTTCATCAGCAGTCGGAAACCCTTTTCGCGCTGGCTGGGGTCTTTCAGCATTTCCTGCAGTTGTGCTTGATGTATTTCTGTCTCCATACACCTATATGACTCCCGAACGTCTGAAAAGTTTAAAACCTACCTCCACTTTTTTGTTATTTTAAATTTTCTGTATATAGGGGACACTAAAAAGGGGTGGTATTGAACCACCCCTCTTGCTTATTTCCCACACTGCGGGTTGTGGGCAAGTGACTGCTCGTTCATGCGGAGCCAGTTGCCCCAGCCAGTGTATTTGTGGAAGCCGCTCTGCTCGTAGCCCTCGTCGAAGTTGTGGGGGAACATCGTCGAATTTGCAGACTTGATTTGATGTTAAGATGAATTCGCCGGCAAGGCTGCGATTAAGCGAGAGCCATGATGCTCGCATCAATGGCCGAGCGTGAGCAGGCTCGCCAAATTTTTGGCAAAATTAGTGGGAAAGACCGAAAGGCCTTCCCCACTGCTTGAAATCTTTGTTACAATCCTTGAAAAACTACTGTTTAATGGTTGCTGACTACGCAAAGAACACTGCATTGGCGAAGAATTACATTCTTCCTTGCAGTTTTAACGCCACGTCAGGGACATCGGTGATGATGCCGTCAATGTTATACTGTAGCACTGCCTTGAGGTCAGTTTCATCGTTGGGCGTCCAAACATTCACACCGATGCCACGGGCATGCATTTTGGCGCAGAGTTGCGGATCGAGTTGTAACGAGTGCCATTCTGGATGGAGATAGTCTAGTTGAAAGCCGAGACTGTCGACATATTTGGCGGCATCAGCCTGCAACTGGAACTGGAGGGAAACCTCACTCCAGTTGGCTCCATTAAAAGTACCTGCCCATTGGCGAAGAATTTCTAAAATGACATCCTCTGGTGTAGCACCTGCTATGCCAAAGAGCATGAAATCCTCCTTGTTAGCTGGCATATTCAGGTCAGTAACGGTAAGGTCGGCCAACGGCTTCGTATGGTCGATGATGATTCCATCAAAATCGACAAGCAAGTAGAACAACTGTGGTAACATCAGGGCACCGACACGTATGTCGGGCTGACGCTGTTTCATCTCCTTCAACATCGAGTGATTGAATGCTGAAACCATGACACGGCTCTTGTCAATGCCTGAGCGATCGATAGCCTCGGCAATGAGACGCACATAGTCAGTGACAGGATGCAACGGAGCCTTCATTTCCAAGTTAGCAAAGAGCTTAAGTTCTTTTGCCTTGGCAAGACATTCGTCGAGTGTGGCTATAGGTTCCCCAGCAAACTTAGCGTCAAACCATGAACCATAGTCGTACTGACGCAGTTCCTCTAAGGTAAGGTCTTGAATGTAGCCTGTACCGTTTGAATTACCATCTATGCTGTAGTTGTGGGCTACGACAAGTTGATTGTCCTTGGTGATGTGGATGTCAGTCTCGAAACCATCGGCCCCCAGATCGTAGGCTGCCTGAAATGCAGACAGTGTATTCTCTGGTGCATAGGCAGAAGCACCGCGATGCGCCATGATACGGGCTACAGGCTTCTGCTCATAGGAAGCAATGCGAGTGCCCACATTTTCGCGCAGATTGCCTATGAAGAATAGCCAGTCGAACGAGTGGTAGCTGGCTGTACCGAAGATGCCATTATTTGCATGGCGGTAGGCAGCATCGGCTGTAGTCACAACGACACCACGTTCCGTGTCGATAGCGGCATCAGATAGTCCCTCGGTCATGTGAACAGCAATGGCAGCATCTGTTCCTCTTGTCTGGATTTCATTCACAAAATCAGCCATATCTGTAACAAGCAACGAACCTTTATTCTCAGTGATTGAAGCGGGTGTAGCATCGAGTTTCCAATTAAGCGGGTTGATACTAAGTGAACCGCTTGGAGCCACAACGATGTTACGTTGCGTCTTGTTCTCGGCACCCTCCACGTTCCACGACACGATGACACCAGTATCATCTGCCCCCTCAGCAAATTTCAGGTGCGGATTCTTCTGTAAGTAATCAGTAGTGATGGCATAGCCCAGCGGATAGGCGGCAATCATGCGGATCAGGTAGTCGGGATGCTCCTTGAAATAACCTGCAAGTAGAGCCTTGGTGATGGCAGAACCCTGCGAGTGACCTGCCAAGAAGAAAGGACGGCCTTGATTGTAGTGCTCAAAGTAGTAGTCTAATGCTTGCATAGGATCTTTGCTTGCCTCATATTGCCAAAGTTCCTGCGCCTCTTCCCACGACACTTCACCAATATATTCAGCATCAACTTGGCGATAATAGGGACAGTAGACGTTACAATAATCGCCAAATACGGCTTGGGCGTGTATGGCAGAACAGATGATGCCACCATAGCGCATCGTCTGGTTGTCGAGACTTGCCACTCGGCAGGTCTCGCCCTCAGCAACGCTCCATGACGTGGGTTGCAAGTAAAACACGTCGTATGCCTTGTCAACCTTAGCTGGCAAGGCTGCCCAATTTTCTGCTTTACTGTAGTCAACAGGAGAATCCCACGTTTCATATCCTGGCAAGTTTTTTACAACAGCAGGAATCCCATCCGCAGGCTGCGGATTGGGATTCACAGGATTATCGTTGCTGTCAGAACAAGCCGACACTGCCACTGCCAGTATCGCTGATACGGCAGTGGCAAAGAAATTATCCATTCGTTTCATGGATATGTCGTTTAGAGGTTAATAACCGTGGTCAGCGTGTCACCTGCCTTGTCCCACACATTGCAGGCCGTGACGGTGACAGTGTAAGTCTTTCCGGTGTCCAACTTGCCAAGACTGATGCTGACGGTTGCCGCCATTTCACTTTCCTGGGCCACGGAGAAAATGTCGGTTTGGTATTTGCGCTCTTCGGGCGTACCTGAACCGTTGTCGATTTTGACGAGATAGTAATACACCTGCGAGCCGTTGCCGTTGGCACGGGGGAATGAGAGCAACACCTCACCGTCCTTGACGGTTGTCTGAATAGTGGCCGAGGCAGGGAATGTCGGGCCAGGCTTGTTGGCACGGTCGAGGCCGTATGTCGTCAGTGAGTTGCGATAGCCTGGGGCATTGACGATGAACGGTTCGCCTATCAGTTCACCTCGCCCACAGTCGTAGCAGCGGATGCGTGTTGTGCCATTCTTGTCCACCTCGAACAGCGTGGCCTGTGGATGGTCGGCATATTCGTCAATCAGCTGCCCCTGGCCTTCGCTCAAGTTCCAGAAGCCAAGGTCGGAAATCAGGTAATGCACGGGGCCGATATTCATCATTGTAAATTTGTCCTGCACGATATCGCGCTCGTCGTTCATAGAGAAGTGGGTGTGGCCGCTCAGCAGAAATGCCTGTGGGTACTTGTCGAGAATGGGTTTGATGTAGTCGCACGCCCACACCGCATCGTCAGCCCCGTTGGTGACCAAGTTGCTGCCCGTCACCGTGCCAGGAATGGCCAGGTGTGACGTCACGAAGATGGGTTTTGTGGGGTCTGCCTTGGCAGCCTCGGCCATCTCCGCCTCTAACCAGCGAAGGGTTGGCACGAGATAAACGCCCTTGCTCCATTCGTAGTTGTCGACATTAATCTGGATGAAATGGATGCCGCCCACTACCGAGTGGCGCGAGTCGTTGGCTCCCAATGGCTTGATGTCGGCAGCGTAGGCCGTGGTGGGCAGCGTTGCCTTTATGCGCTGGGTGAACGAGCCTTCGGTGGGGTCGCTAAAGAGGTCGTGGTTGCCGGAACTGAACAGGATGGGCTTGGTATTGATGGTCGGTTCGGCATTGAGATACTTCACGAGTGTGTCGATTTCTGCCTGCCGCCCGTTGTTGGTCAGGTCGCCCGGCACCACCAGTGCATCGAGTCCGCGCCCCGATTTGGCTGCCAGAAAGGGGAATGCCTTTTGGAACGATTCGTTGGTCTTGAACGACGTATCCAGCAGTCTCTGCATGTCTACGCTAAGGTCTTCAGGGGTCTTCCCCATAGCCGTAATGGCATCGAGAATGCCCTTCATGCTTGTGGCCGGATCCTCCATAATGTGGATGTCGCTCATGCCGACAAAGGCGAGTACTATGTTGTTCTCGTCGAATGCCGGTGCGTCTGTCTGCGCATTAGGATTGTCGTTTACTGTGGGATTGTCACTGTTGTCTGTGCAGGATGTCATGAATCCTGCCGATACTGTCAGCATCGCTGATGCCATCAGTGCCATAATAGTCTTTTTTTTCATTTCGTTTGTCTTTTTGGTTTGTTCATAAATAACATGTGCGCAAAGTTATGACAAACATTCCGATATGGCAGTTCATATCGGAAAAATGTATGGTGCAAAAAGGAAAAAGTTGCTTTTAACTATAGTGAGGCGGCATAGTCGGAGGGTGTTACACCCATGATGTCCTTGAAATTTCGTCCCGCAGTGGTGCGTGAACGATAGCCTGCCCGATAAAACAAATCCTCTAAATTCTGGTTGGGCTTTTTACGGAGTTCAGCTGCAATGAACTCCACCCGGCGACGGTTGATATAGTCATTATAGGTCGAGTCGGCATTTTCTGCAAAAGCCCTATGTACATAAGTCTTGTTGCTTCCCACTATCTGTGCCAGCATGGTGACAGTCAAGTCGGGGTTCTTCCACGTTTCCTTCCTATCAACCTCTTGTACGATGCGATGCCACAGGTTGTTGGCTGAGGTAGAAGAAGCGACTTGTGAAGGAGGTAAGTCCTCATACTTTTCCTCCAATTTCTTATCACTAACTGGCAATAGCCTGACTTCCAGTTCAAAGTGTGTGTAATAGACAAAGAACAAACCGACATAGACCTGATGAGCCATGTGGATAGGCATCCACAGCGTCAACTGATATCCGAAGTAGAGGACCGCCATCACTGCTATCGCCCAAACGTAGCGTCTCACCCACTGATTGTCGGCACTGGACTCCCGCCAGTTGTAAGGGAGCATCTGCAGAAGCACCATATAACCAATAATGATACCGACGGTCAGTAAACGCCACCATACATTGAACTCTGTCACGTAGGTCAGAACATCGCCTGCATTGGCAAGTGAGCGGAACGGCATCTGCATCATATAGGGCAATGACAATAGTAGCCATGGCAGAATGAATAGCAGTACGCGCCGCCAAGTAAACCATTTCGGTCGCAGAATGATAACAGGGTAGAAGAAATAGAGTATCAAACACAGTAAGCCCGTAAAACAATGTTCCGGTGACAAAATTTCAGTGTATATGTTCTTATCAGGATGTCCGATGTACTCGAAATACTTACCAACAGACCAAATGACACATGTGAAGCACACAGCAGAAAGCACTATGCGCGAATTGTCGCCAGTCTGCTTGCGACGACTCCATAGGAGAATACTACAAGCCAGACAGAGCGTCAACTCAATAGTGGTGGCTATGATGGCAAACTGGAACATGACTGTTTATGTGCTATTTTACGGTACTCCGATGGTGTCATTGAGTAGTAGGCGGCAAAGAGACGGGCAAAAGTGGTGCGGTTAGTAAACCCGCTCTGCTCGATGATGAGTCCTATCGGGTCGTCGGACTTTTCCAACAATTGGGCTGCATACTGAATGCGCAGACGGTTGAGGTAGTCGGCGGGCGTGGTGTCGGCACACTCGCGCAGGGCGGCATACACGTACTGATAGTTGGTGCCGAGCAGACGGGCCAGCGTCTCGTGGTTGGTGTCGAACAAGTATCGCATGGCTCAGAACAAGAGGAATGTGGGGTCTTTTACAACGATGGCCCCTTTGTTTTGTCTTGCAAACTGCATGGTCTTGCTCACGGCAGGCTTCTGGGAGTTGGCCCTGATGTTGGCCTTCCACGCTTCTTCCATCGATTTCGTCACCGTGGGAGTCACCAGCGTGATGTCTCTCACCCATCCGTCTTTGCTTCTTCTTGTGGGCTTTCTTTTCGTCGTCGTTGCTTCCATATTTTCAGCGTTTTAATGTTTGACGCTGCAAAGATACAACTTTTTCCGATACCGCGCACGATTTCCCCAAGAAAAAAAAACCGTCTGTCTCAGTGCACCTTGCCGTCGTCCGTGAGTTTGGTATCACGGAAATCACCACTGTCCCCAAAAGCGTAATCTCCCGTTCTGCTGTTAGGCCATTCTTTCAGTCGGAACTGCCTGATGATATCGGGATCGAGCACCAGTTCGTTCCTCTCGTTCAGGTCAGACTTCTTGATGTTCAGCACCTCCTTCTGCTCGTTCACGGGAAGATAAGCAATCTGAAGTTGTAGATACTAACGTCTCGCCACGATTGTTTGTCAACATGATCTCTATTCCCGTACTCCATTAGGAATAATCTCTTTGAGTGGAAGATGACGTTTGGACAACTTGTGGAAGGCATATCTATGTTTTTTCAGATTTCTGTGTATATATGTTGTTGTCCCATCCTGCTTTTCATCAGTTTCGGATTCTCGCCCTTCGTCCATGCGTTCAGTTGTTTTCTGGCAGAATACTCCGTCAGGTTGGCATGAAAAGCAAATTGGCTCACGGTGACGAAGCCCTGCTTCAGACACTTGGCGAGAACCTTCTCAAGTCCTGACTGGTCAGCCATGATTTTCTGGACATCAGGCGTGTCGACCTTGCGAAACCCGTCGTCAAGCCAATGGTTGATAGCCACACTCCATTTCTTTCCCGGATTATAGTCTACCCCGTCAATCCTCACGTCGCTGTTCCTGACCTCGTCGGCATCCGTAATCTCACGCTTCAAGGCGAGTTTGGGAGCGAACGAGCCTATGGTGGTGTCAATCCGATAGCCCATTGACATCATCTCTGCCGCTGCACTCATAAACACGCTGAAGGCCCTCGACAGTTCGCCTTCACGCATGCCGTAGCCTCCCCGGCTGCAAAACTTGTCTATCTCTTCCATCGTCATTTTTCGTCCACCAGCCACTTTCGCATACATGATGTTCTTCCCGTCTTTACTCTTGGCTGGTGTGGGAAACACCTCGAATGGCAGTCCACCTTTCTTTTTAGGCATAATCTTTATTGTTTTGATTCTTTTGCAAAGATAGTGATAAATGTGTGAAAAACATAATAAATCGCAGAAAATTTGGCATTTTGCTCACTTATTCGTACCTTTGCAGTCATGATGGACGAAACGAATAATATGCAAGAGCGAATGGTGCTGCGCACGGAGGGACTCGTCAAGCGGTACGGCAAGCGTACGGTGGTGAACGACGTGAGTTTCGACGTGAAGCAAGGCGAGATAGTAGGACTGCTGGGCCCTAACGGAGCGGGCAAGACGACCTCGTTCTATATGACGACGGGACTGATTGTGCCCAACAGCGGACATATCTTTTTGGGCGACGAGGAGGTGACCACCTATCCGGTGTACCGGCGTGCCCGTTCGGGTATCGGCTATCTGGCTCAGGAGGCCTCGGTGTTCCGTAAGATGTCGGTGGAGGACAACATCCTCTCTGTGCTGGAGATGACGGGAAGGCCCCGTGAATACCAGTTGGAGAAGCTGGAGAGTCTGATTAACGAGTTCCGCTTGCAGAAGGTACGTAGGAACAAGGGTGACCAGCTGTCGGGTGGTGAGCGCCGTCGTACGGAGATAGCACGCTGTCTGGCCATCGAACCGAAGTTCATTATGCTCGATGAGCCGTTTGCGGGTGTGGACCCCATTGCGGTGGAGGATATCCAGTATATCGTGTGGAAGCTGAAAGACAAGAACATCGGTATCCTGATTACCGACCATAATGTAGAGGACACGCTCTGTATCACCGACCGTGCCTATCTGTTGTTCGAGGGTCGCATCCTGTTTCATGGCACCCCCGAGGAGCTGGCAGCCAATTCCGTTGTGCGTAAGAACTACCTCACCGAGTCGTTTGTGCTGCGGCAGAAAGACTTCTCAGCCATCGAGGAACAGCGTCACCGTGAGGAAGAGGAATAGCCCCCTTTTAAAAAAAGTTGTGAAAAAGTTGGTTTTTCGCCGAATTATTCGTACCTTTGCACGCTCTAACGCGAATATATAATATAAATAAGGTATATAAGAGATGAATATTTCATTTGAAGCTCCCGACAAAATCAATGGTCTGATGACCATTACGCTGGAGACGGCTGACTATCAGCCCGAGGTTGACAAGACCCTGAAAGACTATCGTAAACGTGCTAATATTCCCGGTTTCCGTCCTGGTCAGGCTCCTATGGCTATGATCAAGCGTCAGTTCGGTCCATCCGTCAAGGTGGATGCCGTGAACAAGCTGCTGGGCGAGAAGCTGTACGAGTATGTTCGTGAGAACAACATCCAGATGCTGGGCGAACCTCTGCCCAGTGAGCAGCAGGAACAGCTCGACTTTGAGAGCGACAAGCCCCTGATCTTCAAGTTCGACATCGCTGTAGCTCCCGCCTTCGAGGCTAAGCTGAGCGGTAAGGACAAGGTGCCCTTCTATAACATCACTGTGGACGACAAGCTGATTGACCAGCAGGTCGAGATGTACCAGAGCCGTGGTGGTCAGTATGAGAAGGTGGAGCAGTACGATGCCGAGCAGCGCGACATGCTGAAAGGCGACCTGCGCGAGATTGACGGAACTATCGAGGTGGCTGACGCCGTGCTGATGCCCCAGTATATCAAGGTGGACGACCAGAAGAAGCTGTTTGATGGCTGCAAGCTGGGCGACATCATCACCTGGAACCCCCGCAAGGCCTATCCCGAGAGCGACGTAGAGGTTAGCTCGCTGATGAAGATTCAGAAGGAAGAGGTGAAGGACCACGAGGGTGACTTCACGTTCCAGATTACTGAAATCAGCCGCTTCGTCAAGGCTGAGGTGAACCAGACACTCTTCGACCAGGTGTTCGGTGAGGGTAATGTAAAGGACGAGAAGGAGTTCCGCCAGAAGATTGCTGACCAGATTAGCCAGCAGTTCAAGGCTGATGCAGACTATAAGTTCCTGCTCGATGTCCGTGAGCACATGGTGAAGAAGGTAGGCAAACTGGAGTTCCCCGAGGCTATCCTGAAGCGCGTGATGCTGAACAACAACAAGGACAAGGGTGCCGACTTCGTGGAGAAGAACTTCGACGCCAGCATCAAGGAGCTGGGCTGGCACCTCATCAAGGAACAGCTGGTTGCCGCTCAGGGCATCAAGATAGAAGACGACGACCTGAAGGCCGTTGCCAAAGAGGCCGCTCGTGCCCAGTTTGCCCAGTATGGCATGTCGAACATTCCCGACGAGTATCTGGAGAACTATGCTTCAGAGATGCTGAAGAAGCGCGAGAACGTTGACGGACTCGTTGACCGTGCCGTTGACGTGAAGCTGACAGCAGCCCTGAAGGGTGTGGTGAAACTCGACGAGAAGGACATCACGCTGGAGGATTTCCGTAAGATGTTAGAGGCATAACCCCCAAATTATAATTCTTTAACCAAAAAAATAGTCGGAATGTATGGCGTTCCGACTTTTTTTGTGTAATTTTGCTTCTTGCTTAGAAAACGAATATGAACAACGATTTTAGAAAATATGCTACCAAGCATTTAGGTATTAACGGTCTCGTGCTCGACGAAGTGATGAGTGCACAGGCTCAGTATTTAAACCCCTACATCCTGGAGGAGCGTCAGCTGAACGTGACGCAGATGGATGTTTTTTCGCGTCTGATGATGGACCGCATCATCTTCCTCGGTACGCAGATTGACGACTATACCGCCAATACGCTGCAGGCCCAGTTGCTGTATCTGGACTCTGTCGATTCCGGCAAAGACATCTCCATCTATCTGAACTCACCTGGCGGAAGTGTGACGGCAGGACTGGGTATCTACGACACCATGCAGTTTATCTCCAGCGATGTGGCTACCATCTGTACAGGTATGGCTGCCTCGATGGCCGCCGTGCTGCTCGTAGCCGGCAAGGAGGGCAAGCGCTCCGCACTGCCCCACAGTCGTGTGATGATTCACCAGCCCTTAGGTGGTGTTCAGGGACAGGCTTCCGATATCGAGATAGAGGCCAAGGAGATTATGAAATTCAAGAAAGAGCTGTATACCATTATCTCAGAGCATTCGCATACGCCATATGATAAGGTGTGGAACGACTCGGACCGCAACTACTGGATGACGGCTGAGGAGGCTAAGGAGTATGGTATGATTGATCAGGTATTGGCAAGGAAGGCATGAAGAAACAATGTAATTTCTGCGGACGTTCGGAGCGTGAGGTGAAGCTTCTGATAACAGGTGCCAATGGTTGCATCTGTGAGGACTGTGCCGTACAGGCTTATCAGGTGGCCACAGCCCATGGCTTCGGTCCTGAAGCCAAGCCGACATCTTCGAGATGGAGCTTGAGGAACGTCCCTAAGCCCAAGGATATCAAAGCACACCTGGACCAGTATGTGATTGGACAGGACGAGGCCAAGCGCTACCTGGCTGTAGCCGTCTATAACCACTATAAGCGTCTGAAACAGCCTGCTGACGATAATGGGGTGGAGATTGAGAAGTCGAACATCATCCTGGTGGGCTCAACGGGTACGGGAAAGACACTGTTGGCGCGTACCATCGCCAAGATGCTGGATGTGCCGTTCACCATTGTCGACGCCACCGTGTTTACAGAGGCCGGCTATGTGGGCGAGGACGTGGAGAGCATTCTGTCGCGTCTGCTTCAGGTGGCCGATTATAACGTCGAAGCAGCCCAGCGCGGCATCGTATTCATCGACGAGATAGACAAGATAGCGCGTAAGTCGGACAACCCCAGCATCACACGCGATGTGAGCGGCGAGGGCGTACAGCAGGGTCTGCTGAAACTGCTGGAGGGTACCATCGTCAACGTGCCGCCACAGGGTGGCCGTAAGCACCCCGACCAGGAATATATCCACGTAGACACGCATAACATCTTATTTATATGTGGTGGTGCCTTCGACGGTATAGAGCGTAAGATAGCCCAGCGTCTGAACACCCATGTGGTGGGCTACAACTCAGTGCAGAATGTGCGGAAAATTGACAAGAACGACCTGATGCAGTATATCCTGCCACAAGACTTGAAGTCATTCGGTCTGATTCCTGAGATTATCGGTCGTCTGCCCGTGCTGACCTATCTGAATCCGCTCGACCGTGAGGCGTTGACAAGAATATTGACAGAACCCAAGAACGCTATCGTCAAGCAGTACGAGAAACTGTTTCAGATGGATGGCATCAAGCTGACTTTCGCGCCTGATGCGCTGGCGCTTATCGTCGACAAGGCGGTGGAATACAAACTGGGAGCTCGCGGACTGCGCTCCATCGTGGAGAATATCATGATGGATGCGATGTTTGAAATACCCTCTAAACGAACAAAATCCTTTGAAGTGACTGTCGATTATGCGCAGAAACAACTTGACAAGTCACACATTCAGTAATTGTCAATTATCAATTGTCAATTATCAATTATTTTAAGTCTATGGCAAAGAAGAAACAGAATCTCACAGAAGCCCTGAAGAAGCATTTTGGCTTTGACAAGTTCAAAGGCGATCAGGAGGCTATCATTCAGAACGTGCTTGACGGCAAGGACACCTTTGTGCTGATGCCTACGGGTGGCGGCAAGTCGTTATGCTACCAGTTGCCCTCGTTGTTGATGGAGGGCACGGCTATTGTCATCTCACCGCTGATAGCGCTGATGAAGAACCAGGTGGATGTCATCAGTTCGATGAGTGACGAGGGAACGGCCCACTACCTGAACTCGTCGCTCAACAAGGCAGCTATCGACCAGGTGAAAGCTGATATACTGGCCGGACGGACGAAGCTGTTGTATGTGGCTCCTGAGTCGCTGACCAAAGAGGATAATGTGGAATTTCTGAAACAGGCCAAGATATCGTTCTATGCCGTAGATGAGGCCCATTGTATCTCGGAGTGGGGACATGACTTCCGTCCGGAGTACCGTCGTATCCGTCCGATTATCAGCGAGATAGGCGAGGCACCTGTTATCGCGCTGACGGCAACGGCTACCGACAAGGTGCGTACGGACATCAAGAAGAATCTGGGCATCATGGATGCCGCTGAGTTCAAGAGCTCGTTCAACCGTCCCAACCTCTATTACGAGGTACGTCCGAAGACCAATGATGTGGATAAGGACATCACACGCTTCATCAAGCAGCACCCGAACAAGAGCGGTATCATCTACTGCCTGTCGAGAAAGAAGGTGGAGGAGCTGGCGGAAATCCTGAAAGCCAACGACATCAAGGCGGCTGCCTATCATGCCGGACTGGACTCTGCGCTGCGCTCACAGACACAGGATGACTTCCTGATGGAGCGCATCGATGTGATTGTTGCCACGATAGCCTTCGGTATGGGTATCGACAAGCCCGACGTGCGTTTTGTCATCCACTATGACATCCCCAAGTCGCTGGAAGGCTACTATCAGGAGACGGGACGTGCCGGACGCGATGGCGGTGAGGGTCTCTGTGTGACCTTCTATGCCCAGAAAGACTTACAGAAACTGGATAAGTTCATGGAAGGCAAGCCCGTCGCTGAGCAGGACATCGGACGCCAGCTGCTGGCTGAGACGGCAGCATACGCAGAAACCTCGGTATGCCGCAGAAAGATGCTGCTGCACTATTTTGGTGAGGACTATCATGAGGAGAACTGCCATAACTGCGACAACTGCCTGCATCCCAAGACGAAGATAGAGGCTGAGAAGCAGCTGGTCATCGTGCTCAATACGATACAGACGCTGAAGGAAAACTTCCGTGCAGACTATATCATCGACTTTGTCATAGGTCGTGAGACGGAGGAGATACTGGCTCATAAGCACCAGGACCATGAGATGTTCGGTGCCGGCGAGGACTATGAGGAGAAACATTGGAACCCGGTGATTCGTCAGGCACTGATTGCCGGCTATCTGAAAAAAGATGTCGAGAACTACGGCTTGCTGAAGCTCACTGCTGCCGGTAAGAAGTTCCTGAAGAAGCCCGACTCATTCATGATTGTTGAGGACAACGAGTTCTCTGAGGACTACGACATGCCGTCAGAGCATGAGGGTGGGACAAGTGCACTCGACCCGACGCTGAGTGCGATGCTGAAAGACCTCCGCAAGAAGGTGAGCAAACGCCTGGAGCGTCCGCCTTACGTCATCTTCCAGGATGTGAGCATCGAGCAGATGGCCACCGACTATCCGGTGACGCTGGAGGAACTGAAGAATATCCAGGGAGTAGGCGAGGGTAAGGTGCGCCAGTCTTATGCGAAGGAGTTTGTAGACTTAATCAAACGCTACTGCGAGGAAAACGAGATAGTGCGTCAGGCTGACCTCCGTGTGCGTACGGTAGCGAAGAAGTCTATCCTCAAGGTGAAGATTATCCAGGCGATAGACCGTCAGATAGCCCTTGACGACATCGCGACGGCTCAGGGACTGGAATTTGAAGAGCTGTTGGACGAGGTGGAGGCCATCGTCTATAGCGGTACGAAGCTGAATATCGACTATTTCCTGGACGAGGTGATGGACGAAGACCATGTAGACGATATCTACGACTATTTTGCCGACAGCGACACCGATTCGCTGGAAGCCGCCATCGACGAGCTGGGTGCGGAATGCTCAGAGGATGAGATTCGTCTGGTTCGCATCAAGTTCATATCGGAAATGGCTAACTAAGTGAAGAGTGAAGAATGAGGAGTTAAGAATGAAGTAATCGACGAAGTCGCTTTGACTTTTGTCAAAGAATGGTTAAAAAAACAATAGCGGAAGCAAATTCTTCACTCTTCACTCTTCACTTTTTTTTGTACCTTTGCACGCAATAAAATTTAAAGGAGTATTTTTATGTCATCATTTATTGCAGACAAAATTGTTATGGATGGACTGACTTTCGACGATGTCCTGTTGATTCCCGCTTATTCTGAAGTGCTGCCTAAGACGGTAGAGTTGCGAACCCGTTTCTCTCGAAACATCGAGCTGAATGTGCCTTTCGTGACCGCTGCTATGGATACGGTTACGGAGAGCCAGATGGCTATTGCCATTGCCCGTGAAGGTGGTATCGGTGTGATTCACAAGAATATGTCGATAGAGAACCAGGCTCGCGAGGTGGCTATCGTGAAACGTGCAGAGAATGGCATGATTTACGACCCCGTAACCATCCGTCGCGGTTCTACGGTGAAGGACGCGCTGGACATCATGTCGGAATACCATATCGGAGGAATCCCCGTTGTCGACGAGGAGAACCGTCTGGTGGGCATCGTGACGAACCGTGACCTGCGCTTCGAGCGTCGTCTGGACCGTAAGATTGACGATGTGATGTCGAAGGACAATCTGGTGACGACACATCAGCAGACAGACCTGTCAGCTGCCGCCCAGATTCTGCAGGAGAACAAGATTGAGAAGCTGCCCGTTGTCGACAAGGACAACCACCTGGTAGGCCTGATTACCTATAAGGATATCACAAAGGCTAAGGATAAGCCTATGGCCTGCAAGGATGAGAAGGGACGTCTGCGTGTCGCAGCAGGTGTCGGTGTGACGGTAGATACGCTGGACCGCATGCAGGCGCTGGTGAATGCCGGTGTCGACGCTATCGTCATCGATACGGCTCACGGCCATTCCAAGAGCGTTGTCGAGAAGCTGCGCGAGGCCAAGGCCTCCTTCCCCAATATCGACATCGTGGTGGGTAATATCGCTACTGGTGCTGCCGCTAAGATGCTGGTGGAGAATGGCGCTGATGCCGTTAAGGTGGGCATCGGACCGGGTTCTATCTGTACGACCCGTGTGGTTGCCGGTGTGGGTGTTCCCCAGCTCAGTGCGGTATACGACGTGTACAGTGCGCTGAAGGATACCGATATTCCTCTGATTGCTGACGGTGGCCTGCGCTATTCGGGCGACATCGTCAAGGCGTTGGCTGCTGGCGGCTCTTGTGTCATGATTGGCTCGTTGGTTGCTGGCACCGAGGAGAGTCCTGGTGACACCATTATCTATAACGGACGTAAGTTCAAGAGCTATCGTGGCATGGGTTCGCTGGAGGCTATGGAGCATGGCTCTAAAGACCGCTATTTCCAGGCAGACACCAAGGATGTCAAGAAACTCGTGCCGGAGGGTATTGCCGGACGTGTGCCGTACAAAGGAACGGTCCAGGAGGTCATCTACCAGATGGTTGGCGGACTGCGCTCAGGCATGGGCTATTGCGGTGCCGCTACTATCGAGAAACTGCATGATGCCAAGTTCACGCGTATCACCAATGCCGGTGTGAACGAGAGTCATCCGCATGACATCACCATCACCAGCGAGGCTCCAAACTACTCGCGTCCAAACGACTGAAAAAATGAAAAAAATCATCATAACCCTTCTCCTTGCCGTTGTCCCGTACGCTGCGATATTATCGCAGCCTAAGAACGACCCTATCGTCATGACAATAGCAGGAACCCCCGTTCCGCGTTCAGAGTTCGAATATTCCTATAACAAGAACAATACCGACGGGGTGATTGACAAGAAGACTGTAGAGGAATATGTTGACTTGTTCGTCAACTATAAGTTGAAGGTACAGGCCGCATTAGACGCCCGACTGGATACCACACAGGCTTTCAAGACGGAGTTCGCCCAATATCGCGACCAGCAGATTCGTCCGTCGTATGTCACCGACGATGACATGCTGGCTGAGGCCCATCAGGTCTATGACCAGACGAAACAGAGTATCGGTCCCGACGGACTGGTGATGGCAGGACATATCCTGATGCTCATCCCGCAGAAGGCTACTGAGGCTCAGCAGCAGGAAGCCAAACGACGCATCGACTCAGTGTATACGGCATTGAAGGCTGGTGCAGACTTCGAGACATTGGCCAAACAGGTGTCACAGGACCCAGGTTCTGCACAGCGAGGCGGTATGCTGGGCTGGTTCTCACGCCGTCAGATGGTCAAGGAGTTTGAGGATGCTGCGTTCGCCTTGCAGCCCGGAGAGATGAGCGAGCCTTTCATGTCACCCTTTGGTTGGCATATCATCCTGATGAAGGAACGTAAGCAGCTGGAACCCTTCGACTTCCACAAGGAGAATATTCTGAAGTTCCTGGAGCAGCGTGGCGTACGTAACAGTCTGGTAGACCGTAAGCTCGACGCTATGGTGAAGGCTTCCAATGGGACACAGACGAAGGAGACCCTGCTGAAGCAACGCGCTGACTCGCTGTCAGCGGTAGATACCGACATGCGTTATCTGATTAAGGAATATCACGACGGGCTGCTGCTCTATGAAATCAGCAACCGCACCGTTTGGGACAAGGCCGCCAAGGATGAGGCTGCGCTGGCACAGTATTTCAAGAAGAACAAGAAGAAATACAAGTGGGAGGAGCCTCGCTTCAAGGGTATGGCTTACCACGTGAAGGAGCAGGCTGACGTGAAGGCGGTTGCCCAGTGTGTGAAGAAGCTGAAGTTCGAAGACTGGAACGGCGCCCTGAAGACGACCTTCAACAACGACTCCGTGCTGCGCATCCGTGTGGAGAAGGGTCTCTTCAAGAAAGGTGACAATCCGCTCATCGACCGTGAGGTGTTCAAAGTTCACGATGCCAAGGTGGACAGCGTCAAGGGCTATCCCATTGATGCGACCTATGGCAAATTGCTCAAGAAGCCTCAGGACTATACTGATGTGAGAGTTCAGGTGACTGCTGACTTGCAGGAGGAAATGGAGCGCCAATGGGTCAGCGAACTCCGCAAGAAGTATGCTGTAGTCATCAATAAGGAAGTATTAACGACAATCAATAAACATGAATAAGAGAATTCTGGTCATACTGGTCTTATTAGTTTCATTCGTTCAACTGGCCCCACTGGCCGCTCAGACGGACAGCGCCAAGGTGCAGGCTCCTACGGGAACTGTGGTTGACGAAGTGATATGGGTAGTAGGCGACGAGGCTATCTTGAAGTCCGACGTGGAGGCCATGCGCATCCAAGGACAACAGGAAGGTATTCACTGGTCGGGTGACCCCGATTGTGCTATCCCTGAGCAGATAGCCGTTCAGAAACTCTATCTGAACCAGGCCATTATCGACAGTGTACAGGTGACAGACTCGGAAATCGCACAAGGTGTGGAACAGTATCTGGAGAATATGGTGTCGATGATTGGCTCCCGTGAGAAACTGGAGGAGTATCATAAGAAGAATATCAGTCAGATACGTGCTGACCTGCGTGAGTCGTATCGTGAACGCCAGATGGTACAGGGTATGCAGCAGAAGCTGACCAAGGACATCACGGTATCACCTGCAGAGGTACGTCGCTATTTCAAGGACATGCCTCAGGACAGTCTGCCTTTTGTACCTACTGAGGTGGAGGTGCAGATTATCACCCAGCAGCCCAGGATAGAACAGGAGGAAATCAACCGTGTGAAAGAGGAGCTGCGTGACTATACCGACCGTATCAATAAGGGGGAGTCTACATTCCAGACCCTTGCCCGTCTCTACTCTGAGGACCCGGGTACGGCTCGTCGCGGTGGTGAACTCGATTATACGGGACGTGGTATGCTTGACCCTGCTTTCGCCAATGTGGCATTCAGCCTGACAGACCCCAAGCGAGTGTCGAAGATTGTGGAGTCGGAGTTCGGATTCCATATCATCCAGCTTATCGACAAGCGTGGCGAGAAAATCAAGGTGCGTCATATCCTGCGTAAGCCCGTTGTCAGCGACGATGCCATCAACAAGGCGCTGCTCCGTCTGGACTCTATCCGTACGGATATCGTGGACGAGAAGTTCCCCTTCGAGGCTGGTGCGTCAATCATCTCCGATGATAAGGACACACGTAACAATCACGGTCTGATGGCCAATGTCACTCAGGAAGGACGTACGTCACGATTCAAGATGGCTGAGTTGCCGGCAGAAGTGGCCAAAGCCATTGACACGTTGTCGGTAGGTGCTATCTCTAAACCTTTCACGATGATTAACGAACGTGGCAAGACGATATGTGCTATTGTGAAGCTGAAGAGCCGCATCGAGGGACATAAGGCTACCATCACGGAGGACTTCCAGGTCATGAAGAACCTAGTGCTTAGCAAACGCCGCAATCAGGTGTTGCACGACTGGGTGGTTAAGCGCATCAAGTCGACATACGTACGTATCAACGACCGCTATCGAGACTGTAAGTTCGAATATGAAGGTTGGGTGAGGTGAGCATGCGTTTCATGCTCAAATGAGTAATGAGTAATGAGAAATGATGAAGTTTGTTGTTAAGAATAAGGAGAATATCAGGAGGAGTTTAGAGATGCATCGGCATTTCTTCATTTCTCATTTCCATTTCTCATATCTCATTTCTCATTTCTCATTTATATTTTTATTTCTCTTCGTCTTTGCCGCTTTCGCTGCCCAGCCCGCTCGTAAGCGTGCTCCTCGTAAGAAGACGGAGGATAAAAGGGTGTATCTGATACATTCCGATAATCTGCACTACGACCAGTATCGTAACGGCGACGCCCAGGTGCTACACGGGAACGTGCATTTCCGCCATAACGGTGCGGACCTCTATTGTGACAGCGCTCATTTCTATGAGGCCTCCAACTCCTTTGAGGCCTTCGGACACGTGAAGATGATACAGGGCGACACGCTCCGGCTGACGAGCGACTATGCCTACTATGACGGTAACGACCAACTGGCACAGGCTCGCTATAATGTGATACTGAAACACCGGAAGTCGACACTGTACACGGACTCTCTCGACTATGACAGGATGTATAGTTTCGGAAACTTCTTCGAAGGCGGCAAACTGGTAGACGGCTCGTCGGTGCTCACCTCCGACTGGGGCGAGTATCATACCGACACGAAGATGGCTATCTTCTATTATGATGTGCAGCTGAAGGACAAGAAGATGTTTCTGACTACCGACTCGTTGTATTACGACACACAAACCTCACAGGCTCATATCGTGGGACCTTCTACCATCACCTCCGGGGGAAGCCGTATCTATAGTGAAGACGGCTATTATAACACGAAGACCGAGCGGTCTGAACTGTTTGGACGCTCTGTTATTCGCGACGGCGGCAAGACACTCGTCGGTGACAGCGTTTACCATAATGCTGCTGATGGTACCAACTATGCCTATTGGAATGTGGTTTTCACCGATTCGCTCAACAAGAATATGCTGACGGGTGACTATTGTGAGTACAACGACTCCACAGGCTATGCCATGTCTACTAAACGGGCTGTCGTGATGGACTACTCTCAGCGTGACACGTTGTATATGCATGCTGATACGTTTAAGATTTTCACGTTTAACATCCGCACGGACTCTGTCTATCGGAAGATACACGCGTATAATAAGGTACGCGCGTACCGGGTGGACGTGCAGGCGGTCTGCGATTCGCTGGTTTACAACTCGAAGGACTCGCTGATGACGATGTATAAAGACCCTATTGTCTGGAATATGAACCAACAGCTGTTTGGCGAGGAGATTCGTGTGTATATGAAGGATTCCACCATCGACCATGCGCATGTCATCAATCAGGCGTTCTCAGCAGAGCAGATGGCTGACTCGGTGCATTTCAATCAGGTGGCATCAAAGGAGATGAAGGCTTTCTTCCAGAAAGGCGAGATACGCGAGACGCATGCCATCGACAACGTGTTCATTGTCTATTACCCGATAGACGAGTCGGACAGCACGCTGATTGGTTTGAACTATACGGAAACACCGCTGATGAAGATGTTTTTGGAGAAACGTAAGATGAAGAAGATATGGATGGAGAAGCCCTCTGGTGTGCTCTATCCGATGACACAGATACCGCCCGACAAGTATTTCCTGCCCCAATATGCCTGGTTCGACTATGTGCGCCCACTGAACAGGGAGGATATCTTCAACTGGCGTCCGAAGAAAGCAGGCACCGAGCTGAAGGAGGAAAAGCGTCGGGAGGTTCCCAAACGTACGAATCAGAATGACAGACGTGATTCAGCTCTTACCCGATAGTGTTGCCAACCAGATAGCTGCTGGTGAGGTCATACAACGTCCGGCTTCTGTAATCAAGGAGCTGGTGGAGAATGCTGTCGATGCCGGAGCGACGACCATCAACGTGCTGGTGGTGGATGCCGGACGCACGTCCATTCAAGTCATCGACAATGGCTGCGGGATGTCAGAGACGGATGCCCGACTGGCTTTCGAGCGTCATGCCACCTCTAAGATTCGTAAGGCTGACGACCTCTTCTCCCTGCATACGATGGGCTTTCGCGGTGAGGCGTTACCCTCTATAGCGGCTGTTGCTCAGGTGGAGCTGAGGACACGGCGCGCTGAAGATGAGGTGGGGACGTGTCTCAGACTTTCCGGCTCTCATGTTGAGAGTCAGGAGCCTTGTTCCTGTGCGGTGGGTAGCAGCTTTACCGTCAGCAATATCTTCTTTAATGTCCCTGCACGTCGTAAGTTCCTGAAAACCAACGCCACGGAGCTGAACAATATCCTGACGGCCTTCGAACGTATTGTCCTGGTCTATCCTGACATCAGTTTCACCTTGCATTCCAATGGGCAGGAGCTCATGAATCTGCATAGCGGCTCACTCCGTCAGCGAATCACCGATGTGTATGGTCGCCGCTACGGACAGGACCTGTTGCCTGTCAGCGTCGATACGGAGATGTGTAAGATAACAGGCTTTACTGGTAAGCCGGAGGCTGCGCGCAAGAAGGGGGCTCACGAGTATTTCTTCGTCAACGGACGTTTCATGAAACATGCCTATTTCCATAAGGCGGTACAACAGGCTTACGACAGACTTGTGCAATTAGGTACGCACGTACCTTATTTTATATATTTCGATGTTGCCCCTGCTGATATCGATGTGAATATCCACCCTACCAAGACGGAGATTAAGTTTGAGAACGAACAGGCCATCTGGCAAATCCTGGCTGCTGCGGTGAAGGATGCTATCGGACAGTTCTGCGAGATACCCCAGATAGACTTTGATACCGAAGGCCGCCCCGACATTCCGGCCTATAGTCCAGTAGGCAGCGACGCCATCGCTGCCCCCAAGGTCAGCACCTCCCCCCAGTACAACCCCTTCCGCCAGAAACCCTCGCAAGACTGGCAGCGACTCTACGAAGGACTGCCCAAGGAGACACCTTCTGAGGAACCGCCGCTCTTCCCCGAGGCCAAAGAAATACCGGAACAGTCGCCCGTCACCGATATCGCCCCCACGCACTATCAGTACAAAGGACGCTATGTGATGACTGCCGTGAAGTCAGGACTGATGATTATCGACCAGCATCGTGCTGATGTGCGTATCCGCTACGAGCGTTATCAGCATCAGCTGACGGAGGCTCCGGCGCAGAGCCAGCGCCTGCTGTTTCCGGAAATGGTGGAACTGTCATCCGCTGAAGCGGTGCTGATGGCTGACCTGTTGCCGTCGCTGACAGCACTGGGCTTCGAACTCACGCCCATAGGCCCTACTGCCTATGCCGTCAATGGTGTACCTGCAGGACTCGAAGGGCTACAGCCCGATAGTCTGCTGCGCGACATCCTGACAGATGCTGCTGAGCATTCGGGTCATACCTCTAACCTCTTACCTCTAACCTCTAATCTCTCCTTATCGTTGGCTCGCCATGCGGCAATTCCCTACGGTCAGCTGCTGTCGAACGAAGAGATGGACATCCTGGTCAACGACCTCTTTGCCTGCGAGAATGTCAACTACACCCCCGACGGACGCGCCATCCTCTGTATACTCCCTCAACACGATATTGACCACCTTCTTGGGGCCAGTTCTGGGACATGAATCAAGAAATTTGCAAAATTTATTAAGAAAAAACAATTTTTTCTTGTTTAATTAAAAAAAAATTCCTAATTTTGTCGCGATTTGTAGGGGTAAAGCCCGCAAAGTGTGCCGTTTGAAGTAGAAAAAGAAGAGAATAAACTAAGATATAAAAAGAAACAAATAAGGTTTTAACATTAATTAAATTCAAAGTTCAATGAAAAAGAAAATCATTAATGGTTTGCTCTTCGCAGTTGCTTTGGTAGCTGCTACGAGCTCTTTCGTGTCTTGTAAGGATTACGAAGGTGACAACTATGCTGAGCTGAACGAGAAGTATGCTACCCTGAAGGATGCTTACAACAAGCAGGTTCAGGCTATGCAGGACTATGTTCTGACTTCACGCTACAACAGTGAGACTGGTTACAGTGCTGAAGAGCTCCGTGCTAAGGGAACTATCAAGGCTCGCTTGGACGACCTGGAGGAGTATCAGACTTCTTTGGAGGAGGACAGCTTCCCCAAGTATGCACGGTTAATCCACGAAAACAACGTAGCTATTGCTACGGCTCAGGGTATTGCAGAGCAGGCTAAGGGTCTTGCAGAGCGTGACTCTGCTTATCTCCGTTCTTTGTTGGTTGGTTGGGATAACGGTGGCACGCTGGGTGACATGGTCGCTGAGGCTGCTGGTCTGCTGACTGCCCTGAAGAGAGATACTGCTAAGTATAACTTTGCTTACGACACACTGTATGCACACTACCAGCAGTGGAACATGGCTTACGACACACTGTCTACATACTACCAGCAGTGGAACAAGGCTTACAAACTTGCCAATGCCGCTTATGATTACATCAAGGATTCTAAGTATCAGACTATTGGCGAATTTGAGGCTGCTTTTGACAATGCTGTTGCCAACCTGCAGGAGCAGATTGACTCTCTCTGTGACGAGATGGATGCCATCAAGGCTTCTCTCCGTCAGGAGGTAACTGGTATCGAGATTCAGGCTGCCGTTAACCCCATTTTCGGTACATTTGCATATCCTGTTGATGTCCAGAGCAACATTCTGGCTGCTTACTATGGTACTGTTACCACTCAACTCGTGAAGTTCCCGACAAGTGACGCTACGCTTGCTCAGGAGTCTTCTTGGGTTTGGAAGAAATCTCCTATCACAAAGGATGAGTTGGAGGCTGTATTTAGCGGTCCATACTTCACTGCTGAAAAGGGTGACATCCTGATGGACGAGGAAGAAGGCAACGCAGGTGTTCTCTACCTGACTGTTAATCCTTCCAACATCGACTTCACTGATAACCACAACTTCTCACTGCGTTCTTCTGACAATCAGCTTTCAAAGGTTAAGCTGTCTGAGCTGAAGCCTTGCACTGAGCAGCTGAAGTGGGGTTACAAGCGCGCTATCGAGAATTCTTCTAACGGATTCTACTCTGCTCAGGCTACGATTGATAAGGCTCAGGTGAAGGACGTTGCACTGACCTTCAAGGTTTCTAACCTCGCTTCTACTATTGAGGCTATGATGAACGACTGGTCAAAGGTTCGTGCTGCTGACGTTGCTAAGCTGGGCTATTCTATTCTGACTGGTCTGCAGGCTGACGCTCCTCGCTTGGGTGTTCAGGCTCAGTGGAAGGATGAAGTTACCGGTTGGCAGAACTGGGTATCTAAGTATGACCTCGCTGCAGTCAGCGTTAATCCTCTTGGCTTCGACTTCCTGACCAAGGAGAATAATGCTGGTGATGTTGAGTACATGGACTTCTCTCCTGCTATCGTAAAACTGCAGAGCAAGATTGACGCGAAGATTAAGGCCTTCGACATGGAGCTCCAGCAGATGATTGCTATCCAGCTTGGTTTGGATACTTCTGAGTTGCAGAATCTTGACTTCAAGTTCGACCAAGTTACAAACACTATCAATGTTGTAGCAAAAGAAACAAAATCTGGCGTATGGACTGCTGGTGAAGTTATTGCTACTGTAGATATGACTGACTTCCTTAACAGTATGAAGAGCAATACAGATAGTGCCGTTGACGGTTTGAATAAGTTTGTTCAGAGTCTCGACAATATTCAGGGCAACATCGACAGTCAGCTGGCTACTATCAAGACTAAGATTCACAACTATCTGACTCGCTTCATGAACGGTATTGATAAGGTGTTCAACAAGGCAGCTTCGTTTGCTTCTCACCCCAACCGCTTCATCCAGCCTGCTCTGTTCGCTACTGCTGACGGTAAGGATGTATTCCACATCAGCCGCACACACATTGCTCCTACTCAGATTAAGAAGGGTACTAAGCTGATGATATTCCCCACCACACTGACTGGCGAGGTTGTTGCTCCTGCATTCAAGAAGTACATCGCCGTTGTTGATGCTTGGAAGTTCGATGCCAACTACAATCCTACTGAGGCTGTGGATAACAAGTTCAACACTGGTGCTATGAACCAGGTACTTGACGGTAACACCTACAACATCCAGAAGCCTTTCGAGTACACTGTCAATGCTCCTGCAGGCACTGTTCTTGAAATTATCTACGAGTGCTTGGGTTACAACGGTAAGGTTGCTGGTAAGAAGTACTACATCGAGGTTTACGAGTAATTCATGTTAAGAAACGAATAAAACAAGATAAAGATTATGAAAATCAAGAATGTATTGTTGTCTTGCCTGATGCTGTGCGGTGCCCTCACCGCATCAGCTCAGGAGGCTAAGACAGAGTATGTACACAATCCTTATTGGTACATCCAACTTCAGGGCGGTGCCCAGTACACCCTTGGTGAGATTAATTTCAAGGACTTAATCTCGCCTAACGTACAGGTTACTGTTGGTCGTCAGTTCACTCCCGTATTCGGTGCCCGTCTGGCTGTTAACGCTTGGCAGAGCCGTGCTGGTGTAGACTACAACGAGATTGCTACTTATGTTCAGGGTGCTACAGGTACTGGTACTGTTACTGCTGGTACTCCTATTCCTGCCGGAACAACTAAGGTTAAGTGGATGTATGTAGCTCCTGGTATTGACCTGACTTTCAATCTGTCAAACCTCTTCTGTGGCTACAATCCTAACCGTATCTTCAACTTCAGCGTATTCGCTGGTGCAGGTGCTAACATCGCCTGGGGTATGGATAAGGACAACAACTGGGAGAATAAGGACCTGGCTATTGTACATCAGGCTGCCGGTAACGACAACTGGAAGTACTATTTCCAGGGCTGCAACGATGGTACAAAGGTTCGCATGTTCGGTCGCGCTGGTGTAGCTGCTGACTTCAAGGTTTCTGACGCTGTTAGCCTGGGTCTCGAGCTGAACGCCAACACCCTGTCTGACCGCTACAACGGTAAGAGGGCAAACAACTGGGACTGGTACTTCAATGCACTGGCTGGTGTGAAAATCAACCTGGGTAAGACCTACACTACTCGCACCATCGAGGCTCCCAAGCCCGTTGAGCGTGTCGTAGAGAAGGTTGTCGAGCGCGTAGTTGAGAAGCCCGCACCCGTTGTTGCTCAGCCTGTTGTTGAGAAGAAGGAGCCGTTCCGTCGTGACGTATTCTTCCAGATTAACCGCACTGACATCGCTAAGAGCGAGGCCAACAAGGTGAAGGAAGTTGCTGACTACCTGAACGCTAACCCCAATGCAAAGGTTGAGGTAACAGGTTATGCTGACATCGGCACTGGTAATCCTACCATCAACAGCCGTCTGTCTAAGCTGCGTGCTGAGTCTGTATTCAACGCTCTGACCAAGCAGTACAAGATTGATGCTTCTCGCATTAAGGTAGACTATAAGGGTGACACCATCCAGCCATTCGCTAAGGAGGTTGACAACCGTGTAGCTATCTGTATCGCTGAGTAATCAAAGATAAGATTTTACGAAGAGTCTGGCCATACATGGTTGAAGTGTAGGTCAGACTCTTTTTAGTTGAAACAATAGGTATTATATGAAAAGATTTTTGTTTTGGATGCTGATGCTGTCGCCATTATACGCTTATGCACAGCTATCCGGTTCAGGTTATTATCGTGTTCAGAATAGGTATACTGAACGTTATCTTTCTATTGTCGACACAAGGGCGTCTTACGAAATTAGTGCTACTGCGGCAGGTAACGTCATCGCTGACCTGGATGCATTGTATATGCTGAAGGGTTTCGAGAACAAGGTGGCTTTCAATCCGGCTACGATTTGTTATGTTCAGACGATAGGTGCGAATTCTTGTAACCTGGAAGGGCAGGGGCTTGACTTCTACGAACAGACAAATCTTCTGCTGAATTATGCAGACCGTGGTAATGGCTATTACTGGCTTTATGGTACTGCCACAAAGGGTACTCTTTCCGCTACGAAGTATTTGGCAGACGATTCTGGTGAAGAAGACTATGGTTATGAGAAATACTTCTGTCCTAATTTGGAGACGACCAAAGAAGGACGTGAATGGAAAATCTATCCCGTTACCCAGGATAATGACCGCTATTTCGGTATCAAGCCCGATGTTAAGGCCTCTGCCAACAACCTTTATTGGTCTACGCTATATGCCGGTTTCCCCTTCAAGGCATCTGCTGAGACCACTAAGTTGTATACGGTCAGTGATGTAGACTACACTGCCGGATATGCTATTGTCGAAGAAATTACGGGTATTGTGCCCAAGCAGACTCCGGTACTGGTTCTCTGCTCTGGCTCCACTCCTAAGGAAAACAAGTTGACGCTGTATGCTCCCTCAGCAACTGGTGAAGTTCCTGATAACCGTCTGGTAGGAAACTATTACTGCAACGACGTGACAGGTACTCATCGCAATGTGACGGCTTATAGACCTGCCAATATGCGTATGTTGGGCGTTACAGCGGACGGAAGACCAGCCTTCGTGAAGAGCAATATTTCTTATATTCCAGCCAACAAGTGTTATCTTCCTGTATATTCTTCAGCTCCTGATGAACTGCTGATTATCACCGCTGACGATTACAAGAAGGGTTTATCCGGCATTGAAGACGTCCGTGTGGCTGACAAGGTGAACACCCAGGAGATTTGGTACACACTGGATGGCCGTCGTCTGCAAAGCAAGCCTACCACCAAGGGCCTTTACATTGTTAACGGCAAAAAGGTTATTGTTAAGTAACAGACTAAAAGAAATTTCTCCGAAAGAAAAATTTTTTCTTTCGGAGAAATTTTAATTACTTTCAGCGTATTGGCTGCTTAGAATATTCTGCGCGTGATGCGAAGGTTCAGTACGGGGAAAACCTTAACACCCTTGATGAACTTGACGTAGTCGCCCACCTTACCGTTGATGTCGCTGACATCTTTTGTCAAATTGGTGCCATCGTGAGTGATGATGTCAGGTGTGCCGCCCCAGAACATCAGACCGGCATCGAATCCTATCTTGTAGTTGTCGTTTCCTTTTATCAGTCGTCCCTCATAGCCAATGCCTAAATAAGGCTTGAAGCTGTTGACGTATGCATCAGCGTAGACCATGCTGTTCTCATTAGGTTGCATATAATAGGTCGTGCCGTCATCGAACTTTCCTACCGGAATACCCATCCGTCCGAACTCCGCAATCTTTTTTTCTATCATGGGATCCAGGTAGAGGTCTCCTGTTGTTTGTGTACTGATAATAGGTGTGGGCTCGCCTAATATCCAGTCCTGATAAGAAACGTCGTAAAGGTGGTTGTACATACCCACGGCAAACAGCGAGGGGGAATCCTCCTGGGCATTGACGGCTTCTGCTATCTTTGACGGTCCCCAATGGAAACCGGCTGTCACATGCCAGTGTTTGTTGTTCTTAAAAGGATAGACATCCACCAGGAACTTGAAGTTCCACATCGTAGGCTTGCCCTCCATGGTAATATTTTGGTCGACCTTAAAGCCTGTAAGCCCGTAAAGCACTTCAGACATGCGCTCGAGTGACGATGAAGACGGTAACCCTTCCTCGTCGAACGACTCGACACCGAAGTTCATGTTATACTTGAAACGAGGCATCACTTCAAAGCCGGTGCGCAGCTTCACATAGTCGCCTACCGGCATGGCGGCATCCAGTCCTATGCCCGTTGTTCCTAAGGTGACACCCAGGTCAAGATGGTTGAACATGTTCTGAGCTTGCGATGCCATCGTGACGGTGGCAAATGCAAGGGAAAATAGGATTTTCTTCATTTTCTTAATCTATCGTTTGTTGTCAACGTGCAAAAGTAGGACAAAAAAGCGAAATATCCAATAAAATACTTTGTTTTTCTGAATTATTTGTTTATTTTTGCAGTTGGTTTATAAGAATACAGGACAACGATGAGAAAAATATTATTGATTGCTGCTATCGTGTTGATGCCGCTGACGACGATGGCTCAAGACGGACGATGGTTTACACAGGCCAACTTCGTATGGAACGCATGGTATCAAGTAGGGGAGAAGTCGCTGGCGGCTCCTTTCTACAAATTCCCCAGTGGCGAAGGACATACCGGATGGGGTATCTCGCTGGCGGGAGGCCGCTGGATGACCTCTGCCTTGGCGCTGCGCACGAAGTTGAATATCTGGCAGATGGGTTCTAAGGCTGACGGTGTGTCTGCTGACAAATACTGGACGCTGAACGAGCAGGTGATGTTCAACATCAGCTCGCTGCTGTTGGGGCATAACGCTTACAGGTTCTGGAACTGCATTCCCTATATCGGTGCAGGTCTGTCGCGTAACATGTCACAGGCCAGCTATACCAGTGATATTAATTTCGGAATACTGAATACCTTCCGCATCAATCAGAAGTTGGCTGCCAATTTCGAGTTGGGTTGGAACAGCTACGAGGGAAATGGAGGCATAGCCTTGAGGGACCGCTTGCAGCAAATCACCTTCGAAGTGGGTCTGACGTGGTATTTCGGTACTTCCTCGTCGAAGCGAAAGGCTGATGCTGATGCCATCGAATCGCTGTCGCAGGGCGAGATTGATGCGCTGAATGCCCAGCTGGCTGATATGGAAGCAGAGAACGAACAGCTGCGTAAAGAACTGGAAGAAGCAAAAAGGCGCGGGGCGCCAAATGAGTAATCGACGAAGTCGCTTTGACCTTCAGGTCAAAGAAATGAGAAGTGAGGAATGAGGAATGGGGAATGAGAAATGAGAAATGGAGGGTGTGATGTTAAACTGTGTTAACAAAACGCACATTTCTCATTTCTCATTTCTCATTTCTCATTTTTCTTTGTACCTTTGCACGCGATTTCAGAGGAAATCACCTACAAAGGGGCGCTTAGCTCAGCTGGTTTAGAGCATCTGCCTTACAAGCAGAGGGTCGGGGGTTCGAATCCCTCAGCGCCCACAAAAAAGAAGTTCCGAAGAAATTCGGAACTTTTTTTTGTTAAATAGAAAATATTACTTACCTTTG
>JAGAWQ010000085.1 GCA_017941345.1 Prevotella sp. | reverse complement strand
CGCTTAACAGCAAAACCTGCTTCAGTAGCTCAGTTGGTTAGAGCACCTGACTGTTAATCAGGGGGTCGTTGGTTCAAGCCCATCCTGAAGCGCCTTAAAAATCAAGGAGTTACGAGAAATCGCAACTCCTTTTTCTTTTCCATCTGAACAAATTTTGGTTATCTATTTACGTTTTTTTAAGTATCAACTCCTATAATATCATAGGATTCAGACGTATCATAGAGTATGTTTCAATATGTATCGTAGGGTGCCATTCTTTTTATCTTTGGCATAAGTAAACCTACTATTCGCTCGGTATTCCGCGCTCGAACTATGCTTGTTTGCCAACACAGGAATGCAAGAAGTGTGAGAGAAAGAAAGGTGCAAAGACCGTTGCTGATCCTTGCACCTCTATTCTTTATGATTAACAGTCCGGTGACAGGTGTGGTTATAACTCAGGTGCCAGTCCCCGTGACTACCAACAATTCCTTCTCGCACCATTGCGGGAGGCTTTTGTACCCCTGCAATTCCTTCTCGCACCATTGCGGGAGGCTTTTGTACCCCTGCAATTCCTTCTCGTACCTTTGCGGGAAGCTTTCGCACGCGTGCGACGGCATTTTCGCCCGAGGGCGGGAGAGAAAGGAGAGCGGCGCCGAGGCTTCCGGGGGCGAGTACCGAGGTCGGTCGACCACTGCCGGAGCGTCAGGGGCCGTCGCCGATGGGTCGGCGAGCATTGCCGGAGCGTCGGAGGCTGGCGGCGGGGGAAAGCACGGGCTTCCCCCTTCACGCCCGGCCGAGAGAGATTATAACTTCTTCACGAAGCGGAGGGGCAGAGCACCAGCAGTTGCTCCTATTTCGAGAGTCATCTTGTTTCTATCGAAGTCAAAAGACCTATTTGGATCTAGAAAATAATACGCCTTACCAAAAGGTCTAAAAGATGACAGTTCCTCAAAACCTGTTACACCACCATAGAGCAAGGCTTGTATTGGATGGGTAAATCCATTGTTGACAAGTTTGTCTATGATGTCCTGACAATCGTCTTTCGTTGGCACCCGCCAGCCAGCAGGTTGAAGGGTACTCTGTGGTTCTTTATTATTAAAATACCGAGATTTATATTTAATCTTCTCTCCATTTATAGTTATATCTTCATCAACTAAATAGCTATCATAATCCATACCGTGATGCCAGTTCTCCCTCATCCACACATTATTGAATATCTTCACGAGTGGATATTTATAATCAGTCATCTCAATCACCCCGTCCCTCGGGGCGTCGGCCTTCAGGGCCGTGGTTCCCTCGGGCAGCTTGGGCAGTACGGATGCACCGCGCAGATAGACGGTTGTGGCCGCTCCGTAGTCGAGTTCCTCGTAAGCCTCGACGGCCACGTTGGTGCCGTACCAAGAGACGCGGGCGGGCTTGTGGCTCTTGCCGTCGCCGAGGAAGAAGCCCATGTTGTAGCGGGCCTTGTTGTTGACCACGGGATAGACCACGGTGACGCGCTCGTCGCGGTTGATGTTGGGGATATACTCGTTGCAGACCTGGCCTACCCACTGCCCACCGAGGTAGATGTCCTTGATGAGGGTCTCGTTGTACTTGGCATCCTCGAACGACGGCACATCGAACTCGGTGACGGTGCCGCACTTGTAGGTGGAGAAGTCGGCGGCCACTGAGCCGTCGGTCATGTACGACTTGAGGGCCTTGTAGCGGTCTTCGCCACCTTCGGCCTCACGGTCGACGAGTTCATAGAGCGGCACGAGGGATTCGCTGCTGAAGTTGACCAGGGCCATGTTGTCTTTCGTTACCGACTCCTTCCATGCCTCGTAGTTCTCGGCGGTGAATGACTTCTCGGCACCCACCTTCGTAGCCAGTTCCTCGTCGCCTCCGAGCACGCTCATGGTGAGGCTTATGGCCTTGGCGTTCTCCTTGTACGACTGCTTGAAGTGCTCGTCAACGGATGCCTCGGCCTTGACAACGCCGTCATAACTGGCCTTGGCGAATGCCTTCACGTCGTAGGCAGAGGTGATCTCGCTGGTGTT
>JAGAWQ010000084.1 GCA_017941345.1 Prevotella sp. | reverse complement strand
TCGTCAAAAACAACATGTCAATGAGTGGATAAACGAACGCAATCGCTAGCCAAAGCCCTCAGCTGAGGGACTGATTCCGAAAGATTGTATCTGACGGAACGGCTTCCACTCGAATTTATGAATTAATAGAACCTACCTTAATAGAAAGTTTAAAATGCCGTGCATGATTGACGCGCGCTTCAGCTCGTCCTTGATGCATTCGAGTGGGATGCCCATCACGAAGGCGCGATAGTCAGTGCCTTTGTAAGCCACAGCAGCACTATAGCCGTCAGCATACTGCATGGCGGTGAAGGCGGGATTGACGGGTTGCAGAATGTCGGTCGACGTGGCGGCATAATGCGTCTCGTTCAGGTCCTTCCAGTAGTCGATGGTCGTTCCCAGTCCGTTGACGTAGTCGCTCGACAGCATGTTGCGCCCCACGTACTGACACTTCAGCGTGTTGGCGAGAAACTGCTTGTCGCCGTCGGCCATCATGTCGCGTCCGATGTAGGCTCCGCTGGCCAGCAACGCTCCGCCGCGCGACGTGAAGCTGCGCAGGGTGTGCTGCATCGCCGACGTGAAGGTCTTGTAGTAATTCAGGCTGTGTCCGTCGTTGCGCTCCAGGCCTAACACGAGGTCTATCGCCGCGATACCTTTCGTCTGCACCTTGGCGGTCTCCAACGCCTCGCTCGAACAGCTGACAATGTTGTAATGGCGGGTGTCGGCAATGGCCTCGGCGTGCGTCTTCACGTAGTTGAAGTCGTTGCCGGCCATCAACATGCCTGTCAGCTCTTCGCCAGTATAGCCCAAGCCGCCGGATTCAATGCCCATCTGCGTGCGGTCGAAATTAATCTGGCGTCCGGACCAGCCGTAAGTCGGGCCGTAAGTAATGCCGGGGTCTTCGTCCAGGTCGAAGCCCTGCTCGTCGGCATTGTTGCGGATGGCGGGCGACGACAGCCGGTGGAAGCCGTTGACAATCATTACCGTTTTGGTGGCGTAGGGATGATAATACGCCGAGAGCACCTCCGTGGGGAAGCTCCGTCCGCCGCGGTTGACAGCAGCCACTTTGAAGTGGTAGAGCTGTCCAGGCTCCAGTTGCATGTCGTGGCTGTTCTTCGAGCGGATATACGTGCCGTTGTCGAAGTCGGCCTCGCCAATCGCCGTGTAGAGGATATAGCCTGTGGGCTTCGCCGTCGCCTCCTGGGGGTCGTTGACGGCATCCCAACTGATTCTGACCTTCGCGTCGTCTTTCATTTCGATGCGGAAATTATTCGGGGGCAGCGGAGCCACGATAAATGGGCGTCCGTGCTGGTCGTTGACATAGCGCAGAATGGTCTTGTAGATGGAACGGGCCAGCGTGAAGCGGAAGTTCGGGTCCTGTCCGAAGCGCATGTCGGGGAAGTTCTGGTGCGACATCGTCTCCAAGATGGCGCTTGGCACCTCGGGCAGACGGGTCTCGGAGTAGTTCCTGTCGAAGAGCTCGCGCCTGTTCCAGTTGCCGTATTTGAATTTGAGGTCCAACAATTCGTTGCTCAACAGCGCGTCCGCAAAGTCGCGCGATGCCATGCGGGAGATGCCGGCGTTCAGCTTGCCCTCGTTAAAGCCGGTGGTGCAGACGGACAGTGAGCCAATCAGTCCCTCGCCATCTTTCGCATAGCCTGCATCGCTATGGATAGCCAGCGACAGTTCGATAGGCACCCGACGACCCTCGACGGTAGGCATGTAGCACGAGCCGCCGCCCAGCAGATTGGTCATGTGTGAGCGTACGTTGATGTCGTCGGCATAGTCGTCCTGTCCATTCTTGCTGCTATAGACGGAATAGGGCATGCCAGCCCATTGTGCCGAATAGCGCGCTCCCTCCAAGGCGCGAGGCAGGCCGCTGACCGCGCCAAAACGCTCAATATTGCCCATGCCGCCGCCGAAGCGAACGGCATCGGTAGTGACCACTCCGCTGTGACTGCTCTGGTTGGATACGGTGACGCGATTGAACTCGCTGTAACCAGCATCGAAGTCGAATGTGCCCAGATAAACCCACGTTCTGCCGCCCATCTGCTGGTTGACATGGAACTGCGTGCGCTCGCCGCGATGCCACACGGTATAGAGGGCGTCGTCGATGCTGTTGGGCAGCGTCTGGTAGCTGACGTAGACGGCATAACGGCCAGACTTACGGATGTCAGGCTGGTAAGTGGCCAGACTGTAGCGCGACTTGCTGCTGGTGGTCTTCACCATGCGCGCCGTTCCTGCCTCGAACGGGTTCTCCATGTCCTGATAGGTCCCGGCATGCCACGCAAAGCCGGCCTGATCGGTCTGCTTCCACTTTCCGTGCGACGTCACCTCGATGTAGTTACGCTTCGAGCCGTCGTTGTCGACAATGATTTCCTCTTTCTGCCAGTCGCGCTCACGAGGGGTGAACACAACGGCGCCCGACTGCTCCAGCATGGGAATCAGGTAGGGGATGACAATGGTCTGGGTAAAAAGGTCCTCGGTGGTTCCGAACAGCTTGGGACGCTGCCACCTCCAGTAGCCTTTCTTCTGGTCGTAGTATCGTCCGTGACTGGCCCATAGCGACAGGTGACGCCCCTGCAGACCGTGTGTGTATTCGACGGGGTGGGAGATGTTCTTCACCCAAGGCTCCCCGTCGTAGTCGATGGCGCCCCACATCCTCGACTTGTCTGCATTCTTGCTCAAGCGGTTGGGGATCAGCTCGTCGATGGTCATGCCGTTGGTGATGATAGTCACCTCGTAATTCCGATAAGGTTTGGGCAGCTCGCCTTTCACCTTTTTATATATATGCGCTGTAATCTCGGGGTTGAACTCCTGTGCCGCGAAGAACTCGTCGGCAATGATGGTCAGCGTCCGTGTGGTGTCGTTCAGCTGGTATTCCAACATGCGGGGAGCCTGCGTCAGTCGGGTTCCCTTGGGTTTGTATTTCCTGAAGTAGTCTTCCAGTTGTTGAACCAGTTTAGCTTCTTCTTTTGCCGTCTGTGCAGCAGTTGGTGCGGTCTGGAGAAGGAATGCGATGGAGAGCACCGCCAATAGAATTTTCTTCATGGTCTTATACCTCTCCTATCGTAAAGTTCTCAGGATGCTTTCCTTTGAAGTCCTTGAAGTAAAGTTTGATTTCTCGCATCTGGCTGTCAATGTCACCATTGGGAATGATGGTCTTGGTGCACTGGATGTAGCGCTTCTCATAGTCTACGGCATAGAGCAGGATGGGCAGCTCAGCCTTTTGGGCGATGTAGTAGAATCCCTTTTTCCACTCGGGGTTGCGCGAGCGTGTCCCCTCAGGGGTGATACACAGGTGGAATTCCTTCACGCGTTTGGCGGTCTCAGCCAGATTGTCCGTCATGCTGCTATGCTTCGAACGGAATACGGGAATGCCGCCCATCTTGCGGAAAATCGGTCCCAAAGGCCAGAAGAACCACTCCTTCTTCATCAGGAAATTGCTCCGCATGCCTCGCGCCTTGATGTAGAGTTGGCCTATCAGGAAGTCCCAGTTGCTTGTGTGGGGTGCCAGACAGATGATATACTTGTCGGGGTGCTCCTCCGTTACGTTGGCTGTCCACCCCATGTGTTTATATAACAGCCAGCTGCAAAATGATTTCCACATAAATATGATTGTCAATAGTTCACTTGGTCTGCAATTTCGCTGGCTCGGGCCACAAAGTCTTCCTTCAGTCGCTGGAAGAATTTCTTCTGTGGCATGCCCGGCTCTGGGTGTGAGATACGGCGGATGAAGTCGTCGTGCATCTTCAGGGTGCTGTAGATGAGTGCCTTTGCGCCGTCTTCGTTCTGTCCGTAGAGAGAAGCTGCCACACACTCAGCGAAAAGTTCTTCGCAGAATAAGTTGATGTTTCGTTTCAAAGTTCGTTTGTTTGCCATTGTTTGGTCCTCCTTAAATGATAAAAATATTCGTTTTGAACGTCAAAGATACGAAAAATATTCTATATACCATAGCATTCAGCACAAAAAAAATATTAAAATACGTAATTTCTTTCCGTTTCTCGCAAAAAAAGACTAAATTTGCAATTCGAAAACGCGGTGACTTGACAAGTCAGAGCGCTCTTATGACGAATTACAATTATTCATCATCAATAAATATTTAGAACAATGGAAAAAAGTGCATTGCAGAAAGCGAGAGCTGCTTACCAGCCCAAACTGCCGAAGGCTCTTCAGGGTGCTGTGAAAGTGAAAGAAGGCGCTCCTACACAGAGTGTAGGTGACCAGGAAGAAATCAAGAAACTGTTCCCCAACACCTATGGTATGCCTATCGTCGAGTTTGAGCCTGCTACAGAGGCAAACACCAAGAAGATGAACGTAGGTATCATTCTCAGCGGCGGTCAGGCTCCTGGTGGTCACAACGTGATTACAGGTCTTTTCGACCAGGTGAAGAAGCTCAATCCTGAGAACCGTCTGTTCGGTTTCATCCTGGGTCCTGGCGGCTTGGTAGACCATAACTACATGGAGCTGACCAGCGACATCATTGACGAGTATCGTAACACCGGTGGTTTCGACATGATTGGTTCCGGTCGTACGAAGCTGGAGAAGGTCGACCAGTTTGAAAAGGGCTTGGAGATTATCCGCAAACTCAACATCAAGGCTATCGTGATTATTGGTGGTGACGACTCTAACACCAATGCTTGCGTGCTGGCTGAGTACTACGCAGCAAAGAACTATGGCGTACAGGTCATCGGTTGCCCGAAGACTATCGACGGCGACCTGAAGAACGACCAGATTGAGACCTCTTTCGGTTTCGATACCGCTTGTAAGACTTACTCTGAACTGATTGGTAACATCGAGCGCGACTGTAACTCAGCACGTAAATACTGGCACTTCATCAAGGTGATGGGTCGTTCAGCTTCTCACATCGCTCTGGAGTGCGCCCTGCAGACTCAGCCCAATATTTGTCTCGTTTCTGAGGAGGTGGAGGCCAAGGCTCAGAGCCTCGACGACATCGTCAACTACATCGCTGAGACGGTGGCTGCCCGTGCTGCCGAAGGTAACAACTTCGGTACGGTCATCATTCCTGAGGGCTTGATAGAGTTCATTCCTGCCATCAAGAAGCTGATTGCTCAGTTGAACGACGTGTTGGCAATGCCTGAGGCCAAGGAGATTAGCCGCGACGAGCAGGTTGACTTCGCTAAGAGTCACCTCACCGAGGAGAATCTTGCTGTATTCAACTCGCTGCCCGTTGGCGTAGCCCGTCAACTCGCTCTCGACCGCGATCCTCACGGAAATGTACAGGTATCACTCATCGAGACCGAAAAACTGCTCTCTACGATGGTAGCCCAGAAGTTGGAGAAGATGAAGAAGGAAGGTAAGTACAGTGGCAAGTTCGGCACACAGCACCATTTCTTCGGTTACGAGGGACGCTGCGCCGCTCCTTCTAACTTCGATGCTGACTACTGCTATGCCCTCGGTACCTCTGCTGCTCAGCTGATTGCCAACGGTAAGACTGGCTACATGGCTATCGTGAAGAATACAACCGCTCCTGCTGACCAGTGGATTGCCGGTGGTGTACCCATCACGATGATGATGAACATGGAGCGTCGAGCTGGTGAGATGAAACCCGTTATCCGCAAGGCTCTTGTTGAGCTCGACGGTGCACCTTTCAAGGCATTTGCCGCTCATCGCGACGAGTGGGCTCGCCAGACCGCATACATTTATCCTGGTCCGATCCAATACTGGGGACCCACGGAAGTGTGCGATCAGCCTACTAAGACGCTTGCTCTCGAACAGGCTAAATAATGCCGCAGCGTAGAGCGAATTATAATAAAACGACATCCGGACGTCGAACCAGCCCTGTGCCACATAGACGTCCGAATGTCTTTATTCGTCTCTTACAGCATATGCCCGGATGGGCGTGGTGGATAGGTGGGGCTGCTATTGTGGCTGTTTACGTCTATTTCTTCTATTATATCTTTGTCGGACCTTTTGGCTTCCGCTGGCGTGCGTTATATGGTGATGTCAGCTATCCTGAGGGTTATGAGATTCACGGCATCGACATCAGCCACCATCAGGGGGATATCGATTGGGCGGAACTACGCGACAAGGGACTGATCAACAAACTGCCCATCCGCTTTATTATGATTAAGGCAACGGAGGGAGCAACCCGTATCGACGAGAATTTCATCGACAATTTCTATCAGGCTCGCGAATATGGTTTCACGCGTGGAGCCTATCATTTCTATAGCGTGCATACTCCTGCCAAGGAGCAAGCCCGATTCTTCATCAAGAACGTGAAACTGGAGAAAGGTGATCTGCCGCCAGTGCTCGATGTGGAGCATAAACCGAAGAAACAATCCGCTGAGGCATTCAAGGCCAGCGTACTGGAGTGGCTCAATATCGTTGAACGTCACTATGGTGTGAAGCCTATTATCTATACCTATTACAAATTCAAGATGCAATACCTGAGCGACCCTGTGTTCGACCAGTATCCTTATTGGATTGCCCATTACTATGTCGACGAGGTGGAGTATCAAGGCAAATGGAAGTTCTGGCAGCATACTGATGTAGGACGTCTGCCAGGCATCAAGGGTAATGTCGACTTCAATATCTATAACGGCTCTTTCTACGACCTGCGCATGCTGACCATCGGCAGTGTAGAGCAGATTGGCGAGAAGGCCTATGCAGACGAACCTCAATGAATCGTACCAATCTTCTGATATTTATTCTCTCGTGGCTGACTACCATATCGTTAATAGCTCAGGACGTGGTGGTGAATCGACAACGTCATTTCCCACAGTCAGTTCCTGCCGGCAACTATAGTGGAATTACATGGTTGGGCGAACTTCGCTATGCTGTGGCTAACGACAAATCGCCAACGTCAGGATTCCATCTGATGACTATTGAGACTGACAGCCTGACGGGTGAAATCCTATCAGTCCGAGCTGATAGTTTTATGACTTGTGGTAAACCTAACCGCGATGAGGAGGGAATATGTTATGTGACCCAGACACAGACGGTTTTCGTTAGTGGTGAATTGGATAAAGAGATTGTAGAGTATAACATGAATGGGCAGCTGACGGGGCGTCGGTTGGCTATTCCTGAGATTTTCCGTACGGCTTATTCCAATGGCAGTTTCGAAGCACTGACCTACAATGCTGCGACACATCGCTTCTGGACGACTTCTGAGAATACGTTGAAAGATGATGGCGAAATCCCAACGCTTCAACAACGTGGTGTTAATCGGGTTCGATTGCAGTCTTTTGGTGATGACCTGTTGCCTAAGGAACAATACTGGTACGTATCAGACTCTTCTGTCGTCAAGGCCTCAAAGCATCGTGGACGGAGTATTCTTGGCATCAGCGGACTGGCCGCTCTTGACGATGGGCGTATCATTGTGTTGGAACGTGAACTGTATATTCCTCCCAAAAAGATTGGATCCTTTGCCCATGTCAAACTATTCGTCGTTCATCCAGCACGACAGCAACCTGGGGAGTTGTTAGAAAAACAATTGCTTGTAGAGTTTCGTACAAAAATGAATCTGGCAACTCAAGGCTTTGCCAATTATGAAGGAGTCTGTTTAGGTCCTCATCTTGCTGACGGCAGTTTGCTGCTTGTATTGGTAGCTGATTCCCAAAACCAGAATAAAGGACTCATGAAAGACTGGTTCCGAACAGTTGTTCTAAAATAAATTAGGATTTATTTCCATTTTCGCCTTATTCTTTGTAATTTTGCACCAAAAATCAAAGATATGATAAAGAGAAGGTGGCACTGCAAGCCAGGAGAACAACCTACAGAGCTTGATAAGCGTATCATGTATTTGGAGAACAAAGGCGTACTGGTTCCTACACGTGAACTGGTGAAGACACCTGAACAGATAGAGGGCATTCGCCGTGCGGGTGTCGTGAATACAGGTGTGTTGGATGCCGTTGGCGAGGCAATTCATGCAGGTATGTCTACACTTGAGATAGACCAGATCTGCCGCGACTATTGCGACAAGCATGGCGCCACGCCGGCCTGTCTGAACTACGAGGGCTTCCCAATGTCGGTATGCACGAGTATCAACGAGGTGGTGTGTCATGGTATCCCTAAGGCTGATGACATTCTGGAAGAGGGTGACATCATCAATGTCGACTTCACTACGATATTGGACGGCTATTATGCTGACGCTTCGCGTATGTATATAATAGGTAAAACGTCTCCTGAGAAGGAACAGTTGGTTCGTGTGACGAAGGAATGTCTGGAGATAGGCATGGAGGCTGCCAAACCATGGCATGGGGTGAACGAGATAGGGCGTGCGATAGAGAAGCATGCCAAGAAGTATCACTACGGAGTGGTGCGCGACCTTTGCGGTCATGGGGTGGGGCTGAAGTTTCATGAAGACCCTGAGGTGTGCCACTTTGCCCAGCGTGGCGAAGGTATGCTGCTGGTGCCGGGCATGGTTTTTACGATAGAACCGATGATCAATATGGGAACATGGAAAGTCTTCATCGACGAAGGAGACCCCTATGGATGGGAAGTAATATCGGAAGATGAGTTGCCCTCGGCCCAGTGGGAACACACGCTGCTGATGACGGAACATGGAGTAGAAGTGCTGTCATATTAAGTCCGTAATAACGTTATAACGTAATAACGAGATGACGAAGAATATATATATATTAGGTATAGAGTCGAGTTGTGACGACACATCAGCCGCGGTGCTGAAGAATGGAGTGCTGCTGTCGAATGTAACGGCATCGCAGAAAGTACATGAGTCGTACGGTGGTGTAGTACCTGAACTGGCATCCAGAGCACACCAGCAGAACGTGGTGCCTGTGGTGCATGAGGCTATCAAGCAGGCTGGCATTACAAAGGAACAGCTCTCAGCTGTGGCTTTTACACGCGGACCGGGCTTGATGGGCTCGCTGCTGGTGGGTGTGAACTTCGCCAAGGGTTTTGCCCGCTCGCTGGGTATTCCCCTGATTGACGTTAACCATCTGCAAGGACACGTGATGGCACACTTTATTAAAGAGAGTGAGGATGACAATAGTCAGCCGCCATTGCCTTTTATCTGTTTGCTGGTTTCTGGAGGTAACTCCCAGATTGTCTTGGTGCGTAAGTATAACGATATGGAGGTTTTAGGTCAGACGATAGACGACGCAGCAGGTGAGGCGATAGACAAATGTTCGAAGGTGATGGGACTGGGCTATCCCGGAGGTCCAATCATAGACCGTTTGGCACGTCAGGGAAATCCGAAGGCCTATCAGTTCTCCGAGCCGCACATCCCCGGACTGGACTATAGTTTCTCAGGTCTGAAGACCTCGTTTCTTTATAATATGCGCAAATGGGTTGAAGAAGATTTCGACTTCATCGAGCACCACAAAGAAGACATTGCTGCTTCGTTGGAGTGGACCATTGTAGATATCCTGATGAAGAAGCTTAGGTTGGCTGTCAAGCAGACGGGTATCAAACATGTTGCAGTAGCTGGCGGTGTAAGTGCCAACAATGGTTTGCGCAACGCCTTCTACGACCATGCTAAACGCTATGCGTGGACGGTGTATATCCCAAAATTCAGCTACACAACGGACAATGCTGCGATGATAGGTATTGTAGGTTACTATAAATTCCTGGATGGTGAGACGTGTCCGATTGATGCTCCAGCCTTTTCGAAAGTTACATTTAAATAAATACGACTATGGATTTTGAAAGTAAGGTTATCAGCAGAGAAGTAAGTCAACTGCTGTGGGAAATGGATAAAACGGTAAGTACGGCTGAAAGCTGTACAGGTGGACGTATTGCTGAGGCTATCATCTCAGTGCCAGGTGCTTCGAAATATTTCAAGGGCGGCATTATCTCGTATGTTGACGAGGTGAAGATGTCGCTTTTAGGTGTCGATGCGAACGTTCTGGAAGAGAAAACTGCTGTTTGTGAGGAAGTTGCTATGCAGATGGTAAAGGGTGCCTGTCAGACCCTGAACACAAACTATGCCATCTCGGCAACGGGTATTGCCGGACCTGGCGGAGGTACAAAAGACAATCCGGTGGGAACTATCTGGCTGGCCTGCGGAACAAAAGACAGACAGGTGACTCAATTAGTCAAGGAAGACCACGGTCGAGACATCAATTTGGCCATCGCCACCAACAAAGCGATGCAGATGTTCCTTGATTTTTTGAAGTCAGAACCTCAGCCTGCCGAGTTAGAAGGTTAAAAAATGCTAAACAATAAGGAATTTCTCATTTCTCATTTCTCATTTCTCATTTAAAATATGTACCTTTGCACCCTGTTTGGAATAAGTTACATTTTTAGGAACAAATAAAAGGTAGATAGAGATGTCTAAAATTTGTCAGATTACGGGAAAGAAGGCACAGATTGGTAACAATGTGTCTCACTCAAAGCATCGCACAAAGCGCAGCTTTGATGTTAACCTGTTCAGCAAGAAGTTCTACTATGTTGAGGAGGCTTGCTGGATTCAGTTGAAGATCAGCGCCGCTGGTCTGCGTATGATTAATAAGGTAGGTCTGGACGCTGCCCTGAAGCAGGCTGTTGCCAAGGGTTATGTTGACTGGAAAGATATTAAAGTAATAGGAGACTAACAACTATGGCAGGAAAGAAAGCTAAGGGTAACCGCGTTCAGGTGATTCTGGAATGCACGGAGATGAAGGAGAGTGGACTCCCCGGAACAAGCCGTTACATCACCACGAAGAACCGCAAGAACACGCCTGAGAGAATGGAACTCAAGAAGTATAACCCCATCCTGAAGCGCATGACTGTGCATAAGGAGATTAAGTAAGGGTAAAAAGGTTTAAAAGTAAAAAAGTAACACTATGGCAAAGAAAACCGTCGCTACCCTCCACGAAGGCTCAAAGGATGGTCGCGCTTATACAAAGGTTATCAAGATGGTAAAGAGCCCCAAGACTGGTGCTTACATCTTTGACGAGCAGATGGTTCCTAACGAGGCTGTTAAGGACTTCTTTAAGAATTAATATTCAAAATCTTAATAGAAAAGGCTGAAATCCTATGAGGTTTCAGCTTTTTTTATTATCTTTGCAGTCGTAAAATAGAGAATTATGGGTATTTTTGGCTTTTTTAATAAGGATAAAAAAGAGACGCTGGATAAGGGTCTGGAGAAGACGAAAACCAGTGTGTTCGACAAACTGACACGTGCTGTGGCAGGCAAGTCGAAAGTTGACGACGATGTGCTCGATAACTTGGAGGAAGTATTGATTACCTCCGACGTGGGTGTAGAGACTACGCTAAAGGTTATTGAACGTATTGAGGAGCGTGTGGCACGCGATAAATACGTGTCGACGTCTGAACTGAATGCTATTTTGCGTGATGAGATAGCCTCGCTGCTGACAGAGAATAATTCCGATGATAATGACAACTGGGATTTGCCCGGCGACCATAAGCCTTATGTCATACTGGTAGTTGGTGTGAATGGGGTGGGCAAGACGACTACCATCGGAAAATTGGCTTGGCAGTTTAAACAAGCTGGTAAGAAAGTCTATCTGGGAGCCGCCGATACCTTCCGTGCAGCTGCCGTTGAGCAGTTGTGTATCTGGGGCGAGCGCGTAGGTGTTCCTGTGGTGAAGCAGCAGATGGGTTCTGACCCTGCTTCTGTGGCTTTCGACACACTGCAAAGTGCCAAAGCCAACGATGCCGATGTCGTGCTGATTGATACCGCAGGCCGTCTGCATAATAAGGTTGGTCTGATGAACGAGTTGAAGAAGATTAAGGACGTGATGAAGAAGGTGTTGCCTGAGGCTCCCGATGAGGTGATGCTCGTTTTGGACGGATCTACCGGACAGAATGCTTTCGAGCAGGCAAAACAGTTTGCTGCTGTCACACAAATTACATCGCTGGCCATCACGAAACTAGACGGTACAGCCAAGGGAGGCGTGGTGATTGGTATCTCCGACCAGCTGAAGGTTCCCGTCAAATATATCGGACTGGGCGAAGGAATGCAGGATTTGCAGCTCTTTAATCGTCGCCAGTTTGTGGATTCGCTGTTTAACATAGAGAAATGAAAAAGACGACCATAGACATTATCACTTTAGGGTGTTCGAAGAATTTGGTTGACTCAGAGAAATTACTGGGACTTTTCGAGGCTCACGGCTATCGTGTGACCCATGATGCCGAGAATCCCAAGGGTGAGATTGCTGTGGTGAATACCTGTGGATTCATCGAAGACGCCAAACAGGAGAGTATCGATACCATACTTGAACTGGTTCAAGCTAAGGAGGAAGGCAGACTGAAGAAACTCTACGTGATGGGCTGTCTGTCAGAGCGTTATCTGGCAGACCTCGAAGCCGAGATACCAGAGGTAGATGGCTGGTATGGTAAGTTCAACTATAAACAGCTGTTGGTAGATATAGATAAACTGGTTGAACAGGACCAGCTAGAAAATGCCCATCGTAAACTTACCACTCCCAAACACTATGCCTATCTGAAAATCAGTGAGGGCTGCGACCGCCATTGTGCCTACTGTGCTATCCCGTTGATTACGGGTCGCTATCAGAGTCGTCCGATGCAGGAAATATTGGATGAGGTGCGCTGGTTGGTGAGTCAGGGAACGAAGGAGTTCCAGGTTATTGCCCAGGAACTGACCTATTATGGTGTGGATATTGATGGTAAGCAGCATATTGCTGAACTGATAGAGCAAATGGCTGATATCGAAGGCGTCGAATGGATTCGCCTTCACTATGCCTATCCTGCTCATTTCCCGTGGGACTTGCTGCGTGTGATGCGTGAGAAGAAGAATGTCTGCAACTATCTGGACATCGCCTTGCAGCACATCTCCGACCACATGCTGGAGCGCATGCAGCGCCATGTGACGAAAGAAGATACTTACGAACTGATACGTCGCTTGCGCAGAGAGGTGCCAGGCATCCATATCCGTACTACACTGATGGTCGGATTTCCTGGTGAGACCGAAGAAGACTTCCGCGAACTGGTGGAGTTCACCAAATGGGCTCGCTTTGAACGCATGGGCGCCTTTGCTTATTCGGAAGAAGATGGAACTTATAGTGCTCAGCACTATGAGGATGATGTACCTCAGGAGGTTAAACAGCAGCGACTGGACAAGCTGATGCGTGTGCAGCAGAATATCAGTGCTGAACTGGAGGGCCAGAAGGTGGGGCAGATCCTGCGTGTCATCATCGACCGTCGGGAGGGCGACTACTGGATAGGACGTACTGAGTATTGTTCGCCTGAGGTAGACCCCGAAGTGCTGATTTCTGCCGATGAAGACCTTAAGATAGGGGCTTTCTACGATGTTCGCATTACCGATGCTGAAGAGTTTGACTTATACGCTACTACGAGATATGAATAACAAGGAATTTATTGCTGAATTGTCTGAGCGCACAGGCTATTCTCCTAAAGACGCTCAACGCCTTGTCAATCAGTTGATTGATGCAATGGGTGACGCTTTCCAGGAGGGTGACTCTGTTTTGGTTCCAAATTTCGGACTTTTTGAAACGAAGAAGAAGATGGAGCGCATCATGGTAAATCCCTCTACAGGACAACGCATGCTTGTCCCCCCAAAACTTGTGCTGAACTTCCGACCCAATCAAACGTGGAAGGATAAAATGAAAGGAGGACAATAAGGATGGGAAAGTTAACGATACAGGAAATTGCCAAAATCCTAATAGAGAAAAGTGGACTGCAGCAGCGCGATGCAAATCGGTTTGCTACGGAGATGTTCGCAATAATCCTTCAGCGTTTGCAAGAAGGCGACCAGGTCAAGGTAAAAGGCTTGGGAACCTTCAAGATTATCAGCGTGGAAGCCCGCGAGAGTGTCAGTGTTCGTACGGGTGAGCGTGTGATGATAGAAGGTCACGACAAAGTGTCTTTCACTCCTGATAACATGATGAAGGAGTTGGTAAACAAGCCTTTTTCACAGTTTGAGACTGTTGTTTTGAATGATGGTGTAGAATTCTCAGATATTAATAATGACGATGAGGTTGCAGAAACGACCGAAGAACCTGTTGACTCCCTTCTGTCAGAGCCCTCGGTTATAGAAACCCCAATGCTCGAAGTTGCAGAGGATAATCCAAGTGCTGAAGAAAATCTAGTTACTGATGATGAGCCAGCCGCTGATATTGTAGTTGTTGACGAGGTTGAAACAGAAGATGAAGAGAAACCACAGCTGAATTGGCTGAAATGGTTAGGAGCAGCAGCTATAGTTCTCCTATTAATGGTTGTTTCAGCTTTTGCGGGTTATCATTATGCGTTACAACAGGTAGCTCCAAATCTTGAAAATGAGGCAGAAATATTGATTTCTAGTGATTTGGTATCGTCAAAGCCGGTCACGGAACAGGTTGTGGAGAAAGACACCGTTGTCGCAGTTGTACCAGTTGAGGCTCGTGTTGATACGCCTCAAGTCGAGGTTGTAGAGGAGCCTGTTGATAAGCCAGTTGAGAAAACTGCAGAGAAAGTAGCAGAAAAACCAGTTGAAGAGGTCGACCCCTATGCTGCTAAGGACGAGCGTGTGCGGTTAGGTGCTTATCGCATCGTAGGAACTGCTGAAGAAGTTGTTGTTCAGCCTGGTCAGACTTTCTACGGCATCTGCAAGGCTCATTTGGGTCCAGATATGCAATGCTATGTCGAAGTGTATAATAATCTGCCGCAGAACCCAAAAATAGAGGCTGGACAGAAAATCAAGATTCCTAAGTTACAGCTGAAGAAAAAGCGCAATTGATGAGAAAATAGTTGAAAGTTTCTTAAAATGTAAGTTTTAGGAAACTTTTTTAATATTATTTAGGTATGCAGATGTGGTCAAAAAGATAGGAATTGACTACTTTTGCACATTAAATTGTAAACAAGTAAAAATAGGAAATATGGCAGAAGCTATTGACATCCGCGAACTGAATATGCGGATAGAACAACAAAGTGGATTCGTTACCAATCTGGTGACGGGTATGGATCGAGTAATCGTAGGACAGAAGCATTTGGTAGACTCGTTGCTTATTGGTTTGCTGAGTGATGGTAATATCTTGTTGGAGGGTGTCCCGGGTCTGGCTAAGACGCTGGCTATCAAGACGCTTTCACAACTGATAGATGCTACCTATAGTCGTATTCAGTTTACGCCTGACCTGTTGCCTGCCGACGTGACGGGTACGATGATTTACTCGCAGAAAGACGAGAAATTCCAGGTGAAGCAAGGTCCTGTGTTTGCCAACTTCGTGCTGGCTGATGAAATCAACCGTGCTCCGGCAAAGGTACAGAGTGCTTTGTTGGAAGCCATGCAGGAAAAACAGGTGACCATTGGCAGCGAGACCTTCAACTTGCCTAACCCCTTCCTCGTAATGGCTACGCAGAACCCTATCGAACAGGAAGGTACCTATCCGTTGCCTGAGGCACAGATGGACCGTTTCATGCTGAAGGTGATCATCGGTTATCCTACTATTGATGAGGAAAAGAAGATTATCCGCGAGAACATAGCTGGGGCGCTGCCTCAGGTGACTCCCGTGACCACTGCCGACGAGATTATCAAGGCTCGTGAGGTAGTTCGCGAAGTATATATCGACGAGAAGATTGAACAGTATATTGCTGACATCGTGTTTGCTACCCGTTATCCTGACCGTTACGGTCTGAAGGATATGAACAGCATGATTTCGTTTGGTGGCTCACCGCGTGCCTCTATCAATCTGGCGAAGGCAGCTCGCGCATACGCTTTCATCAAGCGCCGTGGGTATGTGGTTCCTGAGGATGTACGCGCTGTAGCCCACGACGTGCTGCGTCATCGTATCGGACTGACCTATGAGGCGGAAGCCAGCAATGTGACCAGCGAAGAAATTGTGTCTAAGATTATCAATAAGGTAGAAGTTCCTTGATGGAGACCTCTGAGATTATCCAGAAAGTACGGAAGATAGAGATTAAAGCTCGTGGCCTGAGCTCTAACGTCTTCGCAGGGCAATACCACTCGGCATTCAAGGGTAGGGGTATGGCCTTCTCTGAGGTGCGCGAGTATCAGTATGGCGATGATGTGCGCGATATCGACTGGAACGTGACCGCCCGTTTTCATCGTCCCTATGTAAAGGTGTTTGAGGAGGAGCGTGAGCTGACCGTGATGCTGCTGATTGACGTTAGTGGCTCATTGGATTTCGGCACCCAGCGTCAGATGAAACGTGACATGGTGACGGAAATTGCTGCCACTATCGCTTTCTCTGCCATTCAGAACAACGATAAGATTGGTGTGGTGTTCTTTTCCGACCGTATCGAGAAGTACATTCCCCCCAAGAAAGGCCGCAAGCATATTCTCTACATCATCCGCGAGATGCTTGACTTCCAGCCTGAGAGTCATCGTACTGATGTCAAGCAGGCGCTGGAGTTTCTGACCAGCGTGGCGAAACGTCGCTGTACGGCCTTTGTGCTCAGTGACTTCTACGACCGTCAGGACTTCCTGCAGACGATGCAGATTTGTAATCGTAAGCATGACGTGGTGGCTCTACAGGTTTACGACGTGTTGCAACGTCAACTGCCTGATGTAGGACTGATGCGCGTGGTAGATGCAGAGACGGGCCACGAACAGTATATCGACACTGGTAGCCGCCGACTTCGCCAGGCTCACGAGCAGTACTGGTATAGTCGTCAGAAGCAGTTGGTTGAAACGATGAATAAGAGCAATGTCGACCTGGTCTCGATAGCTACTAATGAAGACTATGTGAAGTCGTTGCTGATGTTGTTTAAACGGAGGAGCTAATGAAACGAACAGCCATACTCATAACTCTAATAGTCAGCGCTTTAACAAGTTTTGCTCAGGCGGGCATTGAAGCAAAGATTGACCCTATTGAAATCATGATTGGCGAGCAGGCACAGGTCACGCTGAGTGTGCATGCCGGCGAACAGGATAAGGTGGAATGGCCTACGCTGCAACCCCGTCAGCAGGTTGTTGCTGGCGTTGAGGTGATTGCTACTCAGCATTCCGAACCTAATGTGATGGTGGTCACGCTGACCTCCTTCGATGGCAATCTCTACTACCTTCCTCCCTTTAAGGTGAAGGTCAATGGCAAGGAACTGGAGACGAAAAGTCTGGCGCTGAAGGTGGTCGAGATGGAAGTCGACACCACGAAACTCGACAAGTTCTATGGTCCAAAGGATGTGCAGGACAATCCCTTCCAGTGGAGCGACTGGTCGCTGTCGTTCTGGCTCAGCGTGCTGATGCTGGTTGTGCTGGCTGTCGCCTACTATCTGTATCTTCGTCTGCGCGATAATAAGCCTATCATTGCCCGCATTAAGATTGTGAAGCGTCTGCTGCCTCACCAGAAGGCCATGCAGGAGATAGAGCAAATCAAGGCCGACAAGATGGTTACGTCAGAGAACCAGAAGGAGTACTACACGAAGCTGACCGACACGCTGCGTAAATATATAGAGGAACGCTATGGATTCTCTGCCATGGAGATGACCAGTTCGGAGATTATAGAGCGCCTCACCGCTGCTGGCGACCAGCAGAGTCTGAGTGAGTTGCGCCAGCTCTTCATGACTGCCGACCTCGTGAAGTTTGCCAAGTATTCAACGATGATTAACGAGAACGACGCCAACCTGGTGAATGCCATCGACTTTATCAACCAGACGAAGCTCGAGAACCAGCCTACCGAGGAGGTGCAGAAGCCTGAACTCTCCGCTGAAGACCAGCGTTCGCAGCACCAGCGTCGTGTGCTGAAGGGTGGCATCTGGCTCTTGATAGCCGTCGCTGCCGCCTTGTTCTGTCTCGTGGTCTACAACATCTATCAGTTGTTGATATATTAATGTATTAGAGAATGGAATTTGCCAATAAAGAATATCTGTTTCTGCTTGTCCTCATCATCCCGTACCTCGTTTGGTACCTGATGTACAGGAAGAAAAGCGAGCCTACTATGCGCATGAGCGATACTTTTGCTTATCGCTTTGCACCCCGCTCATGGAAAGTACGGCTCATGCCGCTGCAACTGCTGTTGCGACTGGCTGTTTTCGTGCTGCTGGTACTGGTGCTGGCTCGTCCGCAGACGCAGAACTCATGGAAAAACAAGACGATGGAGGGTATCGACATCATGTTGGCTATGGACGTTTCGACGTCGATGCTGGCTGAAGACCTGAAGCCCAACCGCATGGAAGCTGCCAAGCAGGTGGCTGCCGACTTTATCATTGGCCGCCCTGACGATAACATCGGACTGTCGATATTTGCCGGCGAGGCTTTCACCCAGTGTCCTATGACGACTGACCATGCCTCGTTGCTCAACCTGTTGCATAACGTGCGTACTGATATTGCCCAGCGCGGATTGATTGAGGACGGTACTGCTATTGGTATGGGACTGGCCAACGCCGTGTCGCGCCTGAAGGACTCGAAGGCCAAGAGCAAGGTTGTCATCCTGTTGACCGACGGCTCTAACAACCGTGGCGACCTGTCGCCCATGACGGCAGCCGAGATAGCCAAGAGTTTTGGCATCCGCGTGTACACTATCGGCGTCGGAACCAACAAGGTAGCTCCGTACCCGATGTCAGTAGCCGGGGGAATCCAGTATGTCAACATCCCCGTCGAGATTGACACCAAGACGCTGAGCGAGATAGCCTCGGCTACCGACGGTGACTTCTATCGCGCTACGAACAACCAGGAGCTGCGACAGATATACAAGGAGATTGACAAGCTGGAGAAATCAAAACTCAATGTCAAGCAGTTCAGCAAGCGCTATGAGGCCTATCAGCCGTATGCCATTGCTGCAGCCCTGCTGTTGCTGCTCGAGATGTTGCTGCGTATAACCGTATTCAGAAAACTACCATAGTCATGTTTAGATTCGAAGACCCTATATATCTGTATGCACTGGCGCTGATACCCCTTCTGGCGGTATTACGCTTCCTGCTCATTCGTCAGCAGAAACGCCGTCTACGCAAGTTTGGCGACCGCGACCTGGTGCGCCAGCTGATGCCCGACGTTTCGCGTTTCCGTCCGCTGGTCAAATTCTCGTTGCTGCTCACCGCGCTGGCGCTGCTTATCGTCATGATAGCCCGTCCGCAGTTTGGCACCAAGATTAACCGTGAGAAGCGTACGGGTATAGAGACCATTATCGCGCTGGACATCAGTAACTCGATGCTGGCCGAGGATGTGGCGCCAAGCCGTCTGGACCGTTCGAAGATGATGGTCGAGAACTTGGTCGACCACTTCACCAACGACAAGATAGGACTCATTGTCTTTGCGGGCGATGCGTTCATCCAGTTGCCCATTACCAGCGACTACGTGTCAGCCAAGATGTTCCTGTCCAGCATCTCGCCTGCGATGATAGCCACACAAGGAACCGATATCGCCAAAGCCATCTCGATGGCCAGCAACAGTTTTACCCAACAGGAAGGTGTGGGTAAGGCTATCATCGTTATTACTGACGGCGAAGACCACGAGGGCGGGGTGATGGAAGCCGCTGCTGATGCCAAGGACAAGGGCATGCGCGTCTATGTGTTAGGCGTCGGTTCGCCAAAGGGAGCCCCCATTCCCATAGGCAATGGCGACTATATGAAAGACAACACGGGGCAGACTGTCATGACCGGTCTTAACGAGGAGATGTGTCGCCAGATAGCCCAGGCTGGCGGCGGTGCTTATATCCATGTCGAGAACAACAGCAATGCTCAGGACCAGCTTGACCAAGAGCTCGACAAGCTGGCGAAGAAAGAGATAGAGAGCACCGTCTACAGCGATTATGACGAGCAGTTCCAAGCTGTAGGCATCCTCGCCCTGCTGCTCATTATCATCGAGATATGCATCCTCGATATCAAGAACCCGCTATTGCGCAACATTTCGTTGTTTAAAAGAGGTGAGCGAACAGCTCATGCCCGCCTAATCATGTTCATGTTCATATCTCTAACCTCTTACCTCTTACCCCTAACCGCTGATGCTCAAACCGACCGCCAGTTGGTGCGTCAGGGCAACAAGCAGTTCCGCGCAGGCAACTATGCTGAAGCAGAAGTGTCGTATCGCAAGGCTGTCGAGAAGAATCCGCGTAATGCACAGGCGCTCTACAATCTGGGAAATGCCCTGCTGGGACAGCGAAAGGACTCTGCAGCTGCTGCCCAGTTCGACCAGGCTGCCAAACTGGAGACCAACCCCATCCGCAAGTCGCAGGCCTATCATAATATAGGTGTGCTGTTGCAGGGACAGAAGCAGTACGGTCAGGCTATCGAGGCCTATAAGGAGTCGCTGCGCAACAATCCTGCCGACGATGAGACGCGTTACAACCTGGAACTCTGCAAGCGTCAGCAGAAGAATCAGCAGCAAAATCAGCAAAACCAGCAAAACCAGCAAGATCAAGATAAGAACAAAGACGACAAAGACAAGCAAGACCAGCAGAAGGACAAACAGGACCAGCAGAAGCAGAATCAGGACAAGAAAGACCAGCAGCAGCAACAGCAACAGAAGCAGCAGATGAGTCGTGAGAATGCCGAGCAGATGCTCAATGCCGCCATGCAGGAAGAGAAGCAGACGCAGGAGCGCATGAAGAAAGCCATGCAGCAGTCGCAGCGTCGTCGTCTGGAGAAAAATTGGTAATAACTTCGAAGTGAGAAATGATAATGAAAAATGAAGAAATGTATATAAAGGTATATCACGTAGGTGAAAGAAGAATCAATGAGTGGGTAATGAGACTGCTGTTGGCATTTCTCATTTCTCATTTCTCATTTTTCACTTTATCTGCTCAGCAGATAACTGGCCGTGCACCTTCGCAAGTAGCGGCAGGCGAGCAGTTCCGACTGTCATATACCGTGAATACTGACGATGTAAAGAACTTCCGTGCGGGAAATATCCCTGAGGAGTTTGATGTTCTGATGGGCCCCAGCACATCGACACAGTCGAGCTATCAGCTGGTCAACGGCCACATGTCCAGCTCGTCGTCCGTCACCTATACGTATATCCTGATGGCCAAGAAGAACGGCTCGTTCACCATTCCTGCTGCTCAGGCTCAGGTGGGTGGAAAGACTATACAGTCGAACGAGGTCACCATCAAGGTCAGCGGACAGGCGCAGTCGTCGCAGGGCGGTCGCCGGCAGTCGCGTCAGGGCGAGGAGATTCGTGCGGCGGGTTCTTCCATCTCGGGTTCCGACCTTTTCATCAAGGTCAGTGCCTCGAAGCAGCATGTCCGCGAGCAGGAGGCTATCCTGCTGACTTATAAGGTCTATACGCTGGTGGGTCTGACACAGTTGAACGGTAAGATGGCTGACCTGAAGAGCTTCTACACCCGCGAGGTGCCCCTGCCTAACGAGAAGACGTTTAAGGTGGAGACCCTTAACGGACGCGCCTATAAGACCGTCACCTGGCAGCAGTATGTCATGTTCCCTCAGGCCACGGGAAAGCTCGAGATTCCCAGCATCACTTACGAAGGACTGGTGGTTCAGCAGAATCGTAACATCGACCCCTTCGAGGCGTTCTTCAACGGCGGCTCCGGCTACATCGAGGTGAAGAAGCAAATCAAGGCTCCCGGTATAACTATTCAGGTTGACCCGCTGCCCCAGCGTCCTGCTAATTTCTCGGGCGGAGTGGGGCAGTTCAATGTCTCAGCCACACTCGACCACACACAGGTCAAGGCCAACGACCCCGTCAAGTTGCGTGTCATCGTCAGCGGCGTGGGTAACATGAAGCTGCTCAAGCAGCCCGTTGTCAAGTTCCCCAAGGATTTCGACAGCTACGATGCCAAGGTGACCGATAATACCAAGCTGACGACGCAGGGACTGGAGGGCTCTATCATTTACGACTTCCTGGCTGTTCCGCGTCATCAAGGCGACTACGAGATTCCACCCATCGAATATACCTATTTCGATACTCGTGCGGGTGCGTATAAAACCATGAAGACAGAAGAATTCAAACTGCATGTCGACAAGGGTGACGGCACGGGAACGGTAGCCGCGTTCAATGGCCAGGAGGATGTCAAGCTGCTCAATAGCGATATCCACTTCATCCATACGGGTTCTACGCGTCAGCGTGCTGTGGGCGACTATTTCTTTGGTTCTACCGAGTATTGGATTACGCTGGCCGTTCTGTTGTTAGGCTTCGTGTCGCTCTTTGTCATCTTCCGTCGCAGAGCTATCGAGAATGCCAATGTGGTGAAGCAGCGTGCAGGCAAAGCCAACAAGGTTGCTACCAAGCGTCTGAAGAAGGCAGCCAAACTGATGTCGGCAAGCAAGCAGGGCGAGTTCTACGACGAGGTGCTGCGTGCCCTCTGGGGTTATGTGGGCGACAAGTTGAACATGCCCGTCGAACAGCTATCGCGCGAGAATATCAGTCAGCAGCTCTCCTCGCATCATGTGTCTGAAGAGACTATCCAGCAGTTCCTGGGAGCACTCGACGAGTGTGAGTTCGCTCGCTATGCCCCTGGCGATGCTACGGGAAATATGAATAAGGTTTACGAAGCTGCCATGACAGCTATTACACAGATTGCTACCACGATGAAGAAGAGTCGCACACCCCAGTCGGCTGCCGTGCTGTTGCTCCTGCTGCTCCTGCCGCTGAGTGTTCATGCCGTGACAAAGGCCGATGCCGACAGTGCCTATACCAACGAACACTACCAGAAGGCTGCCGAACTCTACGAGCAGCTTCTCAAGCATGGCGTTTCTGCCGACCTCTACTACAACCTCGGCAATGCCTACTACCGCATGGACAATATGACACAGGCCGTGCTCAACTACGAGCGTGCGTTGCTGCTCTCACCGGGCGACGGCGATATCCGCTTCAACTTGCAGATGGCGCGTTCGAAGACCATCGACAAGATTGTGCCTGAGTCGGAGATGTTCTTTGTCACCTGGTATCGCTCGCTGGTCAACATGCAGAGTGTCGACGCCTGGGCCCGCATGGCGCTTATCGCTCTCGTGGGTGCTATCTTGCTGGCGCTGGCCTATCTCTTTGCCAATGCCGTGTGGCTGCGCAAGGTGGGATTTTTCGGAGGCTTGTTCTTCGTGCTCGTGTTCCTGGTCAGCAACCTCTTGGCTTGGCAACAGAAGCGAGCCCTGATTCATCGTACGGGAGCCGTCATCATGCGCGCCGCCGTCAATGTGAAGAGCACGCCTTCAAAGAGCGGTACCGACCTCTTCATCCTCCACGAGGGCACAAAGGTCAACATCACCGATGGCTCGATGAGTGGATGGAAGAAGATTCGCGTGGCCGACGGTAAGGAAGGATGGCTGGAAACCAAGGAGATTGAAATCATTTAAGCTATGGAAGAACTGATACACTTCGACAAACAACTGTTGCTGGCGCTGAATGGCAGCGACTCCGTGTTCCTCGACTATGTCATCATGACGCTGACCAATGCCCGTACGTGGATACCCCTCTATCTGGCTCTGTTCTACGTCGTGCTGAAGACCAACCGTGGGCTCCGCGAGGTGCTGCTTGTGCTAGCCTCGGCAGGCCTCTGTGTGCTCTTGGCAGGAACTATCGACGACACCATTGTCAAGCCCCTTGTGGCTCGCTGGCGTCCTACCCACGACCCCGAGATTGGTGCGTTGGTCGATGTGGTCAATGGCTATCGCGGTGGCAATTACGGCTTCTTCTCTGCCCATGCGGCCAACACGTTCAGCATCGCCCTCTTCTTCTCGTTGCTCATGCGTCGCCGCCTGCTGGTCATCGCCCTCGTCTGCTATTCGCTGGTCAACTGCTGGACGCGTCTCTATTTGGGCGTTCACTATCCCGGCGACATCACCGTCGGACTCCTCTGGGGAGCACTCGTAGGTTGGAGTGTCTACCGCTTCTTCTACTGTCGCTTCACCACGCCCCCCGTCTACCACATGCGCCATTGCTACGTCCCTGTCGTCGTCTTCCTGCTGACGCTCTTGACAGCCGTCGTCCTTGCCCTGATATAATCTACCGTAAAGTTTGTTCTCGTTTTTAAAGACAAGGAGGCTCTTTACAATACGCTCACTCCGCAGGCCTGCCAAGAAATGATTGACGAAACCAAACAGTTGACAAAATGGATAAAAGACGAACTCTCAGCCGCGACGAGGCCATCGGACTCCGAATTTGCATAACACACCGTTCCTGTTCCCGTGTGTAATAGGATTTTAGTCGAAGTTTGATTAGTATCCCAGCTCTTTTATTTTATCAAAAACTAGTTTTGCTACTTCTTCGTATCCTTTTGATGTGAAATGACATCCATCTGTCATCATCTGGGGTGGGACTTGTCCTTTGGTCATAGAATCTCGGTCCTCTTGTGTCGGCTTAAGTCCAGCATCTGCTAGGCCATGATTTATCATAAATTCTCTCAGGTTAATATAATGCTTTCCAAAACTTCTGCTTAGGGAATCTTCCATTTCCTTCATTCTAGAAATAGTATTCATTACTTCATTAGGCTTATGAAAACTGATAACAATATATCTTTTCGATTTACTATATTCAATCATTGTATTGATAACCTTAGGTTATTCTGCAATACTCCGAAAGTAACGAAAATTACTCCGAAAGCAATGAATAATACTCCGAACGAAAATAAAACTGCGCCCCAACTATGCCCATCGCTGCAAAAGTCCTCAGATAGTACAGTCCACTTCATTTCACGTCCAAAATTCCTTTTCGTCTGTTTCTTCCATAGTTCCCTGACACTTTGGGCAGGTTTTCTTATCCCATATCCTGATTTTATCGCTGCCACATTGTAAGCACAGACGGCCAACCTCGCTTCGATAGGAAGGGGCTACGTCTGCTATGATGCCACCCACAACAATATTCTGGATAGTCTTACAGTCTGGGCAGGACATGGCGGTTATCTGCTGACGGAACAAACCACGTCCGTCATACACATCGGCTTCATAACCGCAAGCCTTACAGCGATATTTCAGTTTCCAAGCCATCAATACTTCTTTTATGCCGAGGTGCAGCCCATTTTCGCAAATTTATTTGCAAAGATACTCATTTTTGCTTGATTTTTCGTATTTTTGCACACAACTTTACAATACTTTATGAATTATAATGGAAATCATATAAATGACACCAAAGGAACTAAGAAACGAGCGTCTGGCTCAGACACTCATCAAGAATTTGAAACGTCGCCACATCGAGGGCTTCTATTGTCCTACGGGCGATGATGCGGTGAAAAAGGTATCGGAGTTGATAGCTGATGGTAGCAGCGTGACTTGGGGCGGTACGATGACTGTACGCGACCTGGGTATTCCTGACGCCTTGAAGCGCAGGGGCACGCTGGAAGTGCTTGACCGCGATTTGGTAGAGACTGCCGAGGAGAAGCAGACCATGTATCTCAGGGCTTTCTCTACGGATGTCTATCTGACCAGCGCCAATGCTATTTCGGAGGATGGAGTGATTGTGAACATCGACGGCAACGGCAATCGGGTGGCTGCTATTACGTGGGGACCGAAAAAAGTTATCTTCGTGATTGGGTTGAACAAAGTGGCTCAGACAGTAGAAGCTGCTTTTGCAAGAGCCAGAAGCACGGCGTCGCCCATCAATGCTGCCCGTTTCGACATCAAGACACCTTGTCAGACGCACGGCACATGTCATAACTGTAATTCGGCAGAATCCATTTGCAATTACGTCCACTTCCTCAGAAACTCACCCCGAAACCGTCATGTTGTCGTACTGGTTGGTGAGGATTTGGGATATTGACGTTTTTTTGTCGTATCGAGCGATTTCTATTAGATGTATCCTACTTGCCCACGCAGAATCTACTTTCCGATACAAAAGTTACTCAACTGATAGATTTATACTCGCTGGGAGTCATGCCGGTGAGGCGACGAAAGTATTTTGAGAAGAATGAGGGATTGGCAAAATGCATCTCATCGGCAATCTGTGCTGCCGGCTTGTCCGTGTGGCGCAGTTCTATTTTTATATGCGTGATGAGGGCACGGTCAATCCAGTCTTTGGCGGTGGTGCCGCTGGTTTGGCGGATGACGGTGCTCAGGTAGCGCTCGGTGAGACACATACGGTCGGCATAGTAGCCTATCTGATGATGCTCGGCACAGTGTTGGGTGACCAGTTGGAGGAAACGGTCGAAAATGGTCTGTTCGCGTGAACGACTGCTGGCCAGCTGGTCAGTCTGCCGATGGAACAGCTGGTCGTAGTGGTGCATCTGGGCAGCTACGAGTGCTATGACGGTGGGACGATGA
>JAGAWQ010000083.1 GCA_017941345.1 Prevotella sp. | reverse complement strand
AGGAATGGGATTACCGTTACAGCCAGTACCAGCGACACCATCAGGTTGATGGTAATCGTGACGGGAAAGTCCTCCAGACAGTCGTGGAACATACCCTTCATCGTGATGAGGAACGGATAGAAGATGGCACAGATGCAGATAGTGGCCAAGAGCATGGGCATAAAATACTGGCGGGCCGACTCTATGGCGGCATCAAAAGGTTTAAAGCCTTTGCCCAGATACTCCAGATAGCCATCAATGACCACAATCGAGTTATCTACTATCATTCCCAACACCACAATCAGTGCCGCCAGTGTCACGATGTTCAGTTCGATACCCATCATATACATCACCGCCACACTCACAAAGGTGCTCAGCGGGATGGTGATAGCTGCCACGATGGCCGAACGGATGGGAAACAGTACCATCATCACCAGGATAATGATAGCCATCGAAATGAGCAGGTCGCGCAGGAAGTCGCTCACACTCTTCGCCACCACCTTGGGCTTATCAGCTATGCGGGTGACATTCACGTCGTCGGGCAGTTCGTTCTCTCGGAAATCTTTCAATACCTGATCCACCTCCTGACCGTACTGCACCACGTTATTACCTGGCGTCATCTCCATCGACAGTAATACACAAGGATGACCATCTTGCTCGATACGACTCGACATAGGCTCATATTCACGCACCACACGAGCCACATCGCGAACACGTACCACCTTACCTGTTGCTGGGTCAGAGAAGACAATCTGATTGGCTATCTCCTCTTCGCTGTTCTCCTGTGCCTCCACGTGGATGGGTATCTGTTGGTCATCGTCGCTGATACTGCCACTCATCGTAGTGACACCCTGAGCCTGCAAGCGCGAAAAGAGCATCTGCTGACCAACACCATAGGCCTGCAAGCGCTGACGGTCTATATAAAGACTAATCTGCTCTTTCTGCTCGCCGAAGAGTTTCACGTTTGCTACCGATGGGATACGACGCAAGCGGTCGCTCAGATCATCACTGTATTGTTTCAGCTCGCGATAGCTGCGCTGGTCACTCTCGATGGCGATGAGCAGTGCCGAGGTGTTGCCGAAGTCATCGTTCACGACGATGGCCAGTACACCACTGGGCAACTGCGCTTTGAAACCATTCAGACCGTGCTTAATCTTCGACCACACCTCGTCCTTGTTGTTCACATCATCGTTCAGTTTCACCATCACGATACACATACCGTTCTGCGACTGCGTGGTCGTCTTATTACGATTCACCTCACCAAAGGTAAAAAGATAGCGCTCCAAAGGACGAGCCACCTGCTGTTCCACTTCTTCTGATGTAGCGCCAGGATAGACCGCCACCACCACTCCCTGCCGGATGGTGGCATGTGGAAATTCGTCCTTCGGCATGATATACATGCCATAGATGCCCATCACAAACAAGATGCCAACGATGAGCAATGATATCGAGTAATGCTCCAATGGCCATCGGAGCCAATTTGCATTTTTCATCCTAATAAATCACTTTGGTTCCTTCACTCAGTTTCTGATAACCCTCTGTGGCAACACGGTCACCGATGTTCAGGCCATCGATGACGCATATATAATTGCCCTGTGTCTGACCTATAGTCACGGTAGAGCGATGAGCCGTACTGTCCTTGCCAACCGTCCATACAAAAAGACTGCCATCAGCCTTCTTCTGTACGGCCGTCACTGGAATCATTTTGCTACCAATGGCTTGAGAACCATCTGAAACAAAACGCACATTAGCTACCATCCCTGGCAGAAGCTTCCGATTGCCATTCGCTACATTAATTCTTATATCGTACGTATGCGTGAGGGCGTCGGCCTGCACCCCCTTCTCTATCTGGCCTCCCTGATAACTTCCATTGATGGCTTCTACATGGATATTCGTTGGAGTATTGGCATTGATACCACCAACCTCTGCTTCAGGGACTGCCACTTTCACCTTTACCGTTGAGATGTCAAGGATACTCACAACAGCCTGTGAGGGTAAGGCCGTCTCACCTGCACCAATCAGTTTCTTACCAATGATACCACTGACAGGCGCTACCAGCCTGCAATCAGCCAAGTTCTTCCGAGCCACCTCTAATTGTGATTTAGCCTGAGCCACCTTGCTCTGTATCTCCACCCACTTCACCTCGGGCAGTGATCCGTTGTCGTGCAGCATCTTATAGCGCGCCAATGCATCGTTAGCCTGCGTCATCTGTGCCTCTGCACCAGTCAATATGTTGCGGGCCTGCGTGTCGTCCATCTCCGCAATCAGCTGACCCTTGCCTACGGCCTGACCTTCGTTCACCAGCATCCGCTTGATGATCCCCATGCCTGTGAAGCTCACAGCGGTAGCCTCCCGTTCTTCCACCATACCCACATAAGTCTGAGCATTATCCACCATACCTGGCGATACCACCTGAGTCTTCACTCTCGTCGGAGCCTTCGTGCTCGATTTTTCCCCTTGCTGTTGGCAAGAACTGCCCAGTAACATGACTGATAGCAGCATCCATAATACCTTCTTCATAATTAAATAACTTGTTATAGCTGCAAAATTAATCCAAAATCGGCTATCAGGCATGTTCGATTTCACCTCATCTTTTATCAATTCGACACCAAGATGTCAAAACAACCATATCTAATACCAAATAGAACAAAGAATTTCGGAAATAATAAGTAATTTTGCAACATGAAACAGCATGAAGAAGTAACATTTCAGACATTGGCCAACAATGAGGATATCCAGATTGGCTATTCCGACAACGATATTGTGGTCGTTGATAGTATTCAGCAGTTTACCGAGATCAATACCGCTCATGTGGCTATGAATGCT
>JAGAWQ010000021.1 GCA_017941345.1 Prevotella sp. | reverse complement strand
GGCAGGGCGATGCAGGAGAAGGACGTGAAGTTTACGGACAAGAAAGGCAAGCAGCGTGTCCGTCAGGGGTGCAGCCCAATCCGTGAAGGTGTGGTGAACATCAAGCCCGACACGACGATGGAAGACCTTTTGCGCTATGTCAAAAGAGTGCACGAGAGGTGGGGCATCAGAGCCATACAGATACACATTCATAAGGACGAAGGCCATTATGAAGTGATGGAGCAGCGAGAGCAATGTCAAGCAGGCTTGAACATTGCCGAGTCGCGACAGAACTCGGCGGAGCCAGCCACCGAAGACCCCGCATCATGGGAACCGAACTACCATGCTCATATCATCTGGGACTGGATGGACCACGACACGGGCAAGTCCTTCAAGTTGAATGCCGAGGACATGTCTGCCATCCAAGATTTGGTAGCTGAGACATTGGACATGCAGCGAGGGCAGAAGAAGTCAGAGACAGGGATTGACCATCTGGAACGGAACGACTTCATCATCCTGAAGCAGGAAAGCAAGAAGAAACAGCTACAGGAAGAGTCGAAGAAAGCCATTGCAGAGAAGGAGGAGGCGGAAGCAGAGGTCGAGGCAGCAAAAACAGAAATGGCAGACTTGTGGAAAGAGCACGACTATCTGACAAGTGCCAACCGCACGAAAGCAGAGCGCAGCAACCGCCTCGACCTTGACATCAGGAATAAGACGAACCGCTCCCAGGCACTTGATGATGCCATTGATGCCAAGAAACAGGAAGTTGCTGGACTATCAGCGAAAGCCGACAAGAAGCTGCGGGACTTCTACACCATCAAGGAGCGTGGCGACTGGCAAGACCCGATGTTCTTTGCCATGTCTGCATATATCTACCGCATTGACGAGGGCTTGCAGTTTTGCATCAAAGCCATTCAGGACTTTGCCTATTCAGGCTTCGGCGGTCGAGGCGGCAAGCATGGTGACATTTTCTGGGACAACGAGTCATACGCCATCAAGCAATACCTGAAGATGTTTGCCGACCTTGCCAGTGCCACCTTGAAGCAGGTGGCAGACTGGTTTGTCTGGCTGGCAAGCACTTTGGGCAGGTTCAACGCTAACGAACTGAGACGTGCCGACCATGAAGTCCACGACATTGCTGATGGCAGATACGATGGACGAATACAGAAGTACCAGCAAGGAATTTCGAGATAAGCAGCTGCTATATGATAGCAGTCCGATAAATATAGTATCTACAATTCCACCTCGTGGCCCTTCACGATAATCATCGGGCAGCCAGGAATTTTCTTCATTTTTCCTTTCACTTTGTGACGGGCATAACTGCTCTTGAAGTTGGCGGGGAAAGACAGCCTGCCTTTGCCCTTGATGTCAACGACGCTGATAGTGACGCAGTATTTCTTCTTGCCTTTCAGAACGACAGACTCCACAGGGGTGACGCTGAGTTGTTTGCCATTGTCGGCTGGCGTGACTCGCAGGTAGATGGGCTTGTTCAGTACATTGACAAACTTCTTGTCCCGAACCTCGTAACAGTTGAAACTCAATAGGCATTCCTCGTACTCGCACTTGTCGATGGCGACCATAATGTCGGTCAGCAGATAGTCTTTCCGGTTCTTAAAGATAGGCCCCCATTCTATTTCTCCTTTGCAGTCGCCCTCGAAACCTGCCGTGCTGGTCCTTATCCACGACTTGCCCGACAGCGTGTGCGGCTTATTCTGCATCAGCCTCCTTAATCTTTGCCAGCAACTCAGCACGTTTATCCTCGCTCGTGCCGTGGACGGCATAGCGGACGATGCCCTGCTTATCGACCACAACGGTGAAGGGGAAACCCTCGGTGCCAATCCACGACATCATGTCCTTGGCCTCAACGAGATGCGTCCACGTGAAGTGGTGCTTGTCGGTAATACGCTTGGCCAGCTCCGCATCGTGGTAGGTGGCAGAGAAGAACATCACATTGGGCAACTGCTCCTTCCACGTGGAGAGTTCGGGCATCTCGGCACGGCAGGGGCCGCAGCCGGAGTACCACAGGTTGAGCACCATCACGCGGCCTCGAATGCTGTCGTTCGTCCATGTGCGCCCGTCCATATCCTTCTCATTGAACTGCGGGAACGGCTCACCGGCCTTGGGCGAGTAGAATGTGCCGTCGGCTTTCACGTTTGCCCTTGTCAGTTCGCCCATCTCGTGCATCATGTTCAGACCGTTCAGGAACTGGTCGGCATTGTGGACTTGCTCACGCGGGATGGCCTGACGGATAAGAGACTTGGGCAGCGTGGCATCGACGTTGATGACGACGAGACTATTGCCCTCCTTGTCTTTCAGTCGCATGATGGACTTCTCACCGTCGGGCAATTTAGGCATTTCACGGAAGAAATAGCCGTTGGAAAGAAACTTAGGAATAACCGTGTCGATTCTTTCTTCTTGTGCCGTCGCCGTTAGTGAACAGGCTATCAATAGCAATGTAAATAAATGTTTCATGTCCCTTTTATTTTACTTTCTTGAAATTCAAAACTACATCCGAGTTTGTGAGATGCCAAGTCATCGTTTTTGCCGAAAGCTTTTGGACATCATACTCTTGGATTTCCGGGGGCGTACCGCCATACTGTCCGATGTATATAGCCAGATGGCGGTCCTCGGTCAGTGCATAGTCACGCACAAATGTCGTGTCGCCTGCAAAGACATCATACACATGAATGGTACATTCACCCCCTGTAGCCGGCTTGCCAGGCGTAAACGTGTACTGCACATACCCCTCAGCCACAACACCTTCATCATACACTTGCTCCCAAGTGCCCGCGAGTTGGTCCATCAGAAATTCTTCATCATCGTCGCTGCTGCAAGAGGCGAGGGAGAAGGCAGCAAGCATCGCAAAGGCGAGTCTCAAAATCGTATTCATGAGTTCCTGCTCTGGTTAATTCAACTGGTGGCTGTGGATATACGCCTTTACGGCACGCTGTACCTCGGCCCTTTTGGTCTCGTCGGGTATCAGTTTGTAGATGGGAATCAGGTCGTCGTCTTGTAGGTGGGCCAGCGAAAGGTCGCTCTTCTCTTCGCTTGACTGATTCCACCAATCGGCGATGCCTGCCGATGATACCTCAAACGTCAGAGGGAAACGAGCCAAGGCTGCCGCGAGCCGCTGAGTGTTGCCTCCATGACACTGAACGGCCAGCGCACCGCCCTTGGTGGCCTTGCTGTCGGTGATGCCCCAGAAGATGGGGTAATAGACTTCCATCATACGGCGGAACATACTTGCTGTGAAGCGGTCTTCATCACGGGTGTTGGCTTTCAGGCCAGAGCGGTAGAGCGAGAGGATGCTCAGTCCCATTGAGGCCTTCTTCAGCACGTGGGTGCCGAAGCGTTCCACGATGCGCTCAGCACTCTCCTCGGCCAATGCCCGCTTGAACTCGTCGGTCAGTATCCGCTCTAAATAGGCTTTGGAAAGATACATCGTCATGTTGAGTTGGTGTCGATAGACGATGTAGCGGTCAATATACATCAGAAACTTATAGTCATCGCCACGCTCCGATGCTTCCTTGAATAGTGGATTGTCCGTAAACGTGCCTGCGAAATAGACATCGCCCG
>JAGAWQ010000082.1 GCA_017941345.1 Prevotella sp. | reverse complement strand
TTATATTGTGTTAACCCACCACTAAGTAAGTGCTGAGCCATAGCCAATAAATCAACTTGGAAACAATATAACCATAGCAATGAGAAACACACAAAAACAATAGCACACATCACACGGATGGTAATGGTGCTATTGTTTTTCATTGGGCGATTATAGTTCATACTATATCTTTTTCAATACAACGGCAGAACGGGCTGGAATATAGAGTTTCAGCCACTCCTTATGATCTTTCACATAGAGTGGATCATAGTTTGTCAGATGGGTCATCGAGTCATCGGCAAAGCCGTTACCGCCAAAGTCCTTCGAGTCGGTGTTGAGCACCACCTCATACGAACCTGTCGGCACGAGGAATCCATAGTCGGTATAGCTCTGTGTCGGCGAGAAGTTGAACACGAACACAAGATCGCCTCTCATGAAGCAGAGAATCTTGTCACCCTCGTTGTGCCAGATTTCTGTGACAGGTGTCTGCTGGAAGTTCTTCTGGCTCTTGATGACTTCAAGCATCTTCCGGTCGAAGTCGCCCAGCCAGTGATAGCAGAGGTCCTTGTTATCGACGAGGTTCCACTGGCGACGGGCATACTTGTAGCTCCAGCCGTTGCCTTCGCGGGGGAAGTCGATCCACTCGGGGTGTCCGAACTCATTGCCCATGAAGTTCAGGTAGCCGCCGTTGATACAGCCAGCAGTCACAAGGCGTATCATCTTGTGGAGCGCGATGCCTCGCTGGGCGATGTCGTTCACGTCTTTCTTGGCGAAGTGCCAGTACATATCGGCATCGATCAGTCGGAAGATGATGGTCTTGTCGCCCACGAGTGCCTGGTCGTGGCTCTCGCAGTAGCTGATGGTCTTCTCGTCGGGACGACGGTTGCGCACCTCCCAGAAGATGCTCGTCACGTTGATATCCTCGTCGCGCACCTCCTTGATGGTCTTAATCCAGTAGTCGGGGATGTTCATGGCCATGCGGTAGTCGAAGCCGTAGCCGCCATCCTCGAACTTGGCAGCGAGTCCCGGCATACCCGAGACCTCCTCGGCGATGGTGATGGCATTGGGATTCACCTCGTGGATCAGGCAGTTGGCCAGCGTCAGGTAGCAGATGGCATTGTCGTCCTCATGGCCGTTGAAATAGTCTCCGTAGCCGCCGAAGGCCTCGCCGAGTCCGTGGGAATAGTAAAGCATCGAGGTCACGCCGTCGAAGCGGAAACCGTCGAAGTGGAACTCCTGCTGCCAGTATTTGCAGTTGGAGAGCAGGAAGTGGATCACGTCGTCCTTGCCGTAGTCGAAGCAGAGCGAGTCCCAGGCGGGATGCTCGTGACGGTCGCCGGGATAGAAGAACTGATTGGGATCGCCTGCCAGGTTGCCCAGACCCTCCACCTCGTTCTTCACGGCGTGGGAGTGTACGATATCCATAATCACGGCGATACCCAGACGGTGGGCCTCGTCGATCATCGCCTTCAGCTCCTCGGGTGTACCGAAGCGGCTGCTGGGTGCGAAGAAGCTCGACACGTGATAGCCGAACGAGCCGTAGTAGGGATGTTCCTGGATGGCCATCACCTGGATGGCATTGTAGCCGTCCTTGGCAATACGCGGCAGGATGTTGTCCTTGAACTCTGTGTAGGAGCCTACCTTCTCGGCATCCTGTGCCATACCCACATGGCACTCATAGATGAGCAGCGGGTTCTTCTTCGGCTTGAAACTCTTTTTCTTCCAGACATAATGCTCGGGGTTCCACACCTGTGCGGAGAATATTTTCGTGTTGTCGTCCTGCACCACGCGCTGGCACCAGGCTGGGATGCGCTCGCCCTCGCCGCCGTTCCACTTCACCTTCATCTTGTACAACTGGCCGTGCTTGATGGCCTTCTCCGAGAGCTTCAGCTCCCAGTTGCCCGTACCCTCGATGCGCTTGCAACGATACTTCTCGTCCTCCGTCCAGTTGTTGAAGTCACCGATCAGGTAGATATCGGTAGCATTCGGTGCCCACTCGCGGAACACCCAGCCCTTGGCGAGTTTATGGAGACCGAAATACAGGTGACCGTCGGCAAAGTCTGAGAGTGTGCGCTTGCCGTTCTGCGTCAGCTGCGAGAGCTTCCACAGGGCGTGGTCGTGACGTCCGCGGATGGCTCCCTCAAAGGGCTCCAGCCACGAGTCGTGCTGCACCAGTCCGATGTGCTGGGGCTCCGTCTGTTCCACTATCTTTTCTACTTTCCTGGCAGCAGCCTTCTTCGGGGCCGCTGCTTTCTTTGCAGTCGTCTTCTTGGGGGCTGCAGCCTTCTTTGCTACAGGCTTCTTAGCCGTCGTTTCTTTCTTAGCCATAGCTTTATTACATTACTTTTACCTTGAAAATAGCTTTCTTGATCTCAGGCTCCTCGGCGATGCAGGGTGCGTGTCCGTCCTGCGGGAAGAAGATTCCCATCTGCATTGGCTTCAGTGTCACGTAGGTCTGAGCCATTGTCTCACCATACTTCGTGATATCCTTTTCTGCATTGTATTCGAAGCTTGGCAGATCGCTAAGGGGCGTATAGCCGAAGGTTTCCTCGCATGAGAGCGGTATTTGTATGTCAATCATCTGAATATGTGTCTCAAGTGTAGCTGCCTCTTTGCCACGCCCTTTAGCAAAGGTGAGGTTAAGAAACAAGTCCTTATCCTTAATAGGATACTTG
>JAGAWQ010000081.1 GCA_017941345.1 Prevotella sp. | reverse complement strand
GTTTTTCATGGTGTGAATCCATGACATGTTAAAGTCGGCAGTAAAACGGCGTAGACGATAGTTGGCCATCAGTTCGACACCCATAGCCTCGTTGTTTCCTTCGTTAAGGTATTCGATGATATGAGTCATGATGATATTCTTTGCACGGTTGTAGAATCCGTTGACCTCGAAGTTCAGACCTGGAATCCATTCATTGCCGGCAAAAGTGAGCTGATAGGAATGGAGCGACTCTGCCATCAGGTCTTCGTCGATGTTATCTGTGTTTGACTGGAAAGTCATGAGGAAACTGTTGGTCTTGCGGTAGAGATAGGGCGCATCGACAAACGATTTTGAATAGCTCAGCTTTACATTCCACTTGGGCTGTAAGAAAATGAGTGCCACACGAGGCGAGAACTCATTGATACTGCTGGCGGAGCCTCGGTTCTTATGGTCATAGCGCAGACCGGCATTCAGAATCACAGGTCCCCATTGGTGCTTCAGCTGTAGGAAGGCATTATAACTGTTCTCATTGCCCTTGCCCAATTCTGATATATTATATATTTCAGGGATGGAACTGGTATAGTTGTAGCCCAGCATATAGCGTACGTCATCGAGCTGGAAGTGACTGAATTCAGCACCGAAGGCGAGTGACCCCTTATGACTTTTGGTGTTGATATAGCTGATATCACCCTTCAGCTGGACGCCGTAGTTCTGTTCCTGTCCGTTGATGTATCGGGAGAGTCCGTCTTGTGCGAAGATAGCCAGAATGGAAGGGTTGTCAGTAAGATAGTGACCGAAATCAGAAAACTCATATTCGGAAATCACCTGATAGTGGGTCAGGTCGCTATTGTCGTATGTCAGACGTCCCGTCAGATTCAGTTTGCCAAAACTACGCTGATAGCTGAGGTCAGCATGATGCGACTTGGTGGCGAAGCTGGGCTTGATGCCGTTGTATGTCTTATAGTCATCGTAGAGATACGGTTTAGCCAAGGTACTCATGGTGAGGGGGGCTACAATCTGTGAGAAATGGGTGTCGTAGAGGAACTGCAAGTCTTTCCATTTCATTTGGATTCCGAAGTCGTAGGATGGTTTTTTGCCAATACGCCCTACTACTACTTCAGTTGTACGATGATTGTAGATGTCTTCTTCCGGCTCAATATTCATCTTTTCGCCAGAGGCATGGTAAATCGAACCCCATATCAAGAGGTCGAGATCAAAATAGCGTTTACCAAACAGCATGTTTCCATTGGCCTGGCCGTAGTTGCCGTATGCACCTTTTACCTGGATGCCGTCAACGTCAGCTCCCTGCTTGGTGATGAGGTTGACAACAGCTGTAAGTGCCACACCGCCATAAAGTGACGAAGCCGGTCCGCGCAACACTTCTATCTGCTTCAACTTTTCAAGCGAGATGCTGAAATCGGGAGCGCCGATATTCGTGGCATAGCTGTTCAGCCGGTGACCATTGAGCATGATGAGAATCTTCTCCTGACCATTGCTGTAGATACCGCGCATGGCGATATTGATGTCATCGTTGCCGTCGACGATATGCATACCTGGCACATAGGCTGCCAATACTTCCTGCAGGTTACGACCACCACAGTTGCGAATCATTTCCTCGGTAATCAGTACGGTAGGCACAGGAACCTCGCTCAGCGTCTCAGACTGGCTGGAAGCTGTCGTGATGGTTGCCGTTCGTCCTGACCTGATACGCTCCACCATATCGATGAAGCGGGGCGGGTCGTTGAGTGTGGTACTGTAATAGGGATTCTCGTCCAGCAATTTCTTGACATATCCCTCAGCTTCGGTGTCGTTGTCGGAAGCTATACTGCAAAGGGCCAACAGTCGGTAGGCGCTTTGCAAGACATTACCGCGGAAATCACTAATATTATTGAGCAGCTGAACACGGGCCGTGTCGATACGTCCGATATCATAGTCATCCTCTGCTTGTTGGTATACGCCAATCTGCTGTCCTTCGGTGTCTTGTGCCGAAGCACTCAGGGCGAGGCCACAGAAGAGGAGGGAATATATTATCTTTCTCATTTTTTCTTGATAGGTATTTCGATGACGAAACGGGTACCCTTGCCAGCCTCTGATTCGAAAGTGAGGTGTCCGCCATGCTTGGTCTCAATAATATCGCGGGTAATACTCATACCTAGTCCGGTACCTTGTCCGACGGGCTTCGTGGTGAAGAAATTCTCATACAGGCGCTGTTTGACATCATCGGTCATGCCCATGCCGTTGTCGGCAATGATAATAGTAATCGTGCTATCGGTAGCGGTGACGCTGACATCGAGCGTAGGCACATAGTCAGCACCAGCCTGTTGCGACTTCTCCCAAACCGTGTAGCAGGCGTTATTGGTGATGTTCAATACGGCACGGCTCAGGTCCTGAGGAACAGCCATCGTCTGAGGAATAGCGTCCTGATAGTTCTCGCGGATAGTGATATTAAACCCTTTGTGGTTGGCACGCATGGCGTGATACGACAGATGGACATACTCCTTGACCAGCCGGCAGACATCGGTGGGGAGATACTCGTTCTCCTTGCCTCGGGAGACGAGCAGAATGCCCTGAATAATGCTGATAGCACGTTCGCCATGCTCCACGATTTTATTCATGTTCTCCTTTAGATCGCTGACGATGTCGTCAATCTCCTCACGGTCTTCCTGGGGTAGCTTGTCCTCGTTATCCTCCACGATTTCCGTCAGGTCTTTAAGCAGCTTCTCTGACATCTTGCTGAAGTTAATCACGAAGTTCAGCGGGTTCTGTATCTCATGAGCAATACCTGCGCTGAGCAAGCC
>JAGAWQ010000080.1 GCA_017941345.1 Prevotella sp. | reverse complement strand
TGTCCCCAAGGGTACTTACCTCTATGCCCAGATGAGTGGCTTCGGCTCACAGCGAGTCAAAGGAACGGTCAAGAGCATCCTGATTCATGACGAGCTTATCAAAGTCAACCTCTCCCTCTATGATACCGACGGACTGGAAGGGCTCTATGTTCCGAGCAGCAGCTTCAGAGAGACAAGCAAGGATGTAGCGTCTGGAGCCATGAGCAATACTTCGACCCTCACGAGCGGAAACACCTCTGGAGGCAATGCCCTCACGCAATGGGGAAACCAAGCCATCAGCAATATCGTCCAGAAGACCAGCAACGCCATCGGCAAGTCAATCAAGAAGAACTCTGCCAAGCTGAAATACGGCACCTTCGTATATCTGATCAATGGCAAAGAGACAAAGAACAAATAACGTAACAATAGTAATACTACAATGTGTATGAGAACAATCAAAAGTCTTGGCGCACTCCTGTTGGGTGCCCTGTCTGCCAGTCCTGTCATGGCACAGCAGACCTATGAAGAGATGGAACAGCTTACGGTCAACGAACAGGTGACAACCGTCATCACGGCTTCTGAACCCGTCCGTTTCGTTGACATCAGTACGGACAAAGTAGTCGGCGACCAGCCCATCAACAACACCATTAGACTGAAGCCCAAGGAAGGTGCGGACGTACATGCCGACGGTGACGTGCTTGCCATCGTCACCATCGTTACTGAACGCTACCGTGCCCAGTACGCCCTCATTTATACGACCAGGCTTCAGGAGGCCGTCACCGACAAGCAGATATTGCCGGAAGAGAAGATTGCCTACAACAATCCCTCTGTCAGTATGTCCACCGAGGACATGGCAAAGTATGCTCGTGCCATCTGGAACTCCACTGCCCGCATCCGAAATGTCAGCACCAAACAGCATCGTATGACCATGCGCCTGAACAACATCTACAGTGTAGGTGAATACTTCTTCATAGACTTTTCCATCGAGAACCGTACCAATATACGCTTTGACATCGACGAGCTGCGTGTGAAGCTCTCCGACAAAAAACAGTCGAAGGCCACCAATGCCCAGATGATAGAACTCACTCCGGCTTTTGTCCTTGACCAGAGCCAGACGTTCAAATATGGCTATCGCAATGTCATTGTCCTGAAGAAGATGACCTTCCCGAATGACAAGGTGCTGAGTATCGAACTGTCCGAGAAGCAGATTAGCGGCAGAGCCATCACCCTCAATATCGACTATGAGGACGTGCTCTATGCCGATTCGTTTAACTCTGTATTGCTGAAGGAGGAATAAGCTATGAAGAAGATACTCTTGTCTATGGTAGCGGCAGTATGCCTGTCCGCTTCTGCTTTTGCCCAGGCACACAGTGACCGTATCACCTTGGGCGTTGGACTCCTCTATGAGAACGGCCTTGATGCCACCCTGTCATGGGAGCATGAGACCAAGTACCACAATGCGTGGGAATACTTCGTCAATGGCTATCTCAAATGGGACGAATGTGCCTCCTGTGGGCATATCTGCCCGGATTCCTTCTGGAAAAACTACCGTACTTGGGGCGTAGGTGCTGCCTATAAGCCCTGTGTGGTACGTGGACGTAACCATTACGGCAATGTCCGTATCGGAGCCAGTGTCGGCAGTAATACCGACAAGTTCCTTGGTGGTTTCCATTTGGGCTATGAGCATAATTTCGCCCTACGGAAAGGTTGGGTGTTGTATGTTCAAGCCAAGTGTGACCTGATGGTTCCCGACCATGAAGACCTCTTCCGTGAAGGAATCGTCATCGGCTTCAAAATTCCAACCCTCAAACAGTAATCAAGATGAAGATATTGCATTTTATCTACGCTGCATTTGCCGTAGTCGGCATTGCAGCGACTATGACCTCATGTGATGAGCATATCGAGTTTCCCGACACGGCTATGAAGACGTGTGACATTCTCTGCACCGACGGCGAGATTGTACGCTTCTCTGATATAGAGAGCAAGGGAAAGACACCCATCGGTGTTGTCTTCCATGTCAATCAGGATGGCAAGACGGAAGGAACAGGCTATGCTGTCTATCTATGGGATGTGCCAATGGCAGCTTTCAGCGACAGTCTTGGAGTCAAGCAGAATACCTCT
>JAGAWQ010000079.1 GCA_017941345.1 Prevotella sp. | reverse complement strand
TTTCATTCTTTTATAACTCCACTACATACGAGTTTATCAGCGAGGGTGTTGCCGATATGCATTGCCGCAGCGACGAGTATCTGGTTGATGAATTAAAAATGGAATACGAAGAATCCAAAAACAAAGAATAATCCAAGGACATAATAGTCATGGGGAAGAGGCACCTGGGTATAGGTGCCAGTTCCCCAAAGATGAGAATAGAGAAACGGAAGTCAGCGGCTTCCGTTTCTTTTCGTCTGGGTGGTGTTTTTGTGAGAAAATAATCGGGGAAACGTTTGGTTTTCTCGATTATTTTTTGTAACTTTGTAGGGTAATCGAGAGGCGGTTTCGGCCGCGGAAATAACCCTAGTAATTTACCATTTAAAACATTAAAGCGTATGAACAAGACGGTAAAGATGATCCTTCAGGCGATCAGTTATGTCATCACCCTGTTGCTGGGAGCTGCCGGCGGCACGATGATGTAAAGGTAAAAAGGTAAAAAAGTAAAAAGGTAAAACATCAAAGCCATGGAAAACCAGAAAGGCTTTAAAATCTCTCAGTACGCCTGCGCGGTGCTGCTCATTGTGAGCAGCATCGTGATGGTGGCTTACCAAGTGGTCCACATCGACGACGTGGCCGGAGGGCTGCTCTACTATGTGGCGCAGTCGTTCCTGCTCGCAGGCTCGATCTTCGGACTCGATCAGTATCTCCGTATCATCAAAAAGCACTATCATGAAAAACCTAACGAATAACCTGGAGCCTGCGCTCAGCCAGCAGAACAGGCCCGATGAGATCCTGCTCTCGCCGCACTTTCGCTTGAACGAGTTCCTGAACATCGCCAAGTATCCCGACAACAAGCCGACGCTGCAGGACGTGGTGAACATGGCTTATGGCTGCCTTCTGCTGCTCGAACCGGCACGCGCAATAGTCGGTCCGGTCATCGTGAACTCGGGCTTCCGCAACAGCAGGGTGAACCGTCTCGTCGGGGGTGTGGACAATTCGCAGCACACGAGAGGTCAGGCAGCCGACATCCGCCCTGCCGACCCGAGACAGTTCCAACGCCTCGTGGATTTCCTCAAGGCCAGCTCCTATACCGATCAGCTGCTGACGGGCTCCACCTGGCTCCACATCTCCTGGAGCCCCTTCGCCCAGCCCCGCCACTTCGTCCGTCTCGGCTACTACCGCTGATATGCAAATTTTTTTAGGCACGGATATACACGGCTTTAAATAAATTTAAAGACACGGAAGTCATCGGCTTCCGTTTCTTCGTGTCTGGATGGGGGAGGAAAACGAAAAAACTCAAATAAAATTTGGTTTTTTACTCACTTAATCGTATCTTTGCAGCGTCAAACAAAAGTGTTAAGATTATGACAGCATTACAACTGAATGCGGAACTATACCGCGCCATGGGTGAGATTGCCGACAACGAGAAGCTGCTGGCCAAGGTCTTGGCGTATGTGAAGGGATTGGTAACTACCCAGCAGAAGGATGTCCATACAACTGTCCGCATCGGATGGGCTGCAGCCGCTAAACAGGCACATGCCGACGGGGAGGACAAGTTGATGGCAGCCGATGTTTTCGAAGACGAAGCGATGGAGGACTGGAAATGGTAAACCAGTTTGAAGTTTACTGGGTAGACCTAAACCCTACTGTCGGTGCTGAGATGCAGAAGATTCGTCCGTGTGTTATTGTCAGCCCCAAAGAACTTAACGACCATCTTGACACAGTAATTATCGTACCTATTACGTCGGCTATCCACGGCTATCCTTATCGTGTTGCTTGTCGCATCATGAATCGTGACGGTGAGATGGCAACTGATCAGATTCGCACCATAGACAAACGGCGATTGAAGAGCCGTATATCCTCACTCACTTCTGATGAGGTTACCGCTCTACAAGATGTCCTGCGCCAGATGTTTTGTGAATAGGACAAGAGATCTGGAGCCTTTGATCTGTTCCCCAAAGATGAGAATAGAGAAACGGAAGTCATCGGCTTCCGTTTCTTTTCGTCTGGGTGGTGCTTTTGTGAGAAAATAATCGGGGAAACGTTTGGTTTTCTCGATTTTTTATGTATCTTTGCACTTGCAAAAAAGATTTTCAAAAGCAAACTTGCATAGGACGTGATGACGCAGCGGATTTCGATATTCCAGAGGCCGACGTGGGTGGTGGTGTTTGCCCTCACGGCGGCCATCGCCTGGGGATGGGCGTTCCCGCTCATCAAGGTGGGCTTCGGCGCCTTTGGCATCACGGCCGATATGACGGGCAG
>JAGAWQ010000078.1 GCA_017941345.1 Prevotella sp. | reverse complement strand
TCGGTTTGATTTTCATGCTCTACACGGTGCTGATGCTGGTCAGCAATGTGGAGGATGCCTTCAACGAGATATGGCAGGTGAAGAAGCCCCGTAGCATCTTCCGCACGTTTACGGACTATCTGGCCATGTTCTTCGTGTTCCCCATCATCATCGTCATCACGTCGGGTATCAGTATCTTCATGGCAACGATAGCCGACTCCATGCCCGACTTCATCCTGTTGGGACCTACAATCCGTTTCCTGATAGACCTGTTGCCATACGTGCTGATGTCGGGTATGTTCATCGCACTCTATGTCTTCATGCCCAACACCCATGTGAAATTCAGGAGTGCCGTCATTCCTGGTATCTTAGCAGGTATCGCCATGCAGGGCTTGCAGATTTTCTACATCCATGCGCAGATGTTCCTGTCGGGCTATAACGCCATTTACGGCTCGTTTGCAGCATTGCCGTTGTTCATGCTGTGGCTTCAGATATCATGGACCATCTGTCTGTTTGGCGCTGAGCTCAGCTATACGAACCAGAATCTGGACTACTACGACTACGACGCCAATACGGGCGAGGTGAGCCATCGCTACAAAATCATGTTGGCTTCGTTGTTGATGAGCCGTATCTGTCGCAGGTTTGCCAATGGACAGAAACCACTCTCTGCGCTGGAACTGAGAGAGCAGACCACCATCCCCATCCGTTTCGTCAACGAACTGCTGTTCGACTTGACGGAAGCCGGGCTGATTGTGGAAATCACAACAGACGAGAAAGACGAGACATCACGCTTCATGCCTGCTGAAGACCTGAGCAATCTGTCGCTGGGTGTGATGATGGACCGGCTGGAGTCGCAGGGTAAGTGGAAAATCGACTTAGACGTCAGCGAGCTGTTCACCGACGAATGGGTCAAGGCTATCACCCTGCGTAGCAATTTCCTGCGTGATGCGCGCGAGATTCAGTTGAAAGACTTATAGGAACTTCTGAATCAGCGCCACGAAACGTTTCCCATATTTCTGCTTCTTGTGTTCGCCAATGCCGGAGATGAAACCAAACTGCTCCAGAGTGGTGGGCTTGATGGTGGCCAGAGCGTGCAACACCTTGTCGCTGAACACGATATAAGGTGGGAAGCCTTCCTCCTCAGCACATTGATGGCGAAGGGTTCGCAAGGCCTCAAACAGTTTGGGGTCTTCCGTCCCAGAGGTAGAAGGCAAGCCTGGGATGGTGATAGGCGGTATCTCCAGATGGAAACGCTTCTTGCGCGTGTGGCCTTCTTTCACGCTGCGGTCTATCACGCAAAGCTCTGCCGTCTTGCGTCCATAGAGCACATCAAGTCCGCTGGGGGTAATACGTACAATATTCTTCTGGTCGTAGAGAATCTCGATGAATCCCATCTGAAGCATCTGCAACATATAGTCCTGCCAGTCGTTGGTAGAGAGCTCTTTGCCTACACCAAAGGTCTTAAGGTGGTCATAGCCCATGCGCCTGACGGTAGGCGAGGGGATGCCCTTCAGAATCTCGATAATCGTCGAGGTGCGAATCTGCTCGTCAGCACGCTTTGCAGCACTCAATGCCATTTGGATATAACGGGTGCCGTCGAAACGCTTGGGTGGATTCTCACAGACGTCGCAATTGTCGCAATCGTGGTCCATCTGCTCGCCAAAATAGTTGAGCAGGATACGTCGCCTGCAAACGCCTGATTCCGCATATTCGCGCATCTGGCGAAGTTTGTCCTTGTTCAGCTCTTGCTGGCCACTCTCCTTGGCAAACTGTTCTAACTGGATAATGTCACCCAGCGAATAGAACAACACGGTGTCGGCAGGTGCCCCGTCGCGTCCGGCACGTCCTATCTCCTGATAGAAACTCTCGATGCTCTTAGGCATGTTGTAATGGATAACCCAGCGGACATTGCTCTTGTCGATGCCCATACCAAAGGCGATAGTGGCACAAACCACCTGGATGTCGTCCTGTTTGAACATCTCCTGAGCCTGGTTGCGCTCAGCCTGTGTGAGTCCTGCATGGTAAATGGCTGCTTTGATACCGTGCTTTTGCAGGTACTCAGCCATTTTCTCCGTATTCTTCCTGCTCAGACAATAGACGATGCCGCAATCCAAGGGGCGTGCCTTGATGAAGTTCAGGATATACTGGTCTTTCTCCTTGGTGGTATAGCCACGCTTGACGGTCAGGCTAAGGTTGGGGCGGTCGAAGCTGGAAATAAAGAAACGGGCATCCTTCAGACCCAACTGTTTGACGATGTCCTGACGCGTCACCTTGTCGGCAGTAGCCGTCAGCGCCATAATGGGGACATCTGGGAATTCGCGATGGAGGACATCCAACTGGGTGTATTCAGGACGGAAATCGTGACCCCACTGGCTAATACAATGGGCTTCGTCGATGGCAAAGAGTGATACTTTGATATGTTTCAACAGATAAGGAATTTCTGTCAGTAGTTTTTCAGGTGAGATATAAAGCAGTTTCAGCGTGCCATCCATGCATTTCCTACGGATGATGGTGTCCTGACTGAACTCATTGCCGCTATTTAAAGCCTCTGCCTCAATGCCATTGGCACGCAGGGTCTCTACCTGGTCTTTCATCAGACTGATAAGGGGAGACACGACAATGGTTGTTCCTGGCAAGGCAATAGCTGGAATCTGATAGCAGATGCTCTTGCCGCCACCCGTCGGCATCAAGACCACACAATCCTTTCCATACAATACGGTATTGATGATTTCTTCCTGGTTTTGACGGAAAGAATCATAGCCAAAATATTGTTTTAGAATACTTTTTGTGTCCATTTCGCAGATTTTTGCACAAAATTAGTTATTTTTTTGGAGAAAACTGACAATCGTATCAAATTTTTTTGTATCTTTGCAGAGAATAAATGTATAAATACGTTCACAGGGTTATGGCTAAGTACAACATTACCGAGAAAAAAGAGAAAAAGGCTACGTATAGAAGCCTTGTTAATCCAACGCTGATGGATGAGATGAAAGAAAAGATCCTGGACATCATCGTCATGCAGAAGAAGTATAAGGATAAGGATTATTCAGCCAAAAAACTAGCCGAAGATTTAGGAACAAACACACGTTACATCTCAGCAGTGGTTAATGTCCGCTTCCACATGAACTACACTTCTTTTGTCAACAAGTTCAGGATAGAGGAGGCTATGACGATACTTGTAGACCGCAGGTATCAGAAGCTGCGTATGGAGGAAGTGAGCGACATGGTAGGCTTCGCTAATCGCCAGTCGTTCTACGCTTCGTTCTACAAACTGATGAACACGACACCACGTGAGTATCGCCTACGTCATCTTGAGCAACACCCATCAGAGAAGGTGAAGAAGGAAAAGAAGCGTTCGTGACATGATGAATTACTCTGATGAGCGTTTCGCTGACATTCAATTGCTCAGATACCGTTTAAACGGGTTTGAGCAATTAACTTTATTACAGAAGAGGCTGGTTTATTACCTGTCGAAAGCGACCCTGTATGGACGAGACATCACTTTCGACCAGTTTGGGCGATATAATCTCCGTATCCGTAAGATGCTGGAGGCTGTATATACCAACGTGACGATTCCTCACGATACGGCTGATTTCCAGGCGTTAGAAGTTTACTTGAAGCGGGTATGGTTCTCAAGTGGCATCTATCACCACTATGGTTCAGAGAAGTTCAAGCCTGATTTCAGCCAGGAGTTTTTGCATGAGGCGTTGTTGAGTACGGATGCTTCCAAACTTCCCTTGCACGCAGGTGAGACCGTAGAACAACTTTGTGACGAACTGTTTCCTGTCATCTTCGATGAGAACTTGCTACCCAAGCGGGTGAATAAAGCTGATGGCGAAGATTTGATTAAGACCTCAGCATGCAACTTCTACGATGGAGTAACCCAGCAGGAAGCGGAACTTTTCTACCAGCAGCAAAAGGATGCGGCCAAAGACGAAGCACAACCTGTCTCCTACGGACTGAATAGTACGCTGGTCAAGAAAGAGGGAAGGGTAGAAGAGGAAGTCTGGTCTGCCAATGGCCGTTATGGTCAGGCTATCAGGAATATTATCTATTGGTTGAACAAAGCGCTTGAAGTTGCTGAAAATGAGCACCAAAGAAATGTTGTCAAGTTGCTCGTAAAATATTACGAAACAGGCAGTCTTAAGGTGTTTAACGACTACTGCATCGAGTGGGTGTCGGAGCATGAAGGACGCATTGACTTTATCAATGGATTCATTGAGGTTTATGGAGACCCCTTAGGACTGAAAGGCTCGTGGGAAGGTCTTGTAGAGTATAAGGACTTAGAAGCCACGAAACGTACGCAGACCATCAGTACGAATGCCCAATGGTTTGAAGACCACTCGCCTGTGGACCCCCGATTCCGCAAACCTGTGGTGAAGGGTGTTACGGCTAATGCCATTTGTGCCGCGATGTTAGGGGGGGATGAATATCCCGCCACAGCCATTGGTATCAATCTGCCTAATGCTGACTGGATTCGTAGTCAATACGGAAGCAAGAGTATAACAATCTCAAACATCACCGATGCCTATAACAAGGCTGCTCATGGCAATGGCTTCAAGGAAGAGTTTGTCATTGACGACGAGACACTGGCCATGATAGAAAAGTATGGCGACTTGTGCGACGACCTGCATACGGACCTGCATGAGTGTTTGGGACACGGAAGTGGACAATTGTTGCCTGGCACCGACCCTGATGCGCTGAAGGCCTACGGCAATACCATTGAGGAAGCGCGTGCAGACCTCTTCGGCTTGTATTATATTGCTGATAAGAAACTTGTTGAACTTGGCCTTTTGCCTGACGGCGAGGCGTATAAGTCACACTATTACACCTACATCATGAACGGTCTGATGACCCAGCTGATTCGTATTCAACCTGGCAACCAGATAGAGGAGGCACACATGCGCAACAGGGCACTCATTGCCCATTGGTGCTTTGCACAAGGTGATGTCATCCAATGGGTAAAGCGTGAGGGTAAGACGTATGTCCGAATTACTGACTATCAGGCATTACGACAGTTGTTTGCCCGTCTCTTGGCTGAAATACAACGCATCAAGAGTGAGGGCGACTTCGAGGCTGCACGTCAGTTGGTGGAACAATATGCTGTCAAGGTAGATGCCGATTTGCACAAGGAGATATTGGAACGTTACAAGCGCTTGAATCTGGCACCTTATAAAGGTTTCATCAACCCTGTGATGCGACCCGTGCTGGATGCCCATGGGGAGATTGCTGATATCCAACTGGATTATTCAGAGAGTTATGCTCACCAGATGTTGCGGTATAGTACGGAATATGCCACATTGATATGACCACACAAGAGCAAGTCAAGGAAATCAAGCAGTCGTTCCGTCAGATGATGGATGGAGCAGTAGCCCAGTCGATGCGTGACAAGGGCCTGAACTATCATCTTAACTGGGGTGCTACGCTGCCAAGACTGCGTGAAAAGGCTGACGAGATAGGCAAGAACTACGACTTGGCTATTGCATTGTGGAAGGAGAATGTACGCGAATGTAAGATTCTGGCCACGATGACGATGCCTGCTGATAAGATGCTGCCTGAGGTGGTGGATATCTGGATGGAGCAGGTGCCTTCGCAGGAGATAGCTGAGCAGGTAGCATTTAACCTATGGCAGCACTTGCCCTTTGCACCAGAGAAGGCCTTTCAGTGGATAGCATCAGAAAGGGAGTATGAAGAGCTTTGTGGATTCCACGTCCTTTCCCGATTGTTTATGAATGGACAAGAGCCCAATGAACGTGGCATCAATGAGTATCTGGACCAAGTACTTTCAGCCCTGCAAGGGCCATATCCTGCCGTTTGTAAAGCAGCGATGCAAAGTGTTATTCGCTTCGCAGAATTAGGTCTCGTTTACGAGCGAATGGCAAAAAGTGCGCTGAAGACGATTAATTTAGACTTTATTTAAATATTGCCTGTTTCTGAAGAATAATTCGTAATTTTTGCCTTGCAGAAGTTACTTTCGTTCGAAAATGCAAAGAAAAACACTTTTTATTTTGCATTTTGCTCACTTTTTCGTAACTTTGTGCGGTTTTTAACCAGTTTAACCACATAAGATGAAAGAAAGTGTCAAGGAAACAGTCAAGCAAATCTTGACGAGCTACTTAGAGCTCAACAAACTAAGGAAGACGCCTGAACGGTTTACCATACTTAATGCGGTATATTCCATTTCAGGTCATTTCACGCTTGACGAGCTGAGCGAGAAGCTAATCAAAGAGTACAATTTCCCTGTCAGCAGGGCAACACTCTACAACACGTTGAAGCTATTCATGGAACTACGCCTGGTGGTGCGTCATCGTGTACAGTCGACAACTCGTTATGAGGCGTGCTATGATAACAATAGTCATAGCCATCAGGTATGTACCATCTGTGGCAAGGTGACTGAGCTGAAGAGCCCACTTCTGATAGAAGCAGTACAGAATGTGCGCACCAAGCGCTTCCGTAAGGACGGATTCTCGCTTTATATCTATGGAGTATGTAGCACCTGTCAGGCGAAGATGACGAGGCTGTCGAAATTTGAAGAGAGTAAGAAACCAAAAAGTAATAATAAGAAATGAATCAAGGTAAAGTGGATGTCCTGCTGGGATTGCAGTGGGGCGATGAAGGAAAAGGAAAAGTAGTCGACGTGCTGACTCCTCAGTACGATGTGATTGCTCGTTTTCAGGGTGGCCCTAATGCTGGTCACACTTTGGAGTTTGAAGGTCAGAAGTATGTGCTTCGCTCCATTCCCTCTGGTATCTTCCAGGGTGGCAAGGTGAACATTATTGGTAATGGTGTGGTCTTGGCTCCCGACCTCTTCATGGAGGAGGCAATGGCTTTGGAGGCCAGCGGTCATGAACTGAAGACACGCCTGCATATCTCGAAGAAGGCTCACCTGATAATGCCCACCCATCGTGTACTGGATGCTGCCTACGAGGCTCAGAAAGGTAAGAACAAGGTAGGCACGACAGGCAAGGGTATTGGTCCTACCTACACAGACAAGATAAGCCGTAACGGTCTGCGTGTGGGTGACATCCTTGACGGCTTCGATGAGAAATATGCAGCCCATAAGGCTCGCCACGAAGCTATACTGAAGTCGCTGAACTTTGACTATAACATCGACGAGGTAGAACAGAAGTGGCTCAAGGGTATCGAGTATCTGCGCCAGTTCCAACTGGTAGACTCAGAGCATGAGATTAACAAGACGCTGCGTGCTGGCAAGAGCGTGCTGTGTGAGGGTGCCCAGGGTACGATGCTCGATGTAGACTTCGGCAGCTATCCCTTTGTCACCTCTTCAAACACCATCTGCGCTGGTGCCTGCACGGGTTTGGGTATTGGTCCCAACAAGATTGGCGAAGTGTTTGGTATCATGAAAGCCTACTGCACACGTGTAGGTGCAGGTCCTTTCCCGACAGAGTTGTTCGACGAGACTGGCAAGAAGATTCGCGACCTGGGTCACGAGTATGGTGCTGTTACAGGTCGTGAGCGTCGTTGCGGTTGGATTGACCTCGTAGCCCTGCGCTATTCCATCATGGTGAATGGCGTCACCCAGCTCATCATGATGAAGAGTGACGTGCTGGATGGCTTCGATACCATCAAGGCTTGTACCGCCTATAAGGTGAATGGCGTAGAGACGCGCGATTTCCCCTACGACATTGAGAAGGGTATTGAACCCGTCTATGAAGAACTGCCAGGTTGGAAGACGGATATGACGCAGTTCACCTCTGAGGACCAGTTCCCCAAGCAGTTCAGCGACTATATCAAGTTCCTGGAGAAAGAGCTTGAGACTCCTATCAAGATTATCAGCATCGGTCCTGACCGTGCGCAAACTATTGTACGCAAATAAATGGCACAAAAACCAAGTATACCTAAAGGAACGCGCGACTTCGGTCCTATTGAGATGGCGAAGCGCAACTATATTTTCAATACCATTCGTGAGGTATATGCTCTCTATGGATTCCAGCAGATTGAGACTCCTGCAATGGAGACGCTCGGCACGCTGATGGGAAAGTATGGTGAAGAGGGTGACAAACTGCTCTTCAAGGTGCTTAACTCTGGTGACTGTCTGGCTAAGGTCAGCGACGAGGAACTGCAAGAGCGGAACTCGCTGCACCTCGCCTCGAAGATGTGCGAGAAAGGTCTTCGCTACGACCTCACCGTACCCTTTGCCCGCTATGTGGTGATGCATCGTGAGGAGCTGCAATTGCCTTTCAAGCGTTATCAGATTCAGCCCGTATGGCGTGCTGACCGTCCGCAGAAAGGGCGCTATCGTGAGTTCTATCAGTGTGATGCCGATGTCGTAGGCTCTGACTCGCTGCTCAACGAGGTGGAGCTGATGCAGATTGTCGATACCGTATTCTCTCGCTTTGGCATCCGTGTACAGATTAAAATCAACAACCGCAAGATATTGTCAGGTATTGCTGAGGTGATTGGAGCTGCCGACAAGATTGTGGATATCACCGTAGCTATCGACAAGCTGGATAAGATTGGTATTGACAATGTGAATGCTGAGCTGCGTGAGGACGGCTTGACGGAAGAGCAGATTCAGAAATTGCAGCCTATCATTTCGCTGGAAGGTTCGAATGATGAGAAGCTTGATACCATCGCTGAGGTTCTGAAGGAAAGCGAGACAGGACTGAAGGGAGTGGAGGAGAGCCGCTTCATATTGGACACGCTGAAAACGGTTGGTCTGAAGAATGAGATTCAGCTCGACTTGACGCTGGCTCGTGGCTTGAACTACTATACGGGTGCTATCTTCGAAGTGAAGGCACTCGACGTGCAGATAGGTTCTATCACAGGTGGTGGTCGCTACGATAACCTGACGGGAATTTTCGGTATGCCTGGACTCTCGGGTGTGGGTATCTCGTTTGGCGCTGACCGCATCTACGATGTGCTTAACCAATTGGACCTTTATCCCAAGGACTCTGTGATGACAACCCAGGTGCTCTTTATCAATTTCGGAGAAAAGGAGACAGTCTATTGCCTGCCTATCATCAATAAGGTTCGTGCTCGTGGCATTCGTGCAGAACTTTATCCTGATGCTGCCAAGATGAAGAAGCAGATGTCGTATGCCAATGCGAAGCAGATACCCTACGTCGCTCTTGCTGGTGAGAACGAGATTAACGCAGGCCAGATTACGCTGAAGAATATGGAAACTGGTGAGCAGCAGATGCTTACCCCCGACGAATTGATTCAAGTATTCTAAGAAGTAATGGATGCCAAGAGGATATTGAACTTCCTGCGCGATGTTGCTGCCAATAACAACAGACCGTGGTTCCAGGAGCATAAGGGAGAGTATGAGGCTATCAGGGCTGACTTCGAAAACGGTATCGCTAAGGCTATCGGAATGATTGCTGAGTTTGACCCCTCGATAGCTCATCTCAGCGTCAAGGACTGTACCTATCGCTTCTATCGTGACACGCGTTTCTCACAGGACAAGTCGCCTTACAAGACGCATCTTGGTGCCTATATAGCTGCAAAAGGCAAGAAAGCCCTTCATGGTGGCTACTATCTGCACCTGGAACCAGGGCATTGTCTGGTGGCATGTGGCAACTACTGGTTGCCTACCAATATCCTTACCGCTTGTCGCAACGAGATAATGGGTAATGAGGATGAATGGCTCAAATGCGTAGAAAGCGATGAGTTCATCAAATACTACGGTTGCGATATGGAGCCATGTGCCTATGCTGATGCATGGGATGAAAAGCAAGGCTTCGGACTGGACCGCCTGAAGACATGCCCGGCAGGATTTCCACGCGATTACGAATATGTGAAATACCTGCGTCTGAAGAACTATTGCTGTTGGCATCGCCTGCCTGATAACTTCTTCGAAGGCGACCAATGGCTGAAGAAGGTTGAGCCTATGCTGAAAGCTGCCAAGCCCATGATGGATTTCATGAACTCGGTGATTGATGATTACGAATAAAAACACAAAGTGATGAAAAGATTATATGTTCTGAGTGCCATACTCTCTATTTCTGCGTATGCACTCGCCTGCACCAACTTTATCGTAGGAAAGAAAGCCTCTGCAGATGGTAGTGTCATCTGCTCGTACAATGCAGACTCCTATGGCGCCTACATGTGGCTGTACCATTATCCTGCTGCCAAGCATCAGAAGGGTGACATGCGAAAGATTTTCGAGTGGGACACCAATAAGTATCTGGGTGAGATACCTGAAGCTGAGGAGACTTATAATGTGGTAGGCAATATCAACGAATGGCAGGTAACCATTGGCGAGACGACTTATGGCGGACGCGAGGAGATGGTAGACTCTACTGGCATCATCGACTACGGTTCGCTGATATATATCGGTTTACAGCGTTCAAAGACCGCCCGCGAGGCCATTCAGGTCATGACAACACTCGTTGAGACCTACGGTTATTGCAGCGAGGGTGAGACGTTTACCATCTGCGATGCGAACGAAGCCTGGATTATGGAGATGCAAGGCTGTGGACCAGACCGCAAAGTCTCTAAGGAGCGTGTGGTATGGGTGGCTCGACGTATTCCTGACAATGCCATCTGTGGACACGCCAACCAAAGCCGTATCGGACAGTTCCCTCTAAAGGACAAGGAGAATGTGCTCTATTCGAAGAATGTCATCAAGTATGCCCGAAAGATGGGCTGGTTCAGTGGTAAGGACGAAGAGTTCTCATGGAAGAATACTTATGCTTTCCCCGACTTTGGCGGACGCCGTATCTGTGATGCTCGCGTGTGGAGCTTCTTCAATCATCACGTAAAGGGTATGGACCGCTATCTGCCTTGGGCTTTGGGTAAGGACAAAGACGCTGAGGACATGCCTCTTTGGGTTGTTCCTGACCAGAAGGTCAGCGTGGCTGATGTGATGGCTGATATGCGCGACCACTACGAGGGAACGCCAATGGCTATCGACTCGACGGATATTGGTGCAGGTATCTGGGAGATGCCTTACAGACCTACACCTTTATATTATAAGGTGGATGGCAAGAAGTACTTCAACGAACGTCCGGTGTCTACCCAACAGACGGCATGGACCTTCGTGAGCCAGATGCGTTCATGGTTGCCTCGTGAGATGGGAGGCTGCTTCTGGTTTGGCAACGACGACCCTAACATGGTGGCCTATACGCCTATCTACTGCTCGATGACCCAACAGCCTGAGTGTTACAATACTCCTGGTGCTGACGACCTGACCTTCAGCGACAAGAATGCCTTCTGGGTTGAGAACTGGGTGTCTAACATGGTTTATCCGCGCTACTCAATGCTGTTCCCATCGCTCAAGCAGGTGCGTGACTCGTTGCAGAATGCCTACTTCGCTCAGCAGCCCGTTATCGAGGCTAAGGCCAAGGACATGGAGCTTGCCCAGCGTCAGCAGTTCCTCAACGACTACAGCGTACAGCAAGCCCAGCAGATGATGGACAGTTGGAAGCAGCTGGCTACCTATCTGATAGTGAAGTACAACGATATGACTGTGAAGCCCGAAGAGAACGGTAAGTTCAAACGGGGCAAATACGGATTGGGAGCAACGGTAAAGCGTCCGGGATTCTCGTCAGCTTACGCTCGTCGATTGGTCAAGGAGACGGGCGACCGATATGCTGTTCCTGAATAATTTGCAATACTCCGAGAGTAATAAAAAATATTCCGAAAGTAATAAAAATTACTCCGAAAGCTTCTTGAGCCTGCGTTTCGCTTCAGGAGCATCAGGGCAGAGCTCCAGGGCTTTCTCGTAGTTTCGGATAGCCGCATCAGTCATCTGTTCCTTCTCGCACTCCTTGCCCAGCAAGGTATACTCTACAGAGAGACGTTTCAGCAGGTCTTCGCGCCTGCTGATTTCTTTTTGCAGGTCAGCTATCTTCGCCTGCTGTTGAGTGATGATGCCAAGTTTACGACGGATATAGCGCTGCACAACAGGCTGTTCGATGTCATAACGTGAATGAATGGCCAGGAAGAAATTCTTCAGGAATCCATCGAAGTCTTGTCGGTCGAAAGCCTCTACGGCATCATGGTATTCCTTGTCTGCCTTGCTCTCAAAGATGGCTTGTCGCATCAGTTTTCCGTCATTATAACGACGGGCAAAAGCCACCACTTCCGGACGTACGAAGATGTCGGACTGGCGGATAGGTTCTTCCAATGTAATCCCCTCTAAGGAGGAACAACGGCTCAGCGCCACATAGGTCTGTCCGCCGGCAAAAGCTCCACCTCCGGAGAAATCTATTTTGACGCGTCGGAAGGTCAGTCCCTGACTTTTATGCACGGTAATCGCCCAAGCCAGTCGGAGGGGAAACTGCACAAAGGTTCCCAACAGCTCCTCAACAATCTTCTGCTCCTTCTCGTCAAAGGTATAGCGCATGTTCTCCCATACCTCGGGAGCCACATCATGTTCATTGCCGTCTTCATCGACTACAGCAATGATGCCTTCCTCCTCGTCAATACCTGTCACTATACCTATCGTGCCATTTACCCAATGTTTCTCCTTGTCGTTCTTCACAAAGATAACCTGTGCGCCAGGCTTGATTTCCAGTTCCATAGGAGCGGGTAGGGAGGTCAACGGGAATTCCCCTTTGATGCTTCCCTTGAACATCGCCGTTCCACCTTCCAGTTCTGATAGCTTCTGGTCGTTGATATAGTCTACGGTATCACGGCGGGTGGCCAGCGTAATCTCGAAAGAGTTCTGTGTGATGTGCGACTCCTTTCCCACACGTGCATTGATGGCTTTCAAGTCCGATTCCGTTGCGGCATTCTCACGGATACGGTCAAGAATGCCAATAAACTTGGCATCGCTCTGACGATACACCTTTCGGAGCTCAATGCTGACCAGCTGCATCTCCTGCCATATCTTGGCAGCAAAGAAATAGGCTGAGGAATAGAAAGGCTGCATCAGTCGCCATTCTTCCTCCTTGACTACAGGCTCCAGCTGGAAAATGTCACCCACGAGCAACAGTTGTTTACCACCAAACGGCTCGCGCATGTTACGACAGTAGACACGCAGCAGCCGGTCGATGAAGTCGATGATGTCGGCACGCACCATCGATATCTCGTCGATGATAATCAGCTCCAGCTCACGAATCAGTTTGATGGTCTCGCCGCTATACTTCAGCGTTTTCCGCATATTGCGCACGCTGTAGCGTGTGTCATTGGGCAATAGCGGGTGGAAGGGCAGCTTGAAAAAACTGTGAAGCGTCTGTCCTCCGGCATTGATAGCTGCAATACCCGTAGGGGCCAGCACCACATATTTCTTCTTGGTATGCTGAGCCACATAACGCAGAAACGTAGACTTACCCGTCCCTGCCTTACCAGTAAGGAAAAGCGAGCGACGGGTATATTGGATAATCTGGAGTGCCTGTTGCCACTCCTTGTTCTCAACGTCTAGTTCCTCTGTATTCAAATCTCTGTTATCTTTGTTTGCTTGGGCTCCTCAGCGGCTTGCTGACTCTCCGGTTGTGCATGCGTATTGGCATTCTCGTGTTTGTCCTTGTGCCGGATAACCTCATTGCCAAATTCGTCGAGTACCATTTCAATCTCTTCTTCTACGGCAAGGCTGTCTGTAGCAAGGCTATCCGTGTCACGACGATGATAGTACGAGGCACAGGTGAAGTCTTCGCGTTTAACGGATGTGCCGTCAGGAGCGCCAAACTTACCATGATACTGCTTGAAATGCTCGTCATCCAGTACGGATTGGAAGAAATAGCCACAAATAGGCAGCGCCGTACGTGAGCCTTGTCCAAGCTGACCTGTACGGAAGTGGATACAGCGGTATTCGCCACCTACCCATGCGCCAGCCACCAGATTACGGCTGACACCGACAAACCAGGCATCTGAGTGGTTGTTCGAAGTACCTGTCTTGCCACCAAACTCCGTATCGGGATGCTTGCCGACATAGCCCCAGAGACTCATGCTGGTAGCACCAGGTTCACGCAGACCGCCTAATAGCATCTGTTGCATCAGATAAGCTGAACGGTAGCTGATGGCTTCATGTTCCTCTTCCGGCGCGGTGTATATCTCATTGCCGTCACGGTCCAGGATGCGGGTTACCAGCACTGGGTCGTGCATCTTACCATCGTTGGCTACCGTAGCATAGCTGTTGACGAGTTCCAGCAGATTGACATCGCTCGAACCTAAAGTCAGCGATGGAGTGGGGTCGAGCTTACTCTTGATACCCATCGCATGAGCGGTGTTGACAATACGGTCGATGCCCACTTCCTGGCCTAACTTGACGGCCACCGAGTTGATGCTCTGTGCAAAGGCCGCTTTCAAAGGCATGGAGTCACCCGTGAAATAGCCATTGGCATTCGTCGGAGCCCATGTCACTTCTTTCCCGTTGTCATAGGTCTTCATGGCGAAGTAGCTGTCCACCCGACAGTCACATGGTGTCAGACCCTGATTCATGGCTTCCGTATAGACGAAGAGCTTGAAGGTAGAACCCGGCTGGCGTTTTGCCGTCACCTTGTCGTACTTCCAGGTCTTGAAGTCAATGTCGCCCACCCATGCCTTCACATGGCCCGTCTGTGGCTCTATGGCTACAAAGCCGCAATGCATGAAGTGCTCCATATAGCGGATGGAGTCGAGTGTCGACATCTCTTTTTCTATCACGCCTTTCTCGTAGTCAAAGAGCTTTACGGTATGTGGCTTGTTCAGATAGAAATCTATCGAGTCCTGATTGTCTTCGAACTTCTTCGACAAGTATCTGTAGACAGGCAGTTTCTTCGCCAAGTCCTCAATGAAGTGGGGTATCTCGATGTGATGCTCGTCCTGCCAGGGATTGGTGGTGCCCCAATGTGAATTGAAGTTGCGCTGTACCACCTTCATCTGCTTGATGGCTGCCTCTTCAGCATATTTCTGCATGCGGGTGTCGATGGTGGTATATATCTTCAGACCGTCCTTGTAGAGGTCGATACCATTGTCACGGCACCAGTCGCGCAGATATGTCGAGACGGCTTCACGGAAGTACTGGGCTTGTCCGTCGTAATTGTTCTCCACACTATAGTTCAGGTCGATGGGCTTCTCTTTCAGCGTGTCGTAAGCCTCCTGCGTGATGTCCTTATGCACCAGCATGTTGTTGAGCACGACGTTACGGCGATTAAACGAGTTCTTGGGATTGCTACGCGGATTATAATAGGTGGTGGCCTTGAGCAGTCCTACCAAGATAGCCGCCTGGTCAGGCGTCAGGTTCTTGGGTGTCGTATTGAAGTAAGTCTTGGCTGCCGTCTTGATGCCAAAGGCATTCGAACCGAAGTCTACCGTATTGGCATACATGGTCAGAATCTCCTTCTTATCGAAGAACATTTCAATCTTCGTCGCCGTAATCCACTCCTTGCTCTTCATGATAAGCATCTTCAGACCGGGAATCTCACCCAGCAGTCCGGTAGAGTACTCCGTTCTCACGCGGAACATGTTCTTCACCAGCTGCTGTGTGATAGTCGAGGCACCACGGGCATCGTGATGGATGACATAGTCCTTGAACGCTGCAAACACGGCTTGGAAATCAATACCGAAGTGCTGGTAGAACCGTTCGTCCTCGGTGTCAATGAGTGCGCGCCAGAAGATAGGGTTCACGTCATCGTACGCTACGGGAGTCCTGTTCTCGCTAAAGTATTTGCCAATGAGCACGTCATCAGCACTATACAGCTCTGAGGCCTGAATGGTCTTGGGGTGCATGATGGTGTTCATCGAGGGCGACTTGCCAAACAACCACAGGAAGTTGATGTCGACCATGATGAGGTAGAGCAGAAAAGCCACGATAAACGAAACAAAGGCGGCAAGCAGTTTGACGTACCACTTACGCCCTTGATATAGTCCTTTATACCATTGCCAGGCTTTTTTCCAATACTGGCAGGCTGTTTCCAAATACTTATTCATAATAGCGAAATATAGTTCAGAATGTCTTGTTGTTGGTCGGGATGAAACCATCTGATGTTCTCGTCCCTTTTATACCATGTCAGTTGCTTGCGCGCATATCTGCGGGTGTTTCCTTTGATTCGTTCTATGGCTTCTTCCAGCGGCCACCGTCCGTCCATGTAGTCGAACAGCTCTTTGTATCCCACCGTATTCAGCGCATTGACCTCACGATAGGGAGCCATGGCTCTTACCTCGTCGAGCAGTCCTTGCGCCATCATGTCGTCAACGCGCTGGTTGATTCTGCCGTATAGCTCCTCGCGGTCGCGGTTCAGTCCTATCTTGATGATGTTGAAGGGACGTTCCTTCTTGGTCTGCTTGCGGAATGAGGTGTAGGTCTTGCCCGTCTGGTAGCATATCTCCAGCGCATGGATGACACGACGGTAGTTCTGGCGGTCAACGCTCTCATAGTGCTCCGGGTCCAGTCTTTTCAGGTCTTCGCAGAGGGCTTCCAGCCCTTCCTCCTCATAGCGGCGCTTCATCTCCGTGCGGATATCCTCTCTGATGGTAGGTATATCGTCGATACCGTTACATACGGCATCAATATACATCATGCTGCCTCCTGAAAGCAACTGGACAGGTGAGGTGGCAAACAGGCTCTCCAACAGTTTCAGCACCTCTTGTTCGTACATCGAGGCATTATAGTAGTCGCTGATGCTCTTCGAGCCCACAAAGTAGTGTTGCGCCTGCCTCATCTGCTCTTCTGTCGGTGCAGCTGTACCAATTTTCAGTTCCTTGTATATCTGACGCGAGTCAGCGTTAATGACTGGTATGCCGTAGTACTGTGCCAGCTCCAGTGTGAGCTGTGTCTTTCCTACAGCTGTAGGCCCCGTGATGACGATGAGTGTATTCATTTATCGGATGACTCCGCGCTTGCTGTTCTCAATGAATGAGCAGATGTATTCCACCTCTTTCGAGTCGGGGTACTTGATGCGGGCCTCGGCTATACCATCTTTCAACACTCCCTTGGAATAGATGATGCGATAGGCATCGTGAATAGCCTCGATGACCTCATTGGGGAATCCGCGACGGCGCAGACCAATCAGATTGACACCGAAATAGCTGACGGGCTCCTTACCTGCAATGACATAGGGAGGAATGTCCTGACTGGTACGCGAACCACCTTGGAACATGATGTAGCTGCCCACACGACAGAACTGGTGGAACAGACAGGTAGCTGAGATGATGGCATAGTCATCAACCTCAACCTCACCTGCAAACTTGGTGGAGTTGCCGATGATGCAGCCATTGCCGATGATGCAGTCGTGAGCCACGTGCATGTTCTCCATCAACAGGTTGCCATTGCCTACTACGGTCTTGCCTCTCGAAGCGGTACCACGACTGATGGTGACATTCTCGCGGATAGAGTTGTTGTCGCCAATCTCGCAGGTGGTGTCCTCACCCTTGAACTTCAGGTCCTGTGGCTTCGTCGAGATGCTGGCACCGGGGAAGAACTCGTTGCCATTGCCAATACGTGCGCCGTAGTGGATAGTGACGTTGTTCATCAATTTGTTGTTGTCACCAATCACCACATTCTTGTCGATGACACAGAAGGGTCCGATAATATTGTTGTCGCCCAGCTTGGCCTCCGGGTCAACCACAGCCATGGGATGTATCTGATTTGCCATTGTCTTGTCTTATTTGTTTTTTACGATTTGAGCAGTAAACGTAGCCTCGGCCACCACATGGTCGCCAACGAAGATGTAACCCTTCATCGACGAGATGCCATGACGTACGGGAGCCAGCAGGTCTACTTTAAAGATGAGGGTATCGCCGGGAACCACCTTCTGGCGGAACTTCACATCATCAATCTTCATGAAGTAGGTAGACCAGCGTTCGGGTTCCTCCAGCGTATTCAGAACGAGCAGTCCGCCACACTGTGCCATCGCCTCTACCTGTAGCACACCGGGCATCACGGGTTCCTCGGGGAAGTGTCCCTGGAAGAAAGGTTCGTTAGAGGTCACATTCTTGATACCCACAATGGTATTGGCTCCCAACGAGATGACCTTGTCGACCAACTGCATGGGGTAGCGGTGGGGCAGCAACTCGCGGATGCGGTTCACATCCATAACCGGCTCCTCGTTGGGGTCGTAGATGGGTGCCTGTATTTCGTGCTTACGTATCTCCTTGCGCATCTGGCGGGCAAACTTGTTGTTGATGGTGTGGCCCGGACGGGTGGCAATGATACGGCCCTTGATGGGCTTGCCAATCAGCGCCATATCACCAATAATGTCTAACAGCTTATGACGTGTACACTCGTTCTCCCAGACCAGTGGTTTGTGCTGGATATAGCCCAGCTCCGTGGCATCACGATGCTCCACGTGCAGCATGTCGGCCAGCTTGTCGAGCTGCTCCTGCGAAATCTGACGCTCATAGATGACGATGGCATTGTCCATATCACCACCCTTGATGAGGTTCGCCTGCAGCAGGGGCTCAATGTCGCGTACAAAGACGAAGGTACGGGCTGCTGCTATATCGGTGGAAAACTTTTCTGCTTTGTCGAGTGTGGCAAACTGTGAGTTGATGAACTTCGACTCGAACGAGCACATGGCGGTCAGCGAGAATTCATCGTCGGGCAGAATGGTGATGCATGAACCTGTCTTGTCGTCTTTTACCTCTATCTTCTTACGGATAACGTACAAGTCCTTGGGAGCGTTCTGCTCTTCAATGCCTACCTCGTTGATTTTGTCCACATACTGGATAGCTGAGCCGTCCAGGATGGGGAACTCAGGACCGTTCACCTGTATTATACAGTTGTCGATACCCAGGGCGTAGAGGGCTGCCAGTCCGTGCTCTACGGTGCTGACGCGGATGTCGTCGCCCTTGCCGAGTACCGTTCCGCGCTGGGTGTCAACCACATTCTCTGCTATGGCGTCGATGATGGGCTCACCCTCCAGGTCGATACGCTGAATCTTGTATCCTGTGTTCTCAGGGGCAGGATTGAATGTAACGGTCAGGTTCAATCCCGTATGCAGTCCTTTGCCAAACAGCGAGAAACTGCCTTTCAATGTTTTCTGTTTCATCATTATTTCTGGTTTTTCTTGAGTTCTTCCAATTCCTTGCGCAGCGCTGCGATTTCCTTGTACATCTCAGGCAGCTTCTTGAATACAGCCGATGACTTGAAGAAGATTTTGGGGTCGATGGCTGGTGCACCAATCAGCTGCTCGCCGTTGCCCTTGGTATTGCTGATGACGCCTGCCTGGGCACCGATGAAGGTCTTGTCGGCCACCTTGATATGACCGGAGAAACCGGCCTGTCCGCCTACCATGCACCATGAGCCAAGCTTTGTCGAACCGGCCATACCTACCTGGGCTGACATCACCGTATTCTCGCCAATCTCGCAGTTGTGCGCCACCTGAATCAGGTTGTCCAACTTGACACCCTTATGGATGACGGTCTGACCCATCGTCGAACGGTCTACGCAGGTGTTGGCACCAATCTCCACGTCGTCCTCAATGATGACGATACCCAGCTGGGGAATCTTCTCATAGCCTTCCTGGTTAGGGGCAAATCCGAAGCCGTCGGCACCTATCACGCTACCGGCATGGATGGTCACGTTCTTGCCAATCTGACAACCCTCGTAGATGGTGACGTTGGGATTGATGACCGAGCCGTCGCCAATCTTCACGCCGTCGCCAATATAGGCGAACGGACCGATATAGACATCCTGGCCTATCTCAGCCGACTCAGCCACAAAGGCCAGGGGGTGGACACCCGTCTTCTTGGGCTTCGCTGCGGCATACATCTGCAACAGCTTGGCTACACACTCGTAGGCGTTCTTCACGCGAATGAGCGTGGCGCTGACGGGCTTCTCCAACTGTACATCGTCGTTAATCAGCACGATGCTGGCCTTGGTGTCGTAGATATATGGGGTGTATTTCGGATTCGACAGGAAAGTGATGGCACCTTCCTTACCTTCTTCTATTTTCGCAAAAGTGTTTACTCGGGCGTTCTCATTGCCTTCAACTTGGCCGCCAATAAAGTCGGCTATCTGTTTGGCTGTAAAATCCATAATATATGTGTTAGTTTTAATAAACGCTGCAAAGATACGAAATTTTTCTTAAATACGTTGATAACAGAGGTAATATTTACGTATTTTTTTTGAAAGTAGTTGCACGTTAAGTATTTCCGAAGCCTCCGCAATGTCCTTCACCGTGCCGTCTTTGTAAAGTATTCCGATGCTGTCGTCCTCGGGGTCGTACATGTCTTTTCCTATCTCCGTCAGCGTCAGCATATAGTGGGCATCAGCTTCGGGGATATTCATGGCTTGGGCTATTTCGTGGAGCTTTTGCGCGATATACTCCTGCTCAGGACGCGTTTCGGTCACCTCCACCTTGAACAGGTGGCGGTCTATCATGTCGGTGGCCAGCGTTGTCAGGATTTTGTCGTCGCTATGCTTCCATACCTTCAACGCACTCCAGATATCCGCATCGTCCAGTTCGGCATACATGTGCAACGCCTCCTCATGGGTGGCAAACCATTCTGCGGTGATGTCATTCTTCAGGAAGTAGGCGAGGGCAGGGGGAGCGAAGAGGTCCATGCCCTGCTGCACCAGATGCTTGGCGCGCCGCAGCGTGTTGACGAGCACTTTCTCGTAGCCCACCGCCGTCTTGTGCAGATAGACCTGCCAGTACATCAGCCGTCGGGTGGTCAGGTAGTTCTCGATGGAGTAGATGCCTTTCGAGTCGACCACCAGCTGGTCGTCCTTCACGTTGAGCATCTTGATGATACGTGCCGACCCGATGTTGCCTTCCGTCACACCGGTGTAGAACGAGTCACGGCGCAGATAGTCCAGCCGGTCCATGTCCAGCTGACTGCTGATGAGCTGGTGGTATATCTTGTTGGGATACTCGTCCTTGAAAATCGAGATGGCCAGGTTCAGCTCGCCCTTCAGGTCGCGGTTAATCTGCTCCATCATCAGCAGCGAGATGTCTTCGTGTGAGATGCCGTGAATCAGGGTGTTCTCCAGCACGTGCGAGAAAGGGCCGTGCCCGATGTCATGCATCAGGATGGCAGCCTGTACGGCCTCTGCCTCCGAGTCGAAGATGTAGATGCCTTTCTCGCTGAGCGATTTCACCGCCTCTGACATCAGGTAGAAGGCACCCAGCGAGTGTTGGAACCGTGTATGGCGGGCACCGGGATAGACCACCGAGGCCAGTCCCAGCTGGTTGATGCGGTTAAGACGCTGAAAAAAAGGATGCTGTACGATGTCATACAGCAGTCCTCTTTTTATTTTGATAAACCCGAATACGGGGTCGTTGATAATCTTGTATTGATTCATTCCGTGATTAATATATCAACATCGAGAGAACGTAGGCCACCAGCGTTGATACGCTGACACTGATGAGTCCGGGCATCATGAACGAGTGGTTCAGCAGATACTTGCCAATCACCGTAGTACCCGACCGGTCGAAGTTCACCGTAGCAATATCGCTGGGGTAGTTGGGGATGAAGAAGTATCCGTAGACTGACGGCAGCACACCCAGCAGCACAGGACCGGCAATGCCCAGCGAGTAGGCCAGCGGCAACATGGCAACCACGACGGCTCCCTGTGAGTTGATGAGCACCGAGACGGCGAAGAAGACGAGGGCTATGGCCCAGGGATACTCTTTCACGATGTCGGTCAGCATCATCTGCATGGTGCTCATATAATTAGAGAAATAGGTGTCAGCCAGCCATGCGATACCGTAGATGGCTACAACGGCTACCATACCCGACTGCCATACCGGACCGGCAACGGCCTTCTTGGGCGATGCCTTGCAGAAGATAATCATCAGGGCTGCTGCGGTAATCATCACAATCTGAATGACGATATTCATCTTCAGGTCTACCATACCTTGCGCGGTGAATCCACTGACCAAAACACCGGCTTTAGCCAACTCCTTGGCAGTGATGGTGACACCGCTGACCAAAGTCAGGTCGTGAGCACCCTTAACAGCCATGACCTGCTTGTATTCGGGTAGTATGTCGGGGAATGCGGCAAACATCACGATGACAGCCAGCGCACCGAGGAAGATGAATACGGCATTCTTGGCCGACTGTGGAATCTCCTTGTCCAGCAGGGTTGCCGAATTGCCGTAGATATACTTGTACTGCTCGGGGTCCTTCAGCTTAGCCTGGAACTGCGGGTCTTTGTCCAGGTCGAGGCCTCGCTTGTAAGAGGCGGCTGCAGCGGCCATCAGTCCACAGAGACTGGCGGGGATGGAAATCATCAGCACCTGGGGAATGGTGATGTCGAAGTTGTTGGCATTCGAGATGGTCACGAAGGCTACTACGGCAGCGGCAATGGGCGAACAGGTGATACCTACCTGTGAGGCAATAGAAGCCACACCACAGGGACGCTCTGGACGTATGCCTTTCTTGAGCGCAATGTCGCAAATGATTGGCATCAAGGTATATACGACGTGACCGGTTCCTACCAATACCGTCAGGAAGAACGTACATAGCGGAGCCAGGAACGTGATGCGGTCGGGATGCTTGCGCAGCATCTTCTCGGCTATCTGTATCAACCAGTCCATACCACCCGAAGCCTGCATGATGCCCGCACATGTCACGGCGGCTATGATGATGTAAATCACATCAGTAGGAGGATTGCCGGGCTTTAATCCGAATCCGAACACCAAGAGGGCCAGACCGATGCCAGAGATGGCACCCAGCGCCAGACTTCCATAACGAGAACCAACCCACAGTGCACCCAGCACGATAAGGAGTTGCAGAATCATTAGAATAGACATAACGTATAAATTATTTTAAGTTGTAGTGTCGTTGTCGGTTGCAAATGTACCAAAAATAAACGAATGCACCAAATAATAACCTAAAAAAGATACGTTAATGTTCTATTCACTTCCACGAGGCTCCTTGGCGAAGGATAAACCGGATGTTCGTTTTCTTGGGCAACTGGGGCTTCTCCCACTCGCCTCCGAGAATCTGGATGGTGACCTCCGATTTTTTCGCTGATGCTTTGGCAGCAGCTACGGCATCGTCGAGCGTCAGATACTGTCCGCGACCATTGCGGTCGACGGTGTAATCGGCATCGGTACGGTATTTCTTCAGCACAGGAATCTCCTGACAGAGGGCATCGGCCAACAGACGAGCCACCGTATGAGCGCCATAGACGCTGTAGTGGGTATTGTCCTGCTTGCCCTTCGGTTCGCTGGGCTCGGTACCCGGCAGGAACCACATGTGGAGCTTCTTCGAGGCCTCGGTGCCCAGTCCCTGTTCCAGGTCGTGGGTAATCTGGTTGGCATCAATGAAGTGTACGTTCATGCGCTGGGCCACGTCACGCGGAGCCACACGGTAGAGTCCGTGGGTGTCGATGAGCGAGTCGCCCTCCACCATCTTCACACCGTCCTTGAAGGTCTGTGTGCGCAGCTTCTCATCGTCGTCGTTCTCAGGGGCATTGACGAAGAAGTTACGACGTACCACACAGTTCATCAGCACGGGGATGCCCCCATGCTCACGTGTCTCACGGACAAACTTAGCCAGATTGTAGTCGAAGGTGGAGCCCGGGTCGGTATGACGGTCGGCCTTGGGCTTCTCGTCGTTATGTCCGAACTGGATAATGACATAGTCGCCGGGCTTCATGCTCTCGATGACCTTGTCCCAATGGCCTTCGTTGATGAACGAGCGTGTAGAGCGACCGTTCAGGGCACGGTTGTCCACCCGGATATTGTCGTCGAAATAGCTTTGCAGAACCATTGCCCAGCCGCGCTCCTGCTTGCCTCCTGAGATGTTCTTGTTGGCTGCCGTAGAGTCGCCAATCACAAAAATAGTCGTTGTCTTGTCGGGTACTGCCGACGCGAACAGCAGCAAAGCCACCGTAGCGAAAAGGAATCCGTATCGTTTCATATAACTTTTACCTTTTAACTTTTACCTTTTAACTCATTTAATCAAGTCCACTGAGCGCTGCAGGAAGCGGTCGAGGGCTTCACCCTTGAGAAGTCCGTTCTGCAAGAGAGCCAGGTCGATGAGCTGATGGACGATGTCGTTATCAGCAGCGAAACTGCTGAGTACGGCCTGCTTCTTGTCCTTCTGCTCCTGGACGGCCTTCTCGGCCTCTGCCTTCATGTCCTTGTCGTCCTGAGTCAGTTCGTCATACTTCTTCTTGTCCTGCTGTTGCTGGATGGCAGCCAGACGGGCCTCCTGACCTTTCAGCTCAGCGTCGATGGGCTTCAGGGCTTCAGCGGTAGCCGATTCTGAGTCGGTGAGGACGCGCTTTACCAACGGGTGGTCGCTGTTCAGCACGATGTTGAACGAGTCGGGCATCTGACCGTAGAAGTTCATGCCTTGCTGGAAGCGGCTCATCTCCTTCATACGACGCATCCACTCGTTCTGGGTGATGATGACGGGACGGGCCTCGGCACCCAGGGCGTCAACCTGTACCATGAACTCCGTCTTGTCCATCTTTGGCATCTGCGACTTGAAGACGGCTGACAAATTGTCAGACTGCTCCTGCGAGAGGTCGCTCTTCTTGGCATCTTCCTTGACAATGAGTCGGTCGATGATGTCGCTGTCGACTCGCGTAAAGCGTGACTTCTCGAACTTCTGCTCCAGTGTCTGGATGGTAGGCACGTCGAGCTGACCGTCGAGCAGCAGCACGCTGTAGCCCTTGTCCTGGGCTGCCTTGATATACGAATACTGCTCCTCCTTGTCGGTGGCATAGAGGTAGATGAGGTTGCCGTCCTTGTCCTTCTGATTGCCCTCGATGAGCGTCTTATATTCGTCGAAGGTGAAGTACTTGCCCTCAGAATCCTTGAACAGGGCAAACTCCTTGGCACGGTCGTAGAACGACTCCTCCGAAAGGATGCCGTAGTTGATGAAGAGCTTCAGGTCGTCCCACTTCTCCTCATACTCCTTGCGGTTCTCCTTGAAGATGGCCTGCAAGCGGTCAGCCACCTTCTTGGTGATATAAGTGGAAATCTTCTTCACCTCGCGGTCGCTCTGCAGATAAGAACGCGATACGTTCAGGGGGATGTCGGGTGAGTCGATGACGCCGTGCAGCAGCGTCAGGAACTCGGGAACGATGCCCTCTACCTGGTCAGTCACGAAGACCTGGTTGCAGTAGAGCTGAATCTTGTTGCGCTGCAGGTCGATGTTCGACTTGATGCGGGGGAAATAGAGGATACCCGTCAGATTGAAGGGGTAGTCTACGTTCAGGTGAATCCAGAACATAGGCTCGTCGGACATGGGGTAGAGGGTGCGGTAGAACGACTTGTAGTCCTCGTCCTTCAGCGTTGAGGGAGCCTTGGTCCACAGCGGTTCCACGTCGTTGATGACGTTGTCCTTGTCAGTGTCGACCATCTCCTTCTTCTCGCTGGACCACTCCTGCTTCTTGCCGAAGGCCACAGGTACGGCCATGAACTTACAGTACTTGTTGAGCAGCTGCTGAATCTTCTCCTTCTCCAGGAACTCCTTGCAGTCGTCGTCGATATAGAGGATGATATCGCTGCCGCGGTCTTCCTTCTCAGCCTCGTCAATCTCGTAGGCAGGCGAGCCGTCGCAACTCCACTTCACGGCCTTGGCGCCATCCTTGTACGAACGGGTGATAATCTCCACCTTCTTCGATACCATGAACGAAGAGTAGAAGCCCAGTCCGAAGTGGCCGATGATGTTGTTGGCGTTGTCCTTGTACTTCTCCAGGAAGTCGTTGACACCCGAAAAAGCTATCTGGTTGATATACTTGTCAATTTCCTCTTCGGTCATACCGATACCACGGTCGCTGATGGTGATGGTGCCCTTGTCCTTGTCCAGACTGACATGAACGGTCAGGTCGCCCTCTTCGCCTTTAAAATCGCCCTGCTGGGCCAGCGTCTTCAACTTCTGCGTGGCGTCGACGGCATTGGAAACCATCTCGCGCAGGAATATCTCATGGTCTGAGTAGAGAAACTTTTTGATGACGGGGAAGATGTTCTCAGTAGTAACCCCAATGTTACCTTTTTGCATATACCTTATTTATTTAATATTATTCGTTTGGTAAGGTACACGCAAAAAGCATGCCAAAGATTATCTGAGCTCGAGTTCGACAGGACAATGGTCGCTGCCCATCACGTCAGTATGTATCTTGGCGTCGGCAATCTGGGGCAGCAGACGCTGGCTGCATACGAAGTAGTCGATGCGCCATCCGGCATTCTTCTGGCGGGCCTGGAAACGGTACGACCACCACGAATAGGTGACTTGCTCGGGATAGAGCGTGCGGAAGCTGTCGATGAAGCCACTATTTAATAATAAGGTGAACTTCTCGCGCTCCTGGTCGGTGAAGCCCGCATTCATGCGGTTGGTCTTGGGATTCTTCAGGTCTATCTCCTCGTGGGCTACGTTCAGGTCGCCACAGAGGATGACGGGTTTCTTCTCGTCCAGCGCCTTCAGATAGGCCCTGAAGTCATCCTCCCATTGCATGCGGTAGTCCAGGCGCTTCAAGCCGTCCTGCGAATTGGGCGTATAGCAGCATACCAAGTAGAAATCCTGCATCTCCAGCGTGATGACACGTCCTTCGTGGTCGTGCTCTTCCTTGCCAATGCCGTAGGTGACAGTCAGCGGATGGTGCTTGGTGAAGATGGCGGTACCTGAATAGCCTTTCTTCTCGGCGTAGTTCCAGTACGACTCGTAGCCCGCAAACTGCAGGTCCAACTGTCCCTGCTGCATCTTGGTCTCTTGCAGACAAAAGAAATCAGCGTCCATCTCCTTGAAGATGTCGCTGAATCCTTTTCCTTCACAGGCGCGTAGCCCGTTCACATTCCATGATATGAGTTTCATTGTTAAAACTTCGCCATTTTGATAGCTACTACGGCACACTCGTCGCCCTTGTTGCCCAGACGACCACCCGCACGGTCTTGCGCCTGCTGCATATTCTCGGTGGTCAACAGTCCGTAGACTACAGGGATGTTGCTGGTGGCATTCAGACGGGCGATACCTGCGGTGACACCCTGACAGATGTAATCGAAGTGAGGCGTCTCGCCGCGGATGACAGAGCCCAGAATGATGACGGCATCGTAGCCGTCGTTGAGCGTCATCTGGTGGGCACCATAGATGAGTTCGAAAGAGCCGGGAACGGTCTTCACGTGGATGTTCTCAGGCAGCGCGCCATGACGCTCCAGCGTAGAAACGCAGCCGTCGAGCAGCGCCCCAGTAATCTCGGGGTTCCACTCGGCGACAACTATACCGAATATCATGTTGGAGGCGTCAGGGACCTTCTCCACATTGTATTCTGAAAGATTCTTGGTGGCCATAGCTTATTTAGCTGATGCGCGCTCAATGTACTTGTCGATGGTCTGATACTGCATCGAGTTGAAGTACTTCTCCTTCACCTCCTGATACAGCTTCAGGGCCTCGTCCTTCTTACCCTGGCTCTCCAGAATCTCACCAGCCTGGATGAGGAAAGTGGGGGAGAGCGAGTTGTTGTCGGCTGCCTTGGCGGCCTTCTTCAGGTGCTCAACAGCCTTGTCCAGCTGCTTCAAGTTGGCATAGGCATTGCCCAGTGCACCCTCAGCGGCGGGACTAATCATCTGGTCACCCTTGCCGCTGAACGACTCCAGCGCGTTGACAGCCTCCTGCCACTTGCCCAGATTGGCCTGGCAGAGACCGATGTAGAGCTGAGCCAGATTGCCGGCATCGGTAGAACCGTACTCATTGGCCACCTTCTGGAAACCGGTGAGGGCTTTGTCGAACTGCTGCTGGTCGAACAGCTCCTGACTCTTGGCGAGCTCGGTGCTGGCCTCGTTGGCACGGGGCTCCAGATAATAATTATTGACGAGAATGGCGCATACGATAACTGCTACGATAGCTGCTACGCCAATGATGATGGCCTTCTTGTACTTCTCGAAGAAGGCTTCGGTCTTGCTGACCTGCTGCTCCTCTGCGGGAGCTGCTTTCTGATTGTTGTTTGCCATTATTTTACTTGTCAGATATAAATCGGCTGCAAAGGTACGCAGAAAAAGCGAGATAACAAAACTTTTGGGGATTTTTTCATCTTTTGTTTGTTCCAGGCATAAGTAATATCCCGTGAAACAAGGGCTGTTTCGCGGGATATTTGCCATTTGAGGACTACTGGTCGCCAGCACCCTCATCATCGTCGCCGCCACCGCCGGTGTTGTCAGTCGAACCGCCAGTAGAACCGCCTGTGCTGCCGCCGGTATTGTCGGTGTTGTCGGTCGAACCGCCGGTAGTCTCGTCGTCGTCGGTCGTGCTCTCGTCGGTGTCGGCACCCGACAGCAGGCTCTTGATGTTGACGAACTCGGCCTTCTTGATGAACTCGCGACTGGAGAGGTTGTCCTCCTGCGCCTGGTCGGGCAGGAAACGGATGTGCAGCGCCTTCAGGTGCTGGGCCACGTTGAAGTCCTCCTCCTTGTCGGCACCGCCCTTGGTGCACTCGCAGGTCAGGTAGAACGTGCCCAGGCCGGCCACCTTCACCTTCTTAGACTCCAGCAGCATCTCGATGAGACACGCCTTGAACTTCTTCATCACACCCTCAACCACGTCCTCGGTGAATACCGAACCGTGCTCTGAGATGTGCTTGGCCAGCTTCGCCATGTTCATCGTCTCGACGCTCTTCAGGCGAGCGTACCACTTCCCATACATCACGGACTCTGAGTCCTTGATGTCGTTCTTGTACACTTCGTAAAGAATTTTACTCATGGTATTAGATTATTAAGTGAAACATTATCCAGGTCAGGACTTTCCTGCCTTTTAACGATACAAAGGTACGAAATTATTTCGATATGCGCAAGTTTTCAGTTCGTTATTTTTGCTAATATATGTTAAACATATTAGTTGAAATAATGTAAAGAAAAACGAGCCGTAATCTCGTCATCGGTGACATTACGGCTCGTCGACTAAGAGGTTACGGCTCGAAGAAAAAACAGGATTATACTTCACTTAAGAGCAGGTCGCAGAGGTCGGTGTTGGGCGGGTATTGCTCCAGCCTGTCCGACACATTGTAGTCGATGCCCTGGGTGAGCGACATCTGCCCGGACCACTTCTCATAACAGCCGCTGTCAGGGAACAGCGTCACCCGACGGCCTCGCAGACATGCCATCTTCTCCGGTGAGAGGCCGCCACTGCCTGCCGTAGCCAGCCACAGGTGCTGGGGCTGGTAGGCTGCCATGACGAGGGCGGTCTTCTCGCTCTCCACGAGACACACACGACTGTCGGGACGGCGTGGCAGCAGATGCTGCCCGAAGAGGCACTGGTTGAGCTGCCAGTCGGGCGGCAACAGACCCGTTCTCATCAGCGGTATGTGCGTCCAGCCCTGAAAGCCGTCGCGGTGGCCGTCGATGCGGTATTGCATGATGTGGCCGCCGTGCACTTGTCCCTGGTGGTCTATCTGCCAGAAGATGACGTTGCTGCGGCGGGTCGCCCCGACGAGGTAGTCCTCATAGACCTGCCGGAGCTGTTGTGGCGACAGGCCCAGCCGCTTGGCAATGTCGGTCGTAAACCACTGCCAGAAGACGCTCTGTGGCGAATGGCTGCGCAGCACATACTCCATCGGCAACGGCTGGAACGGCGGTGGCGGCAGGGGCTTGCTGTAGCGTTCCGGATGCGGCTCGCTTTCCCGTGCCCACTGGTTGTCACGGTAGTAATCCGACGGCTTGTAGTGGTAGCCGCAGGAGTGCTGGTGGTCGCACTTGCCCACATTGTCGGCCACATATCGGAAGCCGTTCTGTGTATCCACATAGCGCACCAGGCACTTCCGTTTGCCACAGTGCGGACAACTGAGCTTTCGGGGCTGATGACCCGTCAGTCGTTTGCTTTCTAATTGATAACGAAATTCTTTGTTCATAATCGTTGGATGATTGTTTTGTTCTTATTATTCCTTATCCATCCATCCAAACCTTCACATATATGTGGGTTTGGATGGTTGGATTGTTGGATAGGATGCGCTCAGAACGCCAGAGCCACTTCAG
>JAGAWQ010000077.1 GCA_017941345.1 Prevotella sp. | reverse complement strand
GCATCCGCTGGCTATCGTATTCGGGTACTACCGTAGCCATGTCGGCTTTAGTGCCTTCGCGCACCGTCTCGTAGGCATCATAGCTCGATGAAAGTTCGCCGTTCCAATGGTGGTCAATGCGGATGCGCCCCTTGCTTTCCTGCTCTACAAGGCGGAAGAACTGCCGAGTTACCTGCGTCCGCATGTTGCCCATCGGCTCGTGGTCTGTGAAAGTCAGCGTCTGCGCTCCCACGAACATCGGGACGCAAAGCATCATCAGAAATATAATTTTATTCAAATCCATTTTTATAAATTCCGATTTATCTATTAGCATTTTATAAATGCCTGTTCAGCACTTCGCTGACTTCTGGTATTTCTGGCTGTTGCTGCCATCTGCTCATAAGTTCACAGACCACTATGCCCTCCGCATTCGTAAGCGTATGGAGGTAACTACCATCATCTATGTGAGACATGTGGCAAGTTAGAGTTTCATCAAGATAGGTCTCATGCAGCCAGTGGACGATGACGGATGCCAACGTCTGCGAAGCCAGCACTTCGTCGGGCATGGTCAGCAGGGCAATAGTGACATAGCTGCGGTTGCTGACATGGAAATTAAAATCAAGGTCAAGACGTGTTGCCCGATGCTCCATCAGCATGTCGAACGACTGCGGTTTGGGGAACCGTACTTTCTTATGACTGGCAGTCATCAGTTCAGGCACCACTGTCAGCTTATCTGCAAGAAAATCGGTTGTTTCCAATCGCTTGGTGTCGAGATTGAGGATGTTCCACTGACTTGTGCCGGAGGCTATTAACTGCTCGTTATCCTTACGGACAATGCGGAAATCGCAGTAGATGCGGAGTGAAGTAAGTTCGCTCACCCATATCTCCACCGTGAAATCCTCCGACCAGTATGTAACCGTCGGTCGTATGTCCATCTGCACCTCCGTGATGACCCACATACGATGCTGCTTCACGATGTCGAAGGCAGCCACATGGTGGATGGTCATCAGCCGGGCGAAACTGTCCTGGAAGTACATCAGCATGGCATTCGGCGTTAGCCTGTACAAAGGCGTGATGTCCGATGCCGTAGCTGTGTAGGTATGTCTGTATTTTCCGTTTGTAATCATTCTTTATCTGATAAAGTTCATGCCCTGCCATGGTTCACGCTCAGGATAGTCAGGCTGACCATCGGCGTGGATTTTCTTCAGCAGCCATGCCATGTTGTCGGCTAATGTACGCATGGTCTGCATTCCCTCCGTGTCCTGTGTTGCCTCACCTGGTGCCAGGCCGTAGGCAATGTTCCAGTATTGCGAGGTCACCACGGGCATGTTCATCATTTCAAAAATCATGTTCATCGTCTGATATGCAGCCGTAGCACCACCACGACGGCAGATAGCTACTGCAGCCGCTGGCTTGTTCTGTACGTTAGCACCTGAGAAGAAGGCACGCTGGAGCACGGCCATCACCGCTCCGTTGGGCTGCCCGTAATAGACAGGTGAACCCACGATGAGCGCATCGGCCTCATTGAGCTTTTCAACGATACGGTTGCAGACATCATCATCAAAGACACAATGCCCTAATTGCTTCGTCTGACACTGTCCGCAGGCTATACAGCCACGAACGGGCTTGTTGCCCAGCTGCATGATTTCCGACTCTACACCATTCTTTTCGAGTCTGTTGGCAATCTCAGAGAGTGCCGTGAACGTATTACCTTTCTTATTAGCACTTCCATTTAACAATAATACCTTCATATTTATCTTAGTTTTAGCGAATATCAGAATTCGGGTGCAAAATTACAAAGAAACTTCCAAAGTCGTGTTGCTCTACGGCTCAAAATATGTTGCAGGAGAGAAGATTTGCAGAATAAAAAAGAATAATTAGGATTTATACATGGGTAACCACAGCAGGAGTTTAATATGTTGATGCTCTGGCATTGGTGAACATCCACTGACCGTTACGTTTAACTAACTGGAACGTGAGTTGCAGATGCCAAGTATGACGTCCGCCTCCGAAAACAGCTGCAGTAACTCGGCTGTGACCTGTCAGCGTAGCATGATTACCGCTGACTTTGATTTCCATCTGCTCATGTTCTGCAGAAAAATAGTTTAGTGTACCATTGGTGATCGCCTTGATGTATTCCTGCTTCGACTGGTGCATCCCTGTCATGTGAGTCAGCACAAAATCATCGGCATGGACACGGTTTAGTACCACCGTGTCCTTTGCCACCATAGCCTCGTACATGTCTCGATAGAGAGTTTCTATCTGTTCTTTGTCCGTCTTTGCTTGCATGATGATTGTTGTTATTCCCAAAAACAATATCGTAATAAGGCGGTTCATCAATGTGTCGCTTTTAGATATTGCAGGTCACCATACCAATAGGAAGCTGTGCAGCCACCGTCAATCAGGAAGTCGGCACCGCTGATGAAACGTCCGCGCGAGGACATTAGGAACTCAGCCATATCGCCCACTTCGTCTGGCGTTCCTGCACGACGGGCTGGCATGCCCTCTATCATCTTCAGATAGCCTTCCTTGCGGGGGCCATGCAATTCATCGTTTGCCAATGGCGTGATGATGATACCTGGTGAGATAGAGTTAATGGTAGCTCCACGACGCCCCCAGCGGGTAGCCTCGAACATCACCCGGAGCCCATTGCAACGCTTCGAGTATTGGTATGCTTTCAGCGTGTCGTTGATTTCCTTTAGGAATGGCAAATTTAACAGTTCGTCAACAGGAGTCGTTGCTAAGGCATCGTTTTGCTCTTGTGGTAAGGCAGGCAGACGATGACCGCTTTGTGACGAGATAATCACACCTGAGCCACCCTCTGCAATCACCTTACCGAACTCTTCCAACAGGACACTTGTTCCATAGAGGTCTACGCGTAGTATTTCTTCCACAGGAGCCTGTGACGGCGATACACCAGCAGCATTGACAACATTTGTCACGTCTCCCTTATTGGTGGCAAACTCCACCAACTTCAAAATGTCCTCTTTTGAGCCGAGGTCGCATTGGATAGTCGAGCACTCAAAACCTGAATCCTCCAATGTCTTTGCTGCTCGCTGAGCATTCTCTATGGAGTAGTCTGCCAGCACGATGTGCTTACCGGCCGACACACGGCGGATAATAGCCTGTCCGATGCTACCAGCACCCACTATTACTGATACCTGTTTCATCATCCGTAAGTCTCAATAAGATATTTCACAAATTGCGGGTCTCCGAAGTTGATGGTGCCCGTGTCGTGCTGGTTCATCTGAGCAATCTGTGCCATATCGTCATCACTCAGCGAGAAGTCGAAGACGTCGAAGTTTTGCTCCATGCGCTCCTTATGACTCGACTTGGGAATAGCTACGATGCCGCGCTGGGTGAGCCAGCGGAGGGCAACCTGGGCTGCACTCTTACCATACTTGGCTCCGATAGCAGTCAGCGCCTCGCTCTTCACGATGCCGTCGACGCCCTGTCCGCCAAGCGGTCCCCAGGCCATTACCTTTGTGCCAAATTCAGCATGAATCGGCTCGATGCCCGTCTGCTGGATAAGCGTGTTGCATTGCAACTGGTTTACCATCGGCTTCAGCTCTACATAGTGGGCGAAGTCGAAGAAACGGCCAGCCTGGAAGTTGCTCACACCGATGGCACGAACCTTGCCAGCACGATAGGCTTTCTCCATCGCCCGCCAAGTACCGAACACGTCGCCGTAGGCTTGATGGATGAGCAGCAGGTCGATATACTCCGTCTGCAATTTGCGCAGACTCTCATCGATACTCTTGGCGGCCTTTTCCTCACCGTTGTTCGAAATCCAGACCTTTGTTACAAGGAACAGATCCTCGCGCTTCAGTCCAGCCTTGCGCCAGGCATTGCCAACGCCTTCCTCGTTCTGGTAGGCCTGTGCCGTATCAATCAGACGATAGCCCACACTCAAAGCATCCCTCACGCAACGTTCACACTAATCAGGGCTTACGAGAAACACACCGTAGCCCAATGTCGGCATCTTGACACCGTTTGATAATGTAATATACTCCATAATTTCCAATTTTAATATCCTAAACCATTGAGCCACTTCTCGACCTTTTTCTTTTCCGTGTGCACCTCGTGACCATAGATGCTGAAGCCCTTTATGACATTTGCTCCACGGAATGCATTCTTCACATCCTCTACACAGTTAGCCAATCCTGACCCTTCGTGAGTGGTGAAAGGGATGACGGTCTTGCCCTTCAAGTCGTCAGCATGCTTCTTGAAGAAGGTAAACATTACCTGCGGATAGGTGCCCCACCAGACGGGCCCCCCGATGAATACGGTGTCGTAGCTGCTCATATCTACATCGCCTTCGTACTCTGGCAATTCACCTTTCTTGGTCTCTTCCTTCGCTAGATTGATGAGTGGTGTATAAGCCATTCCGTCGTACTTATGGGTGACGATTTCAAACTGCTCTGCGCCTGTCAGTTCCGTAATGTAGTCGGCTACAATCTTCGTATTGCCAACCTCGATGTTTCCTACTGCGTAGTTGTCTCCTGCGTGCGAGAAAAATACTACCAATGCCTTTCCGTCTTTGTTCATAACTTTCTCCTGTTTAGCACCGCCGTTGCATGCTGTGGATACAAGCAAAGCCAGAACGGCAGTAATGATACACTTGATATTCATTTTAAATATACTTTTGAATCTGAGTGCAAAGTTACGGCGATTTTTCGATATATCGGTTTCACAAATTACTTCACGATTTTCACTTTTTGCACAAATCATTCTTTAATATATAAAATAATGTGTATCTTCGCACCCAAAAGACAAAGATATGAAGGTAGATTTTCAATATTCCACAGACTTCTACGGCATGAATGCCCGTGAGTTGAGCCATACCTGCATGCATCTGCTTTGCTTGGCTGGTGAGGCAAGTTTTGTGTTTAACGAGCATTGCTATCACATTGTCAAAAACGACCTCGTGGTAATAGCTAGTCCCGAACGTGTCAAGAATCTGGCGGCACATGAAGACTTGCAGGTGGAGTGGTTTGCTGCCGACTATCAGTTCCTGCAAAGTCCGCAGCCGAAATAGGGCGTAATCTGTCTTTTCAGATTATGCTAATTAAATTAATCAGTTGTTCTTGAACCTCTCACCAACGAAACCAGTGCCAATTTGACCTGCAATGAGGTCGAAATGTTGGAATATCGGTGGTGTTGGGGATAGATCGTAATAGTCCATCTCTGCTATTGGCAGGCAGAAGTATTCCATCTGGTCATAGCTTGTATAGAGACGAGAAAGCACGGGATTATGGTCGTATATCCATCGTTTCACGTCATCCTCGACATTGAAGTTTACCATGCCTGAGCATCTAACGGATATATTATCTGCGTATGCCAGTATCTCAACATTAGGATTCTGGCGTAACTCCCGATAGACTGCCTTCTGGGCAGAAGTGGCAAAGTAGAGCACATGCCCTTCCTGCTTCATAATCTGGAAGATGCGCAACTTAGGCAGATTGCCCTCGCACGTGGCAAGGGCAATCTCTTTGTGGTCTTTCAGAAACTGAATTGCTTTGTCGAACATCTCGCTTACCATTTCAGTTCTTCCTGCAGGATTGTACCATCTGTCATGGGGCTGTCAGCCTCAGTAAAGGCATTGGCCTTGTACTGGATGCAGAGCATCGTCAGGTTCTCGCTACCCGTGTTCTTCAGCGCACGCTTGCCATCGGGAGCGACGCGGATAATGGTACCTTCGCTGACGGGGAAAATTTCGCCATCCACCTGATAATGGCCTTCGCCCTTCAGGATAATGTACAGCTCCTCGTGAGTCTTGTGAGTGTGCAGGAAACCGCTGTCCTGACCAGGAACGAGCGTCTGGAAACTCAGTTCGCTACCTGTAGCACCTACGGCCTGACCTGCGAACACCTTACCTTGAATGGTTACGTTAGGTCCCATCGGAAGCACGTGCTCGATAATCTCACTCATCTTACCTACGCTTACTGCGCTGAAATTCTTACCACTCTTAATTGTCTCAATCTGTTTCATAATTCTTATAAGTTTTTAATATTAATATTCGGTGCAATGATGCGATTAAGCGAGGGCAGAATGAAGCTTGCTTCAGTTATGCCGAGCGTGAGCATCTTCGCGGTGTGATTTC
>JAGAWQ010000076.1 GCA_017941345.1 Prevotella sp. | reverse complement strand
TCCGCAGCTGAACGCCTTTGCCAGCGGCATCGACAAGAACTCCTATACCGTCACCGTCACCACCGGTCTGCTCGACCGCCTCAACGACGAGGAGCTGGCAGGCGTCATCGGACACGAGCTGACACACATCCGCAACCGCGATACCCGACTGCTCATCACCAGCATCATCTTCGTAGGCATCATCTCCACCGTGCTCTCGCTCGTGGTCAGGATGATCTACAACCGTATGCTGTTTGGCGGATTCAGCAGCAACAACGACCGTAACGGCAAGGGTGGACTCTCAACGACCGTCATCCTGCTCATCGGAGCCGTCTGTGCCGGCATCGCCTATCTCTTCATCATGCTCACCCGCTTTGCCATCTCGCGCAAGCGTGAGTTCATGGCCGATGCCGGCGGTGCAGAGCTTTGCGGCAATCCGCAGGCCCTCGCCTCTGCCCTGCGCAAGATCTCGGCTAACCCAGGTCTCGGCGATGTGGAGCGCGAGGACATTGCACAGATGTATATCATCCACCCCAAACAGCTGTCGCAAGGCCTGATGCAGTTCCTCAGCGGACTCTTCGCCACCCACCCCAGCACGGAAGAGCGGATCAGGATTCTGGAACAGTTCTGAACGAATCCCCAAGCATCGTATCGTAAATTTCCCTCCATCTCTCCCTCTTTTGTCTAAACCCCCTTTAAACACAGGGGAAGCAGAGAGGGAGAGATATTTTTCATCTCTCCCTCATCTCTCCCTCATCTCTCCCTCATCTCTCCCTCAAGCCTCAGGCAACCCTGAGTGGCACCACCTCATAGTAGGCCACGTGGGAGCGCTCCCTGTGCTTGAATCCGAGCGCAGAGATCACCTTTCCCAACCTCACCTTGTTGCCGATGGTGTTTTGCAATGTGGGATAATCCCGCTGAATGATGCTCACGATTTGGTCGCAGTTCATCGTCTTCACCACCTCACCCTCGTTAGGCTGACGGAAGCAGGCCGTGAACATCTCCCCGATGTCCTTCTTCTCCATGAAGTCCAGGTTCAGCTGCTGGATACGGGCCACCTCATCGTTGCTGTACCAATAAGGAGCCTTCAGCTCCAGCAGCTCATACATCACCTGTGCATACAGCTGCCCGTAGTCAATGTCGCCCGTGTTGTCGATCATCTGCCCGTCTGGAATCTGGATGCAGATATAGCGGCGGCTGCCCGTTGCGTCCTGCAGGGGATGACGGTTGTTGGTAGTGGCCACAAACGAGGCAAAGCGCAGCCTGTCCTCCTGGGCCCGTCCGAAGATAGGACGTCCGTTCACCTTGCTCACAGAGAGCGTCTGCTTTAGTGACGACTGCTGCGAGGGTCGGATGGCATCAAGCTCGTCGAGGTTGACGATGAGATTGTTTGTCAGCGCCATCTCCTTGTCGAACTTGTTCGATAGGTTCAGGTGGTCCAGATAGTACTCACGCAGGCTGGCAGGCAACAGGCGGCGCACGAAGGTGGTCTTGCCGCAGCCTTGCGAGCCAATCAGCGTAGGTACACACTCATTGCCGTGCAGCCTATCCATCTGCATCCAGTGGGCAACGGCAGATCGCAGCCAGACGGCCAGATAGTTCAGCTGCTCCGAGCTGATGCCAGGCAGACGGCTGAAGATACGGGCCACGTGGTTCTGTCCGTCCCATTTCGGCAGACTCTTAAGGAATGCCTGCACAGGATTGTATTCAGGCACCTCTTCCGACTCCACATAGTCGGCTATCTCCGCCTTTGGGCTACCCTTCTCCAGCACGTCCTCGCGCTTGGCTCGGATCACGATGCTCTTCAAGGCTGCCTGCGTCAGCGGGCGATAGTTCAGTTCAGCTTCGTCGAAGCCGTTCGAGAGGCCGTCGGCAGCATCAGCCGCCTCCGGCAAAGTTGCAAACTCCACCTTCCCGTTGAGCATGTTACGACGGAAACGGTAGTAGCTCATGAGGAATTGCTCGATCACAAGCGCTCCCTCCTGTGAAGCCCTGAGGGCTCCATCAGTCAATAGTAAACTGTTCTTCATCTGTTAATATTTAATCAAAATGTTAATCTACTTCCTTCAGGCTTTATCCTTGTAGTAATATCGAGACGCGCTTCTCATAGCGTGCTTT
>JAGAWQ010000006.1 GCA_017941345.1 Prevotella sp. | reverse complement strand
GAAAAGTGAAAAGTGAAAAGAGAAAAGAGAAAAATTATGAAAACAAAGATATTTTATATAATATGCATGGCCTGCGGATTAACCGCTTGCAGCGATTTCCTGGACACGGAGTCGCCTTCACAGCAGACGTCGCAGGTGATTTACGAGAACGAGGGAATGGCTCGTTCGGCCATCATGGGCGTCTACAGCGATTTGGCAGGTACTTACGTCTATGGACAGAAAATGTCGGTCAACTGGCAGGGTGTCAGTGATATTGAGTTGGCCAGTGGCTACAACAGCGATCCTTCAAAGGAACTGACCAGCGACACGGGAGCAGCCAATTACTATAGTGATTGGTACAATCACACCGTGCAATGGCAGTATATCTTCAAGATGGCAGAACGTGCAGCTACTGCTGTGGAGGGTATCCGCAATTCTTCCGCATTCAAAAGTGGTAATAAAACGATGCAGCGCTATTTGGGTGAAGCACTGACACTGCGCTCAATGGCCTATTTCGAACTGGTGCGCCGCTGGGGCGACATACCCTATAAGGAAGGAACGTCGGAGAGTGACCTCAGCAATGTCTATGCAGGAAAGACCAGTCGTGACGAGATTTATGCGGCACTGGTGCGCGACATGCAGGAAGCCATTGGCTATCTGCCTTGGATGGGTGAGGTTGGCGATTATACCTGTGAGCGTATTACGAAAGGTTTTGCCAAGGGACTGCTGGCTCGTATCGCTTTGTTTGCTGGCGGATGGAGCATTCGTGACGGCAATCAGTTTACTGACGACTCGAACATCGAGCATTACCCTGCAGGAGTTGACGGCATGGGCGAAATGAACGGATTTTACGTAGGTCGCGTCAAGAATTGGCAGGACTACTACAAGATTGCTGAGCAGCAGTGTGCCGAGATTATTGGTGACGCACAGAATCCCCACCAGTTGGATCCTGACTATGGTGACATCTGGCGTACGGTGTGCCACTTGGACTACAACGGATATGGTGAAAACATGTTTGAGGTGGCCAACGGTCTGGGATATAGTGGTGACGTCGGTACACTGATGGGACGTGAGATGGATGGAAATATCGGCTTTGGCAACACCGGATGGGGGGCAAGCTACGTGGCCACCAATGGTTACTACTTCTATTCCTTCACACCCTCTGACCAGCGTCGCGACTATGCTTGCTGGTGGCCTAAATTCACAAAAGAGAGCAACCAGTTGGGTGAGCAGATGCGTGGCGACCTGCTGAACGTACATCTGGGCAAGTGGTGCTACTTCTGGACCAATGATGCTTATAAGACACTGGCCAAGGCTGCAAGTGGTCGACCGAACACAGGCATCAATTGGATATTGATGCGTTACAGCGATGTGCTGCTGATGTTTGCTGAGGCTCGTAATGCCTTGGAGGGTGCCGACGCCCAAAGTGCTACGGCAGGAATGTCTGCCCGTCAGGCACTGGAGAAGGTGCGTGAGCGTGCCTTCGGTGCTGGCTCTCCCGAGGTAAAGAACTACGACAGCGACTTCTTCAATGCCATTGTCAATGAGCGTGCCTGGGAGTTTGGTGGAGAGGGTATCCGCAAGCTGGACCTTGTACGCTGGGGACTGCTCGACAAGAAGATTGAGGAGATGAAGGAGGCATTGGTGAAGATCTACGACGGTCAGCAGACGGTCAAGATTTTCGACAAGACCTACGAGCCCAACCAGTTCCCTGATAAGGTGTACTACAAGATGCAAGTGGGAACAAGTGGCTATCCTGAGGTCGATATAGCATCGGTGAATTTCTATCGTCAGCTGAATGCTAATCCCGATCCCGATCAGTACAAAGAACTGACATGGGTTCGCAAGGAGAATAATCAGGACGATGTGGTCAACCGTTCGGTACGCATCTTGCTCTGCGCCACTGGCCTGCGTGCCAGCTATGATTACAGCTCACTGCTGGGCCAATTGCAGTATGGTTCACAGATACAGGAGAAACTGGTCACCTACACGATGGGTAATAAGGTTTGCAACTATCGCCACTTCTACTCTATCTATTACGATGACATCTATAAGTCGAATGGATTCCTGAAGAACTCCTATGGTTACGACCATAGCGTGGAATAAACAATTGAGAATTGATAATTGAAAATGGAGAAATATGATTACCAAGATAAACAAAAAAAGTAATGCTAAGAGACTGGCAGTAAAAGTATTCTCTTACCTCTTACTTCTTACCTCTTACCTCTTGGCCAGTTGCACAGAGAATGCCAACGAGTGGCCCATAGATCCAAGTTATGAACGTCTCTACCGCACCACCCATTTTGAACTGGAGGAGACGCATCCTACATCGGTGGTGCTGAAGTTCAACGGTGTTATTGAGGCAACAAAATATGTGTTTGAGTTCAGTCTCGACAGTATGCAGTTTGCCGAGATTATCCGTACAGAGGAGGTGATGGCTGACACGCTGACGCCTTATAGCCCTGGAAAGACGGCTGTGCAGACGGAGTATCTGAAATTGTTTGAGGACCTCTATGGCACTACCCGCTACTCAGTTCGTGTCAAGGCTGTAAACGAGAATAAAGGTACAGAGTCTGGATGGTTCGGTCTGAGCTTTATGACTCCTGCCGAGCAGATTTTCACGTCTGTTACCCCTGGCATCACAGATGTCAACTTCAAATGGGAGGCCGACAAAACCGTCTCAACATTGAGAGTCGGTCAGATACAGGAGAAGGATACCACTTGGCTGCAAACCGTCAACCTGACTGCCGATATGCAACGTGCCGGTGAAACATTGGTGAGCGATCTGACTCCGGGAACCAACTATATTGCACAGATTCTGAACGGTGAGTTCCTGCGTGGCACGTGGAAGTTCCGTACACTCGGTTCTGCTGTAGGTCAGACCATTGAGGTCAATCCTGGTGACGACCTGCTGACCTTACTGACTGAGGCTACTGAAGAGACGGTGACACTTGTCTTCACAGGAGGTCAGGAATACGATATCCCGAACCAATTGCGCATACCGGAAAATGCTGTCAATGTCTACTTCGCTGGTAAGGTTGTCAATGGACAGAAGCCGGTACTCAACATGATCAAGGGTCTCAGACTGTCAGGCAACAAGGGTAATATCTGCTTCCAGTCTGTCGTGATGGATGACAAGATGGGCGAGGCCTATTGGTTCAACCCCGACAAGAACAGTGTCGATCTCTTCAGCTTCCAGGGCTGCGAAATTCGCAACATCCCACGTACCCTGCTCTATATCAATAACGATGGAGTAACCTTCCGACAGATTTCCATTGACGATTGCATCATCAATAATGTGGGAACCAGTGGTTATGGCATGTTGAACATCGGTAAGAATTCGTGTGTGATGGAGACTATCAGTATCACCAACAGCACACTCAAGGAGATTGGCGACCAGATGATGGATCTACGTTGTCAGATAGATTTGTTCAAATTCGAACGCTGCATCTTCTGCAACTACACCACCAAGCTTCAAAAATGGATTCGTGCCGACAACAAACGGGCACCCAAGGAGGCTGTTGTCACTAATAGTATTTTCTGTGGTCCCAATGGTGGTCAGAAGATGAACCACGGCTATCAGGACTATTCTGGCTGGCTCGAGTTCTCCGGCTGTTACCTGACCGGCGACTTCCCCGAGGATAGTCGTAAGTTCACCAACGCCATACACCTCGATCTTACAACTGACCAGTTGTTCGAAGATCCGCAGAATCTGAACTTCCATCTGAAGGAAGGTGTCACTTTCAAGGGAAAAGGCGTCGCTGGCGACCCCCGCTGGTGGTAAGAAATAACATATTTGATTTGTTTTTTTGTAAGTTAGTTTAGTTTATTAAAATCCTTTTCAGAGCGGGTACTCGAGATGCGTACCTGCTCTTTTTACTTTTTATTGCGCGCGCTTTTGTTCCTTTAACCTCATCATCGAGAAAGCGTAACTACTCAGTCATGTACCCATGACTTTTTAGGTGGTACCAATCGTACCTCCTAAGAAGTCATAGTTTCGATAAAGCTACTGTTAGGATTGTCCTCAATGATCAGTTGGTAGAGCGTTCCGAACTTTGATTTGCCATTTCTCTTAGCAGTCTCCAGTATAGAATGGAAACATGCATACTGGTCAGCGCCTGCCTGTGTCCTGAATCCGCCTGAGACCTTGGTCTTCACCTTCAGGATTCTGATTGCCCCTTCGCTGCTATTGTTGTGATGCGGCACACCCTCATGGTCGAGGAAAGTAAACAGATAGTTTAGGAATTGCTATTTTCAGAATTCTCCGAGTTTTGGATGAGATTTGGGTCTGATTTTGGGTAACGGAGAAATAAAAAAACCACGTAACTTATTGACGACCAATTAGTTACGCGGATTTATCAGCGGAGAGAGAGGGATTCGAACCCCCGGTACCTCTCGGTACGGTAGTTTTCAAGACTACTGTAATCGACCACTCTACCATCTCTCCAGTGCTCGTTTTGTCCGAAAGCGGATGCAAAAGTACGAAGTTTTTCTGAATTAACCAAATTTTAAATGAACTTTTTGCACATGATGCAGAAAAATTGTACCTTTGTGGCATGATTTATCCAAAGAACTTTGAATCGAAGATAGGATTTGACGAGATACGACAGCTGCTGAAGGGCTATTGTCTGAGCACGCTGGGCAAGGAGAAAGTGGACGAGATTGCCTACTCTACGGATGCCGCTGTGGTGAACGAGTGGCTGGAGCAGGTGCGAGAGATGCGCCGTCTGATGCAGGACACGGAAAAGCCTGAGATGAACTATTTCTTCGACGTGCGTGAGTCGGTGGCTCGCATCCGACTGGAGAACACCCATCTGGAGGAGGACGAGCTATGGGACTTGCGTCGGTCGCTGGAGACGATTGGGAAAATCGTGAATTTTCTTAATAAGGACGAAGGAGGAAGGACGAAGGACGATGTAGCGGGGTCGAAGGACGAAGTACAAAGTACGAAGTCTACTTCCAACATCGACCTTGATACTTCCAACTTCCGTAGGAACACATCGTCCTTCCTACCTCAACCCTCAACCTTCTCCTACCCTGCCCTCCACCGCCTGGCTGAGGACGTGCTGACATTTCCTGCCATGATTCGGCGTATCGACTCGATACTGGATAAATTCGGAAAAATCAAGGACTCAGCATCGATGACGCTGGCAGGCATCCGTCACGACATGGAGCAGACGGCAGGTTCGATTTCGCGTACATTATATACTATATTGCACTCGGCTCAGCGCGAAGGACTGGTAGCACAAGACGTGGCTCCCACCATGCGCGACGGACGACTGATGATTCCCGTAGCACCAGGTCTGAAACGTAAGATTAACGGCATCGTACACGACGAGTCGGCTACAGGAAAGACCGTATTCATCGAGCCTGCTGAGGTGGTGGAAGCGAACAACAAGGTGCGCGAGCTGGAGGCAGCCGAACGTCGTGAGATTATCCGCATATTGACTGTGTTCTCTGACGAGTTGCGCCCCCACGTGCAAGAGGTGCTCGACTCGTATCAATTCCTGGCGGAGATAGACCTGATACAAGCGAAGGCTGAGATGGCTGAGCAGATGCAGGCCTTCGAGCCCGAAGTGAAGGCAGAGCCCCACATCGACTGGATTCGTGCCATCCATCCGCTGCTGCGCCGTTCGTTGGAGCGGCAAGACAAAAAAGCCGTTCCATTGGACATCATACTGACGCAAGACCGACGTCTCCTTATCATTTCTGGTCCTAATGCGGGCGGCAAGTCAGTATGTCTGAAGACGGTAGGTCTGCTGCAGTATATGCTGCAATGCGGGCTGTCGATACCCGTTGGCGACCGCTCCACCTGCGGACTCTTTGAGGACATCATGATTGATATTGGCGACGAGCAGTCGATAGCCGATGACCTGTCCACCTATTCGAGCCATCTGCTGAACATGAAGAACATGATGAAGCAGGCCCATGCTAAGACGCTGCTGCTCATCGACGAGTTTGGTGGCGGCACGGAGCCCACTATCGGCGGCGCTATTGCCGAGGCCGTGCTGAAGCAGTTCTGGCAGAAAGAGACCTTCGGTGTCATCACGACCCACTATCAGAATCTGAAGCACTTTGCCGAGGACCATCCTGGTGTGGTGAATGGTGCGATGCTCTACGACCGCCACCAGATGCAGGCCTTGTTCCAACTGAGCATCGGTCAGCCAGGCTCCTCATTCGCCATCGAGATAGCCCGCAAGACGGGTATTCCCGAGGAGGTCATCAAAGACGCCTCAGACATCGTGGGTTCTGAGTATATCCAAAGCGACAAATACCTGCAGGACATCGTTCGTGACAAGCGTTACTGGGAGGGCAAGCGCCAGACGATTCATCAGCACGAGAAATCGCTGGAGGGTAGCATTCAGCGCTATGAGACCAATCTGGAGGAGATAGAACGTGAGCGCAGGCAGATTCTGAAGCGTGCCCAGCAACAGGCTGACGACCTGCTGAAGGAGGCGAACCGCAAGATAGAGAATGCCATCCGCGAAATCCGTGAGGCTCAGGCTGAAAAGGAGCAGACACGACTGATTCGCGAGGAGCTGCAGCAGTTCCGTGAGCAGGTGGCTGAGACAGATACGCAGGGCTTGATGAGCGAAGAAGACTTTGCCAAGAAGCTGCGCCAGATGGAGGAACGCAAGGCGCGCAAAGCCCAGCGGAAGGAGAAGAAGGACGAGCAGCAGAAGGCGGTTAGCGAGAAACTGGCAGAACGTGCTAAGGCGGTGCTGAACGATAGTAATCGTCCTTTGGAAAAGGGTGACAGCGTTCGCATAAAAGGCACAAGCAGCATCGGCGAGATAGAAGCCATACAGGGCAAGCAGGTGACGGTCATCTTTGGCGGACTGCGAAGCAAGGTAAAGTTGGAACAATTGGAAAGAACGGAAAAGCGGCAGGCTGAGGCTCAGTCGTCAGCCGATAAGCATGCCCACTTGGCTATTCAGACCTCGAAGGTGACACGCTCGACGATAGAAGACCGGAAGCAGAATTTCCATCAGGACATAGATGTCAGAGGCATGCGTGGTGACGAGGCTCTGGACGCCGTGATGCACTTCCTCGACGATGCCATACTGGTAGGTATGTCGCGTGTTCGCATTCTTCATGGTACGGGTACCGGCATCCTGCGTCAGCTGATTCGTCAATATCTGAACACGGTACCCAACGTGGTACGTGCCAAAGACGAGCATGTACAATTTGGTGGTGCAGGAATTACCGTCGTAGACTTGGAGTAGGAATGAAAGAAATGAAAGAAATGAAAGGAATGAAAGAAATGGGTTAATCGAAAATGAGAAACGCCAATAAAGCATTTCTCATTTCTTTCATTTTCATTTCTCATTTCTTCTGAGCCTCTTGTCGGATTCGAACCAACGACCCCGAGATTACAAATCACGTGCTCTGGCCAACTGAGCTAAAGAGGCGGGTGGGCAGCTATCTGCATCGCGCCGCTACAACCAAGTACCCTTGCTATGTTCCCATCCTGGGGGATTCCGAGGGAGCTGGCCGTACAGGACTGCCCGTTTTTGCTCGTAAGCGGCTGCAAAGGTACAAATAATTTTCGAGAAACAGCAAATGATTGCTAATATTTTTTTTCATTTACAAATTTATTCGTACCTTTGCAGGCAGAAATGACACCACAAGAATACGTACAACTGAAAGCATTTGCCCGACAGGACGGCGCCCTGCTGTCGCTGATGTGGATTGGCAGCTTTATATGCTACATACAAGGGCTGGCCAACCCCACCCTTGGCCTGGCTGCTATGCTGCTGCTTGTGACCTCCCCCTTCTTCGCAGCCAACAGGTTGCGTCATTTTCGCGACCAGGCACGTGAGGGCATCATCTCCTTCGGGCGTGGCTATGCCTATCTGATACTGAGTTTCTTCTATGCCGGTCTGTTGCTGGCAGTAGTCATCTACGTCTACTTCGCCTACATCGACCAAGGCTATCTACTGGGCACGTTCAACAAGATGCTGAACTCCGAGGAAGGCCGGAAGATGATGGACATCTACGGCATGCGTCAACAGATGGACGAAGGGCTGAAGGAGCTGGCTAACATGCGCCCCATAGACTACGCGCTGAACATGCTGACCATCAACATTACGACAGGCATATTCCTGGGAGCGCCAATTGCTGCGCTGATGCAGAGAAGGGAGTTGAAAGTTAAAAGTTAAGAGTTAAAAGATAAAAGTTAATGGATATATCAGTAGTTATACCTCTTTTTAATGAGGACGAATCGCTGCCCGAACTCTACTCGTGGATAGAGCGCGTGATGGAGGCCAACAAGTTCAGCTTCGAGGTCATCTTCGTCAACGACGGTTCTACCGACCATTCGTGGGATGTGATTACCGAGTTGGCAGCCCGCTCAGAACATGTGAAGGGCATCAAGTTCCGTCGCAACTATGGCAAGAGTCCTGCACTCTACTGCGGCTTCAAGGAGGCCCTGGGCGACGTGGTCATCACGATGGATGCCGACCTGCAGGACTCGCCCGACGAGATTCCCGAGCTGTACCGCATGATTAAGGAAGACGGCTACGACCTGGTGAGCGGCTACAAGCAGAACCGCAAGCAGGGCGACCCCCTGTCGAAGACCATTCCCACCAAGCTGTTCAACGCTACCGCACGTAAGGTGAGCGGCATCAAGAACCTGCACGACTTCAACTGCGGACTGAAAGCTTATCGCCATGAGGTGGTGAAGAATATCGAGGTGTATGGCGAGATGCATCGCTACATGCCCTATCTGGCCAAGAATGCCGGTTTCGACAAGATTGCCGAGAAGCCTGTACACCATCAAGCCCGCAAGTTCGGCAAGTCGAAGTTCATGGGCTGGAACCGCTTTGTCAACGGCTATCTCGACCTGCTGACGCTCTGGTTCCTGGGCACCTTTGGCAAGAAGCCCATGCACGTGTTCGGATTCCTGGGCACCATCGTGTTCATGATAGGTTTCCTTGCAGCCTTCTTCCTGGGTGCTGAGAAGGCATGGGCACTCTACAACGGCATCCCCATGCGTCTGGTCACCAACTCACCCTACTTCTACATCGCCCTGACGATGATGATGATTGGTACGCAGCTGTTCCTGGCCGGATTCCTGGGCGATCTCATCAGCCGCAATAGTGCCGGGCGCAACGACTATCAGATAGAGGAGGAAATCAGATGCGGAAAATAGTAGGACTGCTCGTGCTGTTGACGGCTCTTGTCATGGGGTGTACATCCATTGACTGTCCCCTGTACCATACCGCTGATTACAATATCATCGTCATCGGACCCGATATGGATGCGAAAGGGTTAGACACCGACACGCTCTGGATTACCACCAGGCGGGCTGACGGAACTGACACGCTGTTGCGCAACGCCATGACAGGTCTTGCAGGCTTCGACCTGCCCGCCAGCTATATGCAACCCGAGGACACCTTCTATCTCTTCAGGACAGACACGACAACGGCACATAAGGGTATTGCCTACCTTGGCGTTCTATATGTCAAGAAAGAGAACTACCCACACTTCGAATCCGTCGACTGCCAGGCCTCCTTCTTCCACAACATTTCGTCGGTAAGATACGACTGCGACTACATCGACTCCGTGGTAATCTTAAATCCAAATGTGACTTATGACCAATCGACAGACCATCTCGCGATATATTTCGGCGACCTTGATTAGTATGGTGCTGCTCCTTGGCAACGCCACACCTGCCCATGCGCAACTGAAGATGTTTCGCATGGAAAAAGACTCCATACCCCTATTCCGGGGCTTCTCCCTTTCGTTCGACCTCGTAGGTGCTGCCATGCTGACCTTTGGTGACCACGGACAATACGAAGGAGCCCTGCGCATCAATCTGCACGACCAATGGTTCCCTATCTTCGAACTGGGTCTCGGACGTGCCAATCACGAGAACGACGAGGTGACCCATCTGACCTACAAGACCACAGCCCCCTACTTCCGTATTGGTATGGACTGGAACATCCTGAAGAACAAGCATCAGGCCAACCGCATGTATGCCGGATTCCGTTACGCTTTCACGTCATATAAGGTCGACATCATCCGCGAGAATCTGCCTGACCCCGTATGGAAGAGCAAGACGCAATTCGCTATCCACGACATGCCTTGCAACATGCATTGGCTCGAAGCCGTCATTGGCATCGATGCCAAGATTTTCGGTCCGTTCCATCTGGGCTGGAGCGTACGTTACAAGCGGCGCATAGTCCATAAGGAGGGCGACTACGGCACCACGTGGTATGTGCCGGGCTTCGGCACTAACGACAAAGACTGTCTGGCAGCCAACTTCAACGTCATCATTGATATATGAAAAAGTGGCAACTCCCCTTCCTCGTGCTGCTCATCGTAGGTACGGTACTCATCATACGGCAGCAGCAGTCCATGCCCTACCAGAAGTGCTCTGGTCTCATCTTCGGTACCACCTATCATGTGACGTACCAGTATGATGACGACCTGCATGCCGAGGTGGTAGCCAAGCTGAAAGAGGTCGATGCTGCCCTGTCGATGTTCAACGAGCAGAGCACCATTTCGAAGATTAACAACAACGAGGCGGTAAAGCCCGACAAGATGTTTCTCGACGTGTTCCAGCTGGCTCAGCAGATTAGTCAGGACACCCAGGGAGCCTTCGACATCACCGTAGCCCCGCTGGTGAATATCTGGGGCTTCGGATTCAAACACGGACAGGAGCCTACCACTCATGCCATCGACTCGCTGCGCCAGTTTGTCGGATACCAGAAGGTGAGCTACAACGGTAAGACCATCCAGAAGCAAGACCCTCGCATCATGCTCGACTGCTCAGCCATCGCCAAAGGGTATGGCACGGATGTGGTAGCCCGTCTGCTCGACGAGAAAGGCATCACCAACTATCTTGTCGAGATTGGTGGCGAGGTGGTGACACGCGGCATCAGCGAGAAGCGTGTGCCCTGGAAGATTGGCGTCACCAAGCCTACCGACGACACGCTGCATGTGGGCAACGACTTGCAGACGGTACTCAACGTCACGGACAAGGCGATGGCTACCAGTGGTAACTATCGTAACTTCTACTATAAGGGCGGACGCAAATATGCGCATACCATCGACCCCAAGACCGGTCGTCCCGTTCAGCATAACATCCTCTCAGCCACAGTACTATGCAACCAATGTGCCAAGGCTGATGCCTACGCCACCGCTTTTATGGTCATGGGACTCGACAAGGCACGAGAGGTCCTGGAGCGCAATCCTGACCTAATGGTCTACTTCATCTACGATGACAAGGGCGTAAACAAGGTATGGTACTCCCCTTCGCTAAAAGACAAGATTGAGCAATGACCATCTACGACCAGCTGTTGCAGTTTACCCTCTTCCAAGGTATGAGTCGTGCCGACCTGATGGAGGTGGTGACCCATACCAAGTTCGGATTTTCGAAGGTGGCCGCCGGCAAGCGTGTGGTTCGTGATGGCGACAAGTGTACACACCTGTATTTCCTGACCAACGGCATGCTGGAGTGTGAGACGCTGAGCGATGACCACAGCTGTCGCGTCGTAGAACGCATCAATGCCCCCTATACCCTGCAACCTGAACGTATCTTCGGACTCTCGCAAAGCTACACGTCAACATTCAAAGCCCTTGAGCCCTGTAACCTCATCACACTCGACAAGCAGGAGGTGATGCTGTTGCTGGAGACGCAGCTCGTGTTCCGTCTCAACATGTTCAACCTCCTGGCAGTCCATGCCCAGCGGCTGGAGCATCGAGCCTGGCGCTCTGCACCCAAGTCGCTACGCGAGCGCATCATCCGTTTCTTCTTCTCGCGATGCATCTATCCCGCAGGGGCCAAGACGTTCTACATCCTGATGCAACAGATAGCCGACGAGCTGAACGACAGCCGGCTGGACATCAGCAATGCGTTGAACGGGATGCAAGCCGACCAGATGATTACCCTGCATCGAGGACGCATCGAAATACCCATGCTCGAACGCCTGCTCATGTAGCAGCCACACATTCCCATAACGTTAATTCTTTTTAATCATGACGCGGTTTCGGTAATTTATTGTAACTTTGCACCTTAATTAGAATAACGTTAGTATGAGCGAGCGTAAGAATCCGTTTTTTGAACCCTACAATACTCCACACGATACCGTGCCTTTCGACCGTATCCGGCTGGAGGACTACGAGGAAGCCTTCATGGAGGGCATCCGTCGTGACAATGAGCAGATAGAGAAGACCATCAACAATCCCGAGAAGCCTACCTTCGACAATACGATAATCAATACGGAGGAGGACGAGGGCTATTACGACCTGCTGTCGAGGGTGTCGACGGTATTCTTCAACATGTTGTCTGCCGAGACCAACGACGAGATGGATGCGCTGGCTCAGAAGATGCAACCCATCCTGACGCAACACTCCAACGATGTGCGCCTCAATCCTCGTCTGTTCGAGCGTATCCGTCAGGTGCACCTGCATCATCGCAAGTTGACGCCTGAGGAGAAACAACTGCTCGACAACTGCTACGAAGGATTTGTGCGTAGTGGTGCGCTGCTCGACGAGGCGGGCAAGGAACGCCTGCGCCAACTGACCGAGGAAGCCTCGATGCTCTCCCTGCAGTTCTCGCAGAATCTGCTCAAAGAGAACAAGGCCTTCCAGCTGCATATCACCGACGAGGCACAACTCGACGGACTGCCTGATACGGCTCGTGAGGCCGCAGCCCTGGCAGCCAAGGAACAGGAGAAGCAGGGCTGGGTGTTCACCCTCGATATGCCCTCCTACTCGCCTTTCATGACGTATTCTACCCAGCGCGAACTGCGCAAGCAGATGTATATGGCGCGCAATACCGAGTGTACCCACGACAACAGCGAGAACAACCTCGACATCTGCAAGCGACTCATCAATCTGCGTCGTGAGATTGCCCAACTGCTGGGCTACAAGACTTATGCGGACTATGTGCTGAAGCGTCGCATGGCCTCCAAGTCCCGCAATGTCTATCGGTTGCTCGACGACCTTATTGAGGCATATAAGCCTACGGCGTTGCAGGAAAAGGCAGAACTGCTGAAAATAGCCAATAAGGATATAGAGAAAGTTTATCCCTGGGACGCTGGCTTCTACAGCCACAAGTTGCAGATGAAGAAATTCAATCTGGACCAGGAGATGCTACGTCCCTACTTCGAACTGTCGAAGGTCATCGATGGTGTCTTTGGGCTGGCCAACCGACTCTATGGCATCACCTTCAAGGAGAACAAGGACATCCCCGTCTATCACCCCGATGTGAAGGCCTACGAGGTGTTCGACAAGGACGGCTCCTATCTGGCGGTCTTCTATGCCGACTTCCATCCGCGAAAGGGCAAACAGGGCGGTGCCTGGATGACGGAGTACCAAGGACAATATATCGACCGTAAGGGCGAGAATGTCCGTCCACATGTCTCGGTGGTAATGAACCTGACCAAACCTACAGAGGACAAGCCTGCGCTGTTGACATTAGGCGAGGTGGAGACCTTCCTCCATGAGTTCGGTCACTCGCTGCACGGCATGTTTGCCAACACCCGTTTCGAGTCACTCTCAGGAACCAACGTCTGGTGGGACTTCGTCGAGCTGCCTTCGCAGTTCATGGAGAACTACGCCGTCGAGAAGGAGTTCCTGCGCACCTTCGCCTTCCACTATCAGACAGGCGAACCCTTGCCCGACGAACTGATTCAGCGCATCGTTAAGAGCCGTAACTTCATGGCGGCGACAGCCTGTCTGCGTCAGGTCAGCTTCGGACTGCTCGACATGGCGTATTACACCAAGAAGGACGAGTTTACCGATGACATCATCACCTTCGAGAAACAGGCGTGGAAGAAAGCCATCATCGGCGAACAGCTGAAGGACACCTGTATGACGGTTCAGTTCTCGCACATCATGGCGGGAGGCTATGCGGCAGGCTACTATTCCTACAAATGGGCTGAGGTGTTGGATGCTGATGCCTTCAGCGTATTCAAGCGACGTGGCATCTTCGACCAGAAGACGGCCCAGTCGTTCCGCGACAATATCCTGAGCAAGGGAGGAACAGAACACCCCATGGAGCTCTACAAGCGTTTCCGTGGCGGCGAACCCACAATAGACGCATTATTAAAGAGAAATGGTATCAAACGCAAAACAACATAATCTGGACTTGCGCTATCTGCGCATGGCCCGCATCTGGGCAGAGAATTCCTACTGCCAGCGCCGTCAGGTTGGTGCCTTGGTGGTGAAGGATGGCATGATTATCAGCGACGGCTATAATGGCACGCCAAGCGGTTTCGAGAACGTGTGTGAAGACGACAACAACGTGACGAAACCCTACGTGCTGCATGCTGAAGCCAACGCCATCACCAAGCTGGCCCGTTCGAACAACAACTCCGACGGAGCGACCATCTACATCACGGCCTCACCCTGTATTGAGTGTGCCAAACTCATCATCCAGTCGGGCATCCGCCGCGTGGTCTATGGCGAGAAATACCGCCTGACGGATGGCATCGAACTGCTGGAGCGCGCAGGAATAGAGGTGGTCTACCTGGGCGATTAACGATACTTCGGAATAATGGTAAAAATGAAATAAAGCAATCATGAATCAAAGAAAAAATAGTCGTTTCATGCCACTCATCATGGCTTTGTGCGTGGTGATGGGTATCTTTATCGGCACCTTCTATGCCAACCATTTCTCAGGCAACCGTCTGAGCATCATCAATTCGAGCAGCAATAAGTTGAACAATCTGCTGCATATCATTGACGACCAGTATGTTGACACGGTCAACGTGAACGATTTGGTAGAGAAGGCCATGCCTCAGATTCTGTCGGAGCTGGACCCCCACTCCGTCTATATTCCCGCCAAGGATGTGCAGATGGCTAACGACGATTTGCGTGGCTCGTTCTCAGGTGTTGGCATCGAGTTCAATATCCGTCACGACACGCTCCATGTGCAGCAGGTCATTGGCAATGGTCCTGCCGAGCGGGCTGGTGTCATTGCCGGCGACAAGATTGTGAAGGTCGACGACAAGCCTTTTACGGGTAAGACGCTGACCAACGAGGAGGCCATGCACCGCCTCAAGGGTCCTAAGGACACGAAGGTGAAGCTGGGCATCATGCGCTTTGGCGAGAAGAAGATTCGCGACATCGTCGTGACACGTGGCGAGATACCTACCAAGAGTGTCACGGCGGTCTATATGCTGGACGACAACTCGGGATATATCCGCATCAAGAACTTTGGCGAGAACACCTACCCCGAACTGCTCATCGCCCTGGCTCGCCTGTCGCAGGAGCGTTTCAAGAACCTGACCATCGACCTGCGCGGCAATACCGGTGGCTACCTGCAGTCGGCAGTCCAGATAGCCAACGAGTTCCTGCCTAAGAACAAGCTCATCGTTTATACGCAAGGACGCAAGTCGCCGCGTCAGGAATATCGCAGCGACGGACGTGGTTCCTATCAGCAGATACCGCTGGTTGTGCTCATAGACGAAGGCTCTGCGTCAGCCTCAGAGATTCTGGCTGGTGCCATTCAGGACAACGACCGAGGCACCATCATCGGACGTCGCTCGTTTGGCAAGGGACTGGTTCAGCAACCCATTGCCTTCAACGACCAGTCGATGATTCGCCTGACCATTGCCCGCTACTATTCACCCTCGGGACGTTGCATCCAGAAGCCCTATACGGCTGGCGACAACAAGGATTATGAAGAAGACCTGCTGACACGCTATCAGCATGGTGAGTTCTTCTCGCAGGACAGCATCAAGCACGAAGGGCCTGAGTTCCACACCAACAACGGACGTCCTGTCTACAGCGGTGGCGGCATCACCCCCGACATTTTTATTGCCGAGGATACTACCGACGTGACGTCATATTACAAACAAGCGTCGATGAGCGGACTCATCATCCAGTACTGTTTCACTTATACGGACGAGAACCGTCAGAAGCTGAGCCAGTATCAGACTGCCGACCAAATGGCTGCCTACCTGAAGTCGCAGAACATTGTAGACCGCTTTGCCACCTTTGCCGACAAGAACGGGCTGAAGCGCCGCAACCTTATGATACAACGCTCGCACAAGTTGCTGGAGCGTTACCTCTACAGCCGCATCATCTACAACATGCTCAGCGAACAGGCGTGGATGGAGTATCTCAATAGCGACGACCCTGCCATCCTGGAGACCATCAAGGTGTTCCGCGAGGGCAAGGCCTTCCCACAGGCCCCTGAGAAGAAAGAAGAGAAGCCACAAAGCAAGGCAGCATGACGAGCAAGAAGGCTTTACGACAGCTGATTCGACTGCGGAAACAAGAATACTCCGCAGCCGAATCATCTGCTCTGATAGCTGCCCTTCAGTCGAACATCCACTTTGCTGGCGCACGTACCTTATTATTATATAGCGCCCTGCCCGACGAGGTACAGATTAATCCCTTGTTCGACCGGCTCGTCGCCCAAGGCAAGACCATCCTGTTGCCGCGTGTCGTCAGCGATACCGACATGGAGCTGCGCCTCTATACCGGTGCTGACAGCTTGCAGTCTGGAGCCTTTGGCATCATGGAACCAACCGGACCTCATTTTACTGATTATGACGCTATCGACGTAGCCGTCGTTCCTGGCGTGGCCTTCGATGCTGAAGGTCATCGGTTAGGACGAGGCAAAGGGTATTACGACCGGTTCCTGCCCCTGATTCCTGGTGCTTATAAAATCGGATTGTGTTTCCCTTGGCAGTTGGTTGATGACGTGCCAGCTGACGCCCATGACATCATGATGGACTGCGTCATCAGCCAAAACGCACATCAGTAATCACCTGTTCGCCAACGACAGCATTCAGCTTCTGCATGAACTCCTGGCGACGCATCGACAGGTCAGCCCTCAATGCCGGGTTCGACAGTCGGACATACAACGTCTGGTTGTAAATATAGGTGTTCAGCGTATAGCGCATAATCAGCGGACCCGCCACCTCTGGCCAAGCCTCCACCAGCCGCTTCTGCTTCAGCGGAGTTTCCAGTCCCTGTTCACGCATCGCCTGCATAATCAGCTCCTTAATCTGTTGTACGTCCCTCTTAAACATTAATCTTTCCGTTTTCTACGTGGAAAATCCTGTAGTCCAATGCTGAGCTGCGCAGAATCTGGTCCAGGTGGTCGCGATTGGTATCGGTAATAAATATCTGTCCGAAACTGTCGCTCGACACCAGCCTGACAATCTGCTCCACGCGTTCTGCATCCAGCTTGTCAAAGATATCATCGAGCAACAACAGGGGTGTAGTCTGCGATGCCGTGCGTTTCAGAAAGTCAAACTGCGCCAATTTCAGGGCTATCACGTAGGTCTTGTTCTGTCCCTGCGAACCCTCGCGACGCATGGGATGTCCATCCAACGTAAACTCCAGGTCGTCGCGATGCACACCATGCAGCGAATAGCCCACCGCACGGTCTTTCATCCTGTCGCGCTGTATCACCTCCAGCAGCGGACCGCGCTGACAATGAGAGACATAGCTCAGCCCTACCCGCTCCTGTCCACCTGATATGCGCTGGTAATAGTCCTGGAAAATAGGCTCCAGTTCGTCCACAAAAGCCTTCCGCTTCTGATAGAGCTCCTCACCCGATTCTGCCATCTGTTCCTCCCAGAGTTGCATCAGCAGCGGGTCGGGTTCCTCGTCTTCCATTTTCAGCAGCGTGTTGCGCTGTTGGTGGGCATTGTTATAGCGTGCCAGAGCGTCAATATACGAACGGTCATATTGCGAGATGACCATATCCATCAGCTTCCTGCGCTCCTCGCTGGTTCCTTCTATCAGCAGCGTGTCTGATGGAGCCACAACCACCAGCGGAATCAGTCCGATATGCTCCGACAGCCGCTTATACTCCTTCTTGTTCCGCTTGAAGTGCTTCTTCGTGCCACGCTTCATGGCTACCGATATACAAAGGTCCTCATCATAGTTTCCCTCCAGCATAAAGAATGGCTCCTCATGTCGGATGACCTGCGAGTCAATGGGATTGCCTGCCGACCGACAGAACGACAAATAATATATCGCATCCAGCACATTGGTCTTACCCATCCCGTTCCTGCCAATGAAGCAGTTCATCTTGGGCGACAGCTCCAGCGTAGCCTCAGCAATATTCTTATAATTGAGTATCGATAGCTTCCTGAGTATCATTGCGACTGCAAAATTACAAAATAAGTGAGACAAACGAGAATAAAACCCCGTTTTTTCTTATTTATTTAAGTTTCGCAAGCGAAACATCAGGGGCAAGGAGCAAGGGGCAAGAGATTTCAGAGATATGCAAATATATCGGGCAGAAAATGCAGGGGTGGACAAAGAAATACGGTAGATTTTCTTTGCCGTTTTGAAATTAATTCCTATCTTTGCAGGCAAAGAAATAAGCCCCTGTAATGCCTGACGGGGTAAGGGGAAACTGGGCATGACCCATGCATAATCACGTCGGTACTGGCAAGACTGTCGTCAGATGGAGAAGCAAACTGCAAAATTAGTCAGCATCACTATTAGTTGCGGATTTTAGGGATACGAAATTTGTATCATAATTGCAAGTAAATGATGGTGAAATCTCTTCTATACTAATAAAAAACCACTATTTATTTGGCAGTCTCGGCAATTATTTGAGTGAGTCAAAGAGTCCCCTGACCCACGTGAAAAAAAGATCAATGACCTGTTTTACACGGAGTGGATTCGCTATTATGTAGAACCACCCCGTGGGATGAAGACTCTTATTTCAGCACGAGGCGGAAACCGCGAGTTGGCAGATTGTCCGATGCTTGAGGATTTATCCAGTCGCGATGAATGAGTGGAAGATTGTTTGCTGTAGATTTATATCCGCCTCCCTGATTCACTACCAATGTGCCTGTAGCGGGACCTGTGTAGTCGGTACCCTGCTCTGCTGGCAAATCGGCAAGCTCGGCATACCAGTCGCTGCTGTACTCCCACACGTTGCCGCTCATGTCGTAGAGTCCGAGTTCGTTGGGCTGCTTCGAGGCAACGGGGTGGGTGGTGCCGTCGGCGTTGTCAGCATACCAAGCCACGTCGGCCAGCGTGTTCGAGCCAGCGTAGGTGTAGCCCTTGGACTTCTGTCCGCCCATGGCGGCATAGTGCCACTGCGCCTCGGTGGGCAGCATCAGCTTCATGCCCTTGGGCAGTTGGTCAGCAAGTAGGGCATTTGCTTTATCAAGGAAGCCACCAGGCTTGGTTATCTCTTCATAGCTGACGTTGCTAACGGGGTAGAAACCGCCGCTCTTGGTCTGGCCTTCGGGCTTGGTGCCCATGACGGCATACCACATGTCGTTATCTACTTCGTACTGTCCGATGTAATAATCAGAGAGTGTACCTGTGACAGTCTTCGTTACACCGTCACGCTCGTACTGCATCGAGTACGTGCCGCCCTTCACTTCAACCAGCGTCAGGGCGAGCGTCAAACCGTACTCTCCCATAGCACTCATCTGAAAGGCTTTCTCGGGCTGTATAGGCTCTACGAGGTTTTCCTGCTCAAAGGCATCGGTGAGCACGAGGCGCAGACCGATATTATCGTATCTGGAGTTCATCGGCAACCAGTCGCGGAAGGACATTGCCTGTGATTCTTCGGGTGACAGATAGCAACCGCCGCGATGCACGCAGTAGGGGCTTTCGGCTTGGCAGACATAGTCAGTACCCTGTGAGGCAGGCAGCTCATCGAAAAATACAAAGCGATCGCGTATCCACTCCCAGACGTTGCCCGTCATGTCATGGAGTTCCAGCTCGTTGCCCTGCTTCTGGCCGATGGGGTGCGTAGTGCCGCCGGCATTGTCCTTATACCATGCCACGTCGTCGAGCGTGTTGGAGCCGCTGTACTTGTAGCCTTTCGACTGCTTGCCGCCCATGGCCGCATACTGCCACTGCGCCTCGGTGGGCAGGGCGAACTTCTTGCCTGCGGGCAACTGGTCTTTCAGCATCGTGTTCAGCTTTTCGAGGAATCCGCCAGGGCCTGCGATGTCGTAGTAGTTCACCATCGTCACGGGGTACATGTCGCCGTCGTTGGTCTGTCCCTCAGGCTTCGAGCCCATCACGGCAGCCCACACGCGATTGCTCAGTTCTACGGGGGCGATGTAGTAGTCGCTGAGCGTGCCCGTGACGGTCTTCGTCTCGCCGTCGCGCTCGTACTGCATCGAGTATGTGCCGCCCTCAACAAATTTGGCGCCAATCTTGGTCGTGCCGAGGTCGAACTCCAACTGCGCGGCTCCCCACTTGTTGTTGTCACTTGGCGACACAGGATTGTCGTCGTTCGATGTGCAGGCCGTCATCAGCCCGCCCATTGCTGCCAGCATCACCGATGCCGCAAGCGTGTAGAATAGTTTCTTTTTCTTCATATCTCAGTCGGGGTGAATGTTATTGATGGATGTTGATGCGACTAATTGCGGAGCACGGGGCGGACGGAGTACCCGTAGTAGCGGTCTTCGCCGTACGTGCCCTGGCTTCCCGAGTCGAAGCTGAGGTAAAGCGCGAAGTCCTGGCCCGACTCGGAGAGCGATGACGACCAGTAGTAGCCGTCCGTCGACTGGTTGCGGAGGCGCGAGCCGTAGCGGTAGCCGGCGGCAGGCAGGAAAACGGCGTTACCGTTGGACTTGCTCGTGAACTTGCGGCCATACACGCCGTTCTGCGTGGTCCACTCAGAGGTGGTGTTGTCGAGCAGTTCCTGTATCTCAGTGATAGTGGGCATGCGCCACTTGTTGCCCCAATTCAAGTAGGCGGCGTCGTCCTCCAAGTCGAGCACCATTTTGTTATCCACCGTGCCATAGTCGCTTGTGGTGCAGTACTTCGTCAGTGTCTTCCCCGACCCGTTGCACCATTTGTAGTTCTCCCAATCGAACCTGTGACCGTCGCCGGTGTCGCTGCTATATCCCACGGTCTCGCCCCACGCGAAGTACAGCCCGTAGTCCTCGGGCTTCGAGGCTCCTACGTTCATGTTGGCCCACTTCGTGCCGCTGGGCAGTCCGAGGTCTATGGCTTCGGGCTGCGGGACGTCTGCCAGCACGAGGCGGAAGCCAAGGCTCTCAGAAGCCGTTGCCGAGGCATCGAAGATGCTCAGTTTGACATTGCACGACTGCGCATCGCTTGTCCAGTCGCCGCCAAATACGATGATTTTTCCGTCGTTGAGCGACCTACTTGTCAGCTCCCTCACGTTGCCGCTCATGTCGTGAAGCTCCAGTTCGTTGCCCTGCTTCTGGCCGATGGGATGAATCGTAGCGTCGGAATTATCCTTATACCACGCCACATCGCCGATGGTGTTAGAGCCGCTGTAGGTGTAGCCCTTGCTTTTCTTGCCGCCCTGGGCAGCGTACTGCCACTGCAGCGGGGTGGGCAGCATGAACTGCTTGCCCTCGGGCAACTGGTCTTTCACCATCGCGTTCAGCTTCTCCAGGAAACCGCCCAGGCCTGCGATGTCGTTGTAGCTTACCATCGTCACGGGATACATGTCGCCGTCGTTGGTCTGCCCCTCGGGCTTCTGTCCCATCACGGCAGCCCACACCTTGTTGCTCACCTCCACGGGGCCGATGTAGTAGTCGCTGAGCGTGCCTGTGACGGTATTCGTCTCGCCGTCGCGCTCGAACTGCAACGCGCACTCGCCGCCCTCCACCAGCTTCACGCCCATCTTGGCTGTGCCGAGGTCGAACGACAAGTCGTTAGCCTCCCACGGGTTGTTGTTGTCACTTGGCGACACAGGATTGTCGTCGTTCGATGTGCAGGCCGTCACCAGCCCGCCCATTGCTGCCAGCATCACCGATGCCGCAAGCGTGTAAAGAAATCGTTTTGTTTTCATCGTCATATAGTTTTTTTGTTATTGATGTCTTATTCTCAGTGTCATATGTCGCCTCAGAGCGTAATATCGGGCGGCCAACCCGGTCTTTTTTGTATGTCGGAGAACCAGCTGGCGATGCGCATCTCGGCGTTGCGACGGAGGTCGCCGTAGAAGAAGCCGTAGTCCTGGCCGTGGTATGACTCAGGGCCGAAGAGGTCTTGCATGGCTGCGGGGATGGCGAAGGGCTTGGCGGCCTCGGTGGAGACGACCACTACACCGCGCTCCAGGTCGAGCTGCGCGTCGGCAATGCCAGGCTCCACAATGCCCTCCTCCACGCTGGTCAGCGAACCGAGGTTCTCGGAGGCGGGTACGTAGGTGTCGTCCAGTACCCAATAGATGGGGTTGATGCTGTGGACATGAGGTTTTACTACTGCGTTGTGCTTGCCCTTGTTGGCGGGGCCTTCGGTGTTCCACGAGACGATGCAGCCCGTATCGTTATGCCACTCGGCAAAGGGGATGTCGGGATTCGCAGCCAGATACTCGTCGGTGACGCTGAAGCCAATGGCGTAGGCCGCCACCATACCCTTCAGCAGTGCCTTGTGGGCTTCGTCCTGATGAAAGTAGTCCTGCAAGAGGGCCAAGAGGTTTTCGGAACCCTGTGAGTGTCCTGCCAGGATGAAGGGCTTGCCGTTGTTCCAATGCTTAAAATAGTAGTCGAGGGCGCGGCTCAAGTCCTGCGAAGCCTGATAGCGGATGAGACTCCACTCCTGCTCGGTAGTCAGATTGAGGCAGAAAGTGGCGTCCACCTGACGATAGTAAGGCGCAAAGATGTTGCACGAGGTCTTGAAGGCTGTGGCCTGTCGCTGGTAGATGTCCTGTGCGCCCTGCCGCATCCCGGCGTTGTCGATGTCGCCGATGCTGGGCTCGCCCGCTGCGGGGGTATAGTTCGAGGGGTAGAAGTAGATAACGTCCGCATCCTGCTGCCCGTCGCTTTCGGCTATAAGCCAGTTGTCGGGGTTGGCGTAGTCGGCCTGCGACTGCTGGTACTTCTCGATGCCCGAGACTGTCTTCACGAAGTCTGTCAGCAGTTCGTTCACGGCGGGGTTGGTCTCTTCCTGTTCTGGAGTAACAGGATTGTCGTCGTTCGATGTGCAGGCCGTCATCAGCCCGCCCATTGCTGCCAGCATCACCGATGCCGCAAGCGTGTAGAAGAATTGTTTTGTTTTCATCGTCTCATTATTAAACCATATTAAGTCCACTAAGATACAAAAAAAGTCGGAACCGCGGCCGAAAAGGGCGGTTCCGAATTTTCTATTTGTGGTTCCGAATTTTCTATAGACTGATTATCAGCCCGTTACAGAGGCGTGTTTTATGGTGTCTTGCTGGCGTTTTTAGCTTGTTCGGCCGCTAAGAACTCAGATGGAGAGAGCAGCTTATACTTCTTGAAGTTGGTGAATGCTGCCGTCTTGGAGCGGAATCCTGCACGGAAATACAGCTCTTTATGGCTCTGGAACGGATGAGCCATCAGTTCGGCGACCATATAGTCAACACGAAGACGATTAACGTAATCGCTGAATGTGGTATTGGCATTTTGACGGAAGCTCTGTAGAACATAGTCCTTGTTAGAACCGATGCGCTCGCAAAGCATGTCGAGCGAGAGATCAGGATTACGCCAAAGCTGTTCATCGTGCAGAATGTCGGAAATGCGCTGCCACAGATTGTCGGAAGGCGTAATGGCGGTGGGGGAGGTAGTTTTTTCAACCTCTTCCATCGGCACAGGAAGGACGCGCTCATGCAGCTCGTACCACGTGTAATAGACGATGAAGAGAGCAGGAGTCAGGTTATGTAGGATGTGAATGGGCATCGAGAGCGTCAGCGTCCATGTATGGAACATGGCTCCGATAGCGAAGATGAAACAGACGTAGGTGATGACCCAGCGGCGCGATGCACTCGACTCCTGCCATTTGTATGGTAGCCATAGCAGCGACAGGCAGATGAACAGTGCCGTCAGGTTGAACAGCAGACGTAATAGGACGTTCGGCTCGCCGATATGTTGCATGAGGTCGGTAGAGGAATGGAGCACTGTAAACTGCCCTTTGAACACCACGGACAGCACCAAGATGCATACCAGTGGCGAGAAGAACATCAGAAGATGCCGCCATTTAAGCCAGTTGGGGCGCATCACCTCTACTGCATAGAGCAGCATCAGCGCAACGGTTATCACTCCCATCAATGTAGGTACGATGGGGAGTACCTCGACGAAACGGTTGTTGAGACCATGTATCATCAGCGACGCCACCTTCATGATGAGGGGCAGGGCGGTGAGCACAATCAGAAATAGGAAGATGCGCGAACGGTCAGGCACTCCTCGCCGGTTGCGCCAAATCAGCACACCACAAACCAGACTTGCCAGCGCGGCTATCGTGTCGACTTCTATCAGCAGTAGTGTTTGCAGGTCGTATGTCATACGGATGCAAAGGTACACTTTTTCCATGAATTAGAACACGGAAATCTTGTTTTTTTGATGTTCTTACCTATTTAATTATATATAAAGTGCTTTTTAGAACAATGCCATCAGGGGCTTGAACCATTTGCGAACACAAAAACGGCATTTTGCGAACACCAGACTGGAAAACCAAGCATAATGGGAGTTCAGAATGTTGTTGTAAATGTGCTCCGTGTTCGCATGGTGTTCGCAAAACAAAGAAAAAGGAGCTGCGATTTTCTCGCAACTCCTTGATTTTCAGTGTGGACCAGCCAGGGCTTGAACCTGGGACCTCCAGATTTATGAGTCGTTTCGCTTCATGTTACCGTACCTAAAAATATAAGAAGGGCTTGCCGTCCAAAGAAAAAAGCGCTTTTTCTTGCTTTTTTCGATTATTATCCATATCTTTGCAACGTAAAATGATATAAAGCTATGATTACACGAGCTGAATGTATAGATATTCTGAGTTCACATGCTAGCGAGCTTCGTTCGCGGTATGGGATTTCTTCTATGCGCCTTTTCGGCTCTGTGGCAAGGAATAGTCATAAGGAAGGAAGCGATGTTGACCTCTTTGTTACTATGCCTCCCAAATTCTTCAATTACATAGAAGCATCACAATATTTGAAGAGTTTGCTTGGTTGCGATGTTGACCTTATTGCGAATCATCGCCACATTCGTCCTTTCTTCAAAAAACAAATAGAGCAAGATGGAATCGATATCTATACGGCAACTGATGGTCGCTGAAGACCAACTGGAGCAAATTCGTGAACCAGGGGACTGGTACCTCTTACCTTTGCATCCGATTATAGAGATTGTTCCATTTTCATGAAATAATTCTTGCAGATGGATGTAATACGGTTTAAGTTTTGTAGCTTTGCTAGAGATTTATGCCGTCGAGGGTGAGAAGGCTGGTACCTAGATAAGCATAGGCTATGTCGTAAAACAGGACAAACTTCCACCCTTGTTTTCAGATCTTTGGAGCCAGGACGAAGTATCAGAGGACATCGCTCAGGTATGGCAGAGGATGATTCAGAGTATATACAAGAGGAAAGGCGGTGAGGATTTGAGGCTATAATCATCAACATTATTAACTCAAAATTCAAACCGTATGAAACCGAATTTCGAACCTGGCAAGTGGTTTATGCAGTGCGTGGGAATCGACATTGCAAAGGGTACGTTCACGGCCTGCCTGTGTATGTATGAGTTCGATCAGGGATGCTCTACCGCCCCTGTAGTGTTTAACAACGACAAGACTGGTTTCAACCAATTCGTCAAATGGAGCCGCAAGGAGGCCCTGAAAGGCTATCCGATACGCTATGTAATGGAACCCACAGGCGTCTATTACGAGCAGCTGGCGGCTCATCTGAACAAACTCGGTCTGGACGTCTGCGTTGTGTTGCCTAACAAGGCGCGTGAGTTTGCCAAGTACGAGGGCATCCTCACAAAGACCGATGACATGGATGCCTATACTCTTGGGATGCTTGGGTGTTTGGACAAGCGCCTCAAACCTTGGGCACCGCCATCTCCTATCTATAGGGAACTGCGACAGATGACGCGTTTCGTGGCCGACATCAACAAGGTCAAGACACAGTTGAGGAACCATCTGGAGGCACTCGCACACAGCGAGATAGCGGAGAAGAGCATCGTCAAGCACTATAACAAACTTATCAACGAGATAGACAAACAGCTGGACAGTAATCAGAAGGCCATCCGCGAGAAGATCAAGCAGGAGCCCGGACTGTCAGAGCGTATTGACCGTATCACAACCATCAACGGCATAGGGTTTATGACTGTAGTTACCGTGGTTGCAGAGACTAATGGCTTTGCGTTGATAACAAATCGTAAGCAGTTAGCCAGATATGCAGGGCTTGACGTTCCTGCACATCAGTCGGGACCTGTAGACCCTAAGCGCCACATCTCAAAGCAGGGCAACGTACACATCAGGACGGCACTCTATTTCCTGCCATTGTCAGCACTCAGTGTAATCCTCAGATGAAAGATTTCTATGGGCGCCTATGTGACAGGAATACACAGTCGAAAATGATTGGAGTAACAGCCACTATGCGCAAGCTACTACTGCTCATATACAGCCTTTGGAAAAGTGGAGAGAAGTATGACCCGACACGTAACAAAACTGCATGTGATAAGCAAAAGAAAGAGGCTGAAACCACTGAGGGTCAGCCTCACGGGATAGATGTTGGGACATTGGCTGAAGAATAGCCGCAGAACGCAGTCTTCCCTTGATGGCTGCAAAGTTAATCAAATCCTTTTAAATAACAAAGAAATAATCATAAAACATAGCACACTGCTGAGGAGAAACAGTGCGGCTGCACCCGTAAACATCAGAAAAAATCGCCGCAGACGATAAACGCTATACACTGATTGTTGTTATGGAACTCGCTAAGCATCGAATCTCACATCACAGCAGAGCCCTGTCGCAATTTACATTGAAAACAGGGCATGAATGCTGCGTGTAAATGCAACCAATAGACAAGAATTGTTAAAATGCCTCACTTTTAATCCAAAAACTTTGGTTTTTAAAACAGTATCTGTCCCTCTGATCTTCTTTACCTCTCACCTCTAACCTCTATCTTGAATACCAACGAGGTGGCGAAGTCCAATTTCTTGGGGCAGGTGATGACGAGACCGTCTGGGGTCTGGTGCCATTCTAGTTTGCTGTCGCTGCCTAACAGTGATACGTCCTTTACCTTCTCCTGACCTTTCTTCAGGCTATGGATGGTTACCTGACTGCCTGCCTCTGGCACTGCCATAGTGAAGGCATAGAGGCTGCCGTCCTTGCCTATGGTGAAGCGGATATCCTGAAACTTGGAACCTGAAACTTGAAACTTAAAATCTGCCTGTCGTTTGCCGAGACCACCGCCGGGCAGTTTCTTCAGTTTGCCATTCACCATCTCGCCTTCGCCGAGGGTGTGCCATGCCTTGCTGCCATAGACGGCTTCGCCATTGACAGCCATCCAACGGCCTACCTCTTCGAGCATGGTGACACAGGCGTCTTCAATGCTGCCGTCTGGGCACATGGGGATATTGAGTGCCGCATTGCCGTCGCGGCAGATGGCTTCGATGATGAAACGTATCATAGAACCGGAATCGTATGTGAACCCTGGGGCATAGAACCAGTCGCCAACAGGGGCTTCACGAATCCAGGGCTGTGAGGCGTTGATGGTGTCGGGGAAGTCAAATTCGGCTGTGTTCACAGCACCGTTCGTGGGTTTGCGGAACTTGATGATGCTGAAGACATCCACCTTGCCGCGCTTCTTCAGCACGCGGTTGTAGTAGTCGGCCATCACCGTCGGCATGGCGTTACACTTATATCCTGTGCCTGTGCCGTCACCCGTAAACGGCCCTTGTACCGTGCCATCGGTATAGATGAAGTCGGGGTCATAGTTGGCTGTCACGTCCATCATACGGAGGGCCCACTGCGTGGCATACCACTTGCAATAATCCAGATGGCGGCTGAAGATTCCATCCTTTGGGGGTGACCAGGGTGAGTGTGCCTTTTCTTCAACCGTCTCGTATTCACGCAGGTCGATGCCATAGAGCAGACGCGGGTCATATCCTTCCCACCACTTGCCTTTGCCGTCTGCCAAAGTGAGGTGACCGTCGTAGGGCACACCTGCCTTCTCACCGGATTTGTCTGAACCGAAAGCCGTCTGCCACCACCACCATGTATATTCGTGGTGGAAGGTGACGCCATAGCGCATATTGTATTTATGACAGGCATCGACCCACTCACGCAGAATGTCGCGCTTCGGACCGATATTCACCGAGTTCCACGGATGGTACTGTGAATTCCACAGGTCATAGTTGTCGTGATGGACACCCTGAATCATCAGAAAGCGTGCACCGGCCTTCTGGTAGAGTTTCGTTAGATACTCAGGATCGAGCTTCGTGGGATTCCAGTCACGCAGCACCTCCTTATAACCCACCTCTGACGGATGACCGTAACGCTTCAGGTGGTTCTTGTAGGCTTTGTGTCCCTCCTTATATAAATTACGCGCGTACCAGTCGCCACTCTCTCCAGCGGCTTGCGGACCGAAATGTACCCAGATGCCGAACTTGGCATCACGCAGCCATTGGGGAGTGCCGGGATAGTTCTGTTCTATTGATGCCCAACTGGCTTTGTAAGGGCCGTCGGTAATGGGGATGTCGAGCTGTACGTCAGCAAAGCTGTCGCTATTGCCCATTTTTACTGACCCCACAGGTAGCGGGGCAGGAATCTCCGGAAACACCGGCATCTGAGGCATCTCGCCATCCTTTAATGTCTGTGCCTGACTGCCACAAAATGTACAAACCAGCACAATAGCCAAAAAACATTTCATATTATTCATTATTTTAAAGATTTTATTTCAATCCGGAATGCGACGGACTTGCCTACAGCAGTTTCATCAGTGGCTTTGACGAGCATTCCGTCTGCGGTTGACTCAAATGAAACTTTCTTGTTATTTGAAAGAGAGGTGATATGTTTTACCTTATCAGTACTAATGCTCTGAATGGTGAAAGGTTTTCCGTCCCATTGCTTGATGAAGAGATAAACAATATCATTTTCCTTCGCAGACGAAGAGGGCTTATAGGTGTAGCGGATATTACGTCCTTCACCAAATATTTTGTATGGTTGTGTAGCATAGACTGCCTCACCGTATTGTTTAAGCCATTTTCCGATAGTAAGGAGTATCTGTTGTTGATTACCTGGGATGGTTCCGTCGCTACGAGGAGAAACGTTAAGGCAAAGGTTACCTCCACATGAGATGTTATCAATGAGATTACGTATGATACCTTCTGCGCTCTGCAACTTCAGGCCTTCAATGTATCCAAACTTGTTTCCGATAGGGTCGTCAACTTGCCAATAACGATCGTATGGCTTTCGTGGAGCACGGTTTTCACGCTCAAAATCCATTATGGAACCAGCCAGATAGGCCTGTGACTTCGATTGTATGCTAACCTCTTTTCCCCATTGCCATGCACTATTATAGTAGTAACGTGCTATGCGTAGTTTCCATGGGTCGAGCGAACGATAGTTGATGCCATTGTCAAAATATAAAAGGTCTGGCTGATATTGGTCTATTATCTCATGGACACGCAATTCCCATTCATTAAGGAATGCTTCGCTTTGAGGATGACGCCCTTCTTCAGTCGATTCGTTTATTATAGCTTCTGTCGCGCCTCCTGTGGCAGGGACTGCCAGCGCTTTTGGCCCCATTCCGCTTTGTAGAATAGGCTTCTGGGGAGGCCCATACAGGTCTGCATAGTCAGGGTCGAAAAGGTCTGTGGCATCGAGTGGCATGTTGAGAGGATACATGAAGTCCCAGTTCTCAATGCGATGATTGCTGACACCGAACTTCATACCTTTGTCGCGAACTGCTTCTGCCAGTTCTCCAATAATATCTCGGTGAGGTCCCATATCCTTTGCATCCCAACGTGTCAACTGACTGTCATACATAGCGAAGCCATCATGATGTTCTGCTGTTGGTATAACATAGCGAGCTCCTGCCTCATAGAAGAGTTCTGCCCATTGTAGAGGGTCAAACTTCTCTGCTTTAAAAAGAGGGATGAAGTCCTTATATCCAAATGACTTCTGATCGCCCCACTTTTTTCGATGCGAAGCACTCAAACCGTTATACATGTGCTTGGGATACCATTCACTGCCAGCAGCTGGTACACTATAGACACCCCAGTGAATGAAGATACCGAATTTAGCATCCTTGAACCATTGTGGAGTGCGATAATGTTCTGCAACCGATTGCCAAGTAGCCTGATATGGTCCCTCTGGGCACTTGTTCAATACTTCTTGGGGGACAGGAATTGTTTTACGGTTGTCAATACGCAACAGATGACTGCATTCTTTAATCCATAAATCAGCCATCAGCCTATGACCAGCAGCTGTAGGATGTATGCCATCCCATATCCATTGAGACATTGATACAAGCGGATGATTTTCTTTCTGTGAGGCAAACAGCTTGTCGTAACATAAAAGTATAGCATTATAGTCTTTTGCTATAGCGACAACAATGTCAGACAGACGATGAATCATGCTATCGCGTAAAGCGAAATCCTCACTTGCTCCAATCTTTCCAACCTTAGCCACGAATGGAGTTCCAAGTACGAATCTTACTTTGGGATTTGTGTTGCGAACCATGTTTAGTAAGTTTCGGTAACGCTGTTCCCAATCAGTGAAGTCAAAATCAGAATCCTTATTTTCTAAATAATAATTAATATCATTAGTACCTATCAACACAGAAAGTATATCAGGATTCATGGCCACACAATCTTTCTTCCATCGAGCCTCCAGTCTTGTCAGATCATCACCACTGATACCTCGATTCATAAATTCGTAGTCATTTTCAGGCAAAGTACTTTGGAAATGTGCAGCACATAGCATCATATAACTATGTCCGAAGATATGATTCTTGTCCCATTGGTTACGTTTGTCAGATGGGACAGAATGTCCTGCGCTGTTGCCCCATCCTCCATCTGTAACAGAATCTCCTATGTATAGCACCCTGATACTCTCTGCTTGTAAAGCCAAAGAAAAGAGAGCTATGACTGTGTATGCAATTGCCCTTTTCATTTTTTATTGTTTTTTAAAACTTGTGCAAAGTTAATATTTTTTCATAAAAACTAGAGTGTAATTTGCGTAACTTATTCATACAGATAAAATATGCGCTCCATCATCTGCCATTTTCGTCACTTGTAGCGTCTTCATACGTATGTATCGTAAGGTAACGGGGACAACACCACAGGAATATCGCAAGCAGCAAGGGCTGTCTTGAAGTTTATCTTGTTTTCGTAGTCAATAGTTCTATAGAACCCAACAATCCTGATGGAAGCAGGGGGGATTCTTTTGTGAAGAACTTGAAGCATCCGACGGTCTTTCTTCCTTTGGAGGGGCGTGGGGTGCCATTGCTCAGCCACTCGGGAATCTTTGCCATATAACGACCTGCCGTAGGACTGCCTGGGGCATAGGTGTATGTCAGGGGTTCTGACCATTCTATGTCGTCTGGCTCCTGCTCATCGCCTATCATGCGGTTAGGCCACAGGTTGGTAACGTCAATGCTTATGGTGTTGATGCCTTTATGTATGGCAGAGGTGATATCCAATAGGAATGGTGCCTTCCATAGAATGGGGAAGGGCTTGCCATTGACGGTTACAGAGGCAAGGTTTTTTACTTGACCTAAGCTGATGATATAGCGTGCGTCTTTCTTCAGTTTCTTAATGGTAAACGAATTGCTGTATGTCGCTGTCCCTGAGAAATATCTTACGTTGCTGTCAGAGGATGTCGTCCAGTCGAACAGAGTGTCATTATCAACAATGATGTCATCAGCGTCTTTATAGTGAAAAGCCACCTTCCACCCTTTGTCTATCTCTGTCCTGCCGTCGCTGGTCGGGAGTGAGGTTAGCAGTTGGTTTTCAGGACGTGGCGTTTCAGAAGATGTCTCTGTATCTGAGATAATGATAAATCTTGAACCGTACGGCTCTATGGAGAGTATCATAGGTCTGTCGTCTATCTTCTGCATAGTAAGATTGTATGCATCCCATATCTCCAGTTTCCTGCCTTTGGCAACGGAGGCAAGCCGAATGGTGTCTGATACGCTTTCGTTTGTAGGATTACAGAGGAACAGTATGTCATTATCTCCGTCAGTGCGCTGATAGGTCATGAACTTATCCGTTCCCTTCCATTGCTGTTTCGTCGGCACACCACGTTGCAGGAGCGACTGACAGCGTGCCATGTAGTCGAATAGTGCGCGTGCTCCACCAGCTTTCCACCATGTCTGATTGGGTACGAAATGTGTGCCCCAGATGCCGAATGACATTCCCGGCTCTACATTTGTCCATGGGTTGCAGGCGCCTGCATGGAGCATCATCCTGTTAACACCATTGCAGTAGGCTTTGTCGCATATCGGCTTTAAGGATTGCGGGTCGTCTTTCCATGCGTGAAGAGGCCAGCACGTAAAGGCTTCTGCGGCAAGCAACGGGCGTTGCAGATTTCTCATCACCTGCTCATGACGCTTCATGTCTTTCCAACCCCATGTCTCGGGCTTTACCCAGAATTCTGTCGCTATGACTGCGCTGTTTGCCTCCTTGAGTATCTTGTTGATATCGAGCACTTGGAATGGCTTCTGCCCGCCTGTACCGTACGGCTCTATCATCAGCTGCATACCGGGTGTCTTGCGTGCCAGCTGATTCATATAGCCATAATAGTTTTCTGCAAAGAGTGAGGTGACAACATCTACAAGGTCTTTCTTGAATCGTGCCGACTCTTCCTTACTGCCGATGATGTTGCGCCCTACGATGTAAGGCAGGTATGGCAGTATGTCATATTTCTTCCGTTTCAAGAACTCATCTGGCAAAACCACACTCCAATCCTGACCGCCAGCCTCATAGCTGTCTATCTCTATTATATTAAACGTTTTGCCGGCATGAGGTCCTGCAATGTCTATGAGCATCTGTGGATATGCATCCCAAAAGGCCTTTACAGCCACCCTGTTCATCTTGTCACACTCCAGCCCTTGTCCCGACAGAGGGGCTTGTGCTTCGTTGGTCTTTCCGTTTGTCGTGTGTCCGAAACGCAGAAGGCTATACCCGGAAATGTCTTTGGCAAGGGCAGAAGGAACGTTTGCTATCTGAGATGACTTGTCAAAATACTGTGTCAGGTCTATTATGTTTTCCTTCATGACAATGCTGTCGTCAGGAAGTGCCAAGAGGCAGATGTCTTCGTAATAGTTGTATTTTTCGTCAACCTTTGGACGAGGGAGTGCGACACTAATAAAGATAGGTTTTTTCTTGCCTTTGCCAACAGCTGTGTCGGGCATCTTTGTTTCTGAGAACACAAGTTTCTGCATGCTATATTCCGGTGTCACTGTTCCGTAGGCACTTGATGACCATCCGGGGCAGTTGTGGGTACCGAAGGTGAGTCCGAGACGCTGGCACTCATCCATCGTCCAACGCATCATAGACTTCCATTTCTCTGAACCGATAGCGCAGGTGGGGTCACCGATCCTGCTTTGCTGGTCACCGCCAATCTGAAAATTCTGTACGCCAGATAGTCCAGCAGCCTTGAAAGCCTCCAGATCTTTCGTGATAGCCTCCTTACTGACAAGCCCATCCATCCATTGCCATATTATCAATGAACGCTGCCCGTCAGTCGGCGAAATAAAATCATTCCGATATCTCTGTGCAACTGCCATAACAGCAGACACACATACCAAAAATAAACACGCAATTTTCTTCATTGACCTAAATTCCGCAGCATTTTAGTTTAACTTTCTTTACAAGTTCCTGAGCAACAAAAAGTTCTTGCTGTGTCAAGCGGCAGAGCCGAGCGGCCCAGGATTTTGCCATGTCAGATTTTTCACTTACCTTAGTGCTGCAAATCAAGTCAAGCAAAATCATCAATGGCATGGCAAAAGTACAAATAAAATCTGAGAGAATCACTCCTTTTGGAGGAATATTTCACGTGAGAGAGCTGTTTTCCCGTTATGTAGGTCCGGTTATCGACAAAGTGCTGGAACTGCTGTGGGTCCTTGGGACGGATGTCGGCAGCCTGACCCATCAGATGCTGCGAGTTACGGACACCGCCAACCAGGGCATTGACGCGGGGATTGCGGAAACCGGAGTTGATGATGATGGGACCTACCTCCGTGCGGGCTGGCTCAAGCAGATGCTAACAACCGTAGACCATAGCGGCAAACTGGTAGATGGTGGGGACGTTGTCCGGATATTTGTCCAGACGGAGGAACTCGTTCAGCTGAAAATGGGCTGAGAGCCGGATGTTATTGATTTGTGTTTCTTTCATGGTATTGCCGTTTAATGATTCTGACATACTGGTCGAGTCCGAAGATGGAGCCTGCCAGCAGGAACGACTGCGCCACGTAGTAGAGCAGTCCGGAGGCCACGTCGCTGATTTCGACCACCTGATACGCCACCAGCGCGATGCTGCTCACGATGAGCAGCACCGCACAAGCGTACTGAGAGATTTTGAATCCTGTGTTTTCCATAGCCTACATCATTGTGGCACCACCAGCAGCGCCGAGGAGAAGACTGACGAAGTAACTGAGTGCCTGGAGCACCATTTTCCATGTTTTGTTCATAATCGTTGTGTTTTTAAGGTGTTAATAAATCGGGTTAATTCCATGTGCTTCAAGGTATTATACTACCCTTCCACTACATTGCAAAGATACGAAATATTTCCGAGATATGCAAATATATCGGGCAGAAAATGCAGGGGTGGACAAAGAAATACGGTAGAGAATGCCGCTTGTCGGTCCAGCTAATATTGAAGGCTACTACACAAAAGTGACACAAGGGGTTGAAGTGAACCCCAAAGTTTGGACAGTTAAACAATCGAAGCTGTAAGCATCTTCCTGTATTGTACGGGCGACATGCCATTAAGCCTCAGTTTTATTCTCTCGTTATTATAGTATTCTATATAATCTATCAGGTCTTTGATGAAGGTGTCTGCTGATGTGTACTTGCCTGGATACAGCAGTTCCGACTTCATGAGACCAAAGAAATTCTCCATCATGGCATTGTCTAGACAGTTTCCCTTACGAGACATGCTTTGGATAATGCCATGTTTCTTTAGACTATTCTGGTAGGCTATGTGCTGGTAGTGCCATCCTTGGTCAGAGTGCAATACGACGCCCTCAGGCAGCTTTATACGCCTGTACATCTGGTTGAGCATACCGAGTACCATTTCCATGTTCGGCTTCTCTGTGATTGAATATGCAAGGATCTCACCATCGCACATGTCAAGTATAGGTGACAGGTAAATCTTGCGTCCGCCTATCGTCATCTGGGTCACGTCTGTTGCCAGCTTCTGATAAGGTCTTTCAGCTGTAAAATCCCTGTCTATGATATTAGGCGCAGTCTTGCCAACTTCTCCTTTATAGGAGTGAAATTTCACCTTCCTCACCTCGCTCTTCAGTTCCATTTCGTCCATAAGCTTCTTGACTGTCTTGTGATTGATAAGACTGCCATCTTTACGGAGTTCCAGCGTTATACGCCGGTATCCGTAACGTCCTTTATGCTTATGGAATATGATGTATATCATATCTTTTACTTCCTTGTACTTGTCTTGCTTCTTGTGATGCTTGAGGTGATAATAGAATGTACTACGCGCCATCTTCTTGAGCTCCAGCAGGACATCTAAGTCCGCATGTTCATTACGCCTTAGTTCTTCGATGGCCCATGCCCAATCGCTCTGTTTCGGGCTTCTCTTTCCTCGACTAAGGCTCTCACTTTTTTTAGCAGGAGATTCTCCAGTCTTAAGCGTTCGTTCTCCTTGCGAAGACGCTCGTTCTCCTTCTCGTACTCTTCTTTTGGTAGTCGTTTAACCATATGCTCACCAGTTTGGAAATGCCTGGATCGTCGAGATTCCAGTGCTTCAAATCCATTTCGCTCAACCAATTTAACCCAATTGCCAATTATCGAGCTTGACAATTGATATTTGGCTGAAAGCTGGAACAAAGTTAATTCACTTTCCTGATATTCACGAACAATTTTGCATTTTTCTTCATATGAAAGCCTCTTTTTCTTCTTCAGCTTTAATTTTAGACCTTCAATGCCAAGGAGTTTGTAACTCTCTATCCACTCATATAGAATATGATGGCCTAAGTGGAGTCTACGGGACACGGAACGGGCTGACTCGCCTTGGAACACAAACCCAATTGCGGACATCTTTTCTTCTAAACTAAATTCTTTTTTCATTTGAACCTTTCAGTTGTGTCCAACTTTCTGGGTTCACTTCA
>JAGAWQ010000075.1 GCA_017941345.1 Prevotella sp. | reverse complement strand
GGGCTGTGAGATCGACACGCTGGCAACGAAACTGGCAAAGATCAAGCAGTTCTCGCCTGCTCTTGGCATGGTAATGAAATAGGTGGAGGACAAAGCTATGATGAAGAGAGACCTCATCGTGTTTGAGCACGAAAGATTCGAACTGACGGGCTACGATGTCTGGATGACGGCTGGCGAGATTGCGTGTCTCTTCGGAGTCACCGTCATGAAAGTGCGTGGTATCGTCAACCGGATGAACAAGCACTTGGCCGTCAATATGGACTTGCTGAGCAAGTATGAACTGCTGGAGAACGGCTATAAGGACGAACTATTCAACTTGGAGTGCATCATTGCCATCTCCTATCACCTGCATACAGGTCTTGCCGTCGAGTTCCGCCATTGGATTTGTGACCGTACAACCAGAAGGAAGGAACGTGCTATGGTGGTGTACTTCTGAAATGTCTGAAGCCCCGTGCGATTCACATCGTTCGGGGCTTCTTCAAATAGAAATCGTATGAAAAACAAAATCTTATCTTCCTCTCATAATCCTTGCATCCTGGTCAATGCGTTCGTTCAGCATCTGCCGCATCTCCGTCAGAAAGTAAGCCCGGCCTCCGTTCTGTACCGAACGGCTCTTTATATTAGTATATGTACGCGAGTACGGGATTGGATCCAGGCCAAACAGCCCGAACACCTGATTGCCGAGATTCCCTATGGTCACGTCGCCATCGTTCACACATCCCATCTCCACCAGTCCATAGACCAGTTCAACCAAATTGGCAACACCGCCAGTCCACTTTAGTGACGGGCCGCTCATCTTAGCCGTTTTGAGTTCAGACGATGGCATGTCCTCCACCATCTTCTGCATGTTGTGGATGAACGAAAGAACCTTCTCAATCATGATGCTTGTCTTGGGATTTTCACCAGAAACAGCATTCAGTTCTACCTCAGTATATGATAAGGTGGCGAATGCCATAGGCTTCCCATCAGTGCAACTGCACACGTCAACTACCCTTTCAATGAACCCGCCATAACAGGCTGTAGCTTCATCGAGGTTTCCGTTTTGAACAGCCTTGAAGAAGGCCGTATCAGTCAGAATATCGTATTTCATTTCATTCTTTTCTTTTTTAATTCAACACTAAGTTTCAGTGTGCGCACTCCCTTATAGTGCCAAAATCCGTTCCAAGCCGTGCCAACATTTTTGCCAATCTTCGCAAAGCACTGATTATCAGGCTACAAAAAGATTGAGATTTTTTCGACCTTTCAAAAAGGCTCTCAAATCAGTCCGAAATCTCGGACTGTTTTCCGAATTTTCGGACTGGAAACGCTTCAAGAGAAGCAGAAAAAGAGAACAATCGGCACCTATGTTCTCATTATTTTGTACTTTTGCACCCCGAAAAAGAAAAGATTGCCGGATAACACATCCCCAACCTGCATTTGAGAACAAGAAAAATAGGATATAATGAAGTTGAGAACTAAACTTTTTATCATCATCGGCGCAGTCATCGCGTCACTCTTCATCCTTATCTTCTGCTTCGGCTACTTCCGCTGGCAGAAGATTGAGGCCGTTGCCCTGAAATCCAACGTGATCAGCAACCACCTCGATTCGATTCATGATGCCCTTCAGAAAACAATAGCCCTCACCACGATGGGCGAGGAAAT
>JAGAWQ010000074.1 GCA_017941345.1 Prevotella sp. | reverse complement strand
GATGGCCTCGTGACCTGCCTTGTTCAGAAGATTGAGTCCTCCCATACCAACAAGCACCATCTTCAGGATGGGGTTCCTGACAAACATTCCGGCAACGATGCTGGCAAGGGGCATCAGGTTTTCCTTCAGCCCCAATGATTTGGTCTTGCCTGTGAATGCGCCGACAAGCATGTCAGGCAGCATGGCAAGGACATAGCCGAGGTTATTCCCGATGTCAGAGATACCATTCAGGCCAAAGGAGCTGAGCAGCCCATTCCAGCCGCTTTGATTCGTCTGTAGGGGCTGTTCCGGCATGGTGGCTTGTGTGGGTTGAGCGTCTGGAGTCTGGGAAGCAACCTCATTTTGCGGTTCCTGTCGGCCTTCATCCTCTTTTGTTTGCTGAGTGGTCACCTTGGGAGTTGGTTTGGCTTCCCGTTTCTGAGCTTCCTCTGCCTTCCTCTTGGCTTGCTCGGCTTTATATTGCTCCCTGTATTCAGGAGCGATAATCATGGGAACGTCATCATCGCCTGTTGCGGCATTGGTCTTTGCGGTCGGCTTCGAGGGTTTGGCTCCAGGACTGGCTGGCCTGTAAGAGGTATCGACGTTTTCTGTGGCCTTATCCATCGCTGCATTCAGGGCAAGGTCAACACCTATAAATTTGGCTCCGCCAGTCAGAGTGCCCCCAATACCACCGAAGGACAGGTAATCGGCTGTGGCTCCCAACATGAGACCGGCTGCCTTTTCCACATGGTTAGGATTGTAGCGTTTTTCTGCCTGTTCAGAGATATGATTCTCCAAAGGCGATTTGTTCAATGCCTGTGGCAAGTAGAAGATGGTGTTGGTGGCCGCCTTTCTGATGATATAATCAATGGATGACTTCGGAACTTCGTCCTTAATCATCTTGTCGATCATCATCTTCTCAATCTCAGGAGTGACGGTAATCTTCTGCCTCTTTAGCTCGGCCTTCACCATATTGATGTAGTCCTCCGTATGCTTGGAGTTCCATTCTCCCGTATAGCGAAGGGAAGCAATGCTTGCAGCCTGGGCTGACATGCCTCCGTCTGGGCCAGCTGCCCCTGCGAAGATATAAGGCAGACTGCTGGTATGTCTGCCTATCTCCTCCAGCTGCTTATTACGAACGTCGGCCATCACCTTATCCATGATGGGCAACACCTTGGTACGGAAGAGTCTTTCGTTTGCTGATTCTGCCATAGTAATCGGTTTTTATGGGTGAATGACAGTCTTTACACGGTTTTGCTCCAGAATAATCATACATGCCATGAAATCGCTGTAGGTCTTGCCAGAGGCATACCAATCGCGGGCATTCTGATAGTCCCTCGTCAACTGACGGCTCATGTCATCCATGTTGCCGCCCGTCCGACTGTAGTAGTCTATGAAGGTGTTGACATAGCCTTTACTGCTTTCACCTGAAAACTCCGTAGGGATCTTTATCCATGCGCCGTCATTGAGTTCGGGTATGGAAACCTGTATGCCGGACTTGCTGATGCCTCCTTCGTCAGATACCAGAAAGCTTGTACCGTTGGAGGTGAATTGCGTCGTTCCCTTGGAAGTGGAACTGCCACCACCTGAAACGCTTCCGTCGATACCAAAGAACTGCGGTAAAGCAAGGGAAAGAGAAACGAAAGTGAGCGCACCTCCTGCGGTCATGAAGATGCGCTTGGCGGTATTCTGCGGATTGGTGTGCATGGAGTAATACACGGCAAACGCACCGACAACGGCTATAACGGCAGCTATGACATAGCACAGCGCACGGACATAGGGCATGTAGGTAACAACACCGTCTGCTGCATCGCCAATACCAGAGACTCCAGTATCAGCGAATGCTACAGAGGTGGTCAAACAAATTATGGACAACAAACAAATCTTCTTCATTCTGTTTCTGTTTTAGAGGTTTAGTTGGTTGAGTATCTGCTCCTTGGTCTGCTCGATGGCATTGTGATAGACTTCCATCTGCTTGGGGAAGTATTGCTCCAACCATTCGTCTTTTTCTATATTTTCATTGATGAACTTAATCGCTAACTGACGGTCGATTTCGATGGCGGCTTCACCAGACTCGCTGTTGTTGAACCATGCCTTCGTCCACCATCTGATACCGCTTCGGTCGGGATAGACACTCACCAGTCTTGGTATGTCGAAACTCTGGATGTCTATCTCCAGTTCGGCAAGAGGGTCTATCAGGCCGCTGCTGGCTACGGCTTCGTCATAGGCTTTTTTTTTACGGCCTCACTCATTGTGCTCAGAAATATCTGATGACGGAGTGCCATGTAATTGAGGAAGTCCGCAATCAGGAGGTTCTGCACCTTCTCAGCCAAGGGGATGCTGCGTGTGCCCATGCCCAGGGGATTTGCCATGCTCGGAAGGGTCTCGAAGAAGTAGTTCTTCATCGCCGACATGGTGAAGATGTTGCGAAGGGCAAGCTCCGTATGCTCCGGCAAGGCATAGATACCAGAAGACAAGTCCTGCATGTAGTCCGGGAACCAACGCATCATCAGGTCTTCAATCTCCTTCTGGTCTTTGTCGTACTTGGTATGCACGTCCATGTCGATGGTCACGAACTGCGGAACAGCTCCAGGAGTGCCGTTCTGCTCCAAGGCTTTCATGTTGCCATATACCATCGTCAGGAACTCCAGAGGGTTCAGCTCTTCGCCATTGTACTTTACTTCCATGTGGAGCAAGTCGGCTGAAACGGCCACCACCTGACCCGCCTTGACTTCCGTTCCGTAGTTGGCAAAGACATTACTGAGGTGTGAATAAGTCACCTCATAAAGGCCATATCGGATGACCTGGTAGATACCATGGACGGCATCGTTGCCGAGTCCCGTCACCTTGCCTGTGGCTAAGGCTGAAAGCAGATAATGCTTGACTGGAAAATCGACTCCGTGATGGAAGAACATTTCCCCTGTCTTGGGATGCTTCTGCTTACCATAGCCCAAAGACATCTCTACGTCTTTTCCTTTCTCCTCGAACGGCATACAGTAGCCGCTGTCCGACTGGAGCATCATATCCTGCGTAAATTTCATG
>JAGAWQ010000073.1 GCA_017941345.1 Prevotella sp. | reverse complement strand
ACCGAACCTTATTGAAACAAGTTTAACAGTAAAGATTACTCGATGAAGGAAAGAATGCAGAATACATCCGCGAATGCGCATGGCTGCCCACAAAAAGATAGGACGGCATCCGAAGGGTATGTGGGAGTGCAGACCTACATGGAGATAATCGAAGGCGAACTTGTGGAAATGCACTTTGAGGGACAAGGTGTCATGGAACAGATAATCGACTTCGCCAACCTGCGGACAGCCTACAGGCAAGTAGTTCGGAACAATGGCAAAGGCGGCATCGACGGGATGGACGTCAATGAATTATTCACTTGGTGTCAGTCCCATATCGAAGACCTGAGGCAATCCCTCATGGACGGGACATTTGTCCCCAATCCGGTAAGGCGCGTAGAAATCCCGAAAGACAACGGCAAGAAACGTCTGTTAGGCATCCCTACGGTGATAGACCGCATGGTACAACAGGCCATCAGCCAAGTCCTTTCGCGCATCTACGAGCCGCAATTCAGTCGCACGAGTTACGGTTTCCGCCCCCGACGAGGAGCGCACGACGCACTTCGCGAAGCGAGGAAGAACGTGACCGAAGGCTACAAGTATGCCGTGGGCATCGACTTGGAGCGCTTCTTCGACACGGTGAACCAGAGCAAACTGATAGAGGTGCTGAGCCGAACGATAAGAGACGGTCGCGTAGTATCGCTGATACACAGGTACCTCCGAAGCGGAGTGATGGTGCACGGAGTATTGCTGGCAACGGATGAGGGCACGCCGCAAGGAGGCCCCCTCAGTCCATTGCTGGGCAATAATATCATGTTGAATGAGCTCGACAAGGAACTCGAAAGGCGAGGACTGCGTTTCGTCCGATATGCGGATGACAGCATCATCTTCTGCAAGAGCAAACGAGCCGCCCGACGCGTCAGCGAATCCATTACGGCCTTCATCGAGAAGAAGCTCTATTTGAAGGTGAACCGCGAGAAGACCGAAGTGGGGAGTATTATAGGCATGAAGTACCTCGGATATTCCTTTTATATTATGCGCGGGGAGTGCCGACTGAGTGTCCATTCCAAGACGTACGACAAACTGCGCAAGAAACTGAAAGAGGCTACCAGGCGGAGCAATGGGATGGGTTATCAAGGCCGCAAGGAGAAGATGCACCAAATCATCCGCGGATGGATAGAGTACTTTCAGTTGGCAGACATGCAGACGCGACTGAAAGCGATAGATGAATGGCTACGCCGACGTTACCGCATGTGTATATGGAAGGCCTGGAAGAAATGTGGCACGAAGGTGAGAAACCTCATCAAGTGCGGCATAGCGGCATGGCAAGCCTACGAATGGGGTAACAGCAGCAAGAAGTATTGGCGAATTGCAAAGAGCCCGATTTTGCATCAGGCTATCAGCAAGGAGTTATTACAAAAGCAAGGCTGGCCATGTCTGACGGACTATTATCGTTTAATAGTCCGCGTGCAACAATAAGGAACCGCCGTATGCCGAACGGCACGTACGGTGGTGTGAGAGGTCGGTAAACATGAAAGCAGGAGATAAACACCTGTGATTAGTGTTTACCTCCTACTCGATT
>JAGAWQ010000072.1 GCA_017941345.1 Prevotella sp. | reverse complement strand
CTCTTCCTTCTTGGGGTGATAGTCGCCAAACGGATAGCGGGTAACCCAACCGTTCTCGTGTGCTCTGTGCATGAGCATCATAATAGCATTGTTATACAAGATGCAGCTGTTTTGTGAGAGGTTCCTCTCTGTCTTCAAGAATACCTCAAAGTCCGAGATGAAAGACGGCTCAATCTCTTTCAAGGCCATGTCTGAGACCTTGTAGTGCTGACGCAGGAAGGCACCGACATGCTTATACACCGTTTGGTATCTTTCTAATGATGCCTTTGAGCGCAAGCCGCCTTCATACATACGCAGGTATTCTGAATTCCACTGGGCGAACATGGTCATCAACGTATGCTGACGATACTCCAGGCCAAGGAAAGCATTCTTCACTTTCTCGGCAGTCACGAAGTTGTCGCGGTCGACAATCTCCTTGTAGTACTTGTCAATGCGAGCCTTGATCTTGTCAAGCTCCATGTTGACGTTGCGGGCCATGACGCTCTTACCAGTAGCACGGCCACCCTTGGCTTCCCAAAGTTCAGGCTTGCAGTCCACCTTGCAGCTGAACTGGCACTGTGTTCCATCCACTGTGATGCGACCCATAACAGGATAGGTCCCATCCTTCTTCAACTTCTCCCTCTTGAGGTAGAAAATTACGCTGTACGTACTCTTCATTTTTACTCTAATTTTACGTTTAACTTTCAGTCTGCAAAATTAGTCAATGTCGAGCATACAATCTCTACGCAAATCTATTCAAATATCGGCAACTCGTACCAAACAGAGTTCAATCACCAGAACCTCCTGAATTTCAGCCTTTTCTACGTCTGAAAGTAACCTGTTTGCCGCGATTTTCACAATCTCAGGATTTGGTTACGAATTAGAGACCAAAAGTTCTCCTTCATCCTGTATTTCAGATGTAGTCATCTGCTTTCATCCATCTTCCAGCTTTCCTCAAAACCTCTGATTTGCAACGATTTTTCCGCTTTTCTCCTTTTTTGTTATCCAACCACCGATTTTGTAGTCTAAAACCTCTGATATTATGTATGCAAAGTATATTAAAAGGGAAATTCCGGACCTGAACGGAACCGGGCGGACGCAAGCTTACTACAAGATGGAACTGACGCCCAAGAGTTTTGAGGAATTCGTAAGCCAGTGTGCCCGCGAGGGACACACGGAGGAGAGCAGCATTCTTGGCGTGCTGTCGCTGGTGAGTGAGAAATTGGCGCTGTGCATGGCTGAGGGATACTCGGTGAAACTGGACGGCATCGGCACCTTCTATGCGAAACTCGGCGTGAGGGACGACAAGTTGCAGGACGCCTTTGAAGAGGGCGAAAGCAGGCGCAATGCCCACAGCATCAGGGTGACGGGCGTGGCGTACAGGGCCGACAACGACCTTATCAGGGCGACGAGTCGTAAGTGTACATTAGAGAGGGGCGGTGTCAGCCGGATACGCAAGTCGAAGCTGACTCCAGCAGAGCGTGCCCAGAAAGCCCGCGATTTTCTGGAGAAGAATATGTTTATGCGCGTTCCCGACTACGTACGGCTGACGGGCCTCTCGCGGACGACGGCATCCATGGAACTGCGTCGTCTGGCTCTCGACCCCACGTCGGGCATTGCCAGCAAAGGCACTCGCAGCCAGAAGTTCTACGTGCTGCGGAAGGCATAGGCAACGGTTTTTCGCTCGCTTTTTCGTACCTTGACCAAGTTGGTCAAGCTACATTTTCGCTCGGAAATGAAAATAAACAAGGATTTATTTTGCATTTCGCTCGCTTTTTCGTACCTTCGCGACAAAATTTTAAATAAAGCGCAAAATGAAGTATTACAGCACTAATGGGCAGGCTCCCATTGCCGACCTGCAAAAAGCAGTAGTGAAAGGACTGGCGGAAGACCGCGGTCTATATATGCCCGAGCGTATCGAAAAGCTGCCTAAGGCGTTCTTCGATAACATCCAAGACATGACGTTCCAGGATATTGCCTACAACGTAGCTAGCAATTTCTTTGGCGAGGATGTAGACGAGGACGCTCTCCAGGAGATTGTCTATGATACCCTGCAGTTTGACTGTCCTGTGGCCAAGATCACAGATGATATCTATACACTGGAGCTGTTTCATGGCCCTACCCTCGCATTTAAGGATGTAGGTGCTCGCTTCATGGCGCGCCTCTTAAGATATTTTATAGGCCGCGCTAATAGCGTTGCCCATAGGACTGTTAACGTCCTAGTAGCCACCAGCGGCGATACCGGCAGTGCTGTCGCCAATGGTTTTCTGGGTGTAGAGGGCATCCATGTGTATGTGCTTTATCCGAAAGGTAAGGTATCACCCATTCAGGAGTGCCAGTTTACAACCTTAGGACAGAACATCACTGCTATTGAAGTGGATGGCGTGTTCGATGACTGCCAGACATTGGTAAAGTCGGCCTTTATGGATGCTGAGCTGAATGAGCACATGATGCTAACCTCAGCAAACTCCATCAACGTAGCCCGTTTCCTGCCTCAGGCATTCTACTATTTCAATGCATATGCTCGCATGAAAACTTTGGGAAAGGCTGACAATCTGGTGATGTGCGTTCCTTCAGGCAACTTCGGAAACATCTGCTCCGCGCTGTTTGGCCATGAGATGGGACTGCCCATTAAGCGCTTTATTGCAGCCAATAATGCCAACGACGTGTTCTTCAACTATCTGCAGACGGGTAAGTATGAACCCAAGGCTTCCATACAGACGCTGGCCAATGCGATGGACGTTGGCAACCCCTCGAACTTCGCCCGCATCTACGACCTCTATGGCCAGTCGCACGAACGTATCTCAGCACTCATCAGTGGTGCTACATACAAGGACGAGCAGATTGCCGAGGCCATGCAGCAATGCTACAAGCAAACGGGCTATATACTTGATCCTCATGGTGCTTGTGGCTATCGTGCACTACAGGAAGGCTTACAACCTGGTGAGGTTGGCGTCTTCTGCGAAACCGCTCATCCGGCTAAGTTCAAGGAGAAAGTTGACGCCATCCTTGGTATCGACATCGACATCCCAGCCCGTCTGAAAGCGTTCATGGAAGGCGAGAAGCAGAGTGTGGAAATGAGCAAAGAATTTGCTGACTTCAAAGCTTATTTAATGCATCAATAGCACTAATTCGCAAACGTTAACGTTTTTATTTCGCGAAAAGTGATGCTTATTCCGAAAATATTCACTATCTTTGCAGCACTATAAAAAACAAACTATTTATAAAATACAAAAGTTATGTTGAAACCATTAAACAAAAATTTTGCTCCTAAGAGCGTTATGCCTGAAAAGGTGATTCAGTTTGGTGAGGGTAACTTCCTCCGTGCATTCGTTGATTGGATTATCTGGAACATGGACCAGAAGACCAACTTCAATGGTAGTGTCGTTGTCGTACAGCCCATCGACCGTGGTATGGTTGAGTGGCTCAATGGTCAAGACTGCTTGTATCACGTGAACCTGCAGGGTCGTGAGAACGGTAAGCCCGTCAATACCCTTGAGCGCATCGATGTTATCAGCCGTGCGCTGAACCCATACTCTCAGAACGACGCCTTCATGGCACTGGCTGACCAGCCTGAGATTCGTTTCGTCATCTCGAACACCACAGAGGCTGGTATCGCCTTCGACCCCGCCTGCAAACTGGACGACAAACCCGCTTCTTCTTATCCTGGCAAGCTGGTTCAGTTGCTGTACCGCCGCTACCAGACCTTCAACGGCGACCCCACGAAAGGTCTCATCATCTTCCCCTGCGAGCTGATTTTCCTCAATGGTCACGTGCTAAAGGATTGCATCAATAAGTATATCGAACTGTGGCAGCTGCCCGCAGACTTCAAGAAGTGGTTCGACGAGTGCTGCGGCGTTTACGCTACCCTCGTAGACCGCATCGTTCCGGGCTTCCCCCGCAAGGAGATTGCCGAGATTCAGGAGAAAGTCGGCTATCGCGACAACCTCGTCGTACAGGCTGAGAACTTCCACCTCTGGGTTATCGAGGCTCCGAAGGAAGTGGCTAAGGAATTCCCCGCTGACAAGGCTGGCCTGCACGTGCTGTTCGTTCCTTCAGAGGAGCCCTACCACAAGCGTAAGGTTACCTTGCTGAATGGCCCACACACCGTACTTTCTCCCGTTGCTTTCCTGAGCGGTGTCAACATCGTTCGCGACGCTTGCAACCACGAGGTTATCTCGAAGTACATCCATAAGGTACAGTTCGACGAGCTGATGCAGACCCTCGACCTGCCGATGGACGAGCTGGAGAAGTTTGCCGGAGACGTACTGGAGCGCTTCGACAACCCATTCGTAGACCATCAGGTGACCAGCATCATGCTGAACTCATTCCCCAAGTTCCAGGCTCGCGACCTGCCCGGCGTGAAGACTTATCTGGAGCGCAAGGGCGAGCTGCCTAAGGGTCTGGTATTCGGTCTGGCTGCCATCATCACCTACTACAAGGGTGGCAAGCGTGCAGACGGTGTCGAGATTGTTCCCAACGACGACCAAAAGATCATGGATCTGCTGAAGGAACTCTGGGCTACCGGCGACACTCAGAAAGTTACTGATGGCGTACTCGGTGCCGAATTCATCTGGGCTGAGGACCTGAACAAGGTAAAGGGTCTGAACGCAATGGTAAAGCAGTTCCTCGACCTGATTCAGGACAAGGGTATG
>JAGAWQ010000071.1 GCA_017941345.1 Prevotella sp. | reverse complement strand
TTGACGGTCTTTTCATTTTCACCCCGGAGATATTGTCAACTGTCAATCATCAATTGTCAATTAACAAAGTCTCCAGCTTCTTGTACTACTACTTCTTCTGTTTTATGTAAGACTTTCAAAGAACTCTTTCTTCATTGCCAAAGCCCCGTTTTCGGAGCGAAAGCGGATGCAAAGGTACAACTAATTTTCCAAACCCGCAAACTTTTAACAGGAAAATTTTCCGGAAAACGAAAAGTTTTCGCATTTCATGACAATGCGAAAACTTATATACCTTATTTTATAATATAAAGAGGGAAGCCTACTCTCTCTTTCCGAATATACGAAGCAAGTAAATGAACAAGTTAATGAAATCGAGATAGAGTGTCAGCGCACCAAACAAAGCTAACTTTTGGGCACTCTCTCCAGCATCGGGGGCTTGCATCAGCATCTGCTTAATCTTCTGAGAGTCATAAGCAGTGAGTCCCACGAAGATAAGCACACCAACATAGCTGAGGACAAGTGTCATTCCCGAACTTTTGATGAAGACATTGACAATGGTAGCGATAATCAGGCCTATCAATGCCATAAACAGATACTTACCTATAGAGGTCAAATCAGTTTTGGTTGTATAACCAACAAGCGCCATAGTCCCAAATGTTCCTGCGGTAATAAAGAACACCGTAGCAATCGACGAAGCAGTATACACCAAGAAGATATACGACAGCAATGCTCCGTTGATAACAGAATAAAGAACAAACATCAAGGTTGCTGTAGTCAGCGAAATGCGATTAATCGCTGCACTAACACCAATAACCAGCGCAAACTCAGCAATAATCATGCCCCAGAACAACAACTGGTTACTATAGATAGCCTGCAGCACACCAGGACTCGTAGCCACACCATAGGCGGTAAAGCCTGTAATGACTAAAGCTAAAGTCATCCAAACATACACTTTACGCATCAGCACAGGAAATGCTGACGACATTGACAGTTGCTCATCAACTGTCAAATTCTTCAATTCATAATCGTTATAATTCATGTCCTTTCCTTTTCTTTATTAAAAATTGACGGGGCAAAGATACACATTATTTCTTCTATGTGCAAGTCTTTATATTAAAAAAGAATAAAAAACTTGTTAAGAAGAATTTTTATTCGTACTTTTGTCGAAAACGAAGCAATACGAAACAATGAAGAACAAGTTATTTTTACTGCTCTGGACCATTCTGGCATGTGGAAATGTCCAGGCCCAAACCACCTTTACTCATCCTTGGATGCAGAAGCGCGTAGCCTATTTTGGCGATTCCATAACCGACCCGAGAAACAGCGGTTCAAAGAAGAAATACTGGAACTTCCTGCAAGAGTGGCTCAACGTCACACCATACGTCTATGCTGTCAGCGGACGCCAATGGAATGACATTCCCAGACAGGCCGACAAGCTAAGAGAAGAGCATGGCGACTCTGTAGATGCCATTATGATTTTTATTGGCACCAACGACTATAACAACGGAGTACCCATTGGCGAATGGTATATTGAAAAGGACGAGCAAGTGATGTACGGCCACGGACAACCTAAGAAGTTGGTAGACCGCAAACGAAGATATATGAGCATGGATGCCAACACCTATTGTGGACGTATCAACATTGCCATTGATAAGGTCAAGAAGATATACCCCACCAAACAGATTATACTGATGACTCCCATCCACCGTGCCCAGTTCCACCGTAATGAGAAAAACTGGCAGTGTACGGAGGACTACACCAACCAATGCGGCATCTATCTTGAAGAATACATCAATGCCGTTAAGGAGGCAGGGAACATCTGGGCGCTGCCCGTCATAGACCTCAACGCTGTATCTGGACTATATCCTATGATGGACGAATATGCCCAATATTTCAGCGACAAAGACACAGACCGCCTGCACCCCAATGACAAAGGGCACGAGCGAATTGCCCGTACCCTCTATTACCAATTGGCAGCTTTGCCCTGTACGCTTACTTTTTAGCTGTCGTACACTCGTGGACGAGATAGACAATATTCATATACGGGATGCCCGTATTTGATTCCAAGCCTATCTCACAGGTACGACTGTTGGAGTAGCCCACCTCGATGTGGTTCTTCTCAATCTGTGGACGAAGTTTACGTAGTCCATACTTATTGAGTTCTGGGAAGGTAAAACCTCTGTCACCAGCAAAACCGCAACAGCCCACGCCCTCAGGCAGATAGACATTGTTGCTGCACATCTTAGCGAGAGCTATCAAATCTTCAGCCACACCCATCTGACGAGTAGAGCAGGTAAGATGCAAAGCAATATGACGATCTATCGGATGGAAGTCAAGGCGAGGTGCAAGATACTTCATGATAAATTCGGCAGGCTCATAGAGTTTCATCTTCTTCATCACCTTTTTCATGCGATGCAGACAAGGACTCTGCGCACAGAGCACAGGATATTTGCCCTGTTCAGAAGCCTCCCAAAGCGCCTTCTCCAGTTCGGCACTCTTGCGGTCTGCGATGTCAAGCATACCCTTCGACTCCCAGATTTGTCCGCAGCACATACGCTCCATACCCTCAGGGAAAATCACCTCATAGCCAGCCTTCGCACATAGCTGGATTACCTCATCCACCAAGTCATGCTTCTTGCCATGGAACTTCGACTGTCCCATCGTCTGATTGATACAACTGGGGAAGTAAACGACCTTCAAAGGCAAGTGTTCCTCCTCTTTCTGAGGGATGGATTTCTCGATAATAAACTGGGTGAGATCAGTTTTCTTTGGCTGACGATGCTTCTTTGGCATAGCTGTCGTCCAGAGTGGCAAACCCATTTTGTTCATGCCTCGGGCAATACTTGTCATCATAGTTGGTCCCAGGGTAACATGTCCGAGGTGTGCCACATCAAGCACAACACGCAGGCCAGACTTGATGCCCGCCATGTGATTGGCAGCAAACTCACCAATCTTATAGCCGACAGCATTATTGTTCATATCCATCTGACGGATGATATGCGTCAGCTCACCCGTATTGATTTTCATCGGGCATGAAGTCGAGCAAAGACCGTCTGTCGCACAAGTCTGGTCACCATAGTATTTATATTGCTTCTTCAGCGTTGCCACACGCTCAGGGTTCTTGCCTGTGGACTCCAGTTCCCTAATCTCACGCTGAACAGCAATACGCATTCTTGACGAGAGTGTCAGTCCGCACGACATACAGTTCACCTCGCAGAAGCCGCACTCGATACACTTGTTGGCACGCTTTACCTGCTCGATGGTTTCCTTTGCCGTTGAGAGCGAAGGATCCATCAGATAATGACCGCCATCAGGCACACTTTCAAAATCGAAGTCGAGTACAGGCAGCGGCTTCAGACACTTGATGAAGCACTCGGGGTCATCGTTGAAAATCACGCCCTGATTCAGCAGGCCTTCCGGATCGAATATCGCCTTCAGTTCCTTCATTACCTCATAGGCAGGCTCGCGCCACTCATATTTCACAAACGGTGCCATATTGCGACCTGTACCATGCTCAGCCTTCAGCGAGCCGTCATACTCTTCAACGACCAACTTAGCCACATCGCGCATCATCTCAGCATAGCGAGCCACCTCGTGCTCGTCAGCAAAACTCTGGTTCAGAATGAAGTGATAGTTACCCTCGAAAGCATGTCCATAAATACAAGCATCATCGTAGCCGTGGTCAGCAATCAGTTTCTGAAGTTTTACAGTAGCTTCAGGCAGCGACTCGATGGGGAGAGCCACATCCTCAATGAGACACGAGGTGCCAATAGGACGCGTACCACCCACACTTGGGAAGATACCCGAGCGGATAGCCCAGTACTTACCATATATCTTCGGATCTTCCGTAAACTCAGCTGGGATATAGAGTTTGAATTGTCCTAAGCACTCCTTTATCTTATCAATCTTCTCGAGCAGTTGCTCGTGCGTGACGCCCTTCGTCTCTGTGAGAATAGCCGTCAGGTTATGATAATCGCCGGGTTCCACGCCTGGAATCTTACCCGCATCCACATCTTTCTTATACTGTAGGAAGACGGGGTCATCCACAGCGTTCAGCGACATATAGTCGAGCATCTCCGCACTCTTCACCACCAGATTCTCAGCACTCATCTTCAAGTCTTCCTCGCCAGCCTTCATCTTCTTCATAGCTACCACCGCCTCGCAACTCTCCTTCATCGTATAGAAATAGAGCATCGCAGAAGCCTTGAACGGATAGTCATACAGCGTCTTCATCGTTACTTCCGAGAGGAAAGCGAGTGTACCCTCAGAACCTACCATCGAGTGGGCGATGATGTCAAACGGGTCATCGTAGGCAATGAGCGGACGAAGATTCAATCCCGTTACATTCTTAATACTATATTTGGTACGTATGCGCGAGGCCAATGCTTCGTCAGCTCTTACCTTATCGCGCAGGTCTTCTATCTTCTTCAGGAACTCCGGATGACTCTTGCGGAAGGCCTCCTTGCTCTTCTCGTCGCCCGTATCGAGAACAGTACCATCCGTTAGAATGATACGTGCCGACACCATCATACGGTCGCTATTGGCATGAACACCGCAGTTCATACCCGAGGCATTGTTGATGACAATACCGCCCACCATCGCTGAACCAATCGAGGCGGGATCAGGTGGGAATACACGCTTGTAAGGTTTCAGGATTTCATTCACCCTCGCACCCACGATACCAGGCTGCAGCTTGATGGTATCCTGATTCTCACCTATCTCATATTTCTCCCAATGCTTACCCGCCACGATGAGCACGCTGTCCGTACAACTCTGTCCGGAAAGTGACGTACCGGCAGCCCTAAACGTGAAGGGCAGCTTGAATTTCTTACAGGTCTTGACGATTCTCGAGATTTCCTCTTCTCCGTCACTTCTGATGACCACCTTCGGAATCTGTCGATAAAAACTGGCATCGGTACCCCATCCGAGTGTACGGAGCTCATCTGTATAAATACGATTAGACGGAAGGAATTGATTGAGTTCACCCAAAAACTCTGTGTAAACTTGCGCATTAGTATTCATAAAGTACTTATAGTTTTAGTGGATTTTCGGCAAAGATACGAATATTTTTCTTAACTTTGATACTTTTTCGTCAGAAATAAATTGTTTTTCAAAATATTTTTGTATATTTGCCACGAAAACTTAAAACGATTCTACTTAGAACTAATTTTACACGTATGTCGGCATTAGTATCCGTAATTCCTATTCTGTTGCTCATCGTTTTGATGATGGGTTTCAAAGTGTCTGGTTACAAGAGTGCTATCGTGACTCTTATCGTAACCATCGTATTAGCCCTGTTCGCAGCTCCTGCTATGGGCATTGTTCCTGAGAAATACGCAGAAGAGTCTATCTTCGGTATCACTCTCTGGTCTGTCATCGAGGGATTCCTCAAGGCCTGCTTCCCCATTATTCTGATTATCATCTGTGCCATCTTCAGCTACAACATCCTTTGTGAGACGAAGGAGATTGAGACCATCAAGACGCAGTTTATCCAGATGACATCTGATAAAGGCCTGTTGGTACTGTTGCTGACGTGGGGCCTTGGCGGTGTGCTCGAAGGTATGGCCGGCTTTGGAACCGCCGTGGCTATTCCTGCTGCCATTCTGATTGGATTAGGCTTCAAGCCCATGTTCTCTGCCGTTATCTGTCTGGTAGCCAACACCGTTGCCGTAGGTTTCGGTGCTGTTGGTCTGCCTGCAACGACACTCGCCAACCAGGTGGCTGCCAGTGGTGTGGCTACACCTGAGGAGCTTTGCGAGGTAGCTACCTTCATCATTCTACAGCTCTCGCTGATGTTCTTCATCACCCCGTTCCTCATTCTGATGATGACCGACCGCACGAAGATTGTGAAGAATATCTCCATCGCCCTCTTCGTAGGTGCTTCCTCTATCGTTGTACAGTTCTGCTGCGCCCACTGGATTGGTCCTGAGACCCCGGCTATCCTCGGTTCTGTAGCTGCCATCATCGCCATGCTGATTTACAACAAGCTCTTTATCCGCGATGAGAATCCTTCCGACGAGGTGATTGTAGAGAAGAAGCAGTTTGGCACCGTCAAGACGCTGAAAGCCTGGAGTGTCTATGGCCTGATTATCTTCTTCATTCTGATTTCCAGTAAGATTGTCCCCCCCATCAACGAGCTACTGAACAACACGCTGGTAACCAAGTTCGAGTTGCCCGTCATTGGCAACACCTTTAAGTTTGGCTGGCTGTCGAATGCCGGTCTGATGATTTTCCTTGGTGCCGTGATTGGTGGATTGATTCAGGGCATGAGCTTTGGCAATCTGATGAAGCTGCTGGCAAAAACCACTATCAATCTGCAGAAGACCGTTGTCACCATCTGCTGCTTAGTAGCGATGGCTATGCTGATGAACAATACCGGCATGACAAACGACATTGCCAAGGGTCTGGTACTGCTTACGGGTTCTGCCTTCCCATTCTTCGCTCCGCTGATTGGTTCTATCGGAACGTTCGTTACTGGTAGTGCTACGAATGCCAACATCCTCTTTGGTAAGCTGCAGGCTACTGCTGCCAGCGACCTCGGGTTGGTTAACCAGGGCACCTTCTTCGGTGTCAGCGGAAACGAGACCAACTGGCTCGCCGCTGCCAACTGTGCCGGTTCTGAGGGTGGTAAGCTGCTTTCTCCACAAAGTATTGCCATTGCAACTGCTGCTTGCGACATGGAGGGTCAGGACGGTGACATCATGCGTAAGACGATGCCGTTTGCCATCTTCTGGATTCTGATGAACGGTTTGATGGTATTCCTCGGCCTGCACGTCATATAAATGAAAAATGAAAAGTGAAAAGTGAAAAATTGAAAGATATGAAGATTGGATTATTCATCCCCTGCTATGTGGATGCCGTCTATCCTGAGGTTGGCATGGCAACGTATAAGTTGCTGAAGCACTTAGGACTTGACGTGACGTATCCTGAGAAGCAGACCTGCTGCGGACAGCCCATGGCCAATGCAGGATTTGAGAAGCAAGCCATTCCTTTGGCTGAGAAATTTGAGGAGAAGTTTGAAGGCTTCGACTACGTGGTGTCACCCAGTGTCAGTTGTACCGCATTCATTAAGCTCAACTATTCGCGACTGCTCAACCACGAATGCGAGACAGCCAAGCGATGCATGGACGTCGTAGAGTTTCTGCACGATGTGGTGAAGGTAGACAAACGCTTGGGCACCTTCCCCCACAAAGTGAGCCTGCACAATTCCTGTCATGGTGTTCGTGAGTTGGGTCTCTCCAGTCCTTCTGAGCACCACGAGAAGAAGTTTAATAAGATTAAAGACCTGTTGCAGCTGGTCGACGGCATCGACGTCGTAGAGCCAGAGCGTCCTGATGAGTGCTGTGGCTTTGGTGGCATGTTCTCTGTCGAGGAGACGGCTGTCTCTGCCCAGATGGGACTCGACAAGGTAGAGCGCCACATGCAGACGGGTGCAGAATACATTACGGGTCCTGACTGCTCGTGTCTGATGCACATGGCTGGTGTAGCCAAGAAGCAAGGCAAGCAGATTGGGTTTAAACACGTGGTAGAGATTTTGGCCGCTGGCCTATGATAATTGATAATTGATAATTGACAATTGATAATTATGAGTACACAACATAGCAAAGCAGCCAAGCAGTTCTTGAAGAACCAGACGTATGCCCACTGGCACGACGCTACTTTCTGGGCAGTACGCAGCAAGCGCGACAATATGGCTTACGGGCTTGACGAATGGGAGCAGTTACGCGAGAAGGCTTCAGCCATCAAGCGCCACACGATTACCCATCTGGACGAATATCTCGACCAGTTTGCCACCAACGCTGAAAAGAACGGTGTTGAGGTACACTGGGCCAAGGATGCCGAGGAGTTCAACGAGATTGTCTATGGCATCTTGAAGAACCACAACGTGAAGAAGATGGTGAAGTCGAAGTCGATGCTCACCGAGGAGTGTGAGATGAACCCCTACCTCGAGAGCAAAGGCATCGAAGTGGTGGAGACCGACCTGGGCGAGCGTATCATCCAGCTAAAGGGGCAGAAACCCAGCCATATCGTGATGCCTGCCATCCACTTAAACCACGACGACGTCGGTGAGTTGTTTGAGGAGAAGGGCATCTCCAATGAGAAGGGCAACCACGACCCCACATACCTTACCTATCGTGCCCGTCTCTCCTTGCGCAACGAGTTCCTGACAGCCGATGCCGGCATGACTGGTGGCAACTTCGGTATTGCTGAGACAGGTGACATCGTGGTATGTACCAACGAGGGCAATGCCGACATGTCGACCTCATGTCCCAAGCTGCATATCGCTGCCATCGGATTGGAAAAAATCATCCCCAACTACGAGTGTCTGGCCGTCTTCCAGCGCATGCTCTGTCGGGCAGGTACCGGACAGCCTACGACAACGTACACCTCCCACTTCCGCAAGGCTCGTCCTACAGCCCACCACATGCATATCATTCTGGTGGACAATGGTCGTTCTGAGTGGATAGGCAACCCTGAGCATTGGGAGTCGCTGAAGTGCATCCGCTGTGGCTCTTGCATGAACACCTGCCCCGTTTATCGTCGTTCGGGCGGCTATAGCTACAGCTACTTCATTCCCGGTCCCATCGGCATCAACCTCGGTATGCTTCGCAATCCGCAGGCTCACAGCGGCAACGTATCAGCCTGTACGCTCTGCAACTCGTGCCAGACGGTATGTCCTGCCAAGGTTAATCTGGGCGACCAGATTTATCTGTGGCGTCAGCAGCTCGATTCGCTGGGCACTGCCAATCCTGAGAAGAAGATGATGTGCAAGGGTATGGGCATGCTCTATGGCTCACCTGGACTCTACAACTTTGCTACAGGCTTGGCTCACTGGGCCAACCTTGTACCCTCACCGCTATTGAACTGCGGCCTGAATCCCTGGGCTGAAGGCCACGACATGTTCAAGTTCCCCAAGAAACCGTTCCACGAAATGATTAAGGATATAGAAAAATGAGTAGCAAAGAAGATATATTGAAGAAGTATCGGGCTAATATCCGCCAGCAGTTCGATATGCCCGACCTGAGCGATATCCGTGCCATCACCTACCCCGACCCTCTGTTACAGTTTATGAATATGGTGAAGAGCGTAGGCGGCAATGCCATCGAGGTGGACAAGGGTGCTGACATCAACCAACTCATCAAGGAGCTCTACCCCGATGCCAAAGAGATTGCCTCGAACCTGCCTGAGATAACCATCGCCACACGTAACCCCGACGAGGTAGGACGTGCCCGCGACCTGAACGGCACGGATGTGGGCGTCATTCGTGGCATGTTCGGTGTGGCAGAGAACGGCTGTGTGTGGATTCCCCAGCAGATGAAGGAGAAAGCCGTGTGCTTCATCTCTGAAAATCTGATTATCCTGCTCGACAAGTCGCAGATTGTCAACAACATGCACGAAGCCTACCGTCGGCTGTCTACACGCGACCCGAAGAGTGGGCTCGACCTGTTCGACGAGTATGGCTACGGCACGTTTATCAGCGGTCCTTCGAAGACTGCCGATATTGCGCAGGTATTGGTGATGGGAGCCCAGGCAGCCCGTAGCGCCACGATATTACTGCTTCCCGAATAAGTGTTTGGGAAGCAGTATCATCAGTGCAACAGTCGCTTGGAGAAATACTGCACGGGATACCACACACTGAGGAATCCCACGACAACAACTGTCACGAAGACAAGTACAATGTCCCACGGATGAACACTGACTGGGTAAGCATCGACGACGAATGAGCCTTCGCTGCTGCCCAGTTTTATGATGCCATACTGTTGCTGCATCCAGCACAGCAACAAGCCTATCAGGATGCCTACTACAGCTCCGATGGCACTTATCATTCGACCTTCAAAGAGGAATATGCGTGTTATCTGCTGCTCAGTAGCTCCCAGGTTACGCAGCGTCACTACATCGTCCTTCTTGTCGATGATGAGCATCGACAAGGAGCCGATGATATTGAAGCAGGCAATAATCAGGATAAACGTCAGGAAGACATAGGCTATCAGCTTCTCGACATTCATGATACGGAACGTGTCGTCTTGCTGTTCATAGCGGTCGAGCACCTTGAACTGCCCCGCAGCCAGCTCCTCCATTTGTGCTTTCACACGGTCAAAATCGCTGCCGGGCTTCAGTCGCAGCTCAAGCGACGACAGACGACCCTCCAAATCAAACAGATGGCGCGTGAAGGCAATAGAGGTCAGGACGTAGTTCTTGTCATACTTCCCCTGCTTCATGCAAAACACGACACCAGGCGAGAAAAGCTCGTCGACCACGAAGCCCTCCGTTGGATTGGCCATGTTAAGCTGACCTTCGCGACGCGGAGCAAAAATCTTCAACGGCTGCTCGTAGGTATAGCCCATTCCCAGCTGATAAGCCACACCCAAGCCGGGTATGCCGTAGCTCATATCAGCAGCATGCAGCTCAAACGTGCCGTCGCCTTCCAGTATCTCACGGATATGCGTCAATTGGTCGAAGTTGTCGTCGACACCCTTCACCTTAACCATCATCTGACGGTCGCGATAGACGGCCAGCGCCTGTTCCTCCAGACACTCCGTAGCCACTTCAACCTCCGGCAACTTGCGTATCTTGGTCAGTATCGGGTCGGCAGCCAAAGCCGTCTTACCCTCGACGGGCATCACCTTCAGTTGTGGGTCCATCTGGGTGAAGAATGAAGCCACCAAGTCGTGAAATCCATTGAACACGCTCAGCGTGACCACCAAGGCCATCGTAGCCACAGCAACCCCTACCATCGAAATGCCGCTAATGACATTGATGGCATGAGTCGACTTCTTCGAAAAAAGGTATCTACGCGCTATGTAAAACGGAAAATTCATTCAGACGGCAGCAAATTATTCACTTTTCACTCTTCACTTTTTACTTCTTCAAGAGTTCGTCAATACGCTCGATATAATCCAGCGAATCGTCAATGAAGAATCGCAGTTCAGGCACGATACGCATCTGATGACGTATACGGGTACCCAGCTCATAGCGTATCTGCTTCTCGTTTCGGGTGATGTTCTTGATGAGCTCCTCGCCGCGCTCTGAGGGGAATATGCTCAGATAGGCGGTGCAGATGCTCAGGTCGGGCGATATTTTCGTCCGTGTCACGCTGACCATCACTCCATGTAAGGAGCGCGTCTGCTCCTGGAATATCAAACTAAGTTCCTTCTGGAGCAGACGCGCTATTTTGTTTTGTCTGGTCTCTTGCATTATTTTTGCGAATCTACTTCAATCAGTTCAATCTTGAAGATAAGCATAGAGAAGGGCTTGATGTCAGCACCCTGCTGACGCTCGCCGTAAGCCAGTTCCTGAGGGATGTAAACCTCCCAGATAGAGCCTGCTGGCATGTGTACCAGAGCGTCTGTCCAACCCTTGATAACCTGGTTGGCACGGAAGTCGGTGGGCTGACCGCGCTTGTAAGAGCTGTCGAATACCTTGCCGTCCAGCGTGCGACCCTCGTAGTGTACCTTCACGCGCGAAGTATCCTTAGGCAGTATGCCAGTACCCTCCTTGATGACCTTGTACTGAACACCGCTCTCCAGCGTCTTCACGTCTTTCTTCTTGGCATTCTCCTTCAGGAAGTCCTCACCGGCCTTCTTGTTAGGACCGAACTCCTTCTCCAGGTTCTTTGCCTTGATGGCACGCATCATCTCCTGAGCCACCTGCTGGGCTGAGTCGACAGTCATCAGACCACCCTTGCCGGTAGTACCGCTGATGAAGCCAGCCATGAAGTTCTTCAGCGAGATGGTCTTGGTAGAATCGTCGCCGAACAGCTCGTGATTGATACCCTTTACCATCTGGTTAGAAATCTGCTGACCAATCTGGATACCTGCATAGTAAGCGGCCTTCTTCTTGTCGTCACCAGCGTT
>JAGAWQ010000070.1 GCA_017941345.1 Prevotella sp. | reverse complement strand
TAAATCTTAAATTTTCGAATTATTATGACATTATGGCAATTAAAAGCCATGAAGAAGGAGACTTGGAAATTGATTGTGCAGATTTTGGTTTCGATACTGACTGCACTGGGAACGTCGCTCGGAGTAACGAGCTGTATGTAAAAGGTATACCGCGAGACTTAATAGGCCTCGCGGTATTTGTTTTCGTCCTTGTCGTCGAGCATGGAGAGGTAGGACTGGTAGCGGCTCTGGGCGATGTAGTGGTCTTCTACGGCTTTGATTACGGCACAGCCGGGTTCGTGGGTGTGGGTGCAGTCGGAGAAGCGGCACTGCTTGGAGAACTCGAAGATTTCCTTGAAATAGCTGGTCAGCTCTTCGCGTTCCATATCGAAGGTTCCGAAGCCCTTTATTCCAGGAGTATCGATTAAATAAGAGGTTAGGGGTAAGGGGTGAGGGGTTAGAGGTATCATTTCGGAGAAGGTGGTGGTGTGCATGCCTGTGTTGTGGGCGTCGCTGATTTCAGCGGTGCGCTGGTTGGCATGGGGGACCAGGCGGTTGATGAGTGTCGACTTGCCTACGCCGGAGTTGCCGGAGAGGAGGGTGATTTTACCTTCCAGCAGGGGGCGGAGCTCTTCGACACCTTGTCCTGTCGTCGCTGAGATGGCGCGGCACTCGTAGCCTATCTGCTCGTAGAGGTTGAGCAGCAGCTGCTGGTAGTGCTGCTCGTCGGCAGTCAGCAGGTCGGTCTTGTTGAAAATCAGGATGACGGGCACGCGGTAGGCTTCTGCTGAGGCCAGGAAGCGGTCGATGAAGGTGGTGGACGTCTCGGGCTTGCTGACGGTGACAATCAGTAGGGCCTGGTCGACATTGGCCGCCAGGATATGGCTCTGCTTCGACAGGTTGATGCTCTTGCGGATGATGTAGTTGCGGCGGTCTTCAATTTCAATAATGAAGCCTTCTTTGACTTCCACCCTGTCGCCGACGGCTACGGGATTCGTGCTCCGTATGCCGCGCAGACGGAAATTGCCTTTTATCTTGCAATCGGCAGTTGATCCATCGTCAAAGAGAACGGTGTACCAACTGCCGGTATTCTTAATAACAAGTCCTTTCAAATTGTCAATTATCAATTGTCAATTGTTAATGATCAATCAAACCGTCATAATCTCTTTGTTCTTGGCTTCCATCAGCTCGTCGAGCTTCTTGATGTACTTGTCGTGCAGCTTCTGCAGCTCGAGCTCGGCATCCTTCTCGTTGTCCTCGCTGAGTCCGTCCTTGATGGCTTTCTTCAGCTTGTCCTTGATGTCGCCACGCACGTTGCGTACCTCTACCTTAGCCTTCTCAGCAATCTTGTTGCACTGCTTCACCAGGTCGCGGCGGCGCTCCTCGGTGGGCTGGGGGATGCCCAGACGGATAATCTCGCCATTGTTCTCGGGGGTGATGCCCACGTCGGAGTCCATGATGGCTTTCTCGATGTCCTTGATTTGCTTGCGGTCCCAGGGCTTGATGGCGATGGTGCGGGCATCGGGGGTTGACACATTGGCCACCTGGTTCAGGGGAACTTTCTGGCCATACGACTCTACTCTCACTCCGCTCAGGATGGCTACGTTGGCACGTCCGGCACGGATGCGGTTCAGCTCCTCTTCGAGGAACATGGCTGCCATCTCCATGCGCTCTTCAGCAGCGGATAATGTCTGTTTTACGTCTATCATAATGAATCATTTTAGGATTTTCTTCCGACAAAGGTACGAATAAGTGAACGAAAACCCAAATTTTTACGAAAAAATTTTGTAGTGTGACATAAGTTTTATATCTTTGCCACACTATTTCTTAACTATTGACTATAAACTAGTATGCTGCAAAGCCTTCTAACGGTGCTCGTCGCACAAGTCACCCAGATAGGGAAAGTGTATGACTTCGATCATACACTGGCTTATGTGGTTGCTGTCCTGCTGATAGGTATGTTTGTGCTCATCTTCTATAACCGCCTGTATGTGTACCAGCGTCAGGAGGTGAATGCGAGCCGCCGCAGTCAGAACGCCCGTCTGGCCTTGATACTGAAGGCCGGCAAGCAGCGCATCTGGATATACAATTCCGCCAAGCGCCACTACTCCTTCCTGTCAGAGCAGGGGACGTATGAGGAGGAGTATAACCCCGTGGAGTTCTCGCAGCGTTTCGACCGCGACGACTTCGAGGTGTTGCGACGGGCTATCTTCGACGTATGCGACGAGAAACGCTCGTCGTCGGTCATCACCATCAAGGGACAAGCGGAGTCGGAGGAGCAGCGCCATTATTATGAGATGAACATCTCGGTGGCCAGTCGCGACGAGCACGGTCACGTGACGAGTCTGCTGGGCATTGAGCGCGACATCACCGACAAGATACGCAAGCAGGAGCAGGTCAACAAGCTGCTGATGCGTTACCACACGGTGTTCAACTCGTCGCTGCTCGACATGATGTACTACGACAGACACGGTGTGCTGCAGGACATCAACGAGAAGGCGTGTCAGGCATTCGGCATCGAAGACCGCGAGCGGGTAATCAGCGAGGGCTTCCTGCTGCAGAACAACCCCTTCTTCAGCAATGTGCCCCTGGAGCAGATGGAGAACACCCGCACGTCGTCTATTATCGACTTCGGACAGTTTACGGACGAGATATACCAGACGGAGCGCTTCGGCTTGAGGGGTAAGATGTATTATGACTCTACGATTAATCCCTTCCGCGATGCTGACGGACACCTGGAGGGTGTCTATATGTGCGGACGCGACATCACCGAAATGGTGGAGTCGTTCCATCGCCAGCAGGAGGGCGCGCTGCGGTTGAAGCAGGCCACCAGGAATGTGGAGAACTACATCTCGAACATCAACTACGCCCTGCAGGTCAGCGGGGTGCGCTTTGTGTCCTACTATCCGCAGAGCTATACCCTCGAGGTGTCGGACACCATCAACCAGACCCGGATGCGCCTCTCGCAGCTGCGTTGTATCCGTCTGGCCACCTTCCGCTTCCGCCGTACCGTCTCCAGCGTGCTGAACAGGATGGACCACCTGACCAAGTACAATATCAGCGAGACGATAGAGACGGAGATACGCGACAAGAAGGGCCGTCAGATATGGTTCATGCTGAATATGGTGCCCATTGTCGACAAGGAGGGGCATGTGGAGCACTATTTCGGTGTGCTTCGCAACATGACCGACATGATAGAGACGGAGCGCAGGCTGGCTGTGGAGACCAAGAAGGCTCAGGAGACCGAGCTGCTGAAGCAGTCGTTCCTGACCAATATGAGCTATGAAATCCGTACGCCGCTGAATAATGTCGTGGGATTTGCCGAGCTGTTTGAGGCTGACCACGATGTGGCTGACGAGGCTTTCTTCGTCGAGGAAATCAAGAAGAGCTCGAACATGCTGCTGCTGCTCATCAACGACATCCTGTACCTCTCGCGTCTGGATGCCAAGATGATAGAGTACAACAAGACTGACGTAGACTTCGCGATGGTCTTCGAGAGCCACTGCCAGATGGGGTGGAGCACTCTGTCGTCAGCAGTACACACGATGGTGGACAATCCTTATGAGCACCTGATTGTGAATATCGACGAGGCTAATCTGGGTAAGGTCATCGAGAAGCTGTGTACCATTGCCGGCTACTTCACGACGGAAGGTACCATCAGTGCCCGTTGCGAGTATCGTCGCGGCGAGCTGACCATCAGCATTGAAGACTCAGGAATAGGTATCGACCCGCAGACGCTGCCTCATGTCTTCGACCGCTTCGTCCGCGACCAGCGGGAAATGCTCTGCGGCACAGGCCTCGACCTGCCTATTGTCCAGTCGCTCGTCCAGCAGATGGGCGGAACCATCGAGATGGAGTCGGAACAGGGTAAGGGAACGACCGTATGGGTGTCCATCCCCTGTGAGGCTAAGGTGATAGAAAAACGACGTGCAACCTCAATGATAGAGTCATGATACAGCTGTCTATGATATCCCACTTACTGCTCCTGCAGTTTATCCCGGCACTCTTTCTGGTACTGGTCGTTGTGGCAGTTGTCGTCGTGCTGGTGATGAATCGTGTCATCATACGCCGCGTACGTCAGGGTGTGAACACTACGCTTACCATGCACGACATGATGGAGCGGGCGTTGAAAATCAGCTCGAACAACACCATCGTCTATGACATTGCCAAGCAATATGTGAATAAGCTGAGCGGACACATGCTGCCCGACGAGGGTGTGGATGTGGAGACCTTCAAGCAGCACGTGCATCCTGACGACCTGAACATCGTGGTCGACGGCATCATGAGTCTGCGCACAGGAAAGGCTCAGAGCGTCGAGTTCGACTACCGGTGGAACTTCGACTACAGCGGAGGGAAGCCGCGCTGGGGCTATCTCCACAACACCAGTGTGGCGGAATATGTTGACGGTGTGCCCCTGCCGGTCAGCATCATCAGTACGCTGGTCGACGAGACGCAGCCCCACGAGCAGCAACAGCAGGAGGAGACGCTCTCCAGCCGCTATCATCAGATATTCGAGAACTCCATCATCGGACTCTCCTTCTATTCTTCCGACGGCTGGCTGCTCGACGCCAACCAGGAGATGCGCCGCATCTGCCATTTTGACAGTGAGGAGGGCGATGCCTTCTTCTCCAGCACCAATCTGTTCGACCTGGCCCCGTTCAGCGAGGTGCTCGACCGAAACCATATTGAGGAGTACTGGGCCTGCTCGATGAGCGTCATCCCGGAGCGTAACATGTATGTATACCTGGAGATACGTCTGCACCCCATCTTCGACGAGGAAGGCAAGCTGGTCTACTTGGCCATTGCTGCGCGCGATGTGACAGAGGAGCGTGAACTCTATCTGCAACAGAAGCTGACCGACGAGCAAATCAAACAGACTAACGAGTCCATACAACTCTACGAGACCGAGTTGCGCTACATGATGGAGAACTGCCGCATGCAGGCTTGGCGCATCGACATTGAGCGCGACTGCATCGAGTTCTATAATGGGTTGAGCTCTATTGCCAACACCTTCTCGCTGGCTGATATGCGTAAGATTTTCGCCAATCAGGACGATGAGTTCGTGCGCGGCTTGGCAGACCCCTATAAGGCGTTCGACCATCCGCTCATCTACGTAGGACAGATGCATCCCGTTGTCACCCATTCGTCGACGGAACTGCAGTGGGTACAAATCAACAGTATTCCGGAATATGACGAACACGGCAAGCTGAAGGGCAGCTTTGGCGTGTGGCGTAACATCAACGACATCATGCGCAAGCAGGAGCAGCTGAAGCGTGAGACCGAGCGTGCCAACGACTCAGGACATCAGAAGTCGGTATTCCTGGCTAATATGACGCACGAGATACGTACCCCGCTCAATGCCATCGTGGGCTTCTCCGACCTCTTGCAGGCTATCGAATCGCCCGACGAGAAGCGTGAGATGATACGTATCATCCATAACAACTGCGACATGCTGCTGCGACTCATCGACGATATCCTGGTGCTGTCGAACGTGGATGCCAATGTGATGCAGATGCGTCCGGAACCCGTCGACTTTGCCGTTGAGTTTGCCGACATCTGCACGTCGTTGTCGGAGCGTGTACAGGAGCCTACCGTAGAGTTCCAGAACGACAACCCCTGCCAGACGCTGATGGTCAACATCGACAAGAGCCGCATCCAGCAGGTCATCACCAACTTCGTCACCAATGCCGTCAAATATACCCATCAGGGACATATCCGCGTGGGCTATCGCCCTGAGGAGCGTAACGGTCGGCAGGGACTGTACGTCTACTGCGAGGATACGGGTGCGGGCATTCCCGACGACCAGCAGGCACGTGTCTTCGAACGCTTTGTGAAGCTCAACGACTACATTCAGGGCACCGGTCTCGGTCTCTCCATCTGTAAGGCTATCATCGAGCGCTGTGAAGGCGAGATAGGCGTACAGAGTGTCTTCGGACAAGGCTCCACCTTCTGGTTCTGGATTCCCGTAAAATAAGAGTTCCCTGACCACACAGTCAAGGAACTCCTACCTTTTATCTTTTAACTTTTAACTTTTAACTAAAACAGAAACGTCTTCTCCAGCCAGTAGCAGAGAATACCTGCCAGATAACCTACGAAGGCTATCCACGTAATCCTCTTCATGTACCAACCGAAAGTGATTTTCTCCAGGCCCATGACAACGACACCGGCAGCAGAACCGATAATCAGCATCGAACCGCCTACACCGGCGCAGTAAGCCAGCAGCTGCCAGAAGATGCCGTCGATAGCCATATCGCCAACCGCAGCTACGGGATACATACCCATGCAGCCGGCTACGAGAGGCACATTGTCGACAATCGATGAGAGCACACCGATGATTCCCGTCACGAGATAGTGGTTGCCATTGAAGGCAACGTCAAGACCCTGCCCCAGCATCGTGAGCACGCCAATGGTCTCGAGACAGGCCACAGCCATGAGGATACCGAGGAAGAAGAGGATGGTGTCCATATCGATGCGTGACAGCATCTTCGACACGCGCTTCTGGGTGTTGCGGTTGTCGGCAGTGTCCTCGCCCTCCTGGTGGATGCTGGTGTAGAAAATCTCCGTTGCTGTCCACAGCACACCGAGCACGAGCAGGATGCCTACGAACGGAGGCAGGTGGGTGATGGTCTTGAAGATAGGTACGAAGATGAGTCCGCCTACACCGAGGAAGAAGATGGCCTTGCGCTGACCGGCGGAGAGGCCGTCGGTCTCTTCAGCTACTATGGTGTCCTGCTGAACCTCCAGATTGCCTTTCAGCGAGAGGGAGAGGATGTAGGCAGGGATGACCATCGAGACGAGCGAGGGGATGAAGATTTCCATGATGACGCCTGCGGCGGTGATGACACCCTTGTTCCACAGCATGATGGTCGTCACGTCGCCAATGGGCGAGAAGGCACCACCGCTGTTGGCAGCGATAACCACGAGGGCAGCATAAATCAGACGGTCTTTCTTGTCGCTGACCAGCTTGCGCAGAATCATAATCATCACAATCGAGGTGGTCAGGTTGTCGAGAATGGCTGAGAGGAGGAACGTCATGAAGGCGATGCGCCACAGCAGCGCACGCTTCGACTTGGTCTGCAGCGTGTCGCGCACGAAGTTGAAGCCACCGTTCTGGTCCACCAGTTCGACAATGGTCATAGCGCCCATCAGGAAGAAGAGCGTTGTAGCCGTAGAACCCAGGTGGTGCTCGATGACGGAGCTCACTGCTGAGGCGATGTTGGAGCCTATGGCTTCGGGTACGTAACTGGCCGGGTCGAACATGAAGAGTGTCCACGTGGCCACGAACATGAGCAAGGCAATGGCTGCCTTGTTGATTTTTGTCAGGCTTTCAATGGCAATACAGAAGTAGCCAATACAGAAAACGATGACAATTGCAAGTGTTAATGTTGACATTGTTGTTTTTGATTATTTTATTTGATGTAAAGTTTAACTTCTGAGTTCAGACCGCTCTTCATGGGCTCCCATTCAGCGTATGTTGTCTTCTTGTAGTTGATGTCTACAACGTTGATTTCCTCCATCTTACGCCACTTGACACCCTGACGGTCAAGCTCGGCAATGCGGTTGGCAGGCAGGTTGGTGACCTCGATGCGTATCTCGTTGTTGCCCTTCTTGAGGGTGTTACGGCAGTCGAGGACGAAGGGAACAGCCCAAGCACAACCCACGAATTGGCCATTGATATATACACGAGCAGACTCCCGCACGTCGCCCAGGTCAATCATCCAGTGCTGGCGGGCTTGCTGCTTGGTCAGCTTCAGCGTGGTGGTATAGACTCCCGTACCCATCGTGACAGCAGCCTCTTGGCTTAGGGTCTCCCACGTCTGGGGCTTCTCCAGCCGGAAGGTGCCGCTTACCTTGGGGGCTTCCTCGGTGAAGCTGAGCGTCCAAGGGCCGCTGAGGGTGATGGTCTGTCCTGTGGGCTGCGGTATTTCCGCAGCGTACGGGACGGAGGGGGTATTGCTGGTTTGCAGGATGATGCTTTCACCGCTGCGCAGGGTGAGGTGCACCTTTCCGTCGTTGATGGAGGCAGGTGTGATGTCGCCATTCATCGGGTTAAACAGCGTGGCGCCTTTGAAGTCGACAGCCAATGGGACGTCAGCCTCCATATCGTTGGGTGTCAGGTTGGCAATGAAGTAGTGCCAGCCCTCTGCCGTCTTCCTGCGGATGGCCTTCAGGTGGAATTGGGTCTTCATGGTCTCCGGTTTGGCAAAGCGGGCCATCGCTGAGGCATCCTCGCCATAGATGACGTATGGTGACAGACGGTCCAGCTCCTTTTTCAATGAAGGTGTGATGGTCGTTCCCGTAGGGATGATGATGGCTCGATAGCTGGTGCCTCCTTCTGTCACCAGGCGGTTGTCTTTCAGACTGACCTTTGCCAGCAGGCGGTCGCTGATATAGTCGCAGTCGAAACCGGCGCGGTCGATGGCTAAAATGCTGCTGATGAACTCTGGGGCAAGCTTCCCCATCGCATGAATAGAGAACTGCATGAGCAGCTTCCCCGGGTTCTTCTTCCACATGTCACGTATGGGCAGGTACACCAGGAAGTCATTATCGGGTTGTCCCTTCTGCAGGAAACTCTGGCATCGCTCTACATACTGCATGAAGTAAGGCGCATCGCGCCAGATGCTGTTGGTGGGCGACATATCGATGGAGGCATAGAACTTCCAGCCTGGCCAAGGGTCGTTCTGGGGTGAGTAACAGGTGCCGTGAAAGAACATGTGGTTGACACCCGCGCAGAACATCAAATCCAGGTCGGGCTTCAGCTGTGACAGCGATGTGCGGAAATGCTCTGTCAGCCAGGTAAACGTTTCACTGCTGGTATAGGGCTTTCCGCAGATGTGGGCTGCTGAGGGTGCATACTTGAACATCGAGTAGTCTGAGTCGTTCTTCCGCGTCTTCCCCGGGTCTGTGCGCAGTCCCTTGATACCGAAGTCGCTCAGTCCGAAACCTTCAATCTCAGGAATGTCTACAGCAGCATAGCAGTCTATCAGGTTAGCTGGGGAGCCGTGAGCCTGATTACGGGTGATGGCCCCATGACTGTGAGCCCATGCCGTCCACTGCTGGGTGAAGTTCTCAAGCAGCAGGTCGCCTAAGGTCTCACGATAGTCTGACACCACCTTCACGTCTCCACTTATCAGTTGGGGCAGGTGCTCCTCCAACTGATAGCCGCGACGCTGCTGAAACTCTTGGAACAGCGTTGGCGTCCAGGTGGCTTCAGCCACTTCGTAGGAGTCGTTGAAGAACGTGTGGGGATAGGGCGTATGGGTACGTTCAAAGGCCTGCTCGATGTGGCGTAGGTAGTTAGCCACCGCTTTGCGGTCGAAGTGGTCAATGACCAGCCCCTCGCCACCGGGTGCGGCACGCTTGACTTTCATTACACCATATTTAATATATACGGCAATGGCTTTCACGGCCTCTTTGGCATTGAGGTCTACCATCTTACCTTCTTTGTTGTAAGCCACAATGCGGTCTAACTTGCTGTTGACAGCCTCTTTTCCTGTCAGCGAAAAGTCAGGGGTAACGCCATTGACGATGTCTCTCTCCACGAAGACGACGCGACAGGCAGACTCTTCCAAAGGCACCCACGGTCCTCCGAAAGGCCAGCCCGTACCTGTAGCCATATCAATCTCGATACCCATGTTCTTGCCGTTCTGTTGTACTTCACGCAGCATCTCCATCCACTTGTCAGAGAGGTAGGGGATGTTGTTGGCTTGATTGCCTTGTACGCCATATAGCGGGGTAATCTCCACCGCACCGATACCGTGTTCCGCATATTGCTGCATGGTCCACTGCAGGTTCTCCTTGTCGACGGCAGAGCCCAGCCACCACCAACGTGTACCTGCCTTTGCCTCCTGTTGTGGCGTTGGCCATTGTGCACTTTGTGCGCAAATGAGAAATGAGGAATGAGAAGTGAGAAATAATAAATGAAAAATGAGGAATGACATGAGCGTCAGTAGCCTCTTTTGTCTAATGTTCCGTTGTCTCATCTTAATGGTTCTTATAGCGTAATCGTTTATTTCTCATTTCTCACTTCTCATTTCTCATTTAGGCGTAACCGATAGTATTCGGTTAAGCCTAAAAGATAGCAGCCCGTGCCATAGTCTTCGAAGTCAGGAACACTGGTGAAGGTGACAGGCTGTCCGGCAGAGGGGTCTTTGCCCGTACCCTGGTTCCATCCTAAGAATCCGTCGCTGTGCAGACACGACTTCAACGCTTGCCAAGCTTTGTCGCAGGCAGGGCGATATACCTTCTCTTTCAAGAAACCCTGCTGGATGCCCCAAGCCATACCATAGAGGAACAGGGCGGTACCCGTCATCTCAGGGGTGGGATAGTCGGCATCGCTTACCAGACTGGCATGCCAGAAGCCATCCTCGTGCTGACACTTCAGCAGGGCCTCGCTCATCAGGATAAAGTCTTTCTTAAACACTTTGTAAGCCTTGTCCTTGGGCGACAGCTGGTTCATGGAACGTAGCAGGGCGGCATATACCCATCCGTTGCCGCGACTCCAATAGCAGTTCTTGCCGTCCTTCTCCTTATAGGGAGGTACATAGTCGGCATCGCGCCACCACAAGCCTTCCTTCACGTTGAAGCAGCCACCGCCGCACTCGTTGCGGCTCCACAGATACATCTTCAGGGCATGGTCTCGGTATTTCGTCTCACCCGTCAACTTGTATATCTGCATATAGAGCGGCATAGCCATCTGAATGGCATCTATCCAGGTCCACCATCCATACAGCGAGTTGACGCTCGTCTTGGCCTTGGGTGTGGTGGTCTGCTTCTTCGTGTTGGGCGTCACCATCTGGTGGTCCAGGTTGGCAATGACGTTGCCCAGCACCTCACGGTAGTCTTTCTTCGTGTAAGGCACCAGGTCGACATATGTCTGTCCGCAGCACTGGTCATCAGCATCGCAGGTATTGATGCCGTTGCGTGGCGTCCACTGGTGGAAGTCGGCCCATCGCATAGCGTAGTCAACGTATCGCTGCTGGGGGTCTACCTCCTGCAGCGCCATCAGTCCTTCGTAGTACACGGCGCGTGTCCACAGACTGCTGGGACGGATTTTCTTGACATTGGTCGGAACGGTGGGGTCACTGTACTTCGCCATGAAGTAATCATTTGCTTTCTGTGCTGTCTGGAGCACTTCCTCTTGTGCGTGTGTAGCCATCCATGCGCAGCATATCAGGCCAAGGGTTACTAATCTCTTCATCATCTTATCGTGTTTCTAATTTTGTTGTTATACTCTTCAGGGTGGCAGGAGTGGTCTTTAGCGTAATCTTTGAGGGTGATGTTCCGGCACGCAGGATGACCATAGCGCTGCCTTGCCACAGCTGACGGTGGTTGGTGACGTTCAGCTCGTCGCTGCTGATGTCGCCATTGGTCACGGCCACAATCTTAGCATCGCCAGCAGTCTCGAAGGTCACCTCGTCATTGCAGGTCAATACCTTACGGCCTTTGGCGTCGACAGCAGTCACCCTGACATGTTGCAGGTCCATACCGTCAGCCTTCCATTCGCTGTTGTCGGGCTCTACGATGAGTTTGACGGGTTTGCCGGTAGTCTCTAAGGCATGACGTGCTACTATCTTGCCATTCTTGTAGGCCACAGCCTCCAGCTTACCTTTCTTGTAGTCTATCTCACCCCAGCGTATCTGGTTGCGCATCTTAGGCTCCTTGGGATTAGCCTTGCGTCCCAGGCTCTTGCCGTTGAGCAGCAGCTCCACCTCGTCGCCATTGGTGTAGATGTAGATGTTGGCCTTGGTGCCTTCCTTCCTGTTCCAGTTCTCCGTCATGCGGTCGTTGCCCATCTTCACACCGTTCCACATCTCAGCATTCTCGCTTTCCAGCACGGCCAGGTGAACTACGGGTTCCTCTGGTTTGAAGAACGACCGCATATAATAAGCCTTGGGTTTTGCCTCAAGTGAGATATAGAACACACCCTGTGACCAGCCCTTTGCGGGCCATCCCATGCTCTCGCCCATATAGTCGATGGCTCCCCAGTAGGCCAGACCTATCACCTTGTCGAGATTCATCTCGAAGAAGTTCTGGCCCATAGCCTGTGTTGAGGCCTCGCTCTGGTAGAAAGTCATCCACGGGAAACGGCGTCCGTCGCCGGGGAAGTACATATATCTGTAGTTGTAGGCCTGGACATCGGTCTCCATAGCCAGTGCGCAGGGAAGCGAGTCCGTCTGCCAGTTACGGTAGCGCGGATGCATGGCTACGGTGACCAGTCGGGTGGAGTCATAGCGTTGCAACACGGGTTTCATCATCCTGTAGCAGGTGACGCCAAAGTCGTTGAACGGCTGGTTGGGGTCTTGCTGCAGCTCATTGCCTAAGCTCCACAGCACGACACTTGGCGAGTTGCGGTCGCGCTTTACCCACTCCTCGATGTCTGAGGCAAAGTGGTTCATAAACGGTGTCCGCGAGCCCGTATGCTGGCGTGTCCATTTGTCGTACAGCTCGTCAACAATCATGATGCCGTACTTGTCGCAGAGCTCTACGAACTGGCGACTATAGGGGTTGTGCGAGGTACGTATGTGGTTCATACCGAACTGCTTCATCAGCTGCAGACGCTTCTCGATGGCACGGGGGTATGCCGCAGCACCCAGCGCTCCCAGCGTGTGGTGGTTGGCGTAGCCCTTCAGCAGCACCTTCTTGCCGTTCAGCTTCAGGCCGTACTGGGGACCAATCTCAATGGTGCGTATACCGAAGCACTCTTCATACTGGTCTGTCACGGTGCCGTCTTCACGCATCAGCGTGACCTCAGCCCTATACAGGTTCGGGTGCTCCGTGTCCCACAGCTGCGCATTAGGTATCTCCACCTCTTTCAGCTTCACCTCCTGGGTGCGGGTGGGTGTTTTGCGCTGGGCGTTCTCCTCGCCTTCATAGATACACGTCCCGCTGGGGTCATAGATTTTCAATCCTATGCCCACTTGCTTTTGCTTCCCTTTGTTGGTGTATTCCACACCTACTGTGACAAAGCGGTTGTCGCGTGTGGTGATGTACAGCGGGTGACGTTCCAGATAGAGTTCTCTATCCGTCGTTATGAGGTAGACATTACGGAACAGACCTCCACCGGTATACCATCGTGAGGCCTTCTCGTTCTGTGTCTCAGCCTTGACCATCAGCACATTGTTACCCTCCTTCAGCAGCCCTGTGACATCAATCTGGAATCCCACATACCCGTAGTCGGTACCTCCAATACGTTTTCCGTTCAGAAAGACGTCAGCAGTCAGCATGATACCTTCGAAGTCCAGCAGGTAGCGCTTGCTCCTTGCTCCTTGCTCCTTGCCTCTAACCTCTAAATTCCTCCTGTACCATCCGGTACCCATCTCCTTGAATCCACGAGCTGACAGTCTGCTCTTGATGTTCGCTGCCGCATCGGAATTATCCGCTTTCTCATCGGCAGCAGGGGCTATCCAAGGCTGTTCAATCTGGAAATCGTGTGGCACGTCTACTTGTCGGGCGTTTGTAAACAAGGAGTCGCGGCTGAACTCCCAACCCATGTTCAGCGACTCCACCTTACGCCCATCTGCCTGCATCTGTAATGCAGCGGCCAGCATCGACGTCATTAAAAGAATATGTTTCATGTTTGTTTTGTAAATGAGTTATAGTAGCAAATCTGACTGCAAAGATAAGAAAAAAAATCTTATTCTTTGCCCTATTCACATTTTTTCTGTAACTTTGTCGCCAAAGAATTAAAAATATGAAGGTTTTAGTTAGATTTTATGTTATAGTCGTATGTCTGGTGCTTTCTAACCCATCGTTCGCCGGCGACCGCTATAACTTTAACAGCGGTTGGCTGGTGAAGATGGGAAAGAACCCTAAAGCCTCTGGTACGCATTGTGACGATGCTGACTGGCAGAAGGTGACGCTGCCCTATAGCTTCAACCAGACTGAGGCCTTTGCCAAGGCTATCGACCATCTGACGGATACGGTAGCCTGGTACCGCAAGCACTTCGTGTTGCCTGAGAATATGAAGAATGCCAAGAAGTTCTTCATCGAGTTCGAGGGTGTGCGCTTCGGTGCCCATTGTTTCCTGAACGGTAAGGAATTAGGCTGGGGCGAGAATGGTGTGATGGCCTTTGGCTTCGACCTCACACCTTTTATTAAAAGGAACGGTGAGAATATCCTTGCCGTCTATATCGACAACGACTGGCGCTATAAGGAACACTTCAAGACTTGGAGCGAAAAGGCTCAGAAGGAGACACGCTCTGGGTTCCAATGGAACGACAAGAATTTCTTCTGCAACTATGGTGGCATCAACAAGAACGTGTGGCTTCATGTCATGCAAAGCGATGTCTACCAGACGCTGCCGCTCTATACGAATCTCCAGACAACGGGTGTCTACGTCTATGCCAGCAATCACGACGTGAAGGGACATTCTGCTGTTATCAATGCGGAGTCGGAGGTGAAGAATGATTCTGAGAAAGAACAAAAGGTTTCATACAAAGTATTAGTTAACGAGAGAGGTGGCAAACAGATAGCCAGTTTTACCGGACAAGCCGTGACGGTTGAGCCTGGGAAGACTGCTGTTTGCCGTGCTTCTCAGAAAGTTTCCGGCCTGCATTTCTGGTCGTGGGGCTATGGCTATCTGTATGATGTCAAGACGCAGTTGCTGGTGGATGGCAAGTGCATCGATGAGGTGACCACCACCACCGGCTTCCGCAAGACGGCCTATAAGGATGGTATGGTTTATCTCAATGACCGTGTGCTCCAGCTGAAGGGCTTTGCCCAGCGCAGCACCAACGAGTGGCCTGCCGTAGGTATCTCTATTCCAGCCTGGCTGAGCGACTATAGCAATCGCCTCGTTCTTGGTTGTAACGGTAACTTCTTCCGTTGGATGCATGTCACACCCATGAAGCAGGACATCGAGTCATTCGACCGACTTGGACTGATTCAGGCCATGCCCGCCGGTGATGCTGAGAAGGATGTCGACGACCGTCGCTGGCAGCAGCGTACCGAGGTGATGCGCGATGCCATCATCTACAACCGCAACAACCCCTCCATCCTCTTCTATGAGTGTGGTAACAACCAGATTTCCGAGGAGCACATGGCGGAGATGAAGAAGATTCGCGACCAGTACGACCCCAACGGAGGACGTGCCATCGGTTCCCGTAACATGCAGGACTCTAAAGAAGCTGAATACGGCGGTGAGATGCTATATGTCAACAAGTCGGCAGGCAAGCCCATGTGGCAGATGGAGTACTGTCGCGACGAGGGTATCCGTAAGTATTGGGACGAGTGGAGCTATCCTTATCATAAAGAGGGCGACGGTCCGTTGTACCGTGGAGCACGTGCCGTCAGCTATAACCACAATCAGGATGGTCTCGCTGTGGAGAATGTCGTTCGTTGGAACGAGTACTGGGTAGCCCGTCCCGGTCAGGGTAAGCGTGTGAACTCTGGTGGTGCGAAGATTATCTTCTCTGACTCCAACACCCATTTCCGTGGGGAGAAGAACTACCGCACCAGTGGCGATGTCGATGCTATGCGTATCGCCAAGGACTCTTACTTTGCCCATCAGGCCATGTGGGACGGATGGGTAGATACTGAGCAGGACCATACCTATATCGTCGGTCATTGGAACTATGAAAGGCAACGGGTAGGCGACGGAACGTCGGGAATGAAAGATGTGGTGAAGCCCGTCTATGTGGTCTCTACTGGCGACGAGGTGGAACTGCTGCTCAACGGCAAGTCATTAGGCAAGGGCAAGCAGAGCGATACCTTCCTCTTCACTTTTGAGAATGTGAAGTTCCAGGCTGGTAAGCTCGAAGCCATCAGCCGCAAGGCAGGCAAGGAGGTTTCTCGCTATGCCATCGAGACCGTAGGTAAGCCTGCTGCCTTGAAGATGCAATGGATTGAGGCTCCTCAGCAGTTCCGTGCCGATGGTGCCGACATCCGTATGGCTGAGATAGAGGTGGTAGACAGTAAAGGTAAGAGATGTCCGCTGGCCAACGACATGGTGACCTTCGATGTGAAGGGCAATGCCGAATGGTTAGGTGGACTGAGCGGCGATGTTGCCGACTCACTGGATAACAGGGTTTTAAGTATGTTGCTGCCAGTTGAGGCTGGTGTCTGCCGCGTGATGATACGCAGTACCGTCGAGGCTGGCAACATCCAGCTCACAGCAACAGCTAAGGGCTTCAAGCCTGCAACCCTATCTATTGCTACGACTGCCACTCCTACTAAGGATGGTTTCTATGTGGATGCCAACGGCAAGGCTATCGAGGCTGCCTGGCAGAAGGAACTGCCTGTAGAGCTTTCTCGTGGCGAGACTCCTCTGACCGCTTCTTACAAGCAGGCTTTGAAGGGTGTGGCTATCAAGAGCGTCGAGGCTGGCAGCAGCCAGAACGATGTGGCCAACATGTATGAGACAACGAGAAGTCTCAATGGGCGAGTGACGGCCACTTGGAGAATGCCTGGGCCACATTTACCTTAGAGCGTCCTGCTGTCATCAAGCAAATCTCTATCCGTCTGCTTGACTTCCGCAAGAACAGCTATCCGCTGGAGGTTACCACTGCTGACGGTACCGTCGTCTGGACAGGCTACACGCCCAAGGGACTGGGCAATGTCTGTCTGAACATCGAGAAGCCGGTGAAGAGTGCTACCTATAAGATTCTTATGCTCGGACCTGCCACCGTCAAGGAAGCCTTTGGCGACATGACGGAGCTGGCTGCCAAGAAGAATGTCAGCACCAAGGCGTCGAAGAGTAATAAGCTCAGTATCTTTGAGATAGAGTTCAATGAATAGAATAACAAATCAAATAAATAGACAGACTATGGAAAGAACATGGCGTTGGTTTGGCAAGAAGGATAAGATTACACTTGCCCAGTTGAAACAAATCGGAATAGAAGGTATCGTAACGGCTCTGCATGACGTGCTCCTCGGTGAGGTATGGACACGTGAGAAGATTCGCGACTTGCGTGAGTATATCGAGTCGTATGGCATGCGCTGGTCGGTTGTCGAGTCGCTGCCTGTGGTGGAGACGATTAAGTATGGCGGTCCTGACCGTGACCAGCAGATAGAGGTGTATAAGCAGTCGCTGCGCAACCTGTCGGCAGAGGGCATCCACTGCATCTGCTATAACTTCATGCCTGTGTTGGACTGGGCACGTACCGACCTGACTCACGAGAATCCCAACGGAGCCTCTAACCTCTATTTCAACTATGCCGAGTTCGCCTACTTCGACATCTATATCCTGAAGCGCAAGGGCGCTCGCGAAGAATGGGCTAACTTCGAAATGAGAAATGAAAGAAATGAAAGGATTGAAAGAAATGTACTTGCCGAGGCTGACGAGCTGGCAAAGACCATGACGCCAGAGAAAGACCATGCCCTGGTGGAGAATATCGTCATCAAGACGCAGGGCTTCGTCAGCGGTAACTTCAAGGAGGGCGACGAGGCTCCCGTTGAGAAGTTCCGTGACTTCCTCGCGCTGTACAAGGGCATCGACAAGGCTCAGCTGCGTGAGAACATGAAGTACTTCCTGGAGGCCATTATGCCCGTCTGCGAGGAGTGTGACATGAATATGTGTGTGCACCCCGACGACCCCCCCATCGAGATACTTGGCCTGCCCCGCATCGTGCGTACCGAGGAGGATATCCGTTGGTTCCTCGATGCCGTGCCTAACAAGCACAACGGTCTGACCTTCTGTGCCGGCTCATTGAGTGCTGGTGCCTATAACAATGTGGTAGACCTGGCGAAGAAGTTCGCTTCGCGCACCCATTTCGTACATCTGCGCTCCTGCCACATCTTCCCCAATGGCGACTTCACGGAGGCATCACATCTGGGTGGACGTGCCGACCTCATCGAACTGGCGCGTATCTTCGAGCAGGAGAATCCCAAGTTGCCGATGCGTGTGGACCACGGCATGACCTTCACCGACGAGCCTGGTGGCGTCTTCGACGAGACCAGTCATGGCCACAATGCAGGCTACACCTTGTTGGGTCGTATGTTCGCTATGGCACAGGTACAGGGCATCCTCGCTACGGTTGACCGCGAGTTGGGCATCCCCTACAAACAGCCCGGATTCTTCGATTAAAGGTAAAAGATGTCGCTATTTCAGATAGTCTGTCTTGTCGGGGCCTAAGTAGAAACCGGTTTCTGGTGGCTGGTTGTAACCGACATTCTCAGCGGCTACAGACAGGCGATAGGGGATATCTTCCATAAGACAGTTGATGCGATAGTCGGTGGGAATGGTCGTCACGTAAAGGCGCAGCTCACGGCTATCGCGTTCGCGTGTCAGTACTTCTTCACGCCAGTCGCCAAGGATATCGGCAGACAGGTTGGGGTTCGACTTGGTACCATTGTTAAACTGGCAGTCGTCGAAGTGGCAGAGCGTCTGTATGCTCCTGTTCGTCCAGTCGTATTTGGTGACGGTCTCTCGGTCGAGCAACTCTCTCAGCAAGTCGCCGTCCCACCAGATGCCAAAGTTGACGGAGAGCCACCGTCCGTTCATCCTCAGGTAGTTGCCATGTTGCGGGTCATTGGCATCCTGTGCCTTGTTCAGCACTTCGCCTTTGATGTTACGGATGCCGTGACTATCGGTCGACCACATCTCTACACCAGGGTTCGTGGGGTCGATGTCGGCAGCCATAGCACGCCCGACATCACTACGGCTGGGTATCTGGAACAGCACCTTGCCGGTGGCTGCATCGCGGAAGTCGGAGCCGTCACGTCGGTTCTCGTGACAATCCCATACTTGTAAACGGTCGGTCGTAGGGTCGAAGGATGTCAGGTGAATGGCATCTCCGTGTCCCATGCCCGTATTATAGAGTCCGCGTCCATCGTTGTCGACAGCCATTGAGCCGTATGTGATTTCATCGCATCCGTCGCCGTCGACATCGGCAATACGCAGGTTGTGGTTGCCTTGTCCGGCGTAGGAAGCCCACTCCGGATTGTTCGTGTCGAAGGTCCAGCGGTTGCGGAGCTGATGACCGTTCCAGTCCCAGGCGGCAATGACCGTCCGGGTGTAATAGCCTCGGCAGAATAGACCAGAGGCATGGATGCCGTCGAGATAGCCCACACCAGCCAGATAGCGCTCTGAGCGGTTGCCGTAGTCGTCGCCCCAGGCACGCATTACGCCACGCTCAGGAATATAGTCCTTAGTGTCCATCACCGCTCCCGTCAGCCCGTTGAATACAGAGATGTATTCCGGCCCGTCCAGGATGCGCCCCAGCTTCTTGTTCTCCTGTTCGCGGCACACCCAGTCGGCCTTGCCGTCGCCGATGACGTTGCCCAGCCCGTCGGTCGTGCCGTCAGCCGTCTTCACCATCAGCTCTGCCTTGCCGTCGCCGTCGAAGTCATACACCATAAACTGCGTGTAGTGTGCTCCGCTACGGATGTTCCTGCCCAGGTTAATTCGCCAGAGACGAGTGCCGTCGAGCCGATAGCAGTCCAGCAGCACCGGCCCCGTATATCCGGCATGTGCATTGTCGTGGGCATTTGTCGGCTCCCATTTCAGGATGATTTCGTATTGTCCGTCACCATCCACATCGCCCACCGACGCATCATTCGCCGAGTAGCCGTAGCTGCGTCCGTCGGGAGTCACGCCCCCCTCCGGCTTCTGCACGGCAATAGGCAGGTAGCCTACGGGACTGTCGGCGCGCAGCGTGTATGCACCGTCCTTCCCACCACCTCTCACCTCGTAGACGGCATCCTCCTTCAGGGGCTTGGTGTCTGTAAAGAAGGTACCGCCCTTGGTCAGCGGCTGCCTGTTCAGCTTCTTTCCGTTACGATAGATGTCGAACGGCTCGCCCCGTCGGTCGCTCTTCAGCGTGCGCCAGCTCACCACCACCTGTCCTTCTGTGTTCTTCACCGCCACGACCCCTCGGTTCAGCTGCTCTCGCTGCATGTGGTCGTAGTCATAGCGAGGCTGCCCCGCCGCCGTCAGGCTCAGAGCCAGTAAAAGTGCCGATAGTATAAGTCTCATGTCGTTAGTTGTTTGTTTTCTGCCTGCAAATATACGAAAAAAATCGGTAGCCCCCATCATCTTTTCCTGTTTTTTATATGATAAAGCTGCCGCCATCTCCCCATTTGTTTTTAAGGATGTAAAAATTTTTCCGCTTCCTTAAAACCTATTCCTTACTTCGTGTTTTTGCGGTGTGGCTATGAAAAACTTGCCCCATGGTTAACAAAATTTTTCTGGATAGTTATGCCGCAATTTTTAGACGCCTTTGTCTGTTTTGCATCTATGATGAAAAGGTACGAATTTTTCGTGAAACTACAAAACTTTTAAGCAATTATTTTTCGAAAAATCTGCAGGTTACTCACTTACAACTTACTCACTTTTGACATCTATATTCTCGCATTTAGTCAAACAGAACATTTTAATATTATATATTAT
>JAGAWQ010000005.1 GCA_017941345.1 Prevotella sp. | reverse complement strand
ACACACCATCAATGTAGCCCGTGACTGGCAGGAAGATGGAGTTGCCGTTAGCACCTGTAAACCTTCGTCCGTCTACGCCGTTTTGCATTGTCCACTCTGATGTTGTGTTATTGAGAAGTTCCATGATATCCTCAACCTTGGGCATACGCCACTCGGTTCCCCAGTTCACGTAGGCAGCATCGTCCTCTGGATCGAGCTCGGTCTTGTTGTCCACCGTGCCAAAATATTCGTGGCCATCATAGCTATAATGTATGCCTTCGGTGCAATACTTGGTCATAGTAGTGGAAGAGCCGTTGCTCCACTTGTAACTGTCCCAGTCGAATACTCGTTCTTCTTCTGATTCGATGTCGATTCCCACGGTCTCTCCCCATGCAAAATACAGTCCGTGGTCTTCGGGCGCCTCAGCCCCAAGGTTCATGTTGGCCCACTTGATGCCGCTGGGCAACCCCAGGTCAACGGCCTCCACACCAGCAGGGGCCTCAACCTTGCGCCATGTGAAAGTGGTAGTGAAGCGGGTGCCGTCCTCACGTTCGCGCAGAGCCGACCATTTCATCTGGCCGTCCTTGATCTCGTCGATGTCCCACCATTCGTAGTTCATCTCGCCGCCTGTCTCCTGCCAACGGGTAGCCAGCCAGTCGCCGTCAACAAAATATTCCTCAACATCACGGGTGCTCACCAATTGCCAGTCGCCAGTGTCATCCTTCCGGTAATATCTATAGGTGCCATCAGCCAGAAACGCCAGACGGGCATTATCGTCGTTATAGGTCTCCTCGCCAGTCATTTCCGTCACTTCCCACATGCCGATGATGTCAGATGTGTAGTCAGCGGCAACACGTGTATAAATAGTCTGACCGCCACTAGTGCTTGACATCGTCATTGCTTCATCGCTGATAGCTTCTATGTAGTGAGGGGTGGCATCATATAATCCTGACTGATTCAAGTAATTCTTAATCACATTCCCATCAATACTATAGATACCAGGCTGCTTGTTGCGCCAGATATAGGAATTCGTTTCCTTATTGAAATAAGAGATAGACACCGCAAGCGTTGCATTTTCATTGTAGGTCAAAATCATTCTCCCGTTTGTTACTTGATCCCGATTGTTAACCTCAGACAGTTCCCACTTGCCTACAATCTTTTCCTTGACAACCGCCTCAGACAGCCCACTGGGTGTGGGGTCGTCGTCATTTGACGTGCAGGACGTCATGAGTCCTGCTGTTGCTGCCAGCATCACCAATGCCAGGAGCGCATGGAAAAAGTTCTTTTTCATATCGAATATATTTTTTATACTTAAAGCTCTTGTTTTAATCAATTATCATTCGTAAATTTGCGCCCAGATAACCAAACATGTTAGGATTATGACAGCATTGCAGTTGAATGCGGAGATGTACCGTGCATTGGGCCAAATAGCCGATGATGTGAACCTCATGGAGAAGGCTCTAAAGTATGTAAAGAAACTCGCAGCCAAGAAGGAAGACCCCACGCTGATGACAAAAGAAGAGTTCTTTGCCCGCGTAGATGAAGCTCGTGAGGAAATCAGGCAGGGGAAGGGAAAACGGTTTTCCAACCCAGAGGAAATGAATGCTTGGCTTAACTCTCTCTGACCATTACCAAGAAGCACCGGCTGATTTACGAAATATTCGAGACCGAGGTTTATGTTGACGTGCTTTCTGCCTACGGTCATTATGATGAAAAATAGTCCTCTCCCGTCACTCCACACCGCCATCCCTCGCTCTTGGCTGAGAGCGGGGGATGGTTGCGTTTGCAGGGATGCTTTCGTTGCGTTCATGCGGATGGTCGGAATCTAATCTGTTTATGAGGTTACTGCACGGGGCGAACGGTAAACCCGAGGAAGCGGTAGTCGCTACCCGTGTACGCGCTCCCCGAACCGAAGTCGAGGCTACGTGCGTCGCTCGGGTTCGACTCGGAGAGCGACGACGACCAGTAGTAGCCGCCCGAGGTCTGGTAGTCGAGGTACGAGCCGTAGCGGTAGCCTGCGGCAGGCAGGAAAATAGAGTTGCCGTTCATCGTGCTCGTGAACTTACGGCCATTGACGCCGTTGACGGTCGTCCACTCAGAGGTCGTGTTGTTCAGCAGCTCATCAATCTCTGTGATGGTGGGCATTCGCCAAGAGTTGCTCCAGTTCACGTAGGCGGCATCGTCCTCTAAGTCGAGCACCGTCTTGTTGTCAACCGTGCCGTAGCTGCTGTTGGTGCAGTACTTGGTCATTGTATCGTACGAGCCGTTGCACCACTTGTAGCTCGCCCAGTTGAATGAGTGGCCGTCGTTAGTGTCCGAGCCGTAGCCCACCGTCTCGCCCCAGACGAAGTACAGGCCGTAGTCCTCCGGCTTTTCAGCTCCGATGTTCATATTCGCCCATTTCGTGCCGCTGGGCAGACCCAGGTCAATGGCCTCTACGCCTGCAGGAGCTTCAACCTTCCGCCAAGTGAAGGTAGTCTTGAAGCGAGTGCCGTCCTCACGCTCGCGCAGGGCCGACCACTTCATCTGACCGTCCTTAATCTCGTCGATGTCCCACCATTCGTAGTTCATCTCACCACCCGTCTCCTGCCAGCGGGTAGCCACCCAGTCGCCGTCAACAAAATATTCCTCAACATCACGGGTGCTCACCAGTTGCCAGTCGCCAGTGTCATCCTTCCGGTAATATCTATAGGTGCCATCAGCCAGAAACGCCAGACGGGCATTATCGTCGTTATAGGTCTCCTCGCCAGTCATTTCCGTCACTTCCCACATGCCGATGATGTCCTCGGAGTAGTCGGCAGTAACGCGCTCATAGCCAATCTTCATATCTCGGGAGAAGGTTTGGCCATCCAAAATGTAACTGGTAAAAACCATCTGCATTTCCTGGTCATTGATATCAGTTACTTCATAAAAAGCTTTTCTTAATTCACCGTCTTCCTGTCCTTCACGCGTCAGAACATTACCGCTAATAGAGTAAGTGAATGGAGCTTTGTTTCGCCAAGTATATTTGCTCAAATTTTGGAAGAAGGTTGAAGAAGAGTATGTCATAGTACCATCGGCATTGAAGGTCATGACATACAATTTGTCGGTAACCCGTTCTGTCCCGTCTTGCGTAACGGCTTTCCACTTGCCCACGATTTTCTCCTTGATAACCGACTCCGACGGACCGCTGGGTGTGGGGTTGTCGTCGTTACTTGTGCAAGCCGTTGTTAGTCCTGCTGTTGCTGCCAGCATCACTGATGTTAACAGCACATGAAATAAATGTTTTGCTTTCATTTTCTTCAAATTGTTTTAAGTTTTTAGCAAAGATAAAGAGAATTTCACATTATACTATCAAAGGGCATATCTCAAAACTGTAAAATCATATCTCAAAAACGAAACATGCTGTTTTTCAGCCGATTGCAATCAATCATGCAAAAGGGGCTAGAAACTAATCCCCATTGCCCCACGCAACTCGAATACAACTCTAATGAACAAGCAAAAAAGGAGGATTTCCGATTAATCTCTTGTATATCTCCGAAAAAAGTCATAACTTTGTCCTGTCGAACTCCAGTTTAGGCCCACTCGACCTTCGATTCACCCAAGGTTCTGCGCCTACTCTTGTGCGATTGAAGTGCGTTTGATGTACGTCTGTTGTCCGTTTGTTAATCGAACAACAATCGGACAACAATCGGACAACAATCGGACAACAATGGAAGGAAGAGCGAAGGAAAGGCTTGGGTGGAGTGGAGATAAAGTGGAACTGAATTGGAGAACAATTAGGGAACGATTGGAGAACAATTAGGGAACGATTAGTGTATAATTAAAGACAAATGAACGATGAAAAGAAAAGGAACAGGCAAGGGACTGATGGTGGTAGGCAGTATGCGTAAGGACGGCATTACGACCTACATGAAGCAGGGGCGGCTGATTATCCGGTCGGCCAACTCGATGGAGCGGCGCAGCAATACGCTGCCCCAGTTTATCCAGCGTCAGAAGATGCGCCATTCCGTGGCGTTGTGGAGGATGCTGAAGTATTGCAAGCCGATGTTTACCAAAGGGTCAACGGCTTACAACAACTTCCTGTCGCTGGCCAACCAGTTGCCCGTGGTGTATGTTGAAAAGGTATTGATGGAACGGACGTCATTCCTGATGCCAGGCATACCCGTGAGCGACGGCACACTGCCGGAAGTCAAACAGCTGCTGGGCGAAGTAGACGGAGTGCCGGCCCTGATTACCGACCTCAAGGCACACGACTGGGAGCCTTGGACGAAGCTGTGGCTCTATACGGCCGTCCAGACGGGTAGTGACCGTGACGCTTTGGTGCGGTTCAGCAAGCGCGAGGTGCCCTGGGAAGAGGTGACGCTGGTGGACGGCCACTATGTGCTGAAGGACGAGGAGTTTGCCGACGACATGAAGGGCTGGGCGCTGGTGCTGGTGAAGGGTGAACGCTGTTCGCCACAGACCATCGTCACCCGTTGTACGCTGTACAAGCAGTACACCACGGAGGATGCCTTGGAGACCGCAGCCGACAGCTATGGCGGTCTGACCGATCCGAGATTTTAAAATACAACTACCGGTTTGTCAAATCAAAAATGAACAGCATGCTGTCGCAAAAAACTCTTTAAACTTGAATAGTTCCTAAACACTTTGAATTTTCATAAAAAACAATAAATAAAATCTATTTATCTATCAAATACTTGGATTACAGTCATTTATTTCATAACTTTGCGTCATACATCAATATATTTATCCAATGAATGAAGATATATGTCAACTGAAGAATTGCAAAAACGGACTACCGTCAATATACAAGAGAAGGCAAACCTGATTTGGGCGATTGCCGATAAACTGGTGGGAACGTATAAGCCCCATGAGTATGGCAACGTCATCCTGCCCATGTGTGTCATCAAGCGCTTCTCCGACACCCTTGCACCTACCAAGCAGAAGGTGCTGGATGCCAATGCTCTTTGTGAACAGCGTGGTTTGGCTGTGCGTAAAGGATTCCTGACAACAGCCTCTGGCTATGATTTCTACAACGTCTCGCCCTTTACGTTTGAGGGACTGCTGAGCGATGCCGATAACATAGCCGACAACTTCCGCAGTTACCTCAATCATTTCTCTGAGAATGTAGTCGATATTATTGAGAAGTTCGACTTCGATAAGGAGATAACCAAACTCGACCATAACGGAATTCTCTATAACGTCATTCAGGAGTTCTGCTCGAAGAAAGCCTATATGGGAGCCGACGAAATCAGTGCTGTAGATATGGGTTACATCTTCGAAGAACTCGTGCGCAAATTCTCTGAGAGTTATGACGAACAGGCAGGAGCCCACTTTACAGCTCGCGACATCATCTATATGATGACCGAACTGCTGGTGGCTCCACAGCGTGAGCAGTTGGAGGAAGAGGGCGTGACGGCTACCGTCTATGATATGGCGATGGGTACGAGTCAGATGCTCGACTGCCTGAGTGAGAAGCTGCTGGAGATAGACCCTGAGGCACAAATCACCGAGTTCGGACAGGAACTGAACGAACAGACCTTCGCTATTGCTAAAGCCAACGTGCTCATCAAGGGTGGCGATGCCGAGAATATGCGTCACGGCAACACCCTGAGCGATGACAAGTTTGAAGGCTACACCTTCGACTATATCATCTCCAACCCACCCTTTGGCATAGAGTGGAAGAACGAGAAGAAAGCCGTTGAGGATGAGCACAAGCGTGGCGACATGGGACGCTTTGCCCCAGGCTTGCCCGCTATTGGCGACAGTCAGCAGCTCTTCATGCTCAACGGCATTGCCAAACTGAAAGAGCCCGATGGTGAGCACCAATCGGGCGGCCGTATGGCGATTATCCAGAACGGTTCGCCGCTGTTCAAGGGCGATGCGGGCAGTGGCGAGAGCAACATTCGTGGCTATCTGTTGGATAACGACTGGCTGGAGGCTATCGTGCAGATTCCCAATGATATGTTCTACAACACGGGTATTGCCACCTACATCTGGATAGTCACCAAGGACAAGGCTGCTGAGCGCACAGGCAAGGTGCAGTTGATTGATGCCAGCAAGTGCTGCGAGAAACGCCGTAAGTCATTGGGCAACAAGCGCAACGAGTTTACCGACCGTTGCATCAGTCTGATCAGCCGTGCCTATATGGCCTTTAAGGATGGTGTCTATGAGGATGGCGAACTGGTAGTGGAAAGCAAGGTAAAGGACTGCGACGACTTCAAATATACCAAGGTCACCGTTGAGCGCCCACTGCGCGACGAGCAGGGCAACCCCATTCTGAAAAAAGGCAAGCCTCAGCCCGACAAGAGCCTGAAGGATACGGAGAACATCCCCTTCAAGCAGGACATCGAAGCCTATATGCAGGCCAACGTCTATCCCTATGCCCCCGATGCATGGATTGACGAAAAGAACAACAAGACTGGCTACGAGATACCCTTCACCCGTGAGTTCTATAAATACGTTGCACCCCGCAAGAGCGAGGAAATCTTCGCCCACTTGCAAGAGTTAGAGCATCAAGAGAGTGCACTAATGGCTAAAATCATGGGGAGGCAGAAAGGATAGAATCTATAGAATCTATAGAAATCTATAGCATCTATAGCAACTATTACGAACAAAATAGAACAAAAGAAACGAGAAACAATGGCAAGCAATGACGACCACAAGCCCTTCAAGAGCATCTTCCGCAAGGTAGCGAAATGGCAGGACCTCTGGTTCTATCAGAAGTCGGAGACACTCTATCAGATGACCTACGTCTTCTGCGAGCGGTTCTTGCCACAGTATGGCGACCGGACGGTGGATCAAATGGTTCAGGCGGCCCGTTCGGGCAAGCAGAACATCGTCGAGGGGAGTGAGGACGGCAAGACCTCTACGCAGATGGAGATAGACCTGCTCAATGTGGCGCGGTCTAGTATCGGAGAACTGCGGCAGGACTATGAGGACTACCTGAAGTCCAGACGGCTGCGCCAGTGGAAAGTTGGTGACGAGCGCTACCAACCTATGCAAGACTTCACGAAGGCGCACAACCGTCTGGCTGATTATGAGCCGTTTTTCTATAAGTGGTCTGCAGAGGAGATAGCAAACGTCGGCTTGACGATGTGCTTCCAGATAGACACGATGATGAACAAATACCTGGATAAGTTGGAGCACACCTTCGTCACCGAAGGGGGCATTAAGGAGCGTATGCACGCTGCCCGCACCGGCTATCGCACTCAGCAGGATGCCCGCCTCGCAGCACTGGAACAGTCCGTCCCGGCCTTGCAGCAGCAACTGGCGCAGGCGCAAGTCGAGGCGGCAGAGTGGAAAGCCAAGTACGAGGAGCTGAAGCAACGTGCCCTCAATGCCTACCAGCAGCAACAACAGGAGATAGAACGACTGAAAAACAAGGAGGACTGAGACGATGGCAAGAGAATATAAAGATAGCGGCATCGAGTGGATTGGGCTGATTCCGAAGGAGTGGGAATTCGGTAAATATAAATATATAGGTACTTTTGTAAAAGGAAAACTTCCAAAAGATCAAAATAATGAGAATAAAGGATTGCCCATAATTGGAGCATCAGAAATGTTAGGTAAAGAATATAGGACATATACCTTAGATTTAAATGTTCCTATTTGTTCTCCAATAGATATACTAATTCTTTGGGATGGTGCTAATGCAGGAATTGTAGCAAATGGCTGTGATGGTGTTGTTTCTTCTACCACTGTAAAATATTCTTGTAATGATAGTAGGTTTAATAATCAATATTTGTATTATCTACTAAAAAATGCTGAGCCTTTTTTCAAAAGCAAGGTGAATGGAACAACGATACCTCACATGAATTCAAAATACATTGATGAATACATATGCATAATCCCTCCTCTCTCTGAGCAAGAAAAGATAGCAGATTATTTGGATAAGGTATGTGGTGAAGCCGATGAGATGATAGCCCTGCAAGAGAAGATGATAGAGGAACTGAAAGTCTATAAGCAATCTATCATCACCGAGGCCGTCACCAAAGGCTTAAATCCCAACGTACCAATGAAGAACAGTGGCATTGATTGGATTGGCGAGATTCCAGAAGGGTGGAAAGTTGTTAAACTGTCTCTTCTAACATCCAAAATTGGAAGTGGTTCTACTCCTATTGGAGGTGCAAATGTTTATGTTAGCGAAGGCGTAAAATTCCTAAGAAGTCAGAATGTTTATTTCGAAGGATTGGATTTATCTGATGTAGCACATATTACGGATAAGATTGACAAAGAAATGAAAGGAACTAGAGTTCTTCCTGGTGATGTTCTATTAAATATTACAGGAGGCTCTATTGGACGATGTTATTATGTGGATGAAACTCTTGGAAAGGCAAATGTCAATCAGCATGTTTCTATAATACGTCCTAAAGATATTGACACGAAGTATTTGAAATACAGTTTGCAGTCATCTTTAGGACAACATCAAGTTTCTTTACTTCAAACAGGAGGAAACAGAGAAGGGCTTAGTGCTGCAGCATTATGTAACTTCAAGATGTTGTTACCATCAAAAGATGAGCAGCAAGCCATCGCCTCCTTCCTCGACACAAAATGTTCTGAAATCGACTCACTGATAGCCATTAAGCAGCAGAAGATTGCGGAATTGAAGGAATATAAGAAGAGTGTCATCTACGAATATGTAACTGGTAAAAAGGAAGTGATATGAACAATCATCCTCTAACATTTCATGGTGAATGGTGGGTGCCAGCTGTGGCTGACCGCGACACTCGCATGATTGCTTTCAATCCTGAACAAATGATGGGGAGTGAAACCAAATATACTGGTACATTAACTTATTACGAGAATCAGGATAGTATATTGGAGATATATCATGTACTCAGCAATTTCCATTCACACCATTATAAATATAATGATGTAATGTGGGGTAGAGATGCCAATGGACATATCTTTACACTTTTTAATGTAGTGATACAAGATAGGCCTTTAGGGGATATGACCAATACTGTGTTTGATGTTGGATTGATACTTGTTGGGGAGCATGTTTTAAGTTCAGAAGATACACGATTCGGTAAATGTATTGTTCAATTCCCATATCTGAGAAATTGGGCTTTTCATAACAATATCACTGACAGTAATGCTGGTGCATTGACCTATTTTAAGATGCCATTAGAAAGCACTAAACTATTAGAAATTTTGCATGAGGATGGGTGTTGTTGGAGACTTTGGCAGAACCAGATGATAGATAGAGGTATGTACGACTTGACTATTACGCAGACAACAGAATTTGAAATCAAGACATCTAAACCATTATCTATCTGGTCATATACAAAACAAGTTGAGGAGTTTGCACAATTCTTGTCGATTGCACTTTATTGTGAGCAAAATCCTACAAAGATTGTAATGAAGAATTACAAGGATGGAAGGAAGAGTGTTTTGTTATTCAAGAAAAATGCATCGGTAAATCCTGAAAAATCTTCACTAATAAAGTTTGGACTTTTGAAGGACAAACTATCTCCTATGCTGAACGTATGGCATAAGAACTACGATAAGATTTCTCCAATAAGTAGTTATTTAATAGACTCTCTCGATAAGAAGAATCGATTTGATGTGCCTGACTTTTTGATTATTGCTCAAGCATTAGATGGCTATCACAAACGGTTTATCAACAAAAAGGACGGAAGAGATGTTCGAAAGTATGAAGAACAAATAGATATCTTGCTGAATCAATTTAAGGGTGTAGAGGTTATCAAAAAGTGTAAAATCAATGCGGAAATCCTTAAAGATACTCGCCACAAGTATTCCCATCTGTATCCTGATGACGAGAAATCGTTGGCGGTTGAGGGTGATGACCTTTACTGGCTGACAGAGAAATGCAAAGTTCTGCTAACTTGCTGTATATTAAATATGTTGGGACTGACGAACAAGGAGATTAATCTTTGTTGTAATCTGTCACCCATATCACAAATTATAGATTCTTTACCACTTGAAATAGAATAATATAATCATGAGCGACGAACAGAAATATAAAATTCAAGGGCTGGATGAATATATCCGTCAAGGTGAACCACAACAGCGCGAACGTAGTGAAGCGTGGAAAGTGGCTATTGGCTTACAGCAGGTAGATAGGCTCCAGACATCAGACTATCTGCTTGATACAGCCAAACGACATATCGAAGGCGACATCACTATTGGCGAGGCACAAGCCCTTATCGATTCCTACTATAAATCGGCTTCAGGACGGAAAGAAATAGAACATGACCGAACAGAAGAAGCCGACAAGGTGGCTGCACGCATCACAGAACTGATAGAAGAAAAGACCTTTTCGTTCACACCTGCGCAGTTGATTTCTATTCATCGCAGACTGTTTGACGGCATCTATAAATTGGCAGGAAGAATACGAGACTATAATATCACTAAGAATGAATGGGTGCTTGGTGGTAAGACCGTTTATTATGCCAGTTATGACACTATCAGCGATACACTTGATTATGATTTGGGACAGGAACGCCAGTTTGATTATTCTACCTTGAACATTGATGAGGCCATTAAACATCTGACCCGTTTCTGTGCCAATCTCTGGCAGATACATGCTTTCTGTGAGGGAAACACCCGCACAACAGCTGTGTTTATGATTAAGTATCTGCGTACGCTGGGATTTAATGTGATAAACGATGTGTTTGCTGAAAACTCTTGGTATTTCCGCAATGCTCTTGTGAGGGCAAACTACAATGATCTGACTGCAGGCATTACGGATACCACCATCTACTTAGAGCGTTTTTTCCGCAGTATGCTGCTTGGTGAAGAATACGATCTTAGAAATAGAATCATGCATGTGGATTGGGGAAAGAATGATGATGAAAATAACCCCCAAAGTGCAAATAGTGACGTTAAAAGTGCAAAAATAGGCGAAGAGCTGCCTCCAAAGTGCAAAAATTGCACTTTAGAAGAAGTTGCCGTACTCCGTATAGTGCAAAAGAATCGCTACGCTACCCAGAAAGAAATTGCATCGGAAATAGGGAAGTCGGAACGTACTGTGAAAACAATCACGGTTGCTTTGCAAGACAAACAGATTCTGAAGCGAGTGAATGGTAAACGTAATGGTTATTGGGAATTTGTAGAGTAAACGATATGGAAACGAAAGAGAAAAACCTGGAACAAGATATTGAGTCGTATCTGCTGAGTGAGGGCGGCTACGTGAAGGGCAATATGTGGACCTACGACAAGCGGCGGGCCATTGACATGCCTGTGCTCATTGAGTTTATTGAGAAGACACAGCCGAAGCAGTGGGAAAAGTACAAGAACATTTACGGCGAACAAGCCTCGAACCAACTCTACAAGATGTTCCAAAGCAATGTGGCACAGAGCGGGCTGATTCACGTGCTGCGCAACGGCATCAAGGACAGAGGCATCGGGCTGAAGTTTGTCTATTTCGAGCCGGCATCAGGACTGAACGAGGAACTGGTGGAGAAATATCGGGCCAATATTCTGACTGAGACGCGCCAGTTCTTCTATTCCACAGAGAATAAGAACAGTATTGATATGGTACTTTCTGTGAACGGCATCCCTGTAGTTGCACTGGAACTGAAGAACCAGTTTACTGGGCAGACGGTGGAGAACTCGAAGCACCAGTATATGTATGACCGCGACCCCAAGGAACCGCTGTTCCAGTTCAACAATCGCATACTGGCTTACTTCGGTGTGGACTTGGAAGAGGTGGTGATGACAACTCAATTGAAGGGAGAACAGACGTTCTTCCTGCCCTTCAACCAAGGCAGCAATGGGGCAGGCAACATCGGTGATGGCGGTAATCCTGAAAATCCTGACGGTTACCCTACAGCCTATCTGTGGGAGAAGGTGCTGAGACGAGAGATGCTGCTGTCCTTGTTGCAGCGATATATCAGCCTGCAAGTGGAAACGAAAGTCAAGTTGGTGAACGGAAAGAAGGTGAGCACGACATCTGAGACAATCATCTTCCCACGCTATCATCAGCTGGATGTGGTGGAGAAACTGATTGCGGACACTCAGGCAAGCAAGGAGGGCAAAAGCTATCTGTTGCAGCATAGCGCAGGCAGCGGTAAGTCGAACTCAATTGCCTGGCTGACCTACAGGCTGTCCTCACTGCATAATAAGGAAGACAAAGAGATGTTCCAGTCGGTGTTTGTGGTAACAGACCGTCGCATTCTAAACAATCAGTTGCAGGACACCATCTTGGGCTTTGACCATAAGGTAGGACAGATAGAGACGATTACGGACAGCGACAACTCAACGAAACTGAAGGATGCCATCAACGACAAGAAGCGCATCATCATCACGACCATCCATCGCTTCCCACTGATTTACAAGGAACTGGACGGACACGCACAGAAGAACTTTGCCATCGTGATAGACGAGGCGCACAGTTCACAATCGGGCAAGAGTGCCGAGAAACTGAAAGAGGCGCTGGCTGATACGGATGAGGCACTGCGTGAAATGGCTGCATGGGAAGAGAAGACAGAAGAGGAGCTGAAGGACAGTATGGACGTGATGACGGAAACGCTGTTGGCGCAGGGCAAGCACAAAAACCTGTACTTCTATGCCTTCACGGCCACCCCGAAGCCAAAGACGCTACAAACCTTTGGCGTGTTGAAAGCCGATGGCACTTATGATGCCTTCCACCACTATTCGATGCGTCAAGCCATTGACGAAGGCTTTATTCTCGACGTGCTGAAATACTATACCACGATAGAGACGAGTTACGAGATTGCCAAAGCGGTATCTGACAATCCCGAGTTTGAGGAGATACCAGCGACGATGGCTATCAAGCGCTATCACGACGAACATGGCTTCGTGCTGCAACAGAAAGTGGAAGTGATGGTGGAGAAACTGCGCGAGGTAACCCTCTCTAAGATTGACGGACAGGCAAAGGCGATGATTGTTTCACCATCGAGGGCTCATGCCGTCAGGTATCTGTTCCTGTTAAGAGAATACTGCAAGAAAAAGGGTTATGACGACGTGCATGCTCTGGTGGCATTCTCTGGCACGGTGAAGTACCAGGGCGAGGAATATACGGAGAGTAAACTGAACAGTTCTGAGGAGCAGAAGATTTCAGAAAAGCAGTTGCCGCTGTTCTTCAACAGTGATATGTATAACGTGCTGATTGTGGCAGACAAATACCAGACAGGATTTGACGAACCGCTCTTGCACACGATGTTTGTCGACAAAAAGCTGCGTGGCGTGAAGGCCGTGCAGACGTTGTCACGACTGAATCGCAGTCACAAGGGAAAGACGGACACCTATATCCTGGATTTTATCAATACGGCTGAGGATATCAAGAGCTCGTTCCAGCCATTCTTTGAGGAAACACTGCTGAGTGATGTGGTTGACGTAAATGTGGTGTATGAATACGATACGGAACTGAAGAAATATCACCTGTGGAACGAAGAGGATGAGGAAAAAGTCTATCAATTTTATGCCAAGCGGAAGCAGGGTGACAAGGATATGGGTAAGTTGGCATCAGCACTGAAACCCGCCCTGAATGCCTACGAGACATTGGTGGAGGATGAGCAGTTCAAGGTGCGCTCACTATTGAAGAACTTCATCCGGTTCTATGCCTACATGGCTCAGGTGGTTCGTACGTTCGACCGCGAACTGTACAAGACGTATATCTTTGCAGAATTCTTCTATCGTATCATTCCGAAGAAGCCTCATCAGAAGGTGGACTTGAACAACAAACTGGCACTCATCAACAACAAACTGACGGAAACATTCTCTGGAGCCATCGAACTGGCACCAACGGAGAAGGACAAGAAAGTAAATCCTGAGAAGGGCACAAAGGGCAAGAAACCTGAGGTGAAGACTGACCTGCTGACCAACATTATTGAGAAAATCAATATCATGTATGCAGGGAAGTTCACTGAGGCAGACAGGGTGATTGTGGAAACCATCTACGACAAGATGGTGAAGACCAATAAGACGCTGAAGAAGCAAGCCAAGAACAATGATGCCCAAATGTTTGAAACCAGTATCTTCCCCAAGGAGTTTGATAAGGTGGCACAGTCGTGCTATATGGAACAGATGGATGCTTTCTCCAAGTTGTTTGAGGATGAGCAGTTCTATAAGCGAGTGATGGGCGAGATGGCGAAGGCGATGTACTTGAACTATCGGAATAGTGCACTGGGTGAGGCCAAGAAGCAGAAAACTGATGAGGCTCGCTTGATTCCAGAAGGCTCTATGCTGACGGAAATCCTGCCAGATACAGACGAGCGTCGTCTGATACACAATATGATGGAACTGGAAGATGGTACTACCATTGAACATATAGCTGTGGAATGTCAGAAGCGCTTCCAAGAGAAGTATTTCAGTATGAAGCACAAAGACTGGATTCATCTGATAGGTGACTATGTGAGAAACGTCACTGAACGCCCAGATTTGGAGGAAGAAGATGTGTTTAAATTTAAGACGGCTGGATGAAAATTTCGTCTTTGGCTTCACAGTAAAAGTTTTATAAGATTATGCTAAAAGGATTATTCGTCGCAGAAGAGGTCAACACCGGCCGTCAGTGGTCGTTCGACTTTGCCAAGTTCATTGCCATCGTAGGCATGGTGTTGGTACACACCTTTATTTATATATGGGACGAAGACGGACTGGAGCAGGGTTTCCAGTATCGTCTGAACAATATCTACGGCGGTGTGCTGGCGGCTCCGGTCTTCATGTTCGCCATGGGTGTGGGCGTGGCCTACAGCCGCAAGCCCTTCTCACACATCAAGATTTAGCATCGCCCAACATTCGTGTACATAGTGTCACTTTGTAACAAAATGATGTCATTTCCAAGCAAATAGATTACAATACGGCGCATTAAGCAGCCGATTTGCTTACACTTTGTTACTTAAATGTGTTTTTAACAATTAAAAATGTCATTGGCACAACTGTTTTAATAACTATTTGTAATACCTTTGCAGTCCATAAAATAGATTGGTTTTATGGATACAAAGTACATTTTCGTCACGGGCGGCGTCGTTTCCTCGTTGGGAAAGGGCATTATCTCCGCCAGCATCGGTAAATTGCTGCAGGCACGCGGCTTTAAGGTAACGATTCAGAAATTCGACCCCTACATCAATATCGACCCAGGGACGCTGAACCCCTATGAGCACGGCGAGTGCTACGTGACGGAGGACGGTTTCGAGACCGACCTGGATTTGGGACATTACGAGCGTTTTACGGGCATCCGCACCACGCGCAACAACTCGATTACGACGGGTCGCATCTACAAGACAGTAATAGACCGTGAGCGCCGCGGCGACTATCTGGGCAAGACGATTCAGGTGGTGCCACATATCACGGACGAGATTAAGCGGAGGATGCTCCGCTTAAGTGAAAAGGGAAAAGTGAATAGTGAAAAATTTCTTCGACCTAAAGGGTGCGAAGCGACCAAAGGTCGAGCGGCTACCGCATCAGACGAGCAGTTCGACTTTGTTATCACAGAGGTGGGCGGCACCATCGGCGACATCGAGAGTGCACCGTTCATGGAAGCCATCCGACAGTTGCGCTGGCAATTGGGCAGGGATGCCGTCTGCGTACACTTGACCTATGTGCCTTATCTGAAAGCGGCTGAAGAGCTGAAGACGAAACCCACGCAGCACAGCGTGAAGGAGTTACAAGGAATGGGTATTCAGCCGGATATCCTCGTCCTCAGGACGGAACGCCACCTCGACGACCATGTGCGTATGAAGGTGGCGTCGTTTTGTAATGTAGATTTGGAGTGCGTGGTACAGAGCGAGGACATGCCGAGCATCTACGAGGTGCCGGTTAACATGCAGAAGCAGGGACTGGATGCTGCCATCATGCGAAAGATTGGCATCCCCGTTGGCGAGACTCCGGCTATGAAGCCTTGGCACGACTTCCTCGACAAACAGCGCAATGCCAAGCGAGAAGTACATATCGGACTGGTGGGCAAATACGACCTGCAGGATGCCTACAAGAGCATCCGCGAGAGTCTGAATCTGGCAGGTATATATAATCATGTGAAAGCCAAGCTTCACTTCGTGAACAGCGAGGAGATAACAGAGCAGAATGTCAGCGAGAAACTGAACGGACTGCAGGGTGTCGTTATCTGTCCGGGCTTCGGTCAACGAGGTATCGAGGGTAAGATTATCGCGGCTGAATATACCCGCACCAACGATATTCCTACGTTCGGTATCTGCCTGGGCATGCAGATGATGGTCATTGAGTTTGCCCGCAATGTGCTTGGTTATAAAGATGCCAACAGTCGCGAGATGGACGAGCAGACGCCGCATAACGTCATCGACATCATGGAGGAACAGAAGAGTATCACGCAGATGGGCGGCACGATGCGACTGGGTGCCTATGAGTGCGAACTGAGAGAGGGAAGCAGGGCATGGGAGGCGTATAATCCTTGCGGAGATACCACAAGGCACAGGACTGTCAGCGAAAGGCACCGTCACCGCTATGAGTTCAACAACACCTATAAAGAGGAATACGAGGCGAAGGGAATGAAGTGCGTGGGCGTCAACCCCGCTGCCAACCTCGTGGAGATTGTCGAGATACCAGAGAAACGTTGGTATATCGGCACGCAGTTCCATCCGGAATACTCGTCAACGGTGCTCCACCCGCATCCGTTGTTCATGTCGTTCATTAAGGCGTGCGCTTTTTAATTGACAATTGATAATTGACAATTGATAATTAATGGAACAGTTAAAACATGAATGTGGTGTGGCGATGATTCGCCTGCTGAAGCCGCTGGACTACTACGAAAAGAAGTACGGCACATGGGCTTACGGATTCAACAAGCTCTACCTAATGATGGAGAAGCAGCACAACCGCGGACAGGAGGGTGCTGGTATCGCATCGGTGAGTCTGAACACGGAACCCGGCACGGAGTATATGTTTCGCGAGAAGGCCGAGGGCAAGGATGCTATCACAGAGATTTTTTCTCGGGTAACAGAAGAGATGGCCGGTGAACTGCTGATGGGTCATCTGCGCTATTCGACGACCGGCAAGAGCGGTCTGACGTTTGTGCATCCCTTCCTGCGCCGTAACAACTGGCGTGCCAAGAACCTCTGCCTGTGTGGCAACTTCAATATGACCAACATCGACGAGGTCTTCCGTTTCCTCACGGCGCAGGGGCAGTCGCCGCGTATCTATGGCGACTCGTACATCACGCTCGAACTGATGGGACACCGGCTGGACCGTGAAGTGGAGCGGCGATTTGAGGAAGCCAAGGCGAAGGGTCTTGAAGGACTCGACATCACGCGATACATCGACGACCACGTGGAGATGGCCAACGTGCTGCGGACGACGATGCAGCACTACGATGGCGGCTACGTGATGTGCGGACTGACCGGCAGCGGCGAAATGTTTTCTGTGCGCGACCCTTGGGGCATCCGTCCGGCGTTCTACTATCGCGATGACGAAATTATCGCCCTGGCCAGCGAACGCCCAGTACTGCAGACCACCTTTGACCTGCAATACGAGGAGATTCACGAACTGCAACCAGGCGAGGCCCTCATCGTTCGTCCCAACGGCGACTTTAAGTTGGAGCAGATTATGCCCACACAAAAGCTGTCAGCATGCAGCTTCGAGCGCATCTACTTCAGTCGAGGGTCCGACCGTGATATCTACCAGGAGCGCAAACGGCTGGGTGAACAGTTGACACCCGCCATCCTGAAAGCCATCGAAGGCGACGTGGAGAACACGGTCTTTTCGTATATCCCCAACACCGCTGAGGTGGCCTACTACGGCATGACCGACGGATTCCGTCAGCAGGGTTACAATGTACGGACGGAGAAAGTGGTGTGGAAGGACATCAAGATGCGCACGTTCATTGCTGACAACACAGAGCGCAACGACCTTGCCGCTCACGTCTATGACATCAGCTACGGCTCGCTGCGTACCTACGAGGACAACCTTGTCATTATCGACGATTCTATAGTGCGCGGCACCACTTTAAGAGAGAGCATCTTCAAGATTCTCGACCGTCTGCATCCCAAGAAGATTGTGATGGTAAGCAGCTCGCCCCAGATTCGCTACCCTGACTACTACGGCATCGATATGCCCCGTCTGGAAGAGTTCTGCGCCTTCCGTGCCACGATGGCGCTCATCGAGGAGCGGGGCATGTGGCAGTTGATTAATGATGTCTACTTAGCCTGCAAGCACAATCCGCATTCAGAGAATCATGTAAGGCACATCTACGAGCCGTTTACCGTTGAGGAAATCAACGAGAAAATTGTCGAGATGCTGCGCCCAAAGGACATGCAGGCTCCTATCGAACTCGTTTTCCAGAGTATCGAGGGACTGCATAAGGCATGTCCGAACCATCCTGGCGACTGGTATTTCTCCGGCCACTACCCCACCCCTGGCGGTACACGGCTTGTCAACCAGGCATTCATTAACTATGTAGAAAACCGAAAATATTAAGATTATGTGTGGAATTGTAGCTATACTAAATGTAAAAGAGCAGACACAGGAACTGCGACAGAAAGCGTTGAAGATGAGTCAGAAAATCCGCCATCGCGGACCTGACTGGAGTGGCATATACTGTGGCGGCAGCGCCATCCTCGCTCACGAGCGACTAAGCATCGTCGACCCAGAAAGTGGGGGACAACCGTTGTACTCGCCAGACCGCAAGCAGGTGCTGGCTGTCAACGGCGAGATTTATAACCATCAGGAAATTCGTCGTCGTTATGCCGGAAAATACGAGTTCCAGACAGGCAGCGACTGCGAGGTTATTCTTGCGCTCTATCGCGAGAAGGGCATCGATTTCCTTGAGGACCTCAATGGCATCTTTGCCTTTGTCCTCTACGACGAGGAGCGTGACGAATTCCTTATTGCCCGCGACCCCATCGGTGTGATACCTCTTTATATCGGCTATGATAGCGACGGAACGGTCTATGTCGCCTCCGAGCTGAAGGCTCTCGAAGGACAATGCGAACGCTATGAGCCTTTCCTCCCCGGTCACTACTATTGGAGCGTGTCGCCGGGTATGAAATGGTACTACCGTCGCGACTGGATGCAGTACGACGCCGTGAAAGATAATCCCGCCTCGGTCGATGCCATCCGCGACGGACTCACTGCTGCCGTCAAGCGCCAGCTGATGTCTGATGTACCCTACGGTGTGCTGCTCTCGGGCGGACTGGATTCCTCTGTCATCTCTGCCATCGCAGAGAGATTCTCTGAGCATCGCATCGAGGACGACAGCAAGACAAAAGCTTACTGGCCTCGTCTGCATTCCTTCGCCGTAGGACTGAAGGGAGCCCCCGATTTGGCTAAGGCTAAGATGGTGGCTGACCATATCGGTACCGTACACCATGAGATAAACTACACCATTCAGGAGGGACTGGATGCCATCCGCGACGTCATCTATTTCATCGAGACCTACGATGTCACGACAGTCCGCGCCTCTACACCGATGTATCTGTTGGCACGTGTCATCAAGTCGATGGGCATCAAGATGGTGCTCAGCGGGGAGGGTGCCGACGAGATTTTCGGTGGTTACCTCTATTTCCATAAAGCACCTACGGCAAAAGACTTCCACGAAGAAACCGTCCGCAAGCTGGGCAAGCTCTATCTCTACGACTGTCTACGAGCCAACAAGAGCCTGTCTGCCTGGGGCGTAGAAGGACGCGTGCCCTTCCTCGACAAGGAATTCCTCGATGTCGCCATGCGCACCAATCCCGAGGCGAAGATGTGTCCAGGCCAGACGATGGAGAAGCGCATCATCCGCGAGGCCTTTGCCGATATGCTACCGGCTGAAGTTGCCTGGCGACAGAAGGAGCAGTTCAGTGATGGTGTAGGCTATTCATGGATTGACACCTTAAAGGACATCACCTCAAAGGCTGTCAGCGACGAGCAGATGGCGCATGCTGCCGAGCGTTTCCCCATCAACCCGCCAAAGAACAAAGAGGAGTACTACTACCGCAGCATCTTCGCTGAGCATTTCCCCAGCGACTCTGCCGCCCGTAGCGTCCCGTCGGAAGCCTCCGTTGCCTGCAGTACTGCCATCGCCCTCGAGTGGGATGCTGCCTTCCGAGGTCTGAATGACCCTAGTGGCCGTGCTGTCAAAGGTGTGCACGAAAGTGCATACTGACAGCCGGTCTCGCTACTATTAATTCCCGCAATCGCTACTATTAATGCTAGCAATTGCTACTATTAATGCTAGCAATTGCTACTATTGTTAGAAACGACGACCACCAGGGCCACCAAATCCGCCTCCGCGACCACCACGTCCGCCAGGACCACCGAAGCCACCACGGTCGCCACGTCCGCCAAGACCAGGCATACCTTCACGACCAGCCTTTCCTCCGAAGAGGTTGAGGCGATAGATGACATGAACCATCGCATAGCTGGTGATGGCGTTATACTCGGTATCGCTGCGCTGCATGGCGGTCACTGCACGACTGAAGGTGGACTGCTGGCGTAGGATGTCGTACATCTGGAAAGTCAGCGTCAGTGCATTGCCGCGAAGGAACGACTGCGACAACTGTGCATTCCAGATGAGTTCGTTGGTATTCATCGACTCGTCGTTATAACCACGACGACTGTTCATATTCATGCCGGTAGACACCTGAGTACCCCAAGGGGCTGAGACCATCAGGCTGCCACCATAGGAGAAAGTCCACGTGTCGAGGTCGTTATTGGTCTGGAGTTCACTGCGGGCATGCAGGTATTCCAGAGAGCCGTTCAGCTCGAACTCGAGCCACTGGTTGCGATAGCTGGCAGCCAGACGTTCACCAATAGTGGTAGAGCGTGTTGTAGACTTTTGCGAATTGACGTTATTGCCTATGCTGACATATCCCACACTATTAGCATAACGCAGCGTAGTGAAGGTGTTTACATTGAAGAAAGCGGCAGAGTCGAGTGCAGTATTGAACATGAACATGCCAAAGGCATTCCAGTTGCCATCAATATTCTCTGGCCGGGTGGTACGCGCTCCTGTCTGCTCGTTATAGGTCACCATGTTCGACACGGCATTGCTGGTGGTCGAGAAGTTCAGATGAGCCATGATGCTACGTTGATAGTTCTGGATATAGTTGTTGTAGAACAGTCGGACATTCTGCGTGAACGATGGCTTCAACCCGGCATTACCCTGCCGGACGTTCAGCGGATTGGCATCGTCGGTAATATCCAACAGGTCGGTCATGGAGGGCTGGCTGGTGGTAGCACGGTAGTTGAAGCGAAGCTGGCTTACCTCCGAAATCTTCCAACGGAATTCGGCAGTAGGTGACCAGTTCATCACATGTCGATTGGTCACGGTATCTGTCTCCTGATAACGGTAGGTTAGATTAGAGCTTTGAGGCACGAACTGCACACCTACATTGAAGTTATAGGCTTTACGGACAATGCGCAACATGACCCCAGCGGTATGGATATAGTTTTTGTATTCTGAGAAACGGCTCAGGTTATCGCTCCTCGTGCTCTCCAAAGACGTAGGCGGAACAGTCGTGTCGAGCAGGTTCAGATAGTCATCCCACCGACGATAGTCAGGAGTGACATTAAAGAATGGTATTCCCAGTTTGCTAAAGTCGTAGGTAGCACGGTCGCTCTTGGTATACTTATACTGGAACTGATAACTGAACTGCAGATAGGTCTTAGGGAAAATGGGTTCACTATAAGTTGCACGTACGCTGTAGTCCCAGTTCTTGGTGGGTGTAACAGCATAACGGTTAGCCTGATAGGTGGAGTCCTTATACGCTCTGGGCGTCAGCGTGCTGTCGACGATGAAGTACTGCACGTAGTTGTTCGACATCGACTTACTCAGGCCTTCGCTGTAGTTACCTCTGAGACGAAGCGTTATATTACGACCATTTTTATTCAGCCGGCGATTAATCTGCAGCGTACCGCCAACGGTCTTCGAGTCGCTATAGGTCAGACTGTTGTCTGTATTGCTGTTCTTCACGATGGAGTCGGTATAGATGAGACTATTGATTTGTGATAGCGGGTCGGTGATGCCTGCAATGGCATAAGGGTCGCTGCGGAACGTTGCACTGACAGCACTGGTCAGACCGTCGTTGGAATTATAACGGAACTGAGGACGGAACATGATGTTCCACATCGAGTCGGGCATCCACTCCAGTCGCATCCGGGCATCCCAGCTGTTGGTTCGGGTGAATTTACGACTATTGCTATTTCCAAACGAAGATGCCGAGCTGCTCATAAAACTCTCCGTAGAAGTGCGGACTGCCGCATCACCATCAGTGTGGTTCCATCGGATGCTGCCATCTAACTTCAGACGGTCTTTCTTCTCGTAGTTCAGGTTGACACCTGTCATCTTAGTGGCTGTCAGACCCTGACGGCCACCGCCCCAACGGCCACCGCCACCTGCGGAGAAACCCATATCGTTAACGTTGTTGGCACTGGTCATCAGGAAGACTTTCAAATCGTCCTTCATCCAACCACCAAAGATGCGACCGCTATAGCGTTTCTCTGTGCCTGCGGCCAAGTCGGCATTGACCATCACGCCCTTGTTCATGCCACGCTTGATACCAAAATCGAGCACGGTTTCCTCTTCACCATCGTCGATACCGCTGACGCGTGCCAGGTCGCTCTTCTGGTCGTAGGCCTTCACACGTTCGATGATGGAGGTAGGCAGGTTCTTCATGGCCGTCTTGGTATCGCCCGTCATGAACTCCTTACCATCCACCATAATCTTCTTCACCTCCTTACCGTTGATGGTAATCTTTCCGTCGTCATCTACCTGAGCACCAGGCAGACGCTTTACCAATTCTTCGACGACAGAACCTTCAGGAGTACGATAAGCTGAGGCATTATACACAAAGGTGTCAGCCTTCAGTGTCACCTTGGCTGCCTGCCCTGTAACAGTAGCACCCTTTAGCATGATGGCATCAGGCTTCATCGTCAGCTTACCCAAAGAAAGGTCTTTATCAGCACCTACGGTGACGCGTTTGCCTATGGTCTTGTAGCCCACACTAGTAATCTGGACGATATATTTGCCTGCAGAGGGTGCCTTCACACGGAAACGTCCCTGAAGGTCAGTCAGTCCGCCTGCCACAAATGTGCTATCAGTCTTCAGCAGTCGCACACTGGCCTGAGCCAATGGCTCCTGCGATTCACTTTCCATTACCGTACCTGTGACCTGACGCTGAGCCATAGCAGCCACTGCCATGACTAGAAAAAGGGGAAATAGTATTAACCGTCTCATCTGTTTTTTCTCTTGTTTAACTTCTATTAGACGAACAAAAACCAAAAAAGTTTAATAAAAAGATGCTAAATTCATAAAATTATATTAATTTTGCACACGAAAATGAAAGAACAACAGAAAGTAGTCATATCAACCGACCTGCAGCAAGCGCTTACAGACGCCATCTCAGCATGTCCACACGACAAGCTGTTCGTACTGGTCGATGAGACCACCGAACAGGTGTGTCTCCCCGTTGTTGCGGGATTTGCCTGTATGGAGGCCGCACAGCGCATCGTCATCGGAGCAACTGACAGCAACAAGACGCTCGACTCGCTGAGCCACGTCTGGCAGCAACTGCAGCAAGGAGGTGCCACGCGCCACTCGCTGATGGTCAACCTTGGCGGAGGAATGGTGACTGACTTGGGAGGCTTTGCAGCCTCAACGTTCAAGCGAGGAATCGCTTACATCAACATTCCAACTACCCTATTATCAATGGTCGATGCCTCAGTAGGCGGCAAGACCGGCATCAACTTCGGAGGCCTGAAGAACGAGATTGGCGTATTCAATAATGCCCGTTGTGTTATTCTGGACACCATATTCCTGCAGACCATGGACCAGGAGAATATCCTGTCAGGTTATGCTGAGATGTTAAAACACGGACTGATCAGCAACGAGAAGATGTGGGCAGAACTCTTAAGTGAAGAGTTAAGAGTGAAGAGTGAACGTTTTGCTACCGCACTGGAAAAGAGTGTGGAGGTGAAGCAGCGCATCGTCACGGAAGACCCTACGGAGCATGGCATCCGCAAGGCACTGAACCTCGGACATACGGCAGGCCATGCCTTCGAGTCACTGGCTTTGGAGCACAAGCCTATCCTGCATGGCTATGCTGTAGCCTACGGACTAGTGGTCGAGCTCTACCTCAGTTGCGCCAAGACAGGTTTCCCACAAGACAAGATGCGCCAGACCGTCAACTTCATCAAAGAGCACTATGGTAAAATGGCCATCACGTGCGACGACTACCCAAGGCTCATCGAGCTGATGCACCACGACAAGAAGAATGTGGGCAACGACATCAATTTCACGCTGCTGGGGCATATCGGAGACATCCGTATCAACCAGACGGCCACAGAAGAAGAGATTAAGGAAGCATTAGACTTCTACAGAGAATACTAGGGAAAACTACTACCTATTTAAATTACTAATAACCCAGAGTGGGGCCTATCCGTGAGGATAAGCCCCACTTATACTTTTTGCCGGGCCAACAGCTCGGCCTCAGCGCGTGCGGGCTTACCCGTCTCAGTCAGCGGCAGGTGGTCAACGGTGATAATACGCCGAGGCTGCCAATATTTGGGAAGTACTTGCTGACAAATAGCCTGAATATCAGAGGAGTCCCACCGCTCAGTCAGCAAGACGACTATCTGTCCCAGCCGTACGTCTTTCGCACGCGTAATCATAAAAGGTATGGGAAGATGCGGGCGCAACAGTCGCTCCACCTCCTCCATCTGAATCTTGATGCCTCCTGAGCAGATGACATTGTCCTTACGGCCTAATATGCGGAATGTGGAGTCTGGACGTACTTCAGCCACGTCATTGGTTTTCAGTGGCGTGGCATGAACAACTGGCGCTTCAATGACCAAACAACCATCGTCGGCAAGCGAGACGCTGACACCTTCAAACGGTGTGTACCATGCTGACGCTGTAGGGCCATTCAACCTTCTGAGCGCAATATGCGACAGGGTTTCTGTCATGCCATAGGTGCTCCAAACGGCATGGGGGAAGTCGTGGAGCGCCTCCTGTAGCTCTTCATCGATAGCCCCGCCACCGATAATCAGATGACGAATCTGCATCAGTCGCTGGCATCCTGCTGCATCGTGCAGTAAATTCCAAACCTGGAGGGGCACCATAGCAGCAAAGTCGATGGGTTCATCCCAATAGGGTGTACCACTGGGCTTCACGGCTATCAGTTGCAGTCTGCAGGTCAGTGCCCTGACCACCATCATCTTACCTGCTATATAGTCTAACGGCATACATAGCAAGGCCTTATCGCCTGCCTGCAATCCCAGGAAATGACAAGTAATACGTGCCGAAGCCTCCATCCTGCTCTTCTCTGCCAGCAGCGGCTTGGGCTTACCCGTCGACCCACTGGTATGCACTAGCACAGTCGGACTGTCGTTATGCCATTCGGCTAAGAACGCTTCGAGGTCCATAGGCTATTGTCACGTATCTCAAGTGGCATGGGGATATTATCCGTAAAGAGCTGACCCGTGCCTAACCCTTGCGGGAAGGTAATGTGGTCGCCATAGACATCACAGCACAGCTGGGCAATGGCATTCAGTCCGACGTTACTTTCCAAGGCGGAAGTAATCCATGTTCCGATGTCCATGTCACGAGCTATCTCCACCCACTCACGAACACCCGTCATTCCCCCGTGTAGTGAGGGCTTCAAGATGATATAGGATGGTCGGATAATATTGAGCATCTGGCGTTTCTGGTCGGGGTCGTTGATGCCTATCAACTCTTCGTCCAAGGCGATGCGCAGTGGAGCATCACGACAAAGCTCTGCCATATTGCCCCATTGCCCAGCCTTGATGGGTTGTTCGATGGAGTGCAGGGCATACTGCGACAGCAGCTCCAGTTTATATAGCGCCTCTTCAAACGGGAAAGCGCCATTGGCATCCACACGCAGCTCGACCTCACGAGGACCAAAGCGCTTACGAATCATCCTTAACAGCTCTATCTCGGCATCGAAGTCGATAGCCCCTATCTTCAGCTTGATACAGCGGTAGCCCTGTAGCAGTTTCTGTTCTATTCGCTGTTGCATCTCGTCGAAGGAACCCATCCACACCAGTCCATTAATGGGAATGCCCACCTCGCCACGACTGAACGCATTGTCAAAACGCGTCATTGCCGTCTCCAAGCCAAAGAGCATCGAGGGATAGTCGCGCAAGTCCTCGTATGGTATCTCGCCCGTGCGTTCCACCTCATCGCAGAAGCGTCGCAACACCTCGCCATAGTTCGCAATATCGTCGCACGAGAGGTTCGGCAGCGGGGCACACTCACCTACTCCACCCTCGTCAGTATATACCAACCATATCTTACGCTCTGTATACACGCCTCGTGAGGTTCCTGCGGGCTGTTTGAAATGGAGCACACGCTCCTTTATCTCAATCTTCATGGTATCTTAGGGTATTTCTCAAAATCGGGTTTACGTTTCTCGAGGAAGGCCTTGCCACCCTCCTGAGCCTCATCCAGAAAATAGTAGAGCATAGTGGCATCACCCGCCAACTGCTGGATGCCAGCCTGCCCGTCTAGCTCTGCATTCAAGCCAGCCTTAATCATACGGAGAGCGATGGGCGAGCGTTCCATCATCTCCTCCGCCCACGCTACGCACTCGTCCTCCAGCTGGTCGAAGGGCACCACCTTATTAACCATACCCATCGCCTCAGCCTCCTTGGCCGAATACTGACGGCAGAGGAACCATATCTCGCGGGCTTTCTTCTGGCCCACGATACGTGCCAGGTAGGACGAGCCAAAGCCTGCATCAAACGAGCCCACCTTCGGGCCTGTCTGCCCGAAAATCGCATTCTCAGAGGCTATGGTCAGGTCGCATACCAAGTGTAGCACATGCCCCCCACCGATGGCATAGCCGTTCACCATCGCTATGACGGGCTTAGGCAACCGGCGTATCTGCATCTGCACATCGAGCACCGACAGACGTGGCACACCTTCCTCGTCAACATAGCCGCCACGACCTTTCACATGCATGTCGCCACCCGAACAGAAGGCCTTGTCACCAGCGCCTGTCAGCAGTACCACACGGATGTTCTGCATCTCGCGACAAAGGGCAAACGCCCGGCTCAGTTCCAGCGTCGTCCGTGGGGTAAACGCATTGCGATAACGGGGACGGTTGATGGTAATCTTAGCTATCCCATTGTACTCCTCGAAGACTATCTCTTCGAACTTACGAATCTCTTTCCATTCTCTTTTTGCCATATCTTCTTTCATTTTTGCTGCAAAGATAGAAAATTATTATCAATTATCAATTGTCAATTATCAATTAATTTGTATCTTTGCAAACAAAATTACGACTATGTTACAGATACGCTGCAAGAACAACAACGTGACGAAGAGTTTCCCTGAGGGAACCTCGCTATGGGATATCTATCAGGAGTTTCAGGACGACATCCAGCTGCCATACCCCGTCGTATCAGCCAAAGTGAACAATGTATCGCAGGGGCTGAAATTCCGCGTTTACCAGAATCGCGACGTGGAGTTTCTGGATGCCCGCGAGGGCAGTGGTCACCGTGTCTACGTCAGAAGCCTCAGTTTCGTGCTGTACAAGGCCACTCAAGACCTGTTCCCCGGTTCGAAGCTGTTCATCGAGCACTCGCTATGCCGTGGCTACTATTGTAACTTCAAGAAGAAAGGCAACGAGGTGCTGACCGACGAGGATGTGACCAACATCCGGCAGCGGATGCAGGAAATCGTCGACCAGGACATGCCTTTCCGCCGTACTGAGGCGACCAACGAGGAGGCCATCCGTGTGTTTACCGAGCGCGGATTCTCCGACAAGGTGAAACTGCTCGAGACCAGTGGTCAGATCTATAGCGACTACTACACACTGGGCGATACCGTCGACTATTACTACGGACCGTTGGTTCCTTCAGCAGGATATCTGAAAGTATGGGGGTTGGAGCGCTATGAGGAAGGGTTGCTTTTGCGCGTACCCGACTGGGACAATCCCTCCCAATTGGCAGAAAAGGTAGACCAGCCCAAGACCTTTGGGATGTTTGCCGAGAAGACCCGCTGGGACATCATCATGCGCCTGTCGAATGCAGGCGATGTCAACAAAGCCATCCAGCGCGGATATGCCTCTGAACTCATACAGGTCAGCGAGGCCTTACAAGAGAAGAAGATTGTGCAGATAGCCGAAGAGATAGACCGCCGTTTCCACCGCAAGAAGAATCCTCTCCGCCTGGTATTAATCACAGGCCCTTCCAGCTCTGGAAAGACCACTTTCTGCAAACGACTCAGCATCCAGCTGCTAGCCTGTGGTCTGCGCCCGCTCTCCTTCTCTACCGACGACTATTTCGTCAATCGTGTAGACACGCCCAAATTGCCTAACGGAGACTATGACTTCGACAACATCGAGACGGTAGAATACGCGTTATTGGAAGACCACCTGCTCCGCCTGATGCAGGGCGAGCGTGTGGAAATTCCTGAGTATAACTTCGTGACGGGCAAACGTGAGTGGAACGGCAAGCGGCTGAAGCTGGGCAGCGATACCGTGCTCATCATCGAAGGCATCCATGCCCTCAACCCGTTGCTGACGAAGAAGATCAACGATGCAATGAAATACAAGATATACATCTCGGCACTGACCAGCATCTCACTCGACGACCACAACTGGATTCCCGTACGCGACAACCGTTTGCTGCGTCGCATCATCCGCGACTACAACAAGGGAGCCTTCACGGCTCAGCAGACCATCGCGCAATGGAAGAATGTGTGCAAAGCCGAGGATCAATGGATATTCCCGTTCCAAGAGACGGCTGATGTGATGTTTAACTCAGCATTGAACATTGAGTTCGCCGTGCTGCGTACCCACGCGGAGATTATCCTGACCAGCGTGCCCAAGAACTGTCCGGAGTATGCCGAGGCACACCGTCTGCTGAAGTTCATCCATTACTTCCTGCCCATCAGCGACAAGGAGATACCCCCCACCAGCATCATGCGTGAGTTCGTGGGTGGCTCAAGTTTTAAGTACTAAATGAAGCAGTTTTATCACGCAGTAGCCTTTGTGGTTGTAGCCCTCTGGGGCAGCACCTTCGTCTTTACGAAAATGCTGTTGCTCAGCGGGCTCTCTCCAGCGCAGATTTTCACCCTGCGCTTTATCATTGCCTACATCCTGCTAATTTTCTACGAGCTGATGGTCAAGCGCACCAAGTTCAGGCTTTTCTGCAACACATGGAAAGACGAGCTTGTGATGGTGCTGTTAGGCCTGACGGGAGGCTCGCTGTATTTCCTGACAGAAAATGCGGCGATGCTCTATACCACAGCCACCAACACCTCGCTCATCGTTTGTACATGCCCACTTTTCGCCATGCTACTGATAGGACTGGCCTATCGGCAGACAGAGCATTTCACGAAGATGCAGGTGACAGGCTCGCTGATGGCCTGTAGCGGAATGGCTGTCGTTGTGATGAACGGACATTTTGTACTCCACCTCTCACCTTTGGGCGACCTGCTGGCCTTTTCCGCCTGCTTGTGCTGGGCCGTTTACTCCTTGCTGATGAAACAAGCCTCCATGCATTATGGCACCTTATTTATTACGCGTAAGGTGTTCTTCTACGGACTGCTGACCATCTTACCCTACTATTGGCTTGTACCGGGCTTTCCCTCCTTCGAGGTCATTTTCAGTCATCAAATTATTTGGAACATCCTATTCCTGGGCGTCATAGCCTCTATGCTCTGTTTCCTGCTGTGGAACTGGATTATCCGCAAGCTCGGCGCTGTCGTTGCCACCAACTGGGTTTATTTCAACCCCGTCACCACCATCATCTGTGCCTGGTGGCTACTCAACGAACAAATCACTCCTTGGTTCCTCCTCGGCACCGTTCTCATCCTTTCAGGCATGTATCTTTGCAGCCGTAAGCAAACTGGTAATAAGTCTGCAAGGCCGTCTGGTCGTCAGCAGGACTGGTAAAGACTTCGAGCAACACAGGGCGGTCGCTCTCTTGATGGAACAAGGCGGCGATGCCCTGTTGCATCTCCTCCATATTCGTTGCTTTGAGATAGGCCACATGGTTCTGCTGGCAGATGCCCTCGGCAGAGGTGTGGTGCTCGGCAGCAACAAACTTGTCGCGGGCAGGACTCTGCTCTAATCCAGGCAGCATGTTGAAGATGCCACCCTTGCCGTTGTTCAGCAGGAGGATGCGCAAGTTGCCACGCAGGTTCTGGTTCCACAGGGCGTTCTGGTCGTAGAAGAAACTGAGGTCGCCAACGACACAGTATACCCTGTCGTCCGTCACACAGGAGAAACCGGCTGCCGTGCTAAGAGAGCCCTCGATGCCATTGACGCCACGATTGCAGAACACAGTGTGCTGGGCGTAGATATTAGCCAGACGAATGGCACTGCTATTTGCGTAGTGAACTGAGAACTGAGAACTGAGAACTGAGAGGTGGGATTCGAAACAACGGACGGCTGCCATCTGCGAATAGACGGGCTCGTAGGCTGCTGCCTGCACATGGATACGACGGATGAGTTGGTCCCATAGCTGGACAAAGGGATGGGGCTGGTCCTCCAACAGAAAACGGACGTGGTCGGCCACCACCTCGCCGTCGCCCTGCACCACATGAGTCAGGTTCATAAAGGTATCGTTCACCTCGCCCGTCTCGTTGACAACCCACGTCTCTTTGGCCTTGCGCAGGAAGTGCTTCAGGCGTTTGCTGACTATAGAGCCGCCTATGTAAAGCACGAAATCAGGTACATAACGCTCATCGTCCTGCACCAGCAGAACGGCCTCGTCGAGATGGGGATTCAAGGGCTGGCCTGTGATGAGCATCGGACGCTTGGACTGCATGAACATGCGTCCCAGATGAGCCAGTGTTGTGGGCTGGATGTCTGCAGGCAGACATTCTATCTTACGCTCCTGAGGTAACGCTGCCACAGTGAAGTGGAAGAGGGGTTCGGTGATGGGGATATTGATATGCACGGGGGCATGGCGCACCATCAAGGCTTCGTTGACCAAGCGGTTGCAATACCAACGCGACTCGTCATCGTGCGGCTCAGGTAGAGCGACTGCCTTACGGACAAAGCGTCCGAGGGCATCAGGCTGAGGCAGCGTCTGTCCGTCCAACTGGTCTATCCATTGCCGGGGACGGTCGGCAGAGACAACAACCAAGGGGATATGCTGATAGTAAGCCTCCGCCACCGCAGGAGCGAGATTGAGCAGAGCCGTACCACTAGTGACACACACCACGACGGGAGCGTGTAAAGCCTGCGACATGCCCAAGGCATAGAAGCCTGCACTCCGCTCGTCGGTAACAGGATAGCACCGAATGTCGGGACACTCGTTAAGGTTATGCACGATAGGGGCATTACGGCTACCCGGACAAACCACAGCATGACGGATGCCATGAGCCACCAGCAGAGCGGTCAGTATGTTGACATTTTCTTTATTGCTATACATCTTTATATATAATATGACGCATGGTGTCGAGTTTCGTTTCCGTCTCCTGCCACTCCTGTTCTTCCTCGCTGTCTTTCAGCAGTCCGCCACCGGCATAGAGTCGGCAGCCATCGATGAATATCCGCATGCAGCGCAGGGTGACAAAGAGGTTGGTCTCCCGATTGATGGCCAGCGGTCCCATAAAGCCACTATAGTAGGAACGCTGGTGATGCTCGTTCTGCAAGATGAACTGCTGAGCCTTCTCCTTAGGCAGGCCACAGACGGCAGGAGTGGGATGCAGCGCATGAAGCAGGTCGCCAATAGGTGCATCGTCAGGTAATGTGAAATGGAAATCGCTGCGCAGATGAGCCAGATGGCCTGCGCGTGCCGTACGTGGACCTTCTTCAGTAATATCGGTGGTAAACTGTTCCAGTTGCTGGGTGATATAGGTGGCCACGTAGCGTTGTTCCTGAATGTTCTTGTCGTTCCATCGCAGGTCGTCTTCATAAGGCATGGTACCTGCCAGCGCTATGGTCTGCCACTTGCAGCCCTGTCCGGAGAGCAGGATTTCTGGCGTAGCTGTGAGCCACAATCCACTCTTGGGCGTATACACCAGACAGACCATCATGCGTGGATAGTTGACGCACGCCAAGTGAAACTGTTTCAAGTAGTTGAAGCTCTCTTCCAACTCGATGTCTACACTCCGCGAGAGCACCAGCTTCTGGAACTCGCCATTCAGCAGATGCGCATGGAAATTGGCAAAGTCGATGTGGTAGTCCTGATGAGGTGGTTGCTTGATTCGTCCTGGTAGGATCCCAGAGGGAAACTTTCTGAGGAAGGTGACGTCCAGCCCGCGTTCTATCGTGTCAGGCCGTATCAACAGGATGGGCTCGACTTCAGAAGGGGCAAACGGAGCCATGACGAAACCCTGTCTACCTGTCAGTTCGGCACAGGAATGAAACTCCTCAGGCTGACCTGAGGTCTGTACAATCACGGTACACTCCTGAGCATAGGGAAGTCTGTATATCGCAAAACTGCTCATGTCTTCGTCTTGATGATGTAGTTGGTCACCCGCACATTCGATATCAGCTCGCCCGCCATATTCTTGATATCCACCTGCCACACATGCAGCGAACTGCCCTTGTGCAGCAGATGAGCAAAGGCCGTCACGGTATCGCCCTCAGAAACGGCCTTCACATGACTGCCACTAACCTCAATGCCCACACAGGCACAGCCTGGACAGAGGGCTGAGGAGCCTACGCCCGCCACATTCTCAGCCAGCGCCAGCGAGGCACCACCACTAAGAAATCCAAAGGGCTGACGGTTACGCTCGTCCACCTTCATACGAGCCATACAGGTATCGTCCTCGGGTGTGGAGAGGAACTCCATCCCGAGGGCGGTACTCAGATTAGGCTTGGCATTGATAATATCCTTTATACGCTCTACATCCACAACTTTTCACTTTTCATTTTTCACTTAAATAGTGAATATTCTTTTACAGTCCATGCCAGAACGCTGGCACCTAACACATCACGTTCGTGGTTGTCCAGGATAGACACCAGCAACTTGACCTTACCACGGATATTGCCGAACACATGTTCGTTGAACGACTCCTCTGTGGGTTCCATAAACCACCTGCTGGCATCTTTCAGCTCACCCGTCAGTATGATGGCGTCCGGATTCATCAGCGTAGCATAGTTAGCCAGTCCGATGCCCAGATAAAAACCGGTCTGCTGATAGACCTTCTGAGCCATAGCATCACCCTTGTCGCAGCACTCGCCAATGGTCATCGGTGTCAGCGTCTCCAAATCACGCATCAGACTTGGTTCGTCGGATGCTGCCATCAGTTCACGTGCCGTCTTCACGATACCACGGTCAGAGACATATTCCTCCAGGCAACCCTGTCGGCCACAGTTACAAGGGCGACCGCCATCGACGATACAGCAATGGCCCAACTCGCCGGCATAGCCACCCGTTCCCAGATGAGGCTGGCCATTGCAGAAAATGCAACTGCCCACACCGCCATGACCTAACGAGACAACGATGAAGCTCTCCATGCAGTGGGCCGACCCGTAGGCCTTCTCGCCCAGCGCCGTGATATGGGCATCGTTACCCACCGCCACAGCCAGTCCGATACGGTCGCGCAACATGGCTGCCAGTGGTATCACACCCTTCCAGGGAATGTTCATCGCATTCTCTATGCTTCCCGTCAGGAAATTGGCACTGGGTGCGCTGATACCTACCGAGCGAACCATCTCGTAACCACCATTCTCTTCAGCTATCATGACGATACGCTCACTCAACACCTCGATGAAGTTGTTCAGCACCGGATAGTCTTTTGTATTGAGGAATTCCTTGGCAATAATGGTGCCTCGTATGTCGACAACGGCTATCGTCGTCTTTTTCACACCGATGTCAATACCTATTACTCTTGTCTTGATTGTTGTACCCATTTCTTACATTCCTTTCATTTCATTCATTTAAACAATGAGTATTCCTTGACACTCCAAGCCAGCACACTGGCTCCCAGCACGTTACGCACGTCATCGTCGATATCGGACAGGATGAAATCTATCTTTCCCTGAACATTACGGAACACATGCTGCTCGAACGACTCATAGGCAGGTTCCAACAACCACTTGCCACCCGCATGAGATATCGAGCCGGCAAAGATGACGGCCTCAGGATTCAGGATGGAGCAGTAGTTGGCCAGTCCCAGACCTAACATATAGCCCGTACGGTGATAGACCTCGACAGACAACTCGTCGCCCTGTTCGCAGAACTGGGCTATAAGCTGGGGTGTCAGTTTCTCTACCTGACGCATCTTCGAAGGCTTGTCCGATTCCTCCATGACTTCAGCCGCCGTACGCAGAATACCCTTGGCAGCCGTATAGGTCTCCATACAACCCAACTTGCCACAGCCACACTGACGACCGCCGTGTACCAGACAGGTATGGCCTATCTCACCGGCAAATCCGTCGACACCTCTGTAGACGGCACCATTGCTGAAGAAACAGCTACCCATACCACTGCCAAGCGACACCACAATGAAGTCGCGCATGCCATGAGCACCACCGAAAGCATACTCTGCGAGAGCCATCATGTGGGCGTTGTTACCCAGAGCAACAGCCATACCCATACGGTCGCGTAACATAGCCGACAAGGGGACGACGCCCTTCCAGGGCAGATTAGGCGAGTTTTCAATACACCCTGTCTGGAAATTTCCACTGACCGTACTGATACCAACCGAGCGGACAGACTCCAGTCCACCATTCTCTTCCACCAACGTCGTGATGTGATTACACAACACAGTTACGAAGTTATTGACATCAGGATATTCTGATGTCGCAAACGAGTTCATCGCCTTGATGTTTCCACGTACATCCACGATAGCACACGAGGTCTTGTCAACATTTATGTTAACGCCCACCACCTGTGTCTTGATATTGTCAATAATCATAGCAACATCTTATAGTTTGCCACAAAAGTAGACAATATTCTGCAATCTGCCAAACTTTATCTCTGTTTTTTGCATTTTATTCCAAAATATTTTCGTACCTTTGCGGCATAAAACATAGTTAAGGAAGAAGAAATGAACGTTTTAGAATTAAGCGAACAAGAAATCGGCAGACGCGAAAGTCTGCAACAACTGCGCCAGATGGGCATCAACCCCTACCCCGCAGCAGAATTTCCAACCAATGCATTTTCTACGGAGATTGTAGAAAGCTTCCAGGATGACGCAGAGCCTCGCCAGGTGAGTATCGCAGGCCGTATGATGAGCCGTCGCGTAATGGGTAAGGCTTCTTTTGTAGAACTACAGGACTCAAAAGGCCGTATTCAGGTTTACATTACGCGTGATGACCTTTGTCCTGGTGACGACAAGGAATTATATAATACGGTATTCAAGAAGTTGCTCGATATCGGCGACTTCATTGGCATCAAGGGTTTCGTATTCCGCACCCAGACGGGCGAAATCAGCGTACATTGTCAGGAACTGACGCTGCTCTCGAAGGCGCTGAAGCCCCTGCCCATCGTGAAGTATAAGGACGGTGTGGCTTACGACAAGTTCGACGACCCTGAGCTCCGTTATCGCCAGCGCTATGTCGACCTGGTGGTTAACGAGGGCGTGAAAGATACCTTCTTGAAGCGTGCCACCATTATCCGCACGCTTCGCAACATTCTCGACGGTGCAGGCTATACTGAGGTTGACACGCCCATCCTTCAAAATATCGCAGGCGGAGCCTCTGCCCGCCCGTTCATCACCCATTTCAATGCGCTCAATCAAGATATGTACATGCGTATCGCCACAGAGCTCTACCTGAAGCGCCTCATCGTGGGCGGCTTCGAGGGTGTCTACGAAATGGGTAAGAACTTCCGTAACGAGGGTATGGACAAGACCCACAACCCTGAATTCACCTGCATGGAGCTCTACGTCAGCTATAAGGACCTGCTTTGGGGTATGACCTTCACCGAGAACATGCTGGAACAGATTTGTACTGCCGTTAACGGCAAGCCCGAGGTGGAGATTGATGGTAACATCATCTCGTTCCGTGCGCCTTTCCGCCGTCTGCCTATCCTCGATGCCATCAAGGAAAAGACAGGTTTCGACTGCGATGGCAAGAGCGAAGACGAGATTCGCCAGTTCTGCCTGTCAAAGGGTATGGATGTCGACGAGACGATGGGTAAGGGTAAGCTCATCGACGAGCTCTTTGGCGAGTTCTGCGAAGGTACCTTCATCCAGCCTACCTTCATCACCGACTATCCCGTTGAGATGTCGCCGCTCACGAAGATGCACCGCTCGAAGCCCGGACTCACCGAGCGTTTCGAACTGATGGTCAATGGCAAGGAGCTGGCTAACGCTTACTCTGAGCTCAACGACCCAATAGACCAGGAGGAGCGTTTCATCGAGCAGATGAAGTTGGCTGACAAGGGCGACGACGAGGCGATGATTATCGACCAGGACTTCCTTCGTGCCCTGCAATACGGTATGCCTCCAACGTTTGGTATCGGTATCGGCATCGACCGTCTGGTGATGCTGCTCACCGGCAAGTTCGCCATTGGCGAGGTGATGCTGTTCCCACAGATGAAGCCCGAGAAGAAAGTTCCTCAGTCAACACCTGCCGAGTGGGCCGAGATTGGTGTCAGCGAGGACTGGGTACCGGTTCTGCGCAAGGCTGGTTTCAACCTCGTGCAAAATATCGCCTCTGAGAAGCCTCAGGGCCTCCAGCAGAAGATTGGCGACATCGTGAAGAAATACAAGCTCGATATGCAGAAGCCATCAGTCGACGAGATACAGAAGTGGATAGAACAGGCGCAAGCCTAATTGTCAATTATCAATTGTCAATTATTAGTTAAAAAGATGTACGACTGCGGTAGAATAGCCATCATTGGCGGAGGTTCGTGGGCTACGGCCATTGCCAAAATTGTAGTGGGACACACCCACCACATCGGATGGTATATGCGCCGCGACGACCGCATCGACGACTTCCGCCGGCTGGGCCACAACCCCGCTTACCTGATGAGCGTGCGTTTCAATATCGACGAGATATTCTTCTCCTCCGACCTCAACAAGATTGTGCAACAGTACGACACCCTGGTGTTCGTCACCCCTTCGCCCTATCTGAAGAGCCATCTGAAAAAACTCAAGACGCGTCTGCGCGACAAGTATATCGTAACTGCCATCAAGGGTATCGTGCCCGACGAGAACCTCGTCTGCTCGGAGTATTTCCATCAGGTATACGATGTACCCTACGAGAATCTGGCCTGCATCGGCGGTCCCTCGCATGCTGAGGAGGTGGCTCTCGAACGTCTCTCCTACCTCACCATTGGCTGTGCCGACCGCGATAAAGCACAAGCCTTTGCCGAAATACTCACCAGCGACTTTATCAAGACCAAGACCTCTACAGATGTCATAGGCATCGAGTATTCTTCCGTCCTGAAGAATGTCTACGCCATCGCTGCCGGCATCTGTAATGGTCTGAAGTTTGGTGACAACTTCCAGGCAGTACTCATGGCCAATGCCGTACAGGAAATGGCACGCTTCCTAAAGGTCATCAACCCCATTGAGCGCAACATCGCCGACTCCGTTTATATGGGCGACCTGCTCGTCACGGGCTACTCGAACTTCTCGCGCAATCGCACCTTCGGTACCATGATTGGCAAAGGCTATAGCGTCAAGTCCGCCCAGATAGAGATGGAGATGATAGCTGAGGGCTATTTCGGCACCAAGTGCATGAAGGAAATCAACCGCCATTGCCACGTCAACATGCCCATCCTCGATGCCGTCTACAACATCCTCTACGAGCGCATCAGCCCCCAAATCGAAATCAAGCTGCTTACCGACTCGTTCCGCTAAGCCTAACCAAGCGAAACGTAAGACAAGACACTTCCCAATCCAAGGAGGCTTTTCCTACTGAAGTTTAGGGAAAGCCACCAGACTACATGCAGCCTTATTATTCCCAGGCTGGGAATATTTCGTTCCCAGCGTGGGAATAATTTGTTCCCAGTGCGGGAATAATTTGTTCCCAGTGCGGGAATAAAAAGCCTGCTGTAGCTTATCATTCAGTTCTCTAACTCCGAGAGTAACAAAAATTACTTTCGGAGAAATTTTATTTCTATTCGGACTAATTGAAGATACTTTCGGAGAAACTCATGTACCGCAGGGGCGACCAACTGGAGCGCGAGGGCGACCCGGCGCGGTGGCTGGCTTAGATGAAGCAGTACTTCGACCAGAGCAAGGAGACGACGGAACTGCGTGCCGTCATTGCCGAGCACCTCCTCTGCCAGTTCCGTTCGCGCTATCTCGACCTCCACTGCACCACGGCCCGCGAGCGCTACGACCTGCTGATGCAGCGCTGCCCGGGCATTGTTGGGCTGCTCGACTTGCAGGACATCGCCTCGTTTCTGCGCTCGACCTCTGGTCGCTTTGCCCTGCAAAGAACGTCACCCCCAAGACCATCAGCAAGATTCGCAAAGAAATCACGTTTTAAGCGGGCGAAGATGACAAAATGATACATCTTTGCCCGCTTTCGTAAGATTTAACGCCATAACGGCACGATTATTCCAAAACATTTTGTATTTTTGCAGCAGATTTCCTTAAAACATCACGATTATGGCAAAGTACTTAGACCCGAAAGCCGACCTGACTTTCAAGAAGATATTCGGCGAGCATCCCCATTTGGTGATGAGCCTGCTCAACGCCCTGTTGCCGCTTCCCAAGGGACAGGAGATTAAGGACATCGAATACATGTCGCCAGAGCGCGTACCCCGCACATCCATCGGCAAGAACAGCATCGTCGATGTGTTCTGCAAGACGAAGGACGGTCGCCAGTTCATCGTCGAAATGCAGATGTACTGGTCGACGAACTTCAAAGACCGCGTGTTGTTCAATTCGGCCAAGGTATATGTTGACCAGTTGGAACATGCTGAGGATTTCACAGACTTGCGCCCCGTCTATTCGCTTAATCTCGTCAACGAAAACTTTGAGAAGGACGTGCCAGAGTTCATCCATTACTACAGGATGGTTCACGAGAAATACACGGAGAAAATCATTGACGGTTTCCATCTTGTCTTCGTCGAACTGAAGAAGTTCCAGCCCCAGAGCATTGCCGAGCGCAAGATGGCCGTGCTGTGGCTCCGTTTCCTCACCGAGATTAACAAGAACACGGAGGAGGTGCCGCAGGAATTGTTGGAAAACGACGATATTCGAGAGGCCATTGAACTTGTGCAAGAGTCGGCCTACACACGCGAGCAGTTGATGGGCTATGACCTTTTCTGGGATGCGGTACGGGTTGACAGGGAAAAGGCCACCGAGGCTGAGCGCCGCTACAAGGCTGGACTGAAAGAAGGGGCTGAAGAAAACAAACGAGACACCGCCCGCAAGCTGAAAGCCATGAACGTAATGACCATCGAGCAAATTGCCGAGGCTACAGGCCTGACGGCGGAGGAAATCGAGGGACTGTAAGAGATAATAATGTGAAACGAAAACAACAAGACGAACAATGAGCGGATAGACCGACGGACATAGAACGACATAAGGAAGCGTTGACTTTTTGATTCTTGATTCAGAAATTTCGCCAAAATATCTCGTGAGAAGAAAAGAGTCGATGCTCGCGCAACAGGCGCGGGCTGAGACTTGTATCTACGAGAACGGCGTTTGGCGATGCCTCTGAATCGGATGCGGAATCAGACTCGCGCCGATTTTATGCCCTGCGATTAGGAAAGTTTAACGTCCGACGGTGCAAGATTTCCGACTTTCGGTGTTTAATCAGATAGAAACATTAACATCAAAATGATAACGAAAATGAAAACAATGAAGATTTGGAGAATCATGTTTATGATGCTTGTTGCCTTCTCCCTTGCCTCTTGCAGCAGCGACGATGACAACGTAGACAAAGTGGAACAGGTGACCGTGTATGTGTCTGCCGAAACGGGAACCTACACACCGCTGTTCTCCGACGAACCAGTCGAGGGAATGCAGATTCAAGAAAAGGGAAGTGCTCGTTGGAGTTGCGTCCACTTCGCAACCATTACGGGCTTTACCTACAAAAAAGGCAACGAGTACGAACTGCTGGTGAAGAAGACTACCCTCGCTAACCCTCCGCAGGATTCTTCAAACATCAGGTACGAACTCATCAGCATCGTCTCGCAGAGAAAGGTCGAATAAGAAACACGTTGCAAACAATGCCCAAATTTATTTGGCATTTCGCTCGACTTTTCGTACCTTTGCCAATAAATTGGCGAAGATACTACGTCTCGGCATAAAAAATAAATGAATTTATTTTGTTCTGCTCTCGACTTTTCGTACCTTTGCACCCAAAATTTGAAAGCAATGAAGATTGAACAACAGATAATGGCAGCAGCACAGGCTGCTGTGAAGGCATTGTACGGACAGGAAGTGCCTGAAAAGATGGTGCAGCTGCAGAAGACACGCAGCGAGTTTGAGGGTAGTCTGACCCTCGTGGTGTTCCCCTTTGTGAAGATGGCTCGCAAGAGTCCTGAACAGGCGGGACAGGAGATTGGCGAATACTTGGTACAGAACTGCGAGGCAGTCAGCAAATACAATGTGGTGAAGGGTTTCCTGAACCTCAGCATCAGCGACGAGGCGTGGCTGAACCTGTTAGCAGATATAGACAAAGACGAACACTTTGGCGAAAAACAAGCCAACGAGGATTCTCCTCTCGTGATGATTGAGTATTCGTCGCCCAATACCAACAAGCCGCTGCACTTGGGGCATGTGCGCAACAACCTGCTGGGTTGGTCGCTGGCACAGATTATGCAGGCCAACGGCAACAAGGTGGTGAAGACGAACATCGTGAACGACCGCGGCATCCATATCTGCAAGTCGATGCTGGCTTGGCTGAAATGGGGCAATGGTGAGACTCCTGAGTCATCAGGCAAGAAAGGCGACCATCTGATTGGCGACTACTACGTAGCCTTCGACAAGCATTATCGCGAGGAAATCAAGGAACTCGTCGCTCAAGGTATGGACGAGGAACAGGCCAAACAAGAGGCTCCACTTATCAAAGAGGCTCACGAGATGCTGGTGAAATGGGAACAGAACGACCCTGAGGTACGTGCCCTATGGGAGAAAATGAACAACTGGGTATATGCCGGCTTCGACGAGACCTACAAGAAGATGGGTGTATCGTTCGATAAAATCTATTATGAGAGCCAGACCTACCTGAAGGGAAAAGCCAAGGTGGAAGAAGGCCTCGCCAAAGGCTTGTTCGAACGCCATGAGGACAACAGCGTCTGGGCAGACCTGACCAACGAGGGTCTCGACCAGAAACTACTGCTCCGCAGCGATGGCACTTCGGTCTATATGACACAGGACATCGGTACTGCTGAAATGCGCTTCCAAGACTACCCCATCGACAAGATGATTTATGTCGTTGGAAACGAGCAAAATTACCATTTCCAGGTACTCTCTATCCTGCTCGACCGCTTAGGTTTCAAGTGGGGTAAGGAACTGACGCACTTCTCTTATGGTATGGTCGAACTGCCTAACGGTAAGATGAAGAGTCGTGAGGGAACTGTCGTTGATGCCGACGACTTGATGCAGCTGATGGTGGATGACGCCCTGAAGACTTCCATGGAGTTGGGGAAATTCGACGACATGAGCGAGGCAGAGCGCAACGAGATTGCCCGTATCGTTGGCATGGGTGCGCTGAAATATTTCATTCTGAAAGTCGATGCCCGCAAGAACATGCTGTTCAATCCTGAGGAAAGTATCGATTTCAACGGGAACACAGGTCCCTTCATCCAATACACATACGCCCGCATCCGCTCTATTCTGCGCAAGAGCGAAGAGGAGCAAGGAGCAAGGAGCAAGGAGCAAGAGAACACTTCAAGCTCAGACATTTCTCTTGCCCCCAAAGAGATTGAGCTGATTCAGAAGATGAGCGAATATGGTGCTGCCGTAGAGCAGGCTGGCAAAGACTACTCACCCAGCGGCATCGCCAACTACTGCTACGAGCTGACGAAGGTATTCAATCAGTTCTACCACGACTATAGCATTCTGAACGAGCCTGATGAGCAGAAGAAAGCTGTTCGCTTGATGCTGGCCAAGAACGTTGCCAAGATTATAAAGAACGGTATGGCCCTGCTGGGTATTGAGGTTCCTGAGCGCATGTAATTAATTGATAATTGAAAATTGAAAATTGATAATTGATAATTGACAATTTAAATCCGCCGGATTATCGCCACGACACCGTACTGCCCCTGCCTATGGAGGTTAGGGCAGACGCGTGGGCTGTAGACGCCGCCTGCTCAGGCAATCCTGGGCCTATGGAGTATCAGGCCATAGATTTGCAGACGGGAGCCCGTGTGTTCCACTTCGGTCCCATGAAGGGCACGAATAATATCGGCGAGTTTCTGGCTATTGTACATGCGCTGGCTCTGATGCAGCAACAAGGGTTACACGACAAGGCGATATACAGCGACTCGTATAACGCCATTTTATGGGTCAACAAGCGGAAATGTAAGACGAAGTTAGAGCGTACGCCTGAAACGGAGCCGCTCTATCAGATTATACTTCGTGCCGAGCGTTGGCTAAACACACACACCTGGCGCAACCCTATCATCAAATGGGAGACGCAGAAGTGGGGTGAAGTGCCTGCTGACTTCGGTAGGAAGTAAGAAGATTCCCAACATATTCACCACTACTTATCAGCACCACATCGGATGGTAGTTGGGGAGCACGTGTGCCATCGCTGACGACGATAGGAGCCGTTTCCACACGGATTTCATCCCACAAACCAGCTTGGATAAACGACTCGTGGGTCTGCCGACCACCCTCGACAATAAGAGACTGGATGCCGTGCTGATAGAGGTCGTCCATGAGCTGTGGCAAAGGCCTTTGGCGCGTCAAGACGATGCGCTTGGGGTTAGGGCCAACCCAATGACGGACAGTCAGTTGGGGATGTTCGCGGACATCGGTAGTATGTCCTACCAGTATGGCATCCTCCTCTGCACGAAGCTTATGGGAGAGCATCTGCGTCTGCTCATTGCTGATCTGGAGGGCTTGACCTTGATTGTCGATGAAACCATTGGAAGTTTGCGCCCACTTCAGGATGATGTAAGGGCGATGCTTGGAATGAAAGGTGAAGAAACGACGGTTCAGCCACTTGCACTCCTGTTCCAAAACACCCACAGTCACCTCAATGCCTGCCTGGCGAATCTTTGCGATACCCCTACCCTGCACTTCAGCAAAAGGGTCGATGCAACCCACGACAACTCTTTTTAACCCCTTGCTGACAATAAGGTCGGCACAAGGCGGTGTCTTACCAAAATGGGCACAAGGCTCCAAAGACACATAGATAGTAGCATCCCTCAGCAACGGCTCGTCCTCAGAACGTACTGATGCAAAGGCATTCACCTCGGCATGACCCTCGCCGCAACGAACATGATAGCCTTCACCGATAATACGCCCGTCAGCAACGATGACAGCGCCGACCATTGGGTTCGGTCGCGCACCTCGTATGCCATTGGCTGCCAATTGCAGGCAACGATGCATGAATTTTTCATCTGTAGAGATTTGGAGATTCTCCATAATTTTCGTACTTTTGCATTTGCTATGAACTACCAGAAACTGTGGCGTCGCTTGGCGCAGGTTTATGACGAGGGCGAGGCCAAAGCCATTGCCCGATTAGTCTATGACGTGCGCTTCCACCTGACGCTATCAGACCTTTTCATCGGCAAAGATACGCAATTATCAGCAAACGACCAAGCAGAACTGGCAGAAATCACACGACGATTGGAACTACAGGAACCTGTGCAGTATGTACTGGGGCAGGCCGATTTCTGCGGACGGACATTCCTAGTGAACCCAAGCGTGCTGATACCCCGGCCAGAGACAGAAGAGCTGTGCCGGTGGATAGTTGATGACATGAAAGCGCTGTCAACCTGTACGGTTCTTGACATAGGTACTGGCAGCGGGTGTATCGCCATCACGCTGGCAGCAGAACTGCCTAAAGCCGAGGTGACGGCCTGGGACATCTCTGAAGCGGCACTACAGGTGGCACGGGAAAATGCCAAACGACTCCATTCCAACGTGACTTTTGAACAGACAGATGCGCTAAACGCGCCACAAGACCATGAGCAATGGGACGTGATAGTGAGCAATCCACCTTATATATGTAATAAGGAACGCGCGCGTATGGAAGCTAACGTGCTGGAACACGAACCCCATACCGCACTCTTCATACCCGACGACTCTCCCCTGCTCTTCTACAGCGCCATTGCTCAATATGGGCTGACAGCACTGAAAACGGGAGGTCTGCTTTACTTTGAAATGAATTCCCTCTACGCTCAAGAACTGGCAGATATGTTAAGTATGATGTCGTATCACGACATCGAAATCAAAATCGACCAATACGGCAAACAACGAATGATAAGAGCAAGACAATGAAGCAGAAAACAGAACAGGAAGCCTATCTGACGCTGGCCAGTCTCTGCGCACAAGCAGAGCACTGCCAATATGAAATGCTGGAGAAGATGCGACGCTGGGAGCTGTCGGAGGAAGCACAGGCGCAGGTGATGGAGCGTCTGGTCAAGGAGCGTTACGTGGACGACGAGCGTTATGCGCGAGCTTTTGTCAAAGACAAGATACGCTACAACAAGTGGGGGTGCCGGAAAGTGGAACAGGCGCTGTGGCAGAAACACATCGACGAAGACATACGTCAGCGTGTGTTGAGCGAGATTGATGACGAGGAATATCTGAATGTGCTAAGACCGCTGCTGAAACAGAAACGTAAGTCTACGAAGGCTGCCGACGAATACGAGACGACCCGCAAGTTAGTGAGGTTTGCGCTGAGTCGCGGCTTTACATTCGATATCATCAGACAGTGTCTGGACGTAGAAGATGAGGACGAGCTGGTGGACTAGGATTCTCGACTTTATTTCGCCACGTCAATGTGTAGTATGTGGCGAACGGCTAGCTCCCACAGAGCGTAGCCTTTGTTCCGTATGTTTACTACACTTACCACGTACCGTTTTTCAGTTTACCCCTGAAGATAATCTCATGGCCCAACACTTCTGGCACATTACACCAGTAAAACAGGCAGCCGCCTTTATATATTATGAGCCCCACTCTGAGATGGCCCAAATCGTATATAAACTAAAATATGGCGGACGCCCCGATATTGGCGAAGACATGGGACGACTGATGGGTGTTGAAATGTCATACGCCCGTTATTTCGATAACATCGACGCACTTGTTCCAGTACCACTGGCCAAGAACAGACTCCACCAGCGAGGCTATAATCAAAGTGAAGAACTGGCTCGTGGCATACAGCAAAAAACAGGCATTCCCATTGTCACAAAAGCCATAGCCAGACGCGACTTCAGACAAAGTCAAACAAAACTTAGGCGACAAGAACGCCAAGAGAATGTGAAAGACATCTTTCTACTGAAGGATGATGCGGAACTTAAAAACAAACATGTGCTGTTGATTGATGACATCTGCACCACAGGAGCCACACTGATAGCCTGCATCGACGCCATCAAGCATGTGGAAGGAATAAGCATCAGCGTGCTGACCTTCGGGTTTACAAAAAGCTGAAAATGAGGGAAGTACCCCGACCGCGAATCGAACGCGGAACTAAGTCTTAGGAGGACCTTGTTATATCCATTTAACTATCAGGGCAACGGATTTCGAGTGCAAAGGTAAGCATTTTCCGCGAAAAATGATTACCTTTGCACCATAATTATTATCAAAACAAGAAAAAACATGGGAAAATTAGTCATTAACTCGTACGACGAGTTTGCCGCCCATCTGGGTGAAGACCTGGGAGCCTCAGAATGGTTGCAGGTAGATCAGGACCGTATCAATCTGTTTGCCGACGCTACGCTCGACCACCAGTGGATTCACGTTGACGTTGCACGTGCCAAGGAGGAGAGTCCCTATAAGTCGACCATCGCCCACGGCTATCTGACACTCTCGCTGTTGCCTTACATGTGGGATCAGATTATCGAAGTTAACAACATCAAGATGCTGGTGAACTACGGCATGAACGACATGCGCTTCGGCCAGCCCGTCATTACAGGCAGCCGTGTACGTCTGGTCACCAAGCTGCACAGCATCCAGAACCTTCGTGGTATCTGTAAGGCAGAAATCAAGTTTGTGATTGAGATTGAAGGCCAGCGCAAGCCTGCTCTTGAGGGCATCGCCTCCTTCCTCTATTATTTTAAATAATCGACTAAGTATAAAAAAGCAGCCCGCCTCAACAGAATGAAGCGGGCTGTTTTTATGTTGTTTCTATTGTCTTAAGCCTTGGCTGCCTCGTCCTCACGGATGGTGCGACCCATCACGAGGAATGCCGTAGGAGCAGCGATGAACAGCGACGACAGGGTACCGAATACCACACCCAGAATCATAGCAAACGAGAAGCTGCGGATAGAATCACCACCGAGGATGAAGATACACAGCAACACGATAAGCGTCGTGATAGAGGTGTTGATGGTACGAGCCAGCGTCTGATTCAGCGAGTCGTTGAACAGCTGCTGACGGTCGCGCTTGCCATAGAGCTGGAAGTTCTCACGGATACGGTCGAATACCACCACCTTATCATTGATAGAGTAACCGATTACCGTCAGGATAGCACCGATGAACACCTGGTCGATTTCGAGCGACATCGGAACCCAGCCCCACAGCACGCTGTAGAAGCCGATAACCACCAATGCATCGAGAGCCAGCGCAATAGTAGCACCTGTCGAGTAAGCCACGTTGCGGAAACGGAGCAAGATGTAGAGGAAAATGGCAATCAGTGCGATGATAACGCTAACAATTGCACCATAGGTGATATCCTTAGCCACAGCGGGGCCTACCTTAGCCGAGCTGATGATGGAACCACCCTCGCGGACATCAGGATTCTTGAAGTCCTCAACCTTTGCTTGACTTACGAAGCCGCCCTTCTTCAGCGCATTATAGAGAATGGTCTCAGCCTTGTCGTCCACTTCAGGATTGTTCGACTCGATATCCCAGTTGGTGCTGACACGGATGGTCTTTCCATCGGTACCCAGAGCAATGACACTGGTATTGGCCTCTTTGCCTGTGTTCTCACCAACAGTGTTGACAAATACACCAGTCAAAGCCTGACGGACATCCTCGACGTGCGACTCCTTATCAAGCGTTACAACGTAGTTGCGACCACCAGTGAAGTCGATGCTCTGGCTCAGACCGCGAACGAAGAACGAGCCCAGGAACACGATTGCTGCAACACCCCAGACGAGGAATGACTTCTTGTACATACCCATGAAATTATAATGGGCATTCTGCATCAGGTTCTTGGAGTAACCTGTTACGAAAGTCAGGTTGAGCCACTTGTCCTTCTTCAGACGGTTCTCATAAACCAGACGGGTCAGGAACACAGCAGTGAAGAACGAGCAGAAAATACCGATAATCCAAGTGGTAGCGAAGCCCTTGACAGGACCTGTACCAAAGAACAACAGGATGAAGCCCGTAATCAATGACGTTACGTTAGAGTCGAAAATGGCCGAGAAAGCGTTAGAATAACCCTTCTGCAGCGCCTCCTTCATGCCCAAGCCGCGACACAGCTCCTCCTTGATACGCTCATAAATCAGCACGTTGGCATCAACGGCAGTACCCAGCGTCAGCACGATACCGGCGATACCCGGCATGGTCAGCGCTGCCTGGAACGAGGTCAGAATACCCAGCGTGAAGAACAGGTTGAACAGCAGGGCGATATCAGCCAAGATGCCAGGAATGAAGCCATACAGCATAATCATATAAACCATCAGCAGCACGAAGGCTACGATGAATGAGATGACACCCTGCTTGATGGACTGTGCACCCAGCGAAGGACCGACCACCTCTTCCTGCACGATACGTGTCGGAGCAGGCATCTTACCAGAGTTCAGCGTGTTAGCCAAGTCCTTGGTGGTCTCGATGGTGAAGTTACCAGTAATCTGAGAGTTACCACCGTCAATCTGAGTCAGGATACGGGGTGAGCTATATACAGCATCGTCAAGCACGATAGCTACGCCGCGACCGATATTCTGCTTGGTAATCTGTGACCAGCGGCGAGCACCGTCAGAGTTCATTTGCATCGAGACAGATGGATGACCCATCTGGTCGAACTCGTCCTTTGCGTTGGTAATCACGTCACCCTCCAGCGGAGCACGTCCGTTAGGCTCAGTCACCTTCAGTGCGTAAAGTGCATAGATGTCGCCCTTGGTGTTCTCGCCACCAAAGTCCTCAGGCTGAGCACCCCAGCGCAGCTTGCACTCTGCAGGCAGCACCTGACGGGCAATGTCAGAGTAAATGACCTTGTTGACATCGGCAGTATCACGAGCATTGGCATAACCAACGATGGACAGTCCCTGAGGAACGGGCTGGAAGACAGCGAACAGAGGGTTCTGCTTCAACGCCTCAGCCTTTGCCTTAGCGTCAGCAACCTTAGCATCCTTCTTTCCAGCAGCCAACTTAGCAGCCAGATCGGTGGTAGCAGCAGTAGCAGCAGCTGTAGTATCAGCAGCTATAGTATCGGCAGCAACCTCTTCAGCCTCGCCTCCTGTAATGGCGTACTTCTGATTCAACTGAGCCAGCAGCGGATAAATCTCCTGTGAGTTATAGGTCTCCCAGAACTCCAGATTGGCAGAGCCCTGCAACAACTTACGAACACGCTCGGGTTCCTTGATACCAGGCATTTCAACCATGATACGTCCAGACTGGCCTTCCAGTTTCTGGATGTTAGGCTGAACAACACCGAACTTATCGATACGGTTACGCACTACGTTGAACGAGTTGTCAACAGCCGACTGAACTTCGGCACGAAGGGCAGACTCCACCTCTGAGTCGCTCGACTGGGTGCTTACCTTACCCTTCATCTGCTGGGTAGCAAACACGGCAGCCAAAGGACGACCATTAGAGTTCTTCTTCCAATACTTGATGAACAGAGAGATAAAGTCATCCTGACTTGTCTCTTCTTCCTTCTTGGCCTCTTCCATTGACTTCTTGTAGGCAGCATCCGTCTTGTGGTCTGCCAGCACATCGACTACATCGGGTACTGACACCTCAAGAATCACGTTCATACCGCCCTTCAGGTCAAGACCCAGGCCGATCTCCATCTCGCGGCACTGCTTGAACGAATAGATTCCGCAGTACACTTTCTCGTTCATGATAGAATCGAGATACTCCTGTCCTGCCTCTTCGCCCATTGCTGCTGCCTTGTTTTCGTGGTAGCGTGTCACGAACGAAAAGGAAAGATAGAAGCAGCAAACGAGCACCAGAACGATTGCGACAAACTTTACAATTCCTTTGTTTTGCATTTTGTTAATTATGTTATTTAATCTTATGATTTCTTTTTTTTAGCCTGCAAATATACGTATTTTTCTTCACATACCGAAATTTATTAGCGAAATTCATCTTTTTTTGGCGGTTTTCATCTTATTTTTAACCAACAAAGTATCGGATAATGGTCACTTGCATCCATTTCGCTATCCACTTGGCAGTTAAACGGCTGAATATCCTCTGAACAGAAAACATGGTCGATTCGGAAGGAAAAAGCTTTCTGATTGTAAGACAAACCGACACCTCTTCCTGTAGCTACGAAGCAGTCGGTAAGCACCGTGCTCATGGTATGACGCGAATAGGAGATGGGATTGTCGTTGAAATCACCACAAAGCACGACGGGGTAGCCTGGATGACTTTCCACATACTTCCTGACCGTTCTAATCTGACCTGCCCGTTTAGCATTCGCCTCAGCCAGTTTGACCAGCAGCATCTGTGACTCCGTACGCAGCGAGTCACTAGGTATCTCTCCCTTAATGATATGGCGATACTGGTTACGATCCTGTGTTGAGAGATGACAACTCTCAAAGTGATTGTTAATGACTATCAGGGTGTCGTTGTCCACCTTCAGCCACCAGGCTGCACTGCCATTAGACAATGACGAGTAGGCTATGCGCTCGCGTTTCACTATCGGAAAGCGTGTATGAATCCCTAAGGCGTTGAGTGTTAATTCATTATTAGCCAACACCAAGGTGTCATTATAGGCAAAAGTCTTGGAGTATTCTTTGAACACGTAGCGTCGCCAAGTATCCGCATCCTCCTGTATACAGACGATGTCGGGCTGTTGGTCGTTCAGATAACCAAGCACCTTCTCAAACCCGTTCTCATACTTGTAATTACCTCCGTATGAACAGACATTATACGATATCAACTTAATGGTTCCATCAGGTACTTCCTGCGACGTATGCAGTGGAATATATATATTAATAGGTACGTATGCGAGGAAAAAACCTACTACTGGAAGCCATGCCCTACTCCACTTGAACACCAGCCAAAACACGAGGAACGCCATATTTGCCAGCAGAAAGAAGGGGAACGTCATGCCCACCGTCGACAGGATAGGATGATCCGTAGGGTTCAGCCTATCGCTATACCCTACCAGCAGCATGACTATGATGGTGGCGATGTTTGCCCCCGTCAGCATCTGCACCACAAATTTTTTCAACTGCTTAATCACTACTGACGACTCTGGTCAAACAATTTCTGTTTCTCATCCTTCGTCAGACTGTCATAGCCGCTCTTTCGTATCTTATCCAAAATAGCGTCTATCTCTTCTTGGTTCTTACGTTTACGTGCATTATACTCCTCGTCCGTCTCACGATTGTTATTCGTAGGCTCAGCCTTCATACGGCTACTCTGCTGACGTTCGTCGAACTTACGTTTCATGTTGTCGAAGAACTCCTGTCCTTTGCTACGTCCAAAACGCTGGCTTGAGTCTGGATGCTTTTGCCAATAGCGTATCAACAGGAATCCAAAGAGCATACCACCCAAGTGAGCCATGTGAGCCACCCCGTCGCCAGGACCACTCATCGCCGAGAATAATTCAATGGCAATATATCCCACAATAAGCCACTTTGCCTTGATAGGGAATGGGAAGGGGATGATGAACAACCGCTCATTGGGGAATATCATGCCAAAAGCCAACAATATACCATAGACTGCACCTGAAGCACCTATCGTTGTCCATAGATTAATATAGGTGTCCGTTGTCATCTGTACTCCACCAGCATTCACATACTGATAGGTGGCAATGCCTTGTATCGAATAGTCGGCAAACTGTACGACCTCCTGAATAATACCAGCACCTACGCCACAGACAATGTAATAAAAAAGGAATTTCTTTGGTCCCCAAACTCGTTCTATCACCGAGCCAAACATCCACAGGGCGAACATATTAAACAGAATATGGGTAAATCCCCCGTGCAGGAACATGTAGGTGAGAAACTGATATACACGGAAATCACTGGCAAAGAAGAAATGCAGACCCAGCATCGAAGTCAGGTCTATTCCACTACGCTCAAGCACCAACGTGGCAATGTAAGCCAGCACGTTAATGATGAGCAAGTTCTTGGTCATGGGAGGCATATTGTTCATAACATCTCTATCTCCTATAAACTTTTTCTAAATCACTCGTTTTCTTGTTTACGACCGCAAAATTACGAAAAATATCCGTTTTAAGGCACATTTTTAGGCCAATACAAACTTTTTTTGCCTTAAAAAGTGATTTTTTTCCCTTTTTTGTTTGTTTTTTGACAACTTTGTCCTATATTTGCGGTAGAATTTCACAAAATCTATTAATAATTCACTTTTTAAAACCAAAAAATTATGAACAAGACAGAATTAATTGACAAGATTGCAGCTGGTGCTGGTCTGACAAAGGTTGACGCAAAGAAGGCTCTCGATGCTACAGTAGATGCTATCAAGGGTGCTCTGAAGAAGGGTGACAAGGTTCAGCTCGTAGGTTTCGGTACTTTCTCCGTTACAAAGAAGCCCGCTCGTGAGGGTATCAACCCCGCTACCAAGCAGAAGATTAAGATTGCTGCTAAGAAGGTGGCTAAGTTCAAGGCTGGTGCTGAGCTTGCAGAGGCTGTTAAATAACTATACTTTGTAAGAAAAATTTAAGAGGCTTCCTTTCGGGAGCCTCTTTTCTTTCGCGGTTTTCGCCTGCTTATCAGGGCTGCTTGCCGATGTAAGCCAGAATACCACCGTCCACATACAGCACGTGGCCATTGACAGCATCAGAAGCGTGTGAAGCCAAGAAGACAGCGGGTCCACCCAACTCCTCAGGATTCAACCAGCGTCCAGCAGGAGTCTTGGCACAGATAAAGCTGTCGAACGGATGACGGCTACCGTCTGGCTGACGCTCACGAAGTGGAGCAGTCTGAGGTGTAGCAATGTAGCCCGGGCCAATACCGTTACACTGGATGTTGTACCCACCATACTCTGAGCAGATGTTACGAGTCAACATCTTCAGACCACCCTTAGCAGCTGCATAAGCTGATACCGTCTCACGGCCCAGCTCTGACATCATCGAGCAGATGTTGATAATCTTACCCTCCTTACGCTCCATCATCTCGGGGATAACGGCTGAGCTTACGATATAAGGAGCTACAAGGTCAACGTCGATGACCTGCTGGAACTCAGCACGCTTCATCTCGTGCATGGGGATACGTTTGATGATACCTGCGTTGTTCACCAGAATATCAATCTGACCTACCTCAGCGTGAATCTTCTCTACAAGAGCCTTCACGTCGTCTTCCTTCGTCACGTCGCAAACGTAGCCGTGAACGTTCGTGATGCCAGCCTCCTTGTAGTTAGCCAAGCCACGCTCAAGAGCTGCCTCATTGATGTCGTTGAAGATGATGTTCTTGATACCTGCTCCAACAAAAGCCTTTGCAATGTTGAAACCGATTCCGTAAGATGCGCCAGTAATCCACGCGTTCTTACCTTCCAATGAAAATGGATTTGCCATAATAGTTTTGTTTTTATTTTAAATCAGTAATTTGGAAAAAATCTTGGTCACCATAATCCAGGTTTTCGCCTCCCATACCCCAGATAAAGGTATAGTTGTGCGTTGCTGCTGCTGAGTGAATACTCCATTCGGGCGAGAGTATAGCCTGCTCACCACGCATCCAGATGTGTCGCGTCTCCTGCGGTTCACCCATCAGATGGCATACAGCCTGGTCTTCAGGCAGCTCAAAATAGAAGTAAACTTCCATACGACGTGAGTGGACGTGGGCTGGCATCGTGTTCCATACAGAACCCGTCATCAGCTCCGTCATACCCATCTGCAACTGACAGGTAGGCAGCACCTGATTTACCAGCATCTTGTTGATGTTGCGCTCGTTCGACATCTCCAAACTGCCCATGTGTGTCACCACAGCATTCTCTTTCGTCACCTTCTTGCAAGGATAGGAGGTATGAGCCGTCGCTGAGTTGAAGTAGAACTTGGCGGGCTGCTTACCATCCTTCGAGCAGAACACCACCTCACGGTCGCCGCTACCGATGTATAGTGCCTCCTTGTAGTCCAGATCGAATACCTCGTCGCCAACCTTGATACTGCCGGCACCACCCACATTATATATGCCAATCTCCCGCCGGTACGTAAAGGAAGTAGCCTTCAACGGGTCTATCGCCTCCAGTTTCAGTTCTTCTTTGACGGGCATAGCACCACCCACGACGATGCGGTCGTACATCGAGTAGACCATGTTCACCTCGTCCTGGGCAAAAATGCGTTCTACCAAGAAATCGCGTCGCAGTCGAGCTGTGTCATAGTGCTTCACATCCTCAGGATGAGCTGCATAGCGTATTTCGTAGTTCGTCTTCATTTTCAAGAATGGATTCGTTTTAGTATGTTTGGATTGCAAAGATAATGAATTTCTTCGTAATATCCTACTTTTTATTATACGTTTTAAAATAGATTAATACTTAAGCCAACAGACAAGAGCTTCCTATCTTTGGCTGAACTCACAGCCACAATACACTTGATTATAAAAAAGGTACGCGCGCAAGAGCTCGTTACGACGCTCTTGCAGACCGCCTTTACGCCAGTTCTGAGCCCAGAAGATGGTACCCGGCACTGCTTCTTGGGCACGAAGTCCTGCCTCCGTTATCTGGTCAAGGCTCTTCCAACGAGAAGAAGCCAGTGTGGTGGCAAAATGGGTTATACCCAACTGATGGGCTTGCAGCGCGGCCGCCTTCAGACGATAGGTAAAACACTGCAGACAGCGGCGGCCACGTTCCGGTTCTCCTTCCAGTCCCCGCACTGCCTCCAGCCATCGTTCATGATTATAGTCACCATCAATCCATCTGATTCCGAGACTCTCTGCATGGCGCTTGCTCTCCTCCTTTCGGATATCATACTCCTCTCGGGGCCAGATATTAGGGTTAAAATAAAAGATGGTAGGCCGTACGTCGTGCTGCACCATCCACTCGACGATAGCCGATGAGCAAGGGGCACAGCAGGCGTGCAGCAAAACCTGCTGCACGCCTGCGGGTACGATGATTTGACTATTTTTCTTCGAACTCATCAGCACGGACGTTTCTTGGGCAGGTTGAAGACGTCCTGCACCTCCTTCATCTGGGCATCCGTCATGCCATCGGGCTCTGACCCCATAGCACGTGCACACATATAGATGTTGGCAGCCTTGCAGAGCACGTCGGTCTGGTCGAAGGCATCCATGATGTCCTGTCCTACGGCCACGGTGCCGTGCTTCTCCCACATCACCACGTCGTGAAGCTTAATCTGCTCCAGAGTAGCCTCAGCAAGCTCAACACTTGAGGGAAGAGCATAAGGTACGATGCCTATGCCCAGAGGTGCAAAGGCCAACGTCTCAGGAATCATCGACCACAGCACACGGGTCATCTCGTCACCCTTCAGGAAGCGCTGAATATGACTCATAGCCACCAGTTCGATGGGATGGGTATGGAGCGTTGCCTTATAACACGAACCCGTCTCCAACAGATAGTTCTGCAAAGCCAGGTGGGTTGGCAACTCAGATGTTGGAACAACGGGTTCGTCAGCTATCACCTCGTAAGATGCACAGTCATCGCAGATGCGGATAATTGAACCGTTCTGCATAGGCTCCTTTGCCAGGTCACGCATACGCTTGCCCGTTCCCTTGCAATAGAAATACTTGCCCTTCAGCTGAGGCAACACCATACCAATCTGCTTGACAGGTGCGATAGCGGGCATAGCCTTGCACTCATCGTCCATATACTCGGTAACGTTTACGGTAATATTACCACCATTACGTTCTGCCCAACCTTTCTGCCAAAGATAACCTGTAACCTCGGCAATCTGATAAACAACGGCCTTCAGCTGTTCGCGGCCTTCCAATATACTTTTCATACTTTACAGTTTTTTAATGAGTAATTAGTAATTTCTCATTACTAATTAATATTTAATAATTCTCTCCGTAGCGTTCCTTCGTGATATCCTCAAGGGCACGACCACGGGTATTGGGCACACCGATGAAGCCTACAACGAGCGAGATGGCCAACAGGGCTATCATACAGAAGGCGGCAACGGTGAATCCCTCGCCATTCTCACCATAGATATAGGTGAAGATAAGACCCCAGACGGCTGACAAGCCACGCACGATGAAGAACATCAGACCCTGCGCTCCTGCACGGAACTTGGCGGGGAACAGTTCCGAGCCCCATAGAGCATAGAATATCTGTGGTGAGCTACCACCCTGCACACCCCATAGGATAGCAAAGAGCCAGAGACCTATCATGCCGTTGACACCGATGGTTACAATAACCAGCCAGGCAGAGATAGCCACGAGAAGTCCGAAGGTGTAGATAATCCTGTGAGATGATTTGTCGATGAGCTTCGACACAACAAATGTTACGCCCACGATAATCGCCCACTGGATACAGTTCATCCAATTGGCCTGTTCGTTACTTACGCCACCTGCCGTCTCATAGATATGCGGCTGGAAGAATCCCATCACCGATGCGACGAGGTTCCACGTGAGATAAATGGTAGCAAGGAATATCACCGTGCGCACGGCAATCTTGTTGGAGAACAGCACCTTGATATTATCCATCAGCCCATTCTTCTTACCCTCGGCCTGCTGAGCGGTAAACTCGGCACTCTCCTGCAACTGACGCTGCAGGTTCCAGGCGATGAAAGCCACGATGAACAGGGTGAAGAACACTATTCGCGACGAGAAGGCGTTGACAGCCTCCTGAGTCATATCAGCACCACCAAACAGTTGAGCCACCGACTCTACCCATCCAAACAGGTAGCCACCAGGAGCAAAGAGCATACCAAAGAGCAGGATACACATTGGTCCAAATCCCCATGACATCTGTGAGATACAGATATTGCGTCCACGATTATTAACCTCTGATGACTCAGAAATATACGTCCATGAGGCTGGTACACCCACACCTACTGAGATACCCGTAATCAAGAATCCTGCCAGCAACATGGGGAAATTGACACTGAGCATAACCAGCAACACACCCGTCATGTAGACCAGCAGGTTGTAGGTGAAGATAAATTTACGTCCGTACTTATCGGCCAGGAATCCGCCAATAATGGCACCGATAGCCGCACCCAGACAGTTGGCACTGATAAAATTGAGCCATCCCAAATGCATTTCGGTCAGCCCGAGATACTCCTTCCAAAGTGTCAGACCTGATGCTCCTGCCACGATGGCACCTGCATCGAGATAATTGGTTAGAGACACGGCTATCGTGCTCTTCAAAGATCCATTATTTGCCATAATTTCATCTGCAAACGATGTCACACTCAATGTTAAAGATCTTAGCCACCTTCAGGATGGTGTCAATATGATGACCCACAGCAGCAGCCATATGGTGCGTAGGACCAGCCTCGCTCCATTTATTCACAAACTCACGGCATGGCAGCGAGAACTTCGTGCGCATGTTGGTGTCGCCAAACATAAAGATTTCGCCTTCCTCGTTGACGCCCTCTGCAACCACAAACTTAAACACACCATTCTTATCCTGAGTGATAGCCAGATAGGTAACAGGGCCCGTAGGAGGATAGAACTGAGTCAGATAACCACCACCCGTCTTGCCGTGGAACACAGGAACGATCTTCATCGTAGGCTTGTGAGCCTGCGAGATATCGAAGTCACCTGAGCCAGAGTGTCCGATGATACAGATATCCTTCGGGAAATCGATGCTATACATCTCAGCCAACGTACCTGTGCCTGAGATAGTCTTCAGGATCGACATCGCCATAGCCACCTTCATATCGCCCTCTACAGCACATGCGGTGTGCTGTTTGATGAGCATCGAGAATGCAGGGATGAGCATCGAGTCGAGTTTGCCAGCCACACCCTGTGCGAAACCAGCATAGTGTGAGGCTATCATGCCCAGTTTCTCATCCTTCACCCACTGTTCGAAGGCTACGACATATTTCGCCATGTCCCATACCTTCTCGATGGTTCCCCCACCCTCGATGTCGAAGGTGTCCAGAATATCCTGAGCCTTAGCCTTGATGGCAGCCTCGTCGGTGATATTGTCAGCAATGGCCCACATCTGCTCCCAGTCGAACTGCTTGGTATAGACGAACATACGATGGTAGAGGTTGGTCTCGTCGATGTAGAGGTCCATCATACCAGGATACGGACGACCGATCTGAGCGATGTTAGTATCACGGAAACGACGACGCACCTGAGCAGCACGGCACCAGTCTTCAATCTCTGCCTGCACCTCTGGGTCGCCACCCTCTACGACACCCGTGATAACAGCTGAGCGCTTGCCCGCACGGTTCAGGTCGGCCACCATCTCACCGATGGCACCACAAGCATAGAGCTCGCCCAGCCATGTGGGAATGTCGGTCTTTGCATAGTCGGGAGCCAGCTTCTTCTGCACGTTCACGATAACAACAGGAACATCGAGGTCACGCACAGCAGGCAACATATTATAAGAGGTGCAATAGGTCAGCATCTGGAGGATGACCAGGTCGACGTCAGCAGCACGGAACTTGTCGCCGGCAGCCATCGACTGCTCCTTCGTGGTCACCATGCCGCCGTCGATAATCTCGATGGTGTCGGGCAGCGTCTTCTTGAATGCTTCATACTGGGCCTCAAACTCAGGAACGAGTTGGGGGAACTGCGGCAGGTATGCCTGCAGGGCGATACTGAACACGCCCACCTTTGCTTTGGTTTCAACTAATGGTTTTGCCATAATAATCTTTTATTTTTGGTTTGTTACTTTTAGATATTTCTCGTAAGCCTGTTCCCATGCAGCCTTGTCGCCTGTCGGATGATAAGGCACCATTTCAACGCTGTTGGCAATAATGGCACGCATCGCCCAGATATCACTGACGTCGCCTGACGCCTTGGCCTGCAACATGATGTTGCCAATAGCCGTACACTCCTGAGGACCTGCCAACACCTCTATGCCACAGGCATCTGCCGTAAACTGGTTCAGGTATTTGTTCAGCGAACCGCCACCGATGATGTGTAACATGTTCAAGTCGAAGGAAGCAAATTCCTTCAGCCACCCGAACACCTGGCGATAACGGAGTGCCAGCGAGTCGAAAATGCAACGGCATATCTCAGCGGGTGTCTCAGGTACCGCCTGACCTGTCTCACAACAATACTGTTGGATAGCCTCTATCATAGATGACGGATTGGCGAAAGCCTTGTCATCGGGATTGATAATAGAACGGAAGGCCTCCACCTGCATGGCAGAGCCTTGCAGTTCAGGATGACTCAGCTTACGAACCTCCTCAGGCCATTCCTTACGGCAACGCTCATAAAGCCACATGCCACAGATATTCTTCAGGAAACGCGTCGTACCTTCGATACCACCCTCGTTAGTAAAGTTCAACTCGTAAGAACGCTCGTTGATAATGGCCTCTTTTGTTTCTATACCAATCAGGCTCCACGTGCCACTCGACAAGTAGGCAAACTGCTCGTTCTTAGCTGGAACTGCAGCAACAGCTGCGCCCGTATCGTGACCTGCAACAGCTATCACAGGTACAGCGCCCAGTCCCGTCATCTTCTGCACCTCCTCGGTCAGCACACCAATCTTGGTGCCTGGCTGCACCATACGTCCAAAATGGTCACGCGTCAGCCCCACACTCTCAATCAGTTTTTCCGAGAGGTCACCCGTTCGTGGGTCCAGCATCTGGCTGGTCGAGGCAATGGTATATTCGCATACCGCCTCGCCTGTCAGCATCCAGCTTAAAGCATCAGGCACGAAGAGTATCTTCTTACAGTTTTTCATCGCCGTATTTCCCGCCTTTCGCATGGCATGCAGCTGGAACAGCGAGTTGAAGTTCATGAACTGGATACCCGTTATATCGTACACCGCCTTGCGGTCCATCACATTCGTCAGGTAGTCGTCAAAGGCTGCAAAGGTGTGGGGGTCGCGATAGGCCACGGGATTGCGAAGAATAGCATCGTCATCCCCAATAAAGACAAAATCGACCCCCCAGGTATCGATACCGATAGAGGTGATGTCGAGTCCACGCTTGCCTACCACCTGCAGACCTTTAATCATCTCCAGATACAGGGCATAGATGTCCCAGTAAAAATGGCCTCCCGTCTCTATCAGATTGTTCGGAAATCGGGTCAATTCTTCCTGTTCCAGCCGTCCGTCGACCAGCGTACCCAGTATCGTACGCCCACTGGTAGCTCCCAGGTCGACAGCAAAGTAATATTTCTTGTTGTCCATAAAGAATGTTTAATATGTAGTTTGTGATGGCAAAATTACAAAAATTGTCGGACAAACAAACAAAATCTCATCCAATTTTTTGTAAAATCATACAATTCCAGTTTTTTTTCTTATATTTGCAGCCGAAAACAAAGAAATTAAAACAAGCAATGAAACAATCAACGGCAATGAAATGGGGCTGCATGGCAGTACTCGCAACGGCAAGTGTTAGCACACAAGCCCAACAAGTGAACGACACCAACACACCGCTGCACCTCATGCAGCCACAATACCAGACCCCATACGGAGTTTCTACGGTACAACAAGTGAAGCAGAATATGGATCGGGTACTACGCTATTTGGAAGTAGCATCTCCTGCAGAACTGGGGAAGGGTGACTTCCGCCTGACTAGCTATGAATGGGGAGTAACCTATTCCGCAATGCTTGCAGCAGGGGAATCGACGGGCGACGCAGCCTATCGAGACTACGCCATCAAACGCATGAGTCTTTTGGCTACTGAGGCTCCACGATATGCTGAGATGCACCGCAAGGGAAAGAAGATAGGCCCGCTGATGCGTAAAGTCGTCGACCCACATGCCCTTGATGATGCCGGTGCTATCTGCGCTGCTATGATTAAAGCTACGCTGAAAGACAATCGACTCCAGTTGCGCAGCTGCATTGACCGTTATGCCGAGTATATCATGCATAAGGAGTACAGACTGAGCGATGGCACTTTTGCACGCTTGCGTCCTCATAAGAACACTGTATGGCTCGACGATATGTTTATGGGCATACCCGCCGTTGCCTATATGGGCAAGTTGACTGGAGAGCAACGCTACTACGACGAGGCCGTACGCCAGATAGAGCAGTTCCGTAGCCGTATGTTCCTTGAAGAGAAAGGTCTCTTCCGCCATGGATGGGTAGAAGCCATGAATCCCCACCCCGCCTTTCATTGGGGACGTGCCAACGGGTGGGCCATTCTCACATTGTGCGAGGTGTTGGACGTACTGCCGGAAAATCATGCTGGCCGTCCGAAGGTCTTGGAACTGCTACGCGCCCATATTGCTGGGCTGGCACCACTACAACAAAAAGACGGCTTCTGGCATCAGTTGCTAGACAGGAATGACACCTATCTGGAAGCGTCATGTACCGCTATCTTTACCTATTGCATCGCCCACGCTATCAATCAAGGATGGATTGATGCACTGGCATATGGCCCTGTTGCCCAACTGGGATGGCATGCGGTAGAACGCTCCATCAACGACAAAGGACAAGTTGAGAACGTCTGCGTAGGCACAGGAATGGGATTCGATCCTGCTTTCTACGCCTATCGTCCCGTTCACGTCATGGCGGCTCATGGCTATGGCCCGGCCATCTGGGCTGGTGCAGAGATCATCCGCCTGCTGAAGAATCAACACCCCAAGATGAACGACTCTGCCGTACAGTTCTACCCAGAAGAAGTTCCTACCAACCAACCTATCTTCAACTATGATGGCCAGATTCGTTTTTAAACTTCTTTTATTACTGGTAGCCCTGCCTGCCGCTGCACAGTCAGGCCTCAACCAACAGGAATTCAAAAAATTCTGGCGCATTGAGTCTGAAGCCAGCGACTATCAAGTGACGTTCCATGGCGACACTTGTGAACTGACAGCGCCAAAAGGACTCACACTATGGCGCAGACAACCATTTACCACAAACAGTATTGTGGAATATGATGCCAAAGTGGCCGACGACAGACTGAGCGATCTCAACTGCTTCTGGTTGGCCAGCGACCCTCAGCAGAAAGACATTTGGAAACGTGCAGACTGGCGTAGTGGCATTTTCACCCGATGCTATACCCTGCAGATGTATTATCTAGGCTATGGTGGCAATCACAACACAACTACCCGATTTCGCCGTTATACAGGCGACGAACGAGGTGTAGATGATGTAGCATTCCGCCCTGCGATTCTCAAGGAATATACGGACAAAGCTCATCTGCTGAAGTCAGGCCATTGGTATCACATCAAGATTGAGAGTATCAATGGGCGTACTCGTTTTTATGTGGATAACGAACTGATAGTAGACTACCTGGACCCGCAACCCTTACAAAGCGGATGGTTCGGGTTCCGTACTACCTTGTCACGCACTTTTATTACCAACTTCCGTAGCAGAAAGGTTGATGACTATTCCCTGACAACGGGCATTCCATTGCATTGGACCGTCCAACAGTCCTTCGAGCGTCCTGTGACTTTCGGTATCCCTTTCCGTCCCGGCGAGTTGAAAGACATTACCCGCTTAGCGCTCTCGAACGGATCAGCATCTGACGCATGGGCGACTGCCTATTGGCCCGACGGTTCTGTCAAATGGGCCGCCTTGTCAGCAGTGGCTAAAGGAGACTCCCTCCGCGTTATTCAACGTTCTAAGAAAACACCCCACACGCCATCCATTTCAGTTAAAGAGCTAGACCATCAGTTCATTGTTAGCACAGGAAAACTGACGACTTACATCGCAAAGGGCGGAAAGCAACTGATTGACAGTATGACGCTCCATGGAGTGAGCGTTGGCAGTGGAGCCAGCTTGGTAGCTACCACAACCAAGGGAAGTTTCACCTCGTCTGTACAAAAAGTCAGCATTGAGCGACAAAGCAAAGTCGATGCCGTCATTAAGATTGAAGGCACACACAGCGACGGAAAGCGCCATTGGCTACCTTTTGAGATCCGCCTACATTTCTGGCTAGGCAGCGAACAAGTGAAGATGGTACACACTTTCACCTACGATGGTGAACAACAGCAGGATTTCATTACCTCATTAGGCATTCGCTTTGGCGTTCCTTTGAGAACAGAGACCTATAACCGACATATCGCTTTTGCCATGTCGCCTGAAGAGATTTGGTCAGAACCCGTTCAGCCCTTGGACGGACGGCGAGAGTTGCGGTTGCGTCAGTCACCCCCCGAAGAGGGACGAGGCATCCCACAAAAGCAGAACCTCCAACTTCAGCAGATGCAAGGACAGCGCATTCCCGGACGTGAACACTTTGACCCATTGGGGCAGTCGCTCATCGACCACTGGGCTCAATGGGATGGTTTTCGACTCTCTCAACTGACCGACAATGCCTTCTCTATTCGTAAACGAGCTACCAGCCATTCACCGTGGATTGGTACGCTGACTGGAAAACGCGCACCAGGCTATGTTTTCGTTGGTGATGTTGAGGGAGGTATGGGTGTCCGTCTAAAAGACTTTTGGCAGTCATACCCATCAACGATAGAGGTATCTGATGCTCGCAGTCGGGAAGCTCACCTTACCATGTATTTATGGAGCCCAGAAGCAGAACCCATGAACCTCTGTCATTATGACACCATAGCCCACGGCCTTCTTGAAAGCTATGAAGACGTACAGGAGGGAATGAGCACACCATACGGAATAGCCCGTACCAGTGAACTCTGGTTACTACCGCAAGGAGGATACCCCGGCAAAGAGGCTATTGCCCGTCAAACGGCTATGCTGACAAGCGACACCCGCCTGTTACCAACCCCAGAATACCTGCACAGCCGACAAGCCTTTGGTGTCTGGTCGCTACCGACAAAACACCAAGAAGTTGAAGAACGGCTGGATGAGTATATCCGTATCTACCAAAAAGAAACAGAGCGTCATAAATGGTATGGTTTCTGGAACTACGGCGACTTCATGCATGCTTACGATCCAGAGCGTGACGAGTGGCGATACGATGTGGGGGGCTATGCTTGGGACAACACCGAACTGGCCTCACCGGTATGGCTCTGGGCCATGTTCCTACGCACAGGACGTAGCGACATCTGGCAGATGGCTGAAGCGATGACACGTCATAACAGCGAGGTGGATACCTATCATATTGGGCCGTTCGCCCCATTGGGCAGTCGCCATAACGTCAGCCATTGGGGCTGCGGTGCCAAGGAAGCCCGCATCTCGCAAGCAGCATTCCTACGCTACTATTATTACTTGACCGCAGACGAACGTACAGGAGATCTGATGCGCATGCAAAAAGATGCCGACACCTTATTATGGCATCTGGACCCCATGCGATTGGCTGAGCCTCGCGAGAAATTCCCTTGTGCTGCACCTGCACGACTACGCGTTGGTCCCGATTGGGTGGCTTATGCCGGTAACTGGATGACAGAATGGGAGCGTACGGGCAACACCTATTACCGCGATAAAATCCTGACTGGCATGCAGTCGATTGCCGCCCTGCCCGACGGCATCTTCACAGGCAACCTGGCCAAAGGCTATGACCCTGCTACAGGCCGTATCAGCTACGATGGCCCCGACTCACTGCGTAGCTCTCTCCATCTACTCAGTATTATGGGGGGATTTGAGGTTATGAACGAGCTCTTGCCTCTCATGTCAGACCATGCTTTCAACACCTGCTGGCTCGACCACGCCCGCCGCTATCGTGAAATGGCTTGGCAGACACGGAAAAACCGTTTTCCTGTTCGTCGTCTCGATGCCTATGCGGCATGGCTCGACCGTGATGCACAAAGAAAAGCCTTTGTATGGAACTCACTGTTAGCTCCACGCAAAGGCCTCTCTACCAACGATGCGGCACTATGGTCGCTCGATGCCATTTACATGTTAGAGGTCATCCCTCAATAGCCATCACTTCTTTTTCAGATAGCTGGCCAAAGGGCTCTTGTTCGCACGCAGTCCTTTGGCCACACTTTGTGCATTAGTCTTCGCTCCGAGAAGTGAGGTGTGTGTGTGGTCATGGTTAAAATATTTCATAGCCTTTTCTTTCTTGCCACACTTCTTGTCCAGGAAGTCAGCCGTAATATTGTGTAAGTCCACGAACTCAACACCAGTCTCAGCAGCCACTTCACGGTACCACATGCCATACGACTCGTTCCTACGCTCTATCTTGCCGTCCTTCCACTCATTACGCGGCGTCAATGAGACCAGAATAGGCGTAGCGCCCTTCTCTCGTACATCTTGTATGAATTTCTTCAGATACCAGCCAAAGGAGTAGACGACCTCATAGCTTCCAACCTGTGCATTCGACTTCAGTTTCTGGTCTATCACATTCTGCTTCGACAAATCCTCTTTGGCTGCCTGCATCTTGTAGACATGACAAGTATCCTTACCCGAGGCAATTGCTGCACGATATTTAGGTTTGTCAATGGCACCGATATCGTTATGTCCGAACTGAATCAGTACAAAGTCGCCTGGCTTCAGACTGTTATACACTTTATCCCAGCGGCCCTCGTTCAGATAGCTGCGACAGCTACGTCCTGCCATCGCCGCATTCACGATGTCAATCTTGGTCTCGTCGAAAATAGTATTTGCCACAGCTCCCCAGCCCCACATGCCATTCTCGTCCTTGTCATTGTTCTTTACGGTACTGTCACCGGTGATGAACACCACGGGCTTACCCTCAGTACGGTGTAGGTCATAAGTGGGGGGCAACACGTTACGCATCATAGCCTTCAGCGGATTCAGCGCGGGATTATGGCTGGCCATCAGTCCCTCAGCAGCCGACCTTGCATTCATCATTGCCCCAAAACGGCTGGTATGAATCTTATCCAGAAAGAAATGGTAACTCGTTTTCCAAGGGCCATAAGCATCCAGTTTTTGTCCGGAAATCTCATTCAGGTCGATAAAGGGTACTCCCTCCTCAGCAGCCACCTGCATCTGCCATTGCGTATGTTCTTTCCTCACAATCTTACCCTTGTCGTCGTATGCATTACGTGGTGTCAGCGACATGAGGATGGGAAAGCCCCCTTGCGCGCGTACATCATTAATATATTTACGCATATAGCCTCCATAGCTGTACACCGTCTCCTGCTCACCAGTCTCCTTAATCGTCACGTTCAGCGTGTCATAGCCGGTTCCAGGAATACTGGCACGAGCTCGCCCCGAGTCATACGGTCCATTATCATTATGCCCAATGGAGATAATTACCCAGTCACCCGGTCGGATAGCCTGTCGGATAGGCTCCCACAGCTTGTTATAGAACGTACGGCTACTCATACCGCCCAGCGCCTGATTCTCCACCGTAATCTTCGTGGGGTCGAAATACTCATGAGCATAGTATCCCCATCCCCACTGGCCATTATTACCATTGCCGAGCGTTCCCGTTCGCATCGTCGAGTTACCAATGAGGAACAGCACGGGGTTATTTCCCCTGCGACTCGACCCAGGCACAGGACGTGCCGTCATGGCCTTAGCTATACTGTCAGGGGTATTGTCCACCACCCCATTCACATCTTTCACACCGCCAAGGTCTGCCACCTGTGCCATAGACGTCATTGACACGGCGGCAATCATCCAACAGATTAATCTCTTACTCATATCGTTCATTGTATTGTTTTTAATAGTTTCAGCAGGCTTTGCTCGTCCGTCCAACTGAAGCTCTTGTCAATCATCATCGACTCCATCAGTCGCCTCTTCTCTTTGTTCAAGACCCGCTTAAGATTCCGCTCATGTGCCAGCACGAACTTGCCATTCAGTCGGAAAAAGTAAAGTCGGATAATGGGGAAGTGCAAATCCTGCTCGTCAGCCAGTTCCGCATAACTATACCCTATCATGTCTCCCAAGTCCAGACTGGAGAGCACCGAATTGTTAGCCACCATCTGCCTCCACGCCACAAAGTCTATTTTCTGGGCACAATAAAGGGCGTCATTCCCGATGGTGTCCACCTGATAAGCCAGCAGTGAGTCTATCTTATAATACGACCGGTCCTCGAAATCCACTTGCGTCAACGTCTTCAGATTAGCCTCCTTGGTATCCACCCCGCTCTTATAAAGCAGCGAACTGTTTTTCAGAAAGATATTGGCCAGCGAAACCTTCAACAGCCGTCCGTCAGCCAGATGAATCGTAGCAGGTCTGAACTCTTTGTAGACCGTTACCGCTGGTGTCGTCTGCGCATGCCCTTGAAAGACCAGGCTCCCCAGTAGTGCCAACATACAAACAATCTGTTTCATTTGTTTTTCGATTAGTTTTGCCGGACAAAGGTACGAATAACTGCGTTAAAAACCAAATAATATTTGGATTTTTCCAAACTAATAAGTAACTTTGCGCCCGAAACGAGTACAACTAAAACATATCATCGATGAAGAAATTTTACTTATTAACGTTTCTATTAGGGTTATTGTGTGTTCATGCCAACGCTCAGCGCACAACCGACAAACTTGACCGTGGACTGGTGGCTGTGCCAATGAACAGCGGCGGCTATCTGGTGACTTGGCGCAAATATGGCAATGAGTACTATGACACCAAGTATAACCTCTACCGCAACGGAGCTGTGATAGCCACGAATCTGGATGTTACCAATTTTGTTGTTGCTGACGGTACGGTCAGCGACACCTATCAGGTGGAATCCGTTGTGCGTGGTCAAGTCCAGCAAAAATCTGCCTCAGTAAAAGCCTGGGGTCAGCAGTACTTAGAGGTGAAAGTCAAACCCGTCGTTAATCGTAACGGCGTTGAAATCGGCAATGCCATAACGAATGGCAATTCCAATTCTGAGGCTGGCTACACACTTAACGACGTGACTCTGGCTGATGTAGATGGAGATGGAGTGTGTGAGTTTATTGTCAAGCGTAACAATGATACAGGAAACCGCATGGCTGCCGACAACATGACAGATTTCAACCTTTACGAGTGCTACAAACTGGATGGCACCCGACTATGGTGGATTGACCTTGGGCCCAATCTTATGGCCGGTGCTGACGAGCAGTGGGACATGATAGGCTACGACTGGGATGAAGACGGAAAGGCCGAGATGATTATGCGTGGTGCGGATAACATGATTATCCACACAGCCTCTGGAAAGACCATCAACATTGGTGACATGTCCTATTATGCACCTCGCGACGAGTACACCCACTATGGGGCAGAATACCTGCTTTACTTGAATGGTGAGACGGGTGAACCTTATGGATGGGATGGCAGCAGCAATTGGACACCAGCGACTTATCCGTTGCCACGTTTCGAAGAGGGCGAGAGTGACTATGCCACTGTCTGGGGACAGGCTGACACGGGCCACCGCTCATGCAAGCACTATTTTGGAGCTCCCTATCTGGACGGCCGCCACCCCTCTATTTTCTTAGGACGAGGCTGCTATACACGCCACAAAATGTGTGCCCTTGACGTTAATCCGACAACCCACGAGCTAACGCAGCGCTGGCGATGGAACTGCTACGATTCGAAGTCACCATGGTATGGCAATGGCTTCCATAATTTTGCCATAGCCGATGTCGACCTTGACGGCCGGGACGAGATTGTATTTGGGTCGATGATTATTGATGACACAGGATTTGGTTTGGCAACGACAGGCCTTGGACATGGTGATGCCCAGCATTGTGGTGACTTAGATCCCTATCGTTGGGGATTGGAACAGTTCACATGCCAGGAAGGCTCTCAGGGAAATTCCTACTGGAACGCCACTACAGGAGAACTCTACTATCGTAAAGCCGACGGCGGCGATGATGGTCGTGCTTTAGCAGGAAACTTCACTAACGACTATTATGGCGGACAAGGACGTTCCGTCTCATCAGGAATTATAGATCTCTCCAGTGATAAGATTATCAAAAATGACGGCGACAGCTACATGGCATGGGGCGACCTCAACAACCGCATCTATTGGGATGGAGACTTGCTGGATGAAATCATGAATTCTCCAGGTGTACAAAGATCGGTTAAGATTACGAAATGGGGAAATGGGCGTCTTGCCTTCTTTGAATCCAGTGGACTTTATACACCTACTGGCATTCTCAACAATTCTTCAAAGAACAATCCTTCTGCACAAGGCGACATTCTGGGTGACTGGCGCGAGGAACTGGTATTGCGCACCAGCGACAACAGTGCTCTTCACGTCTATACCACCAACTATGCCACTAAATATGGCATCTATACACTTTGGCATGATTATCAGTATCGCAATGGAATGGCGTGGCAATGTGTAGGTTACAACCAGCCCCCTCACCTGAGCTATTTCCTTGGCGAGTTAGAGGGCATCACGATGGCACCGCCTCCCCTCATGCTTGAAGGCCGCACCGAAATATCAAATGGCGGTACTATTCAAAGCACGGAAGACCATCTGTTGATTTCAGGCTATGAAGACAAGACGATAGCTGTTGCCGACGGAGCGTCGCCCTACATCCTGACGGTCAATGCGCCTGCTTGGGTGCAGGGCACAGGTGACAAGCAAGCCACAGCCTCAACTCCCAAGTCGCCCACTCGCAATATTGTCAGTTATACGACCACCCTTACCGGCGGCGCTTTCGCTGGCAGCATGCGTTTAGTGAAGCAGGGCGAGGGAACCCTTGTCTTACCTAATGTTGTAGAGAAACACACAGGTCGCACAGACATTTGGAACGGAGCACTTCAGTTCGACGGTACATTAGAGAGCAGCCCACTATGGCTCAACCGACATACGACACTGATTTCAAATGGTGGAAAATTTCTTGCGGGCATTACTGCGGACTACAATTCAACCATCTATCCTGGTGGCAAGAATGCCGTAGGTACAATGACAGCATCCACTTTAAACTTAGGCTTCGGCTCTCGTATTGTATTTGATATTCAAGGAGGTAAGTCTGACTTGATCAATGCAGACCAACTATCCATTGAGGCCAAAACTTGGGAGTTTGGTCCCAAATACAAGGCTCCTGTATTCCAGTTTAATGCCAGCGCGGAATTGGAAGCTGGACGCTATGAACTGGGCACCGTTGCCAAACTGACAGGACAGCTGAGTGATGTCTTGATGGAGGGTCTGAGCGGCAAGCGCTTCTATCTGAGCTATGAAGACAGCAAACTGTGGCTCGTCGTTGAAGAACTTCGTGGAGCAACTTCTGTAGTGTGGAACGGCACTGCCGACAGTAACATCTGGGACATGGCTATCAGCAAGAACTTCCTGAACGCCGGAACCCCCGACTATGCAGTGATAGGCGACGATGTAGAGTTTAACGACAATGCAGCTTCTACTACCGTCAATGTGAAGGGTGCAGTCAGCCCGAAGAGCATCACGTTCAACAACCAGACAAAGGCGTACACCCTGTTAGGAGATAGCATTCTCGGAGGAGGCCCCTTAGTTAAGAATGGAGCAGGCGATGTAACCATTAAGAACGAGAACCGCATTGGTAACACCACTATCAACGGAGGACGCGTTATCGTCAACCAGTTAGCCAATCTCACCGGCCAGAACTATGGTTCGCTGGGCAGTGCAGTCCAAAGCGTCACGCTCAACGATGGAACAACGCTGAAGGCTGACGGAGTCATTATTACCGACCAACCCTTCTCGCTGAATGGTACGGCAACACTGGAGGTTCCGCAGAGTATGTCGCTAACCTTCAACAAGCCCTTCACAGGCTCTGGTGCCACCCTTGTAAAGAGCGGAGCAGGAACCATGACTATAGGAGCCGGGCGCAACTATTCCAAGCTGGTAGTTAAGGCTGGCAGGGTTAATTCACAGGCCCTTAACTATGTCGACCAACTACCGACTACAGTAGAGTTTGGCAATGGTGTCATTTGGGGAGCTAGCGATGAGTCGACGAATATCTCCAATACGACTAACTTTGTCGTACCCGAGGGAGCTACAGGCGAGTTCTATGCATCGTTCCGAGGCACTTATAGCGGCAAGCTCACCGGCAAGGGCACATTCAAGCCTGCCAGTGGTGGTGTGCGTTGCTATTGGAATGGCGACTGGAGCGAGTTCGAGGGCATATTGGAACCGGCAGCCAGCGATGCAACCAATCGCCAAAACAAGAAATCGTACACACCCACATTTAATTTCACCAACAGCAAAGGTCTGCCAAAGGCCACCCTGCGACTGAACAGCGGGTTCACATTCTCCAATAACGACCCCAACCAAGGCAGTCCAGCAGGTGCCAAGAACTATAACGTAGTAATTGGCAACGTTACGGGTTCAGGAACATTGGCGGGCGACGGAACGTATTATATAGGTGGTAATGATGCTGACATTGTAGCAACATTCGCATCTACGGCACCCATCGTTAAGACGGGCAAGGGCACTATGACTGTCACAAGAGCAGGAGCCATTAGTGGTCAACTCACCATTCAGCAGGGCGAACTCGTTTTCTATGGCAATGAAACGACGCAGTTCTTCGGCTCCAGCGTGACACTGAAGGACGGCGCAACCATGAGAGGCGGTGGCGTATTATCATCCTTTATCATGGAAAATGGGTCAACGCTGACGCCTATCACCAAAAGCCTCATTGACTTTTCTGATGTTCCCGGCACCATTAAGACAACAGCTGCCTGCCGAATCAACGAAGGAGCCGTGGTGGACATACAGATTATGAGTGCAAATGAGTATTCCAAGCTGGAGCCTAAGTATCTTTTTATGAATGGAACTTTGAAGGTGAAACTGCTGGACGGCTATGTACCCAAGGTGGGCGACAGCTTCACATTATGGACAGCAAGCACCTATAGCGGCACACTGGCATACAATCTGCCTCCACTGCCCGAAGGTCTCTATTGGGACACCAGTAAGGTTGCCGCCAAGACGGGTGTACTCAGCATTACCGATGACGCTTCCGCAGGAATAGGCACACTCGCCTCCGACAGCTGGGTAGCCTGTGAGGTTTACACGCTCGCCGGTATTCATGTCTGCTCTCTTGAGACACTGCGCGGCAACATCCGCAACGAACTCAAGAAACGGGGGGTACAATCAGGCACCTATATTGTGAAAATGCAAAACGGGCGCAATAGTGTAACAGAAACAATCATCATTCGATGAATTTCAAGTGGTGAGCAACAGATTTCTGCTGCTCACCTTTATTTTTTAACACAAATTATTTCTCGTTTCCAAAAAAATGATTAATTTTGCAGCCGAATACTTTCTATTTGCAACTAACGAACTATATTTTTAATAACTAAATACTACGTTTATGAAAAAAAGACTACTTATGCAATTACTGGCTGTAGTTTGTGTGATGGGAACCTATGCTGCCAACGTGGGTGACTATCTCTTCACTGCTACGGCAAAGTACAAAGTCAATGGTACCAATGTCTTTGCCAACGGTGTGTTCGCATCGGGCTTTGGTGCCGAATGGACTAACGGTAAGGGAGGCGAGCCTGGTGAGCTCTGGGGCATTGAGACTGGAAAAGGTCCCAACGCTGAGAATGTTGTCATCAGCAAGGGCGCTGCCAATGCCGAAGGTTTAGCTGACACCCTGGCCTATGTAATGCCTCTTGATGCCGGTGTTTACACCATCTCTTACTATGCCAAGGTGGAGACTGCTTTCTTGAGCAACACCAAGGGCACAACCAACTGTCTGAACATTTTCCTGGATGACAATGGTTCTGTGACAGACACAACAGGCTATGTGGGCATTGCCGCCAATGCAGCACTGACCACAGAATGGCAGCAGGTGGTTTACAGCTTCCAGGTTGTTGGAAGCAAGTTCCTCTGCATCAACATCTCCGGAATGGCAACCAATGCACAGTTCACAAATTTTGAGATTTACCCTGTTACCGAGGTCTATGACACCCGAATTGCAGAGCGCGAACTGGCCTACATGACCAAGCTCTACAACGAGCCCGACTTCACTCAGGAGAAGGAGCAGCTCGCCGAGGTGATGGCTCCCTTCCAGGAACTGCTGGCTAATCCGTCGGCAGAGTCGGAGAGCGCCGGCACATGGGAAGGACTCTTCGAGGCTTCTACCCTGGCTATCAACACTTATCTGGATGCCAATGCCGGCAATGCGGTAGGTACAACGGTAGATGGAATGAGCAAACCCCGTTATCTGAGCGACTGGGCAGGCTCTGGATGGGGCTACTCTCAGTGGAATAGCTACAGCAATGCCAATCGTGGCACATGGCGTACGATAGGTGGTCGCTGGGGCTTCTCGCCCAACGACGGCAGCCTGGAGCGTCCTGAGAACGACGGCTATGTATTCAGCGCTGGTATCCAAGTAGGAAATGACTACACCCTCGATTGTGGTATGGCTCTTGTAGACACCATATTCAAAAACACTTCGATGGTTCCTGGCAAGTATATGTTCTCTATCGAAGCTCAGGCTGTGGCTGCCCGCTATTCGAGCAATAGCGATGTACAAAATTACGGCTATGGCTCAAACGATGGTATCAAGATTGCAGGTCCCTGGATGTGGATAGGCACTGACACACTGGCTTTCAAGCCAGCTACTGAGGAAGATAAGCTCAACCACCCGACTTGGCGCTTTGCCGACACAGAGACCGTGCTGAATGGTCAGAACTGGCAGCGTCTCTATGTAATTGGTGAAATCAAGGAAGGCGAGAATATTACCGGTGGTTTCCATTTCCCCGTGGTTGAAAGCACTGGTGGACGCTACAGCCTGCGCAACCCAGAATTCCGCGTAGTAGGCAAGACACAGGAAGAAATCGACCATTTCTATGCCTATGACCAGCTGAAGAGCCTCCGCGAGACCTTGTTTACCCGCTTGGAGAATGCCAACAACGACAATGCCAAGACCATTGACGACGGCTATCCTTGGGGACATAAGGAACTTACTGACTCCATCACAAAGTACCAGGCAGTCTACGACGATTTGCTAACCGTAGTGGATGCCGATGGCACTGAAAAGAATCCTGCCCGTGTCACTTTGGAATATAAGGACGAGATTGCAGCAGCCATCACTAGCATGAATACGGCTCGCACCAATTTCGCTAACATCAATAAGGGTTACCAGACGCTGAAGGCCGATGTTGCAACCTGCAACGAGACCTATGCTGACGAAGCATACGCTGGTGCCACAGCTTCTGAGAAATCGGCCTTCAAGAATGTTATCGACGCCTCTCAGGCTATGGTAAACGCTACGACGGCTACCGCTCAGTACGATGAGTTTATGCATCAGGACACGCTGCTGCTGACTGCCCGTCAGGACTACATGATGATTCCTGCAACATACGCCAATCCTACCGACCTCAAGTTCACACTGCCCAACGGCGGCTTCGAGGCATGGGGAACATCTGAGCCTAACTACACTTCTACAAGAACCATCAACGGTTGGACATTCTGGGAAGGACCTGATTTCAAGCAGTGGCAGATTCGCAATAACGACGCATACGAGTCGGGCAAGTGCGCCAATGTATGGCGTGGTACGACTGTAGGTCCTAACGGCAAAGCCAGTCAGACCTTCAAGCTCACCCGTCCTGGTGTCTATATGTATCGCGCCAAGGCTTATGCTACCGATGACACATGGTCACAATATGTAAACATTGCCACTGTGCTCCAGAATCTCGATTTGGGTACATTTGCATCTGAAGCTGCCAACGACACCATCTACAATCCTGCCATCAAGCTCTTCTTTGGTAAGGATGGTGCCACCAACGACTCACTGCGTCTCGCTAAGTGCTCGCCTGAAGTGACCGCTTCAAAGGCATACACTCGCTACACCCCGCTCAACTATGCCATCATCTGCAGCAAGAGCGACAGCAATTCCGAGACCTACGAGTTAGGTTTCGAGGCAAATGGCAATGGAGCAGGCTCTGGTGCCAATGGTTTCGGATTCGGTGACAACCACCTCTACTACCTCGGTGAAGAGGCTGCTGCCAAGGCTGCCATCCAGGCAGCATATAACACGGAGGCTGCCAATGCACTGGCTTGTATCGCCAAGTATAAGGACACACAGATGCAGTACTTTGAAGAAAGTCTGAAAAAGTACATGATTAACATGATGTACCGCTACATGGGCGACGTAGAGCATCACCAGCTCGTAGAAGACAGCAACGGCTTCTTCAAGGTACCCTCCACAATGCAGGAGCAGGTCAATGCAATCCTCACCCTGCAGGAGTGCCAGGCACTGCTTGCTGACATCTGCACCTATGTACCGGCTGAAGATCCAGAGACAGGTATCGGTCTTGTAAAAGACGACAACGTTATTGAGAAAGCTGCCGCCAATGGCATCTACACCATCACTGGTGTTCGCGTTCAGGGCAGCGTCAAGAGCCTGCCACGTGGTCTCTACATCATCAATGGCAAGAAGGTTGTAATTAAGTAAACACCCAATGACAATATTACAGCGGAGAGCCCAACAGCCCTCCGCTGTTTGTTTTTCCACGAAACATTTGGATTTCTCATTTTAAGTTCTTAACTTTGCAGCAGAGTTACTCCAATTACCGCCCTATAAGCGAATATGAAAAAAACACGAATAGTACTGATACTGATTAGTCTGATTGCAGTAGCGACCAAGTTGGCTGCCAGAGACTACAACATTCTGAACTATGGTGCACAAAGTGACACCTCCCTGCTGAGCACCCAAGCCCTTCAACAAGCGATAGACGAGTGCAGCCAGGCAGGAGGAGGCCGGGTGGTGGTGCCAACAGGAAACTACAAGATAGGTACTATTATCCTGAAAAGCAATGTGCACCTGCATCTGGAACAGGGAGCCACACTCTATGGAAGCACCCGTTTGGCTGACTATCTGCCTGTGAAGTCCGACTACGTATCGCTGCGTACACAGACCAACACCATCCAGCTGATATATGCTGACAAGGTGAGCCATGTGGTCATTGACGGCTACGGCACCATCGACGGACGCGGACGTGCCTTCAAGAAACTCTCGTGGAATGACGAGGGCATCACCCGCCCCCATCTGCTTCGCTTCATTCAGAGCAGCGACATTACCATCAAAGACATCACCCTGAAGAACAGCGGATGCTGGATGCAGCACTATCTGGCCTGCGACCGCCTGACCATAGACGGCATCAAGGTGATTAATCGTAATAACTATAACAACGACGCACTCGACCTCGACGGGTGCCATGAAGTCATCGTCAGCCGTATGATGGCTGACTCCGACGACGACGGCATCACCCTGAAATCGACCTCTCCCCGACTTTGCGAGAACATCAGTATTGCCAACTGTGTCGTCTCCAGCCATTGCAATGCCATCAAGCTCGGTACTGAAACCAATGGCGGCTTCCGCAACATCAATATCAGCAACATTGTAGTCAAGCCCAGCTATGACCAGCATGAGAAATTCTTCGGACAATGGATTGGCTCTTCAGCCATCTCACTCGAGATAGTCGACGGTGGCAGGATGGAGAATGTCAGCGTGTCAAATGTCAGCGTCGAGGGTACTGAGGCCCCCATCTTCATCCGTCTGGGCAATCGCGCCCGAGGCTATTTGCTTGGAGGAAAAGATTTCGACTCGCTGATACCCATCGACCATGTAGGCACCATCGATGGCATCCGCCTCGACAACATCCAGATACGCCATGCGGGAAGCATGGGCTGTAGCATCAGCGGACTGCCAGGTCACCCTGTTGAAAATGTCAGTCTGTCGCGCATCAGCATCCATCACAAGGGAGGCGTCAGCGCCAGCGACCTGCCTAAGATTGAGGAGTCCATCAAAGACGAGAAGGAGAAAGACTATCCGGAGTCTACCATGTGGGGCAATCTGCCCGCCAAAGGATTCTTCGTACGCCATGCCCGAAATATTCAGTTCAGTGATGTCAGCGTCCAGACAGAGGAAGCTGATGTCCGTCCCGATTTCGTACAGATTGATACTGAATAGTCCTATGAGAAAACTGGTGCTTTTTCTATCCATTGTCATCTGCGGCTCACTTCAGGCGCAAACACACCTAAATTGGGGCGATCAGGGTAACGGCACCTATGTCAATCCCATCTTGAATGCAGACTTCTCCGATCCCGACGTCATCAGAGTAGGAGAAAAATTCTATATGGTAGCCTCCGACTTCCACTTCATGGGCATGCAGGTTCTGGAGTCCGACGATATGGTTAACTGGCACTATGTCAGTCAGATATACTCACGCATCGATGAGCCTGGATGGAATCACAACCAACATTACGCAGGAGGCTCATGGGCTCCTGCCATCCGCTACCACGAAGGCCAGTTCTATGTCTACTTCTGCACTCCCGACGAGGGACTCTACATGAGTTCTGCCACTGATGCTCATGGCCCTTGGTCTCCACTTCACCTCGTCAAGCGAGTAGAGAAATGGGAAGACCCTTGCCCGTTCTGGGACGAAGACGATGGTGAGCACCAATCGTCTGGACAGGCCTATCTGGGTCGCAGCAGGCATCGTGCAGGCCCTATTATCGTACACAAGATGTCACCCGACGGCAAACAGCTCCTTGACGAGGGGGTAACCGTGTATACAGGTCCTGTTGCAGAAGGAACCAAATTCCTGAAACGTAACGGATGGTATTACCTCATCATCCCTGAAGGCGGTGTAGGACAAGGCTGGCAAACCGTGCTGCGTGCCCGTAACATCTACGGTCCATACGAGAAACGCATCGTTCTGGAACAAGGCTCCACAGATGTTAACGGACCCCATCAAGGTGCATTGGTCGACACGCCCGACGGTCAGTGGTGGTTCTATCATTTCCAGGAGACGCCCGTATTGGGGCGCGTTGTCCATCTGCAACCAGCACGCTGGAAAGACGACTGGCCGCTGATGGGCGTCGACATTGACGGCAACGGCATAGGCGAACCTGTCAGTGTATGGCAGAAGCCCATACCCTCCCCTACCCCAGACCACGTTACCCTCCAGACTGACGATGACTTCAGCAGTCCGTTAGGTCTGCAATGGCAGTGGAACCATAATCCTGACAACGAACGCTGGAGCCTCAGCGAGAAGCCAGGCTGGCTGACCATCCATGCCCAGCCAGCTGACAGCTTGAAGCTTTGTCGAAACATGCTGACCCAAAAGGTGGTAGGCTACCAAAGCGAGTGTACCACAGTAGTCACCGCTTCAGGCAAGAGCTTTGCAGGACTGTGCTGTTCAGGAAAACAATTTCTGGGTGTTGGACTCACGCCAGAAGGCCTCTGCTACGAGTCACAAGGCCAGCGTACCATCGTCAAAAAAGGCAAATTCAAGAAAATCTACCTACGTATCAGTTTCGATTGCACGAAGAACCTGCATCAATTCTACTATAGCACCGACGGAAAAACGTTTAGCCCCATTGCCAAGCCATTCCCACTACGTGCGGGCTATTGGAAAGGCATCCGTGTAGGTCTTTTCTGCTACGGCACCTCTGGGAAGGCCCATTTCGACTATTTCCAACAGATTATCAAATAGTAAGGAAACACCTCGCGCATCAATTCGTAAACGTTTGCAAAAAAAATATAAAGAAATCTTCACGTTTTACGTTTTTTTATTGTATCTTTGCAGCCAGAATATTCTACTTTAATAAATTAATTTTTTAAACTACTAATTTTATGTCTGTTAAATTTAAGAGTATCTTTCAAACAGCACTAATTATGTGCTTGCTCTTAGTCGTGGGCAATCTGTCTGCACAGACCACTGCTAAGGGAACGGTTACAGACTCCAATGGTGAACCTGTCATTGGTGCAACCGTAGTTGAGAAGGGAAATGCAAAAAATGCAGCAGTCACCGACTTTGACGGTAACTTCACCTTGAAGCTCCAGAAGTCGAAGACCGTAGTGATATCATACATCGGTATGGTAACACAGGAAGTCACTGCAGGTCCCGACATGAAAATCCAGTTGCTAGACGACAACGCTGCTCTCGACGAGGTTGTTGTCGTTGGTTACACCAGCAAGGCCCGTAAAGACCTGACCGGTTCGGTCGGTTCGGTAAGCGGTGCGAAACTGGCAACCGTACCTGTTGCATCTGCAGCAGAGGCTATGCAGGGTAAAATTGCCGGTGTACAGGTAAGTACAGTCGATGGTGCTCCTGGTGCTGACATTTTGATTCGCGTACGCGGTGGTTCAGCTCTTGGCCAGAACAACAAGCCTCTGTACATCGTTGACGGCTTCCAGGCTGACAACATTAACGATATTCCACCTACGGATATCCAGTCAATCGACGTACTGAAGGATGCCTCTTTGACCGCCATCTATGGTGCTCGAGGCGGTAATGGTGTTGTTATCGTAACTACCAAGTCAGCCCAAGCTGGTAAGATTAAGGTTGATTTCAATGCCTACGGCCAATTCAGTAAACTCGCAGGTAAGCAGGAAATGCTGGATGCATATGAGTTCGTTCGCTATCAGCAAGACAAATCTATTGGTAGCAATTCACGTATTGCCAATTTCCGCTACAACTACGGTAACCCACAGGACCTTGACATCTACAAAAGTGCCACTTCGCACGACTGGCAGGACGAGTTGATGGGTGGAACTGCTTGGACACAGATGTACAATGTTGCTGTCACTGGCGGTAATGACAAACTTCGCTTCAGCACTTCGCTGACTCACCACAACCAGAATGGTATCATTGAGGGTACTGGAGTAAGCCGTACCAATATGAACACCAAGATTATGGCACAATTAAGTGACCGCATTAAACTGACTATCAACCCTCGCCTCTCTTATCGTCGCGATAAGGGTTCTGGCGGTGACGGCATTGGTAAGGATGGTATCGTCGGTATTCTACGATATAAGCCTACTAATGGTATCCGTGAATTTACCACTAACCCCTACGTCTTCGATACTGTCAATGAGAAGCTCTATTGGGAGAAAACCTCTCCATTGGATGACATAAATCAGCACTATACTAGCAAGAACTCTTATAATTTCACTAATCAGGCATCTTTGTCATGGGAAATTATTGACAATCTGGTATTCAAGACTGATTTCGGATTGGGTCTGTATTTCACCGACACTAACAACTACTATGGTTCTGCTACCACTGAGGCCGCTAAGACAGGATTTGGCAACAAGCCTTACGCTACTATTACAAATACTCGTAGAACAAAGTACACTTGGACTAACACTTTGAACTACAGCTTCACACTGAATGACGACCACAACATCGCTTTGCTGGTAGGTCATGAAATGCAGCATGACCAGACAACGACCAACCAGCAAGGTTCACGTCAGTTCACGGAAGCATTCGACCTGAATCCTGAAAAGGTCTTCGATAGTATGGGACAGGGTATCCCCTATCTGAGTTCTTCCTCCAAGAATACACCAAACCGCATGCTCTCGTTCTTCGGACAGGCCAACTACAACTACAAACACAAGTATCTGCTCTCTCTGACAATGCGTGCCGATGGTAGTACGAAGTTTGCTCCTGGTCACCAGTGGGGTTACTTCCCCTCCGTCTCTGGTGCTTGGGTTGTATCAGAAGAGCCTTGGTGGAACAAGAATATTGCCAGCCAATTTAAGGTTCGTGCAGCATTCGGTCTTGCAGGTAACAACGATATCGGTGACGACCGCTGGCGCTATGTTTACACCATTAACAGTAATGGAGGTCCCAGCTGGAACGAGACTACTGAAAACGGTGAAAAATACTATTCTGTGGGCACTGCCTTCCCCAACGAAGAAATCAAGTGGGAAACAACCATTACGCGCAACTTGGCACTTGACCTCGGTTTCTTCAAGAACCGTCTAACCATCACTCCAGAGTTTTATTGGAACACCACTCGTGACCTGCTCTATACATCTTATATTGCAACGACCAGTGGATTTGGCCAGCAGACTCGCAACATCGGTAAGGTAACAAATAAAGGTTTTGAAGTTACTGTCAACTACAACATTTTCCAGAAAAAAGACTTTACGTTAGATGCCAATTTCACTATGGGCTACAACAAGTCAAAAGTTGACCAACTGAATGGTGAGGATAATGCACTTTGGAGCACCAGCAACCGCTGGAAATCTTCATACGATGATTTTTGTCTGAAAGTAGGCGATGAGGTAGGCCTCATATATGGCTTCGTTTATGATGGAGTTTATGGATTCGATGAATTCACTCGTACAACTGGCTATAACTACGAGCCTATTCCTCAGGTCTTCGATGAAAACGGAAAGCTCATCTCCGGAACAGTGACTGGTTTGTCTGCAACAGGCGGAACAGCTCCTGGCCGTATCAAGTTCAAGGACTTAAATGGTGATGGAAAGATTGACGAGCTTGACCGTACTGTTATCGGTAACACGAACCCCAAATTGCAGGGTGGTTTCGGACTGAGCGGAAACTGGAAAGACTTCGACTTCAATGCCAACTTCGTATATTTCCTCGATTTCGATGTACTGAATGCAACAGCATTTAATCTGTCATCAGCCGTTGGTGCCAGTGAGAACAATCCCAAGAACGTGCTTTCAGATTTCGACTATGCACATCGTTGGGTTTATTTCGGTGATACTTATACACTCGATGCAGATGGCAATCAGGTATTATATTATAAGAATGAACCACTATTGGCAGACTCTCAGCATCCTGAATATCTAGAATTATACGAGCAGATTAACGGAACACGCTCGCTTTGGAACCCACAGGATGTTACAAGCAATGTCACCCATTCTTATTTCATTGAGGACGGTAGTTTCCTGCGCTTGCAAAGTCTTACTCTCGGTTACACCTTGCCCAAGAAATTGACAAAGAAATGGGGAATAGACAGACTGCGTTTCTACTTTACAGGTTCTAACCTCTTCACGATTACCAACTATAGTGGTTACGATCCCGAGGTGGATATTCAGAATGGTTTGACACCAAGTGTTGACTATAACCGTTATCCTCGTAGCCGCTCATATTTGTTAGGTGTCAACTTGTCTTTCTAAAACAATCAAGAATTACAAAAGTATGAAAAAGAAGAATATATTTTTAATAGCATTGGCCTTCATGGGGGTTACATCCTGTAACGACTACCTGGATGTTGACTCACCCTCAAAATACACCGAAGATTTCATCTTCTCCGATGTAGAAGAAGCTAATATTTTGCTGAATGGTATCTACCAGTCAGTATGCAGCGACAACACCTATGGTAACGCCTTTATCAACACATTCCTGCTAAACAGTGACGTAGAATGGACAACCAGTTCTAACGAAGTACAGGTAGCTAGCCATAATGAGTTCAAAGCATTTGACTGCGAGGCTGATGCCAGTGCGCTGGAGAACACATGGGCACAAGTCTACACCACTATCGAGCGTGCCAATGATTTTATTACGGGTGCTGAAAAAAGTCCTATCTTAGGAAATATGTCAACTCCTAATAAGTCTAATCGTGAATCAATTCTTCAGATGATTGGTGAAGCCAAGTGTCTTCGTGCGATGAACTACTTTGACTTGACAATCCTCATGGGTGATATTCCTTTTAGCTTTGAACGTAGTATGGATCATCCAAACAATTTGGTCCTGCCTATTGTTGATCGTGATGTTATCCAGACGAATCTAATTAACGACCTTATTGATGCTTCCAAGAGCATGAAGTTGTCTTCAGAAATCAGCAGCGTTGAGCGTTGTACAAAGGAGTTTGCATGGGCTCTTATCGCTCGTATCGCACTTTTCCGTGGCGGCTATTCGCTGCGTCACACTGACGATCAAGCATATATTGGCGACATGAAGCGTCCTAACGATTGGCAGGATTACTACCGTATTGCAAAAGAATATACAGACTCTGTTATACAAGCTGGCACTCACAGTTTAGCCAAGGATTGGTATGATGTTTTCATTGATGAGTGTAAATATATTGCCTCTACGGGTGATGATCCTATTTTCGAGATTCCATTTACCATGAATACCAGTGGACGAGTTGGCTATATCCATGGTCCTGGCTATTCGAAGACCGTTTATGACACTTGGGGTAATTGTAATGGAGGAGTACGCCTGAGTGCTTTCCACCGCTTTACCTATGACACTCAGGATGTTCGTCGTCAGGCTATCGGTCTATGGAGTTGGACAGAGGACATTCCAGGCCTGTTGAATACCCAGACAAACTACTGCAACAAATGGTCAAAGCTTTGGGATCCTAATCACAGAATGGATTACAATTTACAGAACGGTACGGGTATCAATTTCCCCTATATGCGCTATGCTGATGTTCTGCTGATGTATGCTGAAGCAGTTAATGAGTTAGAAGGTCCTAATGGAGCAGGTACATGCGGCATGACGGCTAAACAAGCCCTGAAGAATGTGCGCGAACGTGCCTTTAGGAATGCAGCAAACAAAGCTGCAATGGTTGAGGATTACGTGGAGGCAGCTACTTCAAAAGAGGATTTCTTCACGCTCATCACCGATGAGCGCAAGTGGGAATTTGCTGGTGAAGGTCTCCGCTGGAAAGATCTTGTACGTTGGAACCTCTATGCAAAAACCATCTACAAGACATTCTGGCAGTTCTACGGTATGGCATCTGGCGACAACAGCTATGATCCCCATTATAATGAATATCCAAAGTTGGCATACTACAAACGAATCAATTCTGGCGACAACGATCCTCAGTGGGACTACACATTCCCCAACCAGACTTTGCCTCAGTTTAAGTTCTGGACAAACGACGAATATGGATTTGACAACAAATGGATGAACTGGAACTATATCAATGTCAACTTCGGATACGATGCATACGAAGCCGCCTTGAAAGCTGTTCCTACTACTGGTGCTGATGCATGGTCTCGTGTTGACTGGTTCAACTGGGAAGACAGCAGTCTAGGTATACCTGTTGCTGCATGCCGTCTATCTGTTCGCGGCTATATCTATGCTGATGCCTCTGATCAGTTGCAACCTGTAGGAATGCCAACTTACAGTTCAGAGGAAGTACTTAACGAACTACCCACTTTGCGTTACATTATGCCAATTCCTCAAGACGCAATAACGCGCAGTGATGGAACATATAAGAATTATTATGGCTATTAATTCTAAAAACAAAACAAGATGAAAAATTACAATAATTTTCTGATGATGCTGGCTGTTTGTTCAGCCATGCTATTCACCAGTTGTTCAGACAAGGACACGGCGTCAACAGACGAGGAAGGCTACAGTAGCGAGCGTCTTTTCACGCCTATGTTCCGCTTGTCGCAGAACACAAACGTAAATGCCAACGTAGATCCCTATGGATGCGGACGAGCATCCATGTTTGAACTCAGTGGCAGTTCCCATGTAAACGACATGTGGCTCAACTGGTATGAAGTTGATGGTGCCAGCGGTTATCGCATCCAAGCACGCGTAGGTGTAGGAACTTGGGATGATCCCACACAGATTGTGCTTGACACAATTCTCAAGGCTGGCACACATAGTTTCTTGCATGAAGACCTTGCTTATAGCACAGGTTATACCTACGCCATTCAGGCCCTTTCACCAAAAGGTGAGCAGTATAATTCTAAGTGGTACGGAAAGGGTGACACCTCCCACCAAAAGGAGATGTCACGTGATGACAACGTGCGCCCAGAGAACTATGGTGCTTTGCAGACTGGTGACCGTTATGAAGTACCAAATGTCTTTGTGCTGACAAATGTTACAGAGACCACAGTTCGAGTGATGATTAACTCAGAAATAAGCGGTTTTGATCCAACAACAACTTACTATGACTTCTTGGAAGCTGCAGGCAAGGATGCTAACGGTAACTACTTACTGTTAAGTGAAGATGGGAAAACATGGGCTTATGATGAAGTGAAGATTGAGCCAACCAACGACAATCCCGATCTGCCCACTTTTTCACGTCTTGTGACAGATGTAGAAAAGGCACAAGGATATGTGGATTTCGAAGGACTGACTCCTAACGCCACTTATGTAGTTAGTGGTTATAAGAATGGCGTTAAACGCTACTATGACAGCAACTACAATAAGTTGTCACTACGTATGCATGGAGACAAAGGCGCTGCCATTCTTGTAAAGGCCGATCAGCCTGCGCAGGACGGTGACTCTCTGCTGATTCAAGCTTTTGTTCCAGAATATGCGGGTAAGATGACACGTCTTGACACAGTTCTCGTTAACTACATGGGCGATAACACTATTGCCGAAGGCCAGGTATTCTATCTTGAAGGTGGTAAAACCTATTACATGCAAAGTGCACCCAGCATCACAAAGGGCTTCACTTTGGAAACTAATCCTGAAGACATTGCAGCAGGCAAGGGACGCGCCACAGTTTATATGGGCGTAGGTTATACAAGTTCAGCTAAAACGGCAGGAAAGAACTGCAATTTCAACTTGAGCCGTGCTGCAGCTTCTCCTGTAGAAAATGGCATGATGTTCACAATCGATGATGTAGTGTTCAACAATATCAATTTTGATGTCGACAAGTTCTACACATACACTGATAAGAATGGAAGCGATGGTGACAAGAATCTGACTATCGCTGCAAACTACTTCATCAACATGAACAGCAAGGGTCTTGGATTCTCGCTGAATGCGCTGACTATCACCAACTGCTCGTTCAGAGGTATGATTCGTGGATTTATCCGCTTCCAGGGACCCAACTCTCAGTTGATTGGTAAACTGACTGTTGACAACTGTGTAATGTACGATTGTGGCAACTATGATGCTAACGGTCGTGGATATGCATGGTTTGCAGGTCCTGGTAACCAGCGTCTATCAAACTTCTTCCAGAATCTGACCATCACCAACAACACCTTCCTGGACTGCCCACGCCACTCGTTGGTGGGCGAGAATGGTCAGTTGGCATGGCCAAGCAATACAAAGTGGAACGTTGTGATTGAGAACAACACCTTCGTCAACTTCAGCCCGAAATCTGACAATAAGGCTCACGGCCTGTTCATTGAGACTTCTTACGCTCCCAGCGGAAGTAAGTTCACTGTCAGAAAGAACTTGTTCGTTTGGACTCGCAAGGGCGATGCTGACACGCGCTACCTCTACAACAAGGGTATGTTGGTACTCACTCCGAACGTTTCTTACGACTTTGAAGACAACTACAGCACATACATCCCATCATGGACTGCCAAGAAGGGAACTTATGCCTCTTCACTTGATAGCGAATATCAGGACGGACAGACTAAGATGACCGATGGTATGTTTACTCTCCGTGCATGGAGCAACGACAGCGAAGGTGCAGGTATCAACGATGGTATACTTAACCGTTTGGGTAAAGACGAGTTGAAACCCAAATTCGGTGACAACCACAATGAAAACGAACCTGATGCAGTAGGCTACCAGCTGAAGGCAGAGGAGCTGTTCAAGGATCCTCAACCTCTAGGTGTTAATAATACGAGAGACATGCACCGTCACAATGTTGATGGATTCTATTATAACAACACCGACAAGGTAAAGAACCACCCCATTTACACTAAGAAGATTGGTGACCAGCGTTGGGCAACCGGCGCAGCATGGAAGTAAAATACTTCCCTACTCTATAACACAACCCGAGGGCGGACTCCACAGCGATGTCCGCCCTCGCTGTGTACTGCGCTACATCCAGTTTTTCCGCTAAATGTTTGGAAGTTACGAAAAGAATATCTATCTTTGCAAACAGAACAAATAAGCAATATGAAAAGAAGTGCTCAAGAATATATTGATATCATCCGCAATCATGCTAGCGAATTACACGACGAGTTCGGGATTACTTCCATACGTTTGTTTGGTTCTGTAGCACGCAACGAACACCACGATGGAAGTGATGTTGACTTGTTTGTGACTATGCCTCCCAAGTTTTTCAACTATATCATGGCCTCACAATATTTGGAGCAATTGTTGGGATGTCACGTTGACTTGATTAAAGACCACAAGAATCTCAGGCCCTTTTTTCGGAATCAAATAGAACAAGATGGAATCGATATCTTTACAACAGCTTAAAATCGTAGAAGACCAACTGCATCAAATACAAGATGCCATCCACAATTTAAAAGTTTGGAATGAGTCGCTTACTAGCATTGATGAACTGCTATCCTCTCCTGACGGCATGAAGACTCTTGCTGCTGACTGCATGTTAATAGAAGCTATTGGCGAAGGTATAAAACGCATTGATGAACGTACCAAGCAGAAGCTCTTGACTGCTCGTCCAGAAATTCCATGGAAAGCAGTTAAAGGAATGCGTGACCATATAGCTCATGGTTACTTTGACATTAATACCGATTTCGTATGGGACGTTATCAAGAATGACTTACCTAAATTAGGTGAGGCTATCGACTTTTTAGCAGATCACTTATTTGACATTATTACTATTGAAGAATAAAGTCAATACAATATTAGAAGACGAGTATCTAATTGAATAATTGGTGATTAGCGTTGGGCTACTGGCGCTGCATGGAAGTAAAATACTTCTCACTCTATAACACAACCCGAGGGCGGACTCCATAGCGATGTCCGCCCTCGCTGTGTACTGCGCTACATCCAGTTTTTCCGCTAAATGTTTGGAAGTTACGAAAAGAATATCTATCTTTGCAAACAGAAAAAAGATAAACAATGGGTAATTATTCCATACAAGAAAAAGACAACAGCGTGCTCAGCTTAATCAGAGACACTGTACGGGAGCAGGAGCCTACTGCTGAGATAATTTTATATGGCAGCAGAGCTCGCGGAGAAGCCAGAAAAGATTCTGACTGGGATATTGTTGTTATTGTTGACAAGCCTACCATGAATTTCTCAGAGAAAGGTTATATCGACTATATGCTATGGACTAAAGGGCTTGAACTTGGCGAAGAAATCAACACACTCGAATACACTCGTAAACAATGGGACAGCCTGCCACCATCTCTTTTTAAATATAATGTATTATCTGAAGGCATAAAGCTATGAGTTTATCAAAAGACGACAGACAGGCATTGGTAGACTACAGAATTGAGAAGGCATATCTTTGCTTTGAAGAAGCATTAAAGGTTTCAGCTATTTCTCTATGGAACCTTGCCGCTAACAGACTTTACTATTCACTTTACCATGCTGCATCTGCCTTATTGCTTAGCGATGGCTATACAAGTCACACGCATAAGGGATTAATGTCACAAATTAGTCTTAACTATGTAAAAGACGGAAAGCTCTTACCAGAAGAGGGAAAGTTAATTAGGCAGATGTTCAACAAACGCAGAGAAGGTGATTATGAGGATTTCGAAGAAACAACGGAAGAGGAAATTGTTGAAGCCACTCCAAAAGTAAAGGCGTTGGTGGATAAGATGGTTAGTATAAATCACTTAGCTAAGAAGTAAATACTCCGAAAGAAAAGAAAATTTCTCCGAAAGTAACGATTGATACTCCGAAAGAAAAGAAAAGCACTTCGATGCTCGAAAAAACATAAATAAATTTGGATTTTTACTCACTTAATCGTACCTTTGCAGGATAAAACAAACTACTGATAAGAACATGAGAGTTTATAGGCTCTTCATCGTAATAGTATTGCTGGCCTGCTGCTGGCAGATACAAGCTCAGGAAAGACCATTGGCTTTTCCTGGTGCTGAGGGTTTTGGACGCCATACGACTGGCGGACGCGGCGGACAGGTGTATCATGTCACGACATTGGAGGATGGGAACCAAAAAGGGACGTTGCGCTGGGCTAATGAGCAACAAGGTGCAAAGACTATCGTTTTCGATGTATCCGGAACGATTTTCCTGAAATCACCACTACGTTTCTCGCCCAACACAACAGTGGCAGGACAAACAGCTCCAGGCGACGGTATCTGTGTGGCAGACTATCCGGTTACCGTAAGTTCAAACAACATCATCCGATATATGCGCTTCAGATTGGGCAACCGAGAGGTGGCTCATCATGAGGGTGACGGACTGGGGGGCAGTCGATGCAGCAACATCATCATAGACCACTGTTCTATCAGCTGGTCGATAGATGAGTGCCTCTCAGTATATGGCAACTGGGACTTCACCGTACAATGGTGCATCATAGCACAGAGTCTGAACGATGCCGGCCACAAAAAGGGGAAACACGGATATGGAGGGAACTGGGGCGGAAGTGGTGCTTCGTATCATCACAACCTGATGGCTCACCATACTTCTCGTACCCCGCGACTCGGCCCGAGTCCGCAGACACAGACCGACGAACGCATGGACCTACGCTGCAACGTCATTTACAACTGGACGGAGAATGGCTGCTATGGTGGGGAGGGCATGACAGTCAACATTATCAACAACTACTATAAGCCAGGTCCCGGAACACCCAAGGACCTGCGAGGGATGCGTATTGCCGCTCCTAACATCCGTACCTCAGCATACACTCACCACGACACAGCACGTCCTAACGTCTGGGACAAGATGTGGCACGTCTGGGGAAAGTATTATGTTGAGGGCAACGTCAACGCAAGCTACCCTGAAGTCACACGCCATAACTGGGACTATGGCGTATGGAACCAGATAGACCGACAGGGGAACGACGGTACTTATACAGAAGCCACGAAAGACTCCATCCGTCTTCGCGAACCAATGCCTTCAGAACCTGTCACCACTCATTCGGCACAGGAAACCTACGAACTGGTGCTGCGCTATGCCGGTGCCTCGCTGCATCGTGATGCGTTGGACAAGACCATCGTGAATGATGTCAGAATGGGAAAGGCTACTTATACTGGTGAAGGCTGTCGCCCGGGTATCATCAACACGCAATACGATGTAGACGCACAGCAGCCCTGGCCTGTATTGCAAAGCAAGAAAGCGCCTAAGGATGCTGATGGTGACGGTATGCCCGACGACTGGGAGCGCCGACACGGTCTGAATCCCAACGACCCCAGCGACGGCAACATCATCTGTAACGATGGTTATACCCATCTGGAACATTATCTGAATGGAATCATCACAAATAAAACAAACTATTAAGAATATGATAAAACGAAACATCTTACAAGCCCTTATCATGCTGTCAATGATACAGGTTGCCAACGCACAAGTAATCAGTTTCTCAATGGAAACTGAAGAGTCCAGCAAGAACACTCCAGAAGGATGGACAGCTGTGGATTTGCCTAAAAATCTGCCTGCCTTTACAGAAAGTAACACCTTTTATATTACCAGTTATGGTGCATCGACAGAATCGACTGATAACACCAAGGCTATTCAAGATGCGCTCAATGCAGCAAAAAATGCTGGTGGAGGCATGGTGGTGATTCCTGCTGGCGAATGGCTCGCCAATACTATCCAAGTGGGTTCAAAGACTGTGCTTCACCTCTGCGCTGGCGCTACGCTAAAATGGATTGCTTATGGTGACCGTAGTGCGACAGAGGGTAACAACTTCATTGTCAATAAAGATACGCCCACCGATGTCGTCATCGAAGGCGAAGGCAACACCTCTATCATTGAGGGACAGGGTGGACCCTGGTGGGCGAATTATAAGGTTAGTGGTGTAAAGCGCGGTGCCGTCATCCGTTTTAGCAAAGGTAACCGCTTCCTCTTCCGCAACTTCCGCATACAGAATGCGCCAGGTGCCAACCTGACCGTAGGACAATCAGGCAATGGAGCCCACACAACCATACACGATATCGAGATTAAGAACCCTTCATCCTCGGCCAGCACACCTTCACACAACACCGATGGCATTCCCATATGGACACAGTATGTCAATATCTATAATTGCACCATTGACACTGGCGACGACAATGTGGTGACAGACACCAATGCCCAGTATGTGCATGTATGGAACTGTGTTTTCAAGGCAGGACATGGAGCCTCTCTTGGCAGTTATACGGTTAACATGCACCATATCATCTATGAAGATCTGACCCTTGACGGTACTGACTGTGGATTCCGACTGAAGTCGAACAACGACCGTAGCGGCGATGTTCACGACATCATCTTCCGTAATTGCACGATGAACAACGTCGAGGCTCCCATCTGGATTACCGCTTGGTACGATGACACACCTGACCTTACTTCTGCAGCTCAGGAAAAGATATCGACTACGCCTGAATTCCATAACATCCTAATACAGAATGTGACTGCATCGGGCTATACGGGAACTCGAAACAGCAATGACAAAAAATATAACGGTATCCAGATAGCAGGTCGTCCAGAGAGCTACGTTTACGACGTAATCTTCGACAACGTACAGATTACGCACCGCAACGGTGTACGCCTGTTCTTCTGCAAGGATATCAAGTTCATTAACGGCTGTACGTTCACCAGAACGAAAGACAACGTGACGGTCAAGGCTACCGACGAAGATTTAACTGCTGTCATGGAGAACTCACACGAGGCCGAATACACTTGGAATAAAACATTAGGCATTGCAGGCATCACTATGACCAGCAACAGTTCGACCGACTGTTACAACCTGCAAGGCGTACGCACTGACAGCCCCGCTAAGGGTATCTATATCCAGAACGGTAAGAAAATAATTATCAAATAAGGAATATGAAAAGACTACTGACCACTATTTTTGCAACTGTAGCACTGACAGCCAATGCCCAGGTGTTGCCGTACCAGAATCCGCAATTGACGGCTGAACAGCGTGCTGACGACCTGTTAGGACGACTGACACTAGAAGAGAAAGTAAAACTGATGATGGACACGTCGCCAGCCATCCCCCGACTGGGCATCCCTCAGTTCCAGTGGTGGAACGAGGCGCTGCATGGCGTCGGGCGTAATGGCTTTGCCACCGTATTCCCCATCACGATGGCAATGGCTGCCTCCTGGGACGATGCCCTACTCCATCAGGTGTTTACTGCCGTCAGCGATGAGGCCCGCGTGAAAGCCCAGCAGGCCAAACGCTCAGGTAACATCCAACGCTACCAGAGTCTGTCGTTCTGGACACCCAACATCAACATCTTCCGTGACCCTCGCTGGGGACGCGGACAGGAGACCTACGGCGAGGATCCCTACTTGACCTCGAAGATGGGACTGGCTGTAGTACGTGGACTGCAAGGTGTGGGCTACAACGGCGAAGACCTGGGTGTCAGCAAATACCGTAAGCTGCTGGCTTGCGCCAAGCACTTTGCCGTACATAGCGGACCGGAATGGAACCGCCATACCTTTAATATCGAGAATCTGCCTGAGCGTGACCTCTGGGAGACCTATCTGCCTGCCTTTAAGGCATTGGTACAGCAGGGTAAGGTGGCTGAGGTGATGTGTGCTTATCAGCGTATCGACGGTCAGGCTTGTTGTGCACAGAGCCGCTATGAGCAACAAATACTGCGCAACGAATGGGGATTCAAGGGACTGATTACCAGCGACTGCGGAGCCATTCGCGACTTCCTGCCCACGTGGCACCATGTAGCCAAAGACGGTGCAGAAGCTTCTGCCAAAGCCGTATTAGCAGGTACTGACGTAGAATGTGGCTCAGAATATAAGAATCTGCCTGCTGCCGTGAAACGTGGCGACATCAAGGAGGCTGACCTCGACCGTAGCCTGCGCCGTCTGCTCATTGCCCGCTTTGAGCTGGGTGACTTCGACAGCGACGAACTGAACGCATGGACTAAGATTCCTGAAAGTGTTGTTGCCAGCAAGGAGCATAAGGAGCTTGCTCTACAGATGGCACGCAAAGGCATCGTGCTGCTCAAGAACAACGGTGTGCTCCCCCTCACCAATGAGAATATTGTTGTGATGGGTCCCAATGCCAACGACTCCGTCATGATGTGGGGCAACTATGCCGGATACCCCACCCGCACCATCACTGCACTCGAAGGAATCAGTGAAAAGGGAAAAGTGAAAAGTGAAAAATTAAAAGTTAAATACATCCAGGGCTGCGGACTGACACGTAACGAAGCCTTCGAGAGCCGCTACGCTCAGGTTCAAGGGCCATTGGGTTATCAGGGTATGCAAGCCATCTATTGGAACAATACTGAGATGAAGGGAAAGCCCGTGACTACCGTCCATATCACCAATCCCATCAAACTGAGCAATGGCGGCAATACGGTGTTTGCCCCTGGCGTCAACCTCGAGCAGTTCTCCGCTCGCCTGGATGGCATCTTCAAGCCTACCGAGGACGAGACGCTGATTTTTGACATCAGCGCTGATGACAAGCTGCGCCTCATCGTCAATGGCGATACGCTGGTCGATATCTGGAAGGTGCGTCATCGTATCCAAGGTGGAAAGAAGGAGCTGGCTGTCAAGGCTGGACAGCACTATCGCATCCAGATAGACTACGTGCAGGAGACAGGCTATGCCACCTTGAATTTTGACATCAAGAAGAAAGTTACCCCTACACCTGAACAGCTTTTAGCACAGATTGGCGACACTGAGACTGTCATCTTCATAGGCGGCATCTCACCCAGTCTGGAAGGTGAGGAGATGAAGGTCAGCGAGCCTGGTTTCAAGGGAGGCGACCGTACCAGCATTGAGCTGCCTCAGGTACAACGTGATATGCTGACCCTGCTGCATCAGGCTGGCAAGAAGGTTATCTTCGTCAACTGCTCTGGCTCAGCAATGGGTCTGGCGCCTGAGATGGAGTCGTGCGATGCCATCATACAGTGGTGGTACGACGGCGAGCTGGGCGGTAGCGCTTTGGCTGACGTGCTCTATGGTGACTACAACCCCAGCGGCAAGCTGCCCATCACGTTCTACAAGAGCACGGACGAGCTGCCCGACTTCCTGGACTACACCATGAAGAACCGCACCTACCGTTACTATCAGGGCGAGGCGCTGTTCCCCTTCGGTTATGGTATGAGCTATACCACCTTCGACATCAGCAAGCCCACTTATAAAAATAATAAGGTACGCGTAATGGTGAAGAACACCAATACCCGTCAGGGCATAGAGACCGTACAGGTCTACATTCGCCGGCTGACCGACAAGGAAGGTCCGCAGAAGACGCTGAAAGCTTACAAGCAGGTGGAGCTAAATCCAGGCGAAAGCAAGGTGGTCGACATCGACTTCCCCCGCCAGAGCTTTGAGGGATGGGATGCCGGGAGCAACACCATGCGCGTCGTACCTGGACGGTACGAGCTGATGGTGGGCTCGTCGAGTGCCGATAAGGATTTGAAGAAGGTAATGGTCAACATCCGATAAAACGAAATTGTCGCAGACCCTCACGTGCCTTCAGCCCTTTGTAGATCGGGCTTTGAGGGCTGTTGGGTGAGTAGGGTGAGTGGTTTTTTGAAAAACTATTTTTTTCGTCCAACAGCCACCATGCTCCTCTCCTTGCCCATTAGCCGTCTGTCCTAAAGCTAAGCTCCAGTCCGAAAGGGGCGGATTCCCAGTCCGAAGGCTGCAAACTGTCAGTCCGAGCAGGGCGGACTACTATTTCCCACGATGTCAATTCCTTCAAATCAGGCACTCCTGATCTATTTAGGCAAGGATATACAAGGGAAATGACAGGCATTACCCATCCCTATCCTATACTCAGGGGTATGGCATGTGTATGGTATGTGTATGGTATGTGTATGGTATATATATGGTATGTGTATGGCAGTAAGCAGGCTAAAGCGAAGCTAAAACCTTTATGGTTGCCGTCTTTCACTCCACCACGTAGTCACAGACCATGCCCATAGCCAGACGAACCTATGTACCCAATAGGGCGAATCTTTTCCCACGATGTCAATGTCATCCAATCAAGCACTCCTGATTCCTGTTAATTCCTCAGAAATTATTATCTCTCGAAACAGATCAGAGTCCCCTGATCTATTGGGGAATTTTAAGAAGGAGTGCATCCGCATGGGTTTCTAAGTTTTCTTTAGAGGAAAGATGGTCACAGACACTCCTTCCTGTAGCCCTTTGGTGTGACACCTCTCATGTTCTGGAAGAAACGGGTAAAGGCGGCTGGCTCTGAGAAGTGTAGCCTATCGCTTATCTGCGCTATGGAAAGGGATGTCTGGCTGAGCAGGAATGTGGCCTCCATGAGCAGCATTTGGCTGATATACCCCACGACGGTACGCCCTCCAGATACCTTTTTTATAATACGCGAGAGGTAGGTGGAGGTGATGTTCAGCCGGTCGGCGTAGAAGGCGATGTCGTGATGCTCGGCAAAGTGCCTGGTCAGCAGGTTCATGAACTCCAGGAAAATCTCTTCCACGCGAGGCGAGAAGCGATGCTCCTTGACGCTGTGTTCCTCGATGGACCTTAGTTCATTCAGGAAAAGTCCGTAGAGCAGGCGGAGGCTCTCTCTCCTGCGCGGTGACGGCGACTGCTGATAGCGCTGAACGAGCAGCAAAAGTTCCCGCAGGTTCTGGAAATCGTCATCGGAAAGATGCAGCATGGGTGTGTCCATCTGCACTATGGAAAAATAGGCTGTGCTGATGGCATCGTGCACGCCTGGCAGATCTAGAGTATAGTCCTCGTCGGCCATCAGGACGAGCGACTGGTAATCGTCAGACAGGGTGATAACCTTGATGGGGAAGCCTGGCGAATAGACAAACATGTCGCCGCGCTGCAGTAAAAGCTGCCGCCCCGCCCCGTACTTCAACGTGACCCATCCGCGCTCGATAATGGTAAATGTGTAGCACTTGAGATATCCCATCGTAATGTTTGTGCCGTAAGCGATTTGCGCGTTAGCCTCGACCAGCACGATGCTGTCGTTCCAGTCTTCGTGGGGCAAAATCGTCCCCAATTTGAGTAGTGATTCCTTTAACGTGTACATATCTGGGCGCAAAATTACTGTTTTTTTTCGAATTAGGTTCGTCTAAATCAATTTTTGTATGGTTTCAATCATCAATAGTATAAAAATATAGTCGTAACTTTGCACTCAAGTATTAATGCTGATTTATAAACTATAATAAATAATTTCTATTATGACAAAAGAAGAAGCTTTAAAGCAGTTTGCACAGGCAGGTGCCGTGTGGTTTGGTAACAGTAAGCAACATTTCGCCTTCTCGGCATACTGCCGTCTACAGGGTTGGAACAAGTTGGCCGACAAGTGGAAGGAAGAGGCAGAGGAAGAGTGGGACGAGGCTGAAGAAGTGTTGAACCGTCTGGTTGAGCTCGGCTGCAAGCCCGCCGACCTGCAGGAGGCCATGAAGACCATCGAGTTTCCCTTCTACGATGATCCCAAGCAGCAGATAGAGTCTGACTACGAGCCCACCGCCATTAAGCAACTGAGCGATTTGGCAGCAGCCTTCGCCGACGACTATCCCACGCAGAAACTGATCCAGAAGTGGATTGACGGCGAGAAGGACCACATGGCTTGGGAAGCACAGTATCTGAACTACATCGAAAAGCTTGGCTACGAGAATTTCCTCACCGCAATGATGTAATCAATTCATAATTCACATTGCATAATTGATAATTTTTAATTTATGAAAGAGCAAGTATTACAGGCCATGCGTGAGGCTGGCAAGCCAGTCTCGGCTGGCGAAGTGACAAAGGCACTGGGTGCCGACCGTAAGGAAGTGGACAAGGTTTTCGCCGAATTGAAGAAGGAGGGTGCCATTGTGTCGCCCGTCCGCTGCAAGTGGGAACCAGCCAAGTGAAACCAGAAAAGCCAGAGAAGATCTTCAACAAATAAAGATAACAATGACAAAGTTTAAATGCCCATGCAAGTATGGAAATCAAGGCAGTAAAATTCCGTAAAGATGGATTCTATACCCAGCCATTCGTGATGGGTGGCGGTGAGGATACGAGTAAATATGACCAGAACATCCGCTATCGAGGCAGTCTGCAGAACTATCTGATTGACACGGGCGAGGTGATTCTGGTAGACACCGGCCTGCCTGCAGGCTTTCCCGAGGAGGTGCCCAATGAAGATTCACCTATCTTCACCGGCAAGGACATCTGTACCTATATGGAGGCCTTCGAGGCTTTGGGCTACAAGCCGGACCAGGTGACGAAGATTCTTCTCACCCATCGCCATGCTGACCATAGCGGCGAGGTGAAAAGCTTCCCAAACGCGAAGGTCTATGTGAACCATGAAGAGATGGATGCCGCAGAATTGCAGGGCCTGACGAATCTTGTACCTGTCACATTCAGTGACGGCCCGTATTACAACTTCCCAGAGGCACAGAAGATCCAGGACGGCATCTATCTGATTAAGGCCAAGGGACACACCAAGGGAAACAGCATCATCATCGTGGAGAACGAGGGGCTGTTCTATATGCTTCATGGTGACATCACCTATGTCGACGAAGCCCTGTATGAGGACAAGCTGTCGGTAGTGTTTGACGACCTGCCTGCCGCCCGCGAGACGCAGGACCGCATCCGCGACTTTATCCGCAACCACCCGACGGTTTATTGCGGAACCCATACCCCGCAGGGCTACGAAAACCTTGAGGCCAAGCGCGTGATGGATCTTGACAATCCCGTGCCAACCACTCTGGCCAAAGTCGATTTCTCTAACCAAGAGGCTTCCGGCAAATATGTCTGCTCCATTTGTGGCTATGTTTACGACCCCGCCGAACACGACGGCGTGACCTTCGAAGACTTGCCTGACGACTGGCGTTGCCCCCGGTGCAAGCAGCCCAAGGCGAAGTTTAATAAAGCATAGGCTGAATCTGTCGGACTATGAGAATACGGCGTACGGTTCACCACAAACCATATAGAAATATGGGAAATCTGCGTCCTTAGCAGGGCTCCACAGAGTAACAAAATAACTAAAAGACACAATAACATAATAACAGAAAGACAGAATAACAGAATAACAAAAACATAAAGACAAACTGCATTTAAAAGATACAAATACAAAGAAAAATGAATTTTCCTTTGGGATTATGCTCGCTTATTCGTATCTTTGCCTACAAAATAGAATAACGTTATGATGACAAGGCGGTATCCGATAGGTATTCAGACATTCTCGAACATTGTTCGTGAAAATTTCTTGTATGTTGACAAGACCGACTTGGTGTGGCAATTAGCACATGTAGCTAAGTATATCTTTATGAGTCGGCCACGACGGTTCGGCAAGTCGCTGCTGACCTCGACTCTGGAGTCGTACTTCAAGGGCGAGCGCGAACTGTTCGAGGGACTGAAGATCATGCCGCTGGAGCAGGAGTGGACGGAATATCCCGTGATTCACCTGGACCTGAGTACGGCAAAAGGACGGGACACTGCCGAGGAACTAAGACAATCGCTGCTATTTCTTTTAGGAGATGCACAACAGGAATATGGCCGGGACGAACAGGAAGAAACTCCTGGGCAATGTCTTACCGGCATCATCAAGCGGGCCTATGAGCAGACGGGCCGGCAGGTGGTGGTGCTCGTCGACGAATACGATGCACCGCTGCTGGAAGTGCTGCACGAAAATGAGACGCTGGCCGCCAAGCGCAAGGTGATGCAGGAGTTCTACCAGCCGCTGAAGGCCAACGAGCGGATGATTAAGTTCTGCTTCATCACGGGCATCACCAAGTTCTCGCAGCTCAGTATCTTCTCTACTATCAACAACTTGATGAACGTGACGATGCAGCCCCGTTTCTCTGCCATCTGCGGCATCACGGAAGAAGAGGTGAAGAGTGCGTTCAAAGACGACATTGCACAAATGGCCGAAAACTATGAATGCACACCTGAGGAGATGTTTCAGAAAATCAAGCTGCGCTACGACGGCTACCATTTCGCCGGTGTATCAGCCGACATCTACAACCCCTTCAGCCTGCTGAGTGCCTTTGCAGAGGGCGAACTCAAGGACTACTGGTTTGCTACCGGCACTCCGACCTTCCTCATCCGCCAGATGCAGCACTTCCGCACGGACATCACTTCGATGGACGTAATAGAGGCACCGTCGGAATCGTTTGACGTGCCCACAGAGGCCATGACGACGGCTCTGCCCCTGCTCTACCAGAGCGGCTATCTGACTATCAAGGGCTACGACCGCGAATCGCTGACATATACGCTGTCGATTCCGAATCAGGAGGTGCGCATCGGCTTCACCAAGGGACTACTGCCTACCTACGTCGGTCTGGACAGCGGAAATGTTCAGGTAAGTTTTGCCCTAAAATTCTGGCGGACACTGAAGAAAGACGACATCGAACTGGCCATGCAGGAGATGCAGACCTATATGGCGAGCATACCATACGTGGAGGGCTTCAAGCAGAAACTGGAAGAAGCAGCCACGAAGGAGGGCTTCTATGAATACACGCTGTACCTGATATTCTCGATGCTCAATGTCTATGTCAAGACGCAGGTGAAGTGTACGGGTGGACGGACGGACATGGTGGTATGGATGCCCGACACAACGTATGTGTTTGAAATGAAGGTGAACGGCACGGCGCAGGAAGCCTTAGAGCAGATAGACTCGAAGAGCTATGCCCTGCCCTACCGGCAGGAAGGAAAGAAGGTGGTGAAGGTGGGTGTCCGCTTCGATGCCGAGACACGCACACCACAGGAATGGGTGGTGGCAAGACCAGTATAAGGTTCCCCCACCCAACCCCCACTTGCAAAGGGAAGGATGAGGGAATAGTCTACAGACTGCTAATCTACAGACTGCTAATCAGCCACCATATATATACCAGATAGCCGACAACAAGCAGGCCGCCTTCCCACCGCTCTACCGTGTAGCGCGTAAAAGAGAAGAACCATACCAAGGCTACCGACACCAGCATCACTGCCATATCCAGTGTGGTGATGCCCTCTATGGCCAACGGACTGATAGTAGCCGTCAAACCCAGAATCATCAGGATGTTAAACACATTGGAGCCAATCACATTGCCAATGGCTATGGCCGACTGGCCCTTACGGGCTGCTACCACACTCGTAGCCAGTTCGGGCAGCGAAGTACCGCCAGCAACTACCGTCAGGCCAACCACACCCTCGCTGATGCCCAATGAATAGGCTACGCTCGATGCTGAATCGACAAAAAGATTACTGCCTATCACCAGCATTGCCAAGCCAGCCACTACCCATAAGGCACTCAGCCAGGGATTCATCCCCTTGGAGGAGGGAGTGTTGTCCGCATCCTGCTGACTGTCATCAGTCACGGGGGTAGCCTCTCCTTTCTTGGCCTGCATGAGCGTATAGACCATAAAAGAGGCAAAGCCCAAGAGCAGGATGATGCCATCCCATCGGCCTAAATAGTTGTTCAAGGACAACAGCATCAGAAGCACCGAAGCCCCGACGGCGAAAGGAATATCCTTCTTCACCGTAGAGCGGCTGATGACCATCGGAGCCACCATGGCAGCCACGCCTACGATGAGCATACAGTTCATCGTGTTTGAGCCTACCACATTGCCCACAGCCATATCGGGCGTTCCCTTCAAGGCAGACACCAGACTGACAAACAGTTCAGGTGCAGACGTTCCGGCTGCCACGATGGTCAGTCCAATGATGATTTCAGGCACATTCATCCTGCGTGCCAATGACGAGGCACCCTCTGTCAGTTTATCGGCACCAAACAACACGAGTGCCACCCCAACTACTATAAATAGAATATCAAATATCATCGTCATCGCTATCAAAATCGAAGTCAAAGTCATACCCCCCCATAGCAGGTCCCACAAAGTCGTCCAGCGCACGGCGGTCTTTCTTGGTAGGGCGACCCGTACCACGCTGGCGATTGACGAAACCACTGATGCGGTTCATTTCCAGCAATTCATACTGGTCAGGAGTGGTTACATTCTCATAAATCTCAGGCAGCAGCTTCGCCCCTACCCGCTGTTCGATAGTTTTCAGAATTTTGAACGAATAGGTCACAGGAGGCTTGCGCACACTGATGACCTCGCCCACCTTCACCATACGCGAAGGCTTCACATTCATGCCCTGAATGGTGACACGTCCGTTCTTGATGGCGTCAGCGGCAATGGTACGCGTCTTGAAGATACGAGCCGCCCACAGCCATTTATCTATTCTCGCCTCAGCGAGCGACTTCAGTCGGTTACGGGCTTCTGTTGTTTCTGCCATAAGGGAGTCTTTCCTAACTTGTTATACTGATTCATCGTGAAGTCGACACCAGAGAGCACAAAGCTCTTGATGATGTCTACTGCCACGTCGATGGTGGGCTGTAGATGAGCCTGTTCTTCTGAAGAGAAACGACCGAGCACGTGGTCTATCTGGGCTCCGATAGGATAGTCGTTGCCAATACCCATGCGTAGGCGAGCATAATTCTGACCTATCAGTTGCTGGATATGTCCCAGTCCGTTATGTCCACCATTCGACCCGTTGCCCTTCAGACGAAACGAGCCTAAAGGCAGTGCCACATCATCGCTGATGACCAACAGCCGGCTCTGGTCGATATTTTCCTGGTTCAGCCAGTAGCGCACGGCATTACCGCTGAGGTTCATGAAGGTGGTAGGCTTCAAAAGAAATACCTTACGCCCCTTTAGGCTCGTCTCACCCACGAAACCATACCGCTTGTCAGCAAAAACGATATTGGACGCCTTAGCAAAAGCGTCCAATACCATAAATCCAGTGTTGTGGCGGGTCTCAGCATATTCATCGCCTGGGTTGCCCAAGCCAACAATTAAATACTTGTCCATTCAATTTGAATTATGAATGTTGAGTGTTGAATGTTGAATGATTCTCGCTTCGCTGCGATGGTCGAATGTAGAATTTTCAATTATTCATTGAGCAATCGCCGCAGGCGACCATTCCTCATTCCTCATTCCTCATTCCACATTCCTCATTTACTCTGCGGCAACAGCCTCAGCAGCAGCTGAACGAGAAGCACGTGTAGCCTTCACAGAGCATACGATAACTTCCTTCGGAGTAGCAATCTCCAGACCCTCGAAGCTCAGGCTGCCAACCTTGATAGCCTTGCCCAGCTGCAGGTCGGTAACATCGATGTCCAGCTTCTCAGGAATGTTCTTATAAGGAGCGGTAACATTGATTTTACGGATAGAGAGGCTCAGACGGCCACCATCACGAACACCCTGAGCGTGACCGGTGAGGTTAACGGGCAGACCTACGGTGATAGCCTTGGTCTCGCTGATTTCGAAGAAGTCAGCATGCAGCAGTGCATCGCTTGTGGGATGGAACTGCAGCTCCTTGATGATAGCCTTATGCTCAGTACCGTCGATATTCAGATTGATGACATATACGTGAGGAGTATACACTGCCTTACGGAGCTCGGTCATAGGAGCCATGAACGACATAGCCTCGGGCAGACCATTCTCACCTTTCTTCTCACCATACAGATTGCAGGGAATCATACCCTCCTTACGAAGCAACTTTGAGGCCTTCTTGCCTGTGTCGGTGCGCTTCTTACCGCTTACATTAATCTCTTTCATAATTAATAATAATGTGTTACTCTAAAATTAAGATAATTTGCTTAATTCACCATCACACGATGCGAAGGTTTAGCTCGGCAACCCCACAGAGGGGAAGTCAAAAGCGGGTGCAAAGGTACAAATAAAAATTGATAATTGATAAATGTTCATTGAAAATTTAATAAAAAACATCCATTTTCTTGCGTATTAATGGATTTATTCGTATTTTTGCAGCTGATAAGAGTATCAAATAGCTATTTAGAGAAAGTAATTATGATTAATAGAGAACTCATTAGAACGAAGATAGTGCAGTTAACCTATGCGTACTATCAGAATGGCAGCAAGAATATTGAATCAGCAGAAAAGGAACTGCTATTCAGCCTGTCAAAAGCATACGACCTTTATAATTATCTGTTGGCACTGATTGTAGCCATAACCCATGAGTCACGCCGATTCCTCGAGGTCGCTCAGTCGCGAGCCAAGCGTGAAGGTACCCCAATGCCATCACAAAAATTTGCCTACAATCGTTTCGCCATGCAACTGGAAGAGAACAAGATGCTGCAAGACTTCATGGAGAACCAGAAGAAGACATGGAACGACGAACCGGAATATATCAAGAATCAGTATCAGCAAATAGCAGAGAGCCAGATATACAAGGACTATATGGCCTCTGAGGAAGACAGCTATGACGCTGACCGAGAGCTTTGGCGCAAAATATATCGCTCGCTGATTCAGAACAACGAAAACCTGGATTCACTTTTGGAAGAACAGAGCCTCTATTGGAATGATGACAAGGAGGTGGTCGACACTTTCGTGCTGAAAACCATCAAGCGTTTCGAAGAGAAGAACAAATCGCATCAAGAGCTGTTGCCCGAATACGACAGTGAAGAAGATAAGGACTATGCCCGCAAGTTGTTCCGTGCCACCATCATGAATGCTGACGAATATCAGCATTACATGAGTGAAGCTTCGCAAAACTGGGACTTCTCGCGTCTGGCCTATATGGACATCGTTATCATGCAGATTGCCATTGCCGAGATGATGACATTCCCCAGTATTCCTGTCAGTGTGACAATTAATGAGTATGTAGAGATTGCCAAGTTATATTCTACACCACGCAGCGCAGGCTACATTAATGGTATGCTCGATGCCATTGCCCGCCACCTCATTAACAGAGGCAGACTGATGAAACATATTGAAGATAAAAGTTAAAAGATAAAAGTTAAAAGATAAGAGTTAAAAGATAAGAGTTATGACACAGATTTTTCTCGCTGCGCAAGCCGCTCAGGGCGGTGGCAGCATGACCAGTTTCCTGATTATGATGGTAGCCATCTTCGCCATCATGTATTTCTTCATGATTCGTCCCCAGCAAAAGCGCCAGAAGGAGATTCAGAATTTCCAGAACACGCTGGCTGAAGGCACTCAGGTGATTACCGGCGGTGGCATCTATGGCACCGTTAAGAAGATTGACCTGGCCAATGGCATCATCGAGGTAAAAATTGCCGACGGTGTAGTCATCAAGGTCGATAAGGGCTATGTCTTCAAAGACACCGCCAGCACTCCCATGCAAGGGAAGTAAACCAACAGAGACACATCATCATGGCGGGGTATAAGGCCATATACCGTACTATCAGAATCTTCTTGTTCAGCAATCTGAATAAGCAGTTTCTGATATTCGTATTCTTCCTCTTTCTTTCTGGCATCTTCTGGCTCATCATGACGCTGAACGAGACCTATGAGAAGGAAATCAAGATACCTACACAAGTGGTCAATATACCCAAAAACGCGGTACTTATCTCTGCTCCCATTGATACCATCCGTGTCACTGTAAGAGATAAAGGATGGGTTATCCTTTCTTATCTCTATGGACAAAAGCAGGGCATGATTCAAATCAACTTCAAGAGTCATGACAAGGGGCACGGTCACGGACATGTATCAAGCAGTGATACTAAGCGACTGATAGAGCAGAAACTGGAGACGTCCACGAAGATTATCTCCGTAAAGCCTGAGAGGTTTGAGTTCTCCTATAACAATGGTGAATACAAGCGGGTACCTGTTCGTTGGGCAGGTCGTATCATCCCAGACCAGCTCTACTTCATCTCACAAGTCAACTACACTCCTGACAGCATCGATGTCTATGCCTCACGCCAGAAGCTCGACAGCATCAACGTCATCTATACTGAGCCACTGAACTACGCCAACTTCCGTGACTCACTGATTATTGACTGTAACCTGTCGCACATGACCGATGTCAAAGTAGTGCCTGACCACGTCCATATAGCCTTCTACACTGACGTGTTGACGGAAGAGACGATGGAGAGCGTTCCTATCCAATGTGTCAATCTGCCGGCAGGCAAAATACTGCGTACCTTCCCCGCCAAGGTCAAGGTACACTTCGTTGCCGGAGCCACCCGCATCCGTACGCTACGCCCAGAAGATTTTACCGTTGTAGCCGACTACAACGAAATATCACAGGAGCATTCCGACAAGTGCCACATCTATCTGCGCTCTGCACCTCATGGCGTGAGTCGGGCAACACTTGAGACGAAACAGGTTGATTATCTGATAGAAGACGAATGAAGATAGGTATAACAGGAGGCATAGGCTCTGGCAAGAGCTACGTATGTAAGCGGTTGGCACTAAGGGGCATCTCTGTCTACGACTGCGACGATGCAGCCAAACGGCTTATCCGTACCTCACCTAAACTGCAACAGCAGATAGTGAGTCTTGTAGGCTCGTTGGAAAAGTCGGAAATGAGTCGTTTCCTGTTAGCCGGCGAGGCGAACCAGCAAGCCCTCAACGCAATCATCCATCCTGCCGTTTTCGAGGATTTCAATTCCAGCGGTTTACAGTGGATGGAAAGTGCAATCATGTATGAGTCAGGAGCCTTCCGCCTGGTCGACAAAGTTATCGCAGTCACAGCTCCTGAGGATGTACGCATCCAACGGGTGATGAAGCGTGATGGCATTTCCAAGGAGAAGGTCCTGCAATGGATGCAGCGTCAGTGGCCCCAGGACGAGGTGCGTCAGCGTGCAGATTTCGAGATTATCAACGACGGCATTGCCGACATCGACTCACAAATAGACAAATTGATTCATTTCCTCGAAACATCGAAATAACGAAATAACGAAATAACGAAAAAGAATATGAAACAGACCATTTTAGCTATCTCGGGCAAACCGGGACTCTACAAATTAGTATCACGTGCCAAGAACAGCCTCATCGTCGAAGCTCTTGACGATACGCACAAGCGCATGCCCGCCTTTGGCACCGACCGAATCACTTCCTTGGCCGATATCGCCATGTTCACTGAGAGTGAGGATGTTCCCTTGATGAAGGTGCTCGCCTCCATGCGTGACCTGGAGAAAGGCAAACCTGCCAGCGTCGACTTCCGCAAGGCTTCCGCCAAGGAGCTCCATGACTATTTCAGCAAGGTGCTGCCCGAGTGGGACCAGGACCGCGTGCAGAACAGCCACATCAAGAAGCTCATTCAGTGGTACAACATCCTTATCAAGGCTGGCATCACCGACTTTGAGGAAGAGATGGCACCCACTGAGGGCGACAACATCGATGACCGAAAGGAAGCTTAACCGCGTCTGTCTCTACAGTTAGGGCACGTGCCCTTCACCATGTAGTTGACAGTGTTCATTACAAAACCGCCAGGCAGTTCTACTGGCGGTATTTTTATGTTGTCCAGACAATACGTCTGTCGACAAACCTCACAGAAGAAGTGGACATGCATGTCGTCATCATGCTCGTCATCATGGCTACGACATAACTCATAGCGCACCCCATCGCCGCCATCCTCTATGACGTGCACCATGTGATGTTCGCGAAACAGCGTTAGCGCCCTAAAGATGCCAGACTTGTCTATGGTCTTTATCCTTGTTTCCAGTTCCATCAGCGATAACGGACGCTGAGCAGTCTCAAGAGCCTTGGCCACCAATATTCTATTCGATGTTGGCTTCACCCCATGGTGTTCCAAGAGCTTAACACTAAGTTGTTCGTTCATCTCAACATGTTATAGTTTCCACTCGTACCAGTCATAACATACGCCACGTCCCCCAAAGCCTTCCTTCTGATAGATAAGCTGCTCGTTCAGATAGGTGCCGTGTCTTTCCGTAGAGATACCAAAGTCAAAATAGGCATGGGAAGCCAATGCCTGACGAATAACAACGTCGAACAAGAGGTCGAGGGCATGGATTTGCTTGCCTCTGGGACTAGCCGCAATATACTGAGAGTGGACCACACGGTCGGAGACATATAAGACAGTTCCACCGACGGTCTCGCTGCCCTCCTTGACTACGATGAGACGGATGTGGTCGGGCATACAACGGTGGAGCAGTTCTATCTCCTCCACAGTGTGAACAGGGAGCAGTCCGTAACGCTCACGCAGGTTGTTGGACAACACCTGCCAAAAAGGTTTATAGTCATCTGTTTCCTGGATAGTCAGCCCCATCTTCCGGGCATACTTGGCACCCGACTCACGAATGCGATACCACTTATTCAGATGGTCGCGACTGACGGCGGATGACAGTCCTCGTGAGACCGTAGCCCCACAAACTTCAACCACGGCATACAAATCCTCGTCAGAGGGCTGACGGTGATAAATCCATGGGATGGCCTTATAGATAACCTTACGGATGCCTTCCTGTCGAAGCAGGTCGTTGAGCAGTCGGAATATCTGTACCACATCGGCAGCCACCGTCTTGTCGCTCATAATCAAGCCCCCATAGGTCAATCCCTGATGGGAATAGAAAGTATCCCCTGTTCTGTTGCCTGGCAACAGAGCATATAGTTTGTTACGACGATACACCATCAACGAATGGTCGGTAAATCGGTCTGCGTGATAGTCCATATAGTCCCTATCCAACAGAAAGGTGCCATTCTTCGAACAACTTACAAAGTCATTCCATGCCTGCTTCTGTACAGGTGTGTATCGTCTTATTTCGAGCATCCCACGTATTTCAAGAATTCGTCGTAGTCGTAAATATAGTCATCCTCATCAAAGTGCTCAGAGGCCAGCACCAGACAGACGGCACCACTCGAAAAGTCATCAAGCGTGCGCCAGATATTGGTGTCGATGAGGAGACCCTGCCAGGGATGGTTGAGCAGCACAGAACGGCACTCATGACCATTGTCGAGCGTAACGTGGAAGGAGCCGCTCAGTGCCACGACAAGCTGTTTCAATCGCTTGTGAGCATGACCACCACGGCTCTCACCTCCGGGAACATCGTAGACCCAATAGGCACGCTTGATGTCGAAAGGCACCTTCGTCAAAGCCTCCGCCACCGTCAGGTTACCCCGCGGGTCAACAATCTTAGGCAGGTCGATAATCTTAATTTCCATCAGCGGCAGCAAATTATTCACTTTTCACTCTTCCCTTTTACCTTAACTTCGCGTACGGGTCAGTACCCAGCACGGTCTTGGCCAGTCGCTTGGCTTTGTCACGTAGGGCATTGACATCATCGCCCACCTCGCCATAGCACAGGACGACACCCATACGGCGACCCTTGTGCGCCTCGGGCTTGCCAAAGATGCGGATACGGGTGCGGTCTTCCTTCAGCGCATCGACGAAGTTGTAGTCGAGCAGCGAGCGGTCAACAGGAGTCTTTGCCTCTGTGGGTGACAGGATAACGGCTGATGCACCAGCGTGCTCCAGATGGATGCCAGCAATGGGCAGACCCATGACGGCACGGAAATGGAGCTCGAACTCAGAGAGATTAGTGGTATGTCCCAGCGTCACCATACCCGTATCGTGTGGACGAGGTGACAATTCTGAGAAGATGACCTCGCCCTGCTTCGTCAGGAAGAACTCCACACCCCAGATACCAGCACCAGTGAGTGCTTTGGTCACTTTGTCGGCCATCTGCTGAGCCCGCTTCAGAGCCTCATCAGAAATCTTGTAGGGTTGCCACGACTCACGATAGTCGCCCGACTTCTGCACATGTCCGATGGGCGGACAGAACAGCGTGGGCCAGCCGTGCTGCTGGGTGACGGTGAGCAGTGTGAACTCAGAATCGAAGTCGATAAACTCCTCGATGATGACTTCCTTCACGTCACCACGCGAGCCCTCCATCGCCTCCTTGAAAGCTGTCTCGAGCTCGCTTTCATTGTGCACATAGCTCTGACCATGACCCGACGATGACATCAGGGGCTTTACCACACAAGGGAAGCCAATCTCGTCAGCTGCCGCCTTGAACTCCTCGAAGGTCTTGGCGTAGAAGTACTTAGCCGTTCTTAGTCCAAGTTCCTTAGCAGCGAGGTCGCGGATGGCACGACGGTTCATAGTGTAGTTGACAGCACGCGCTGAAGGTACAACCTGGATGCCCTGCTCCTCGAACTTAAACAGACGTTCGGTACGGATAGCCTCAATCTCAGGCACAATGATGTCAGGCTTGTGCTTATTGACGACAGCCTCGAGCGCATCGCCATCCAACATCGAGAACACCTCACGCTCGTCAGCCACCTGCATAGCAGGCGCATTATCGTAACGGTCGCAGGCAATGACATACTGTCCAGCACGCATAGCGGCAATCACAAACTCTTTGCCCAGTTCACCTGAGCCTAACAGCAATATCTTTTTCATCGGTTCTGATACATGTTATCGTAATACTTCTGATAGTCGCCCGAGGTGACATTGTCGAGCCACTCCTGATTGTCTAGATACCAGCGGACGGTCTTTTCTATTCCCTCCTCAAATTGCAGCGATGGCTCCCAGCCAAGTTCCTTCTGTAATTTCGAGCTGTCGATAGCATAGCGCAGGTCGTGACCGGCACGGTCGGTAACGAAGGTGATGAGGTCCATATCTTCCCCTTCCTTGCGACCCAGCAGACGGTCGACAGTCTTGATGACCACCTTGATGATATCGATGTTCTTCCACTCGTTGAAACCACCGATGTTATAAGTCTCAGCTATCTTACCCTCGTGGAAAATGACGTCGATGGCTCGTGCGTGATCCTCAACATACAACCAGTCGCGCACATTTTCTCCTTTACCATATACGGGCAACGGCTTGCGATGACGGATGTTGTTGATGAACAGAGGAATCAGCTTCTCGGGGAACTGATAAGGACCATAGTTGTTTGAGCAGTTGGTTACAACAACTGGCATGCCGTAAGTATCGTGATAAGCACGAACGAAGTGGTCTGATGAAGCCTTGGCAGCTGAGTATGGTGAGTGAGGATTATACTTGGTTGTTTCCAAGAAGAACTTATCTCCATAAGCCAGATGATGCTCAGAACTTGAAGCTGTAGTAGTGAAAGGAGGCTCGATACCCTCTGGATGAGTCAATTCGAGTGCGCCATATACCTCATCGGTAGAGATATGATAGAATCGCTTGCCCTCATACTTCTCTGGCAGAGATTCCCAATAGAGCTTGGCAGCCTGAAGCAGAGACAGCGTACCCATTACGTTGGTCTTTGCAAAAGTGAATGGGTCCTTGATGGAACGATCCACATGCGATTCTGCAGCCAAATGGATAATACCATCCACCTTCTTGTCCTGCATAAGCTTGTAAAAAGCATCGAAATCGCAGATGTCCATCTTAACAAACTCGTAGTTTGGTTTGTTCTCGATGTCCTTCAGGTTAGCCAAGTTACCAGCATAGGTAAGCTTGTCGAGGTTAATAATGTGATACTCGGGATACTTGTTCACAAACAGGCGGACTACATGTGAGCCGATAAAGCCTGCACCTCCAGTAATAACGATTGTTTTCATATTTTTTGTCTGTTCATTAAATAATCAAATAACGGTGCTACAATTACACCATAGGTTACTGCCATCAGCAATACATGCTGCCACGACCTTACGTCATCAAGCAAATAGCCCATCACCATATACACCGCAAAGAAACCAGCGGTGTGCAGTAGCATATTCTTTATAAGATTTGTAAGTTTTTTCTTATCCATATTATCCAAGTGTGATAACTTCTAAATCTTTGAATTCTCGTCCGTCGATGGTTAGGCGGATCAGCGTGCGATCCTTGTGCCAGCCTTGAATGCCAGCGGCACCAGGATTAATGTGCAGAAGGTTCAGCGTCTTGTCGTATTTCACTTTCAGTATATGCGAATGCCCGGCAATGAAGAGCTGTGGCGGATTAGCAAAGAGTGTACTGCGTACAGAGGGATCATAGTTGCCGGGATAGCCTCCGATATGTTTTATCAACACATCTACATCCTCGCACTTAAACCTATTGAGTTCGCGATACATCAGTCTCAGGTCTCCTCCGTCGCAGTTACCACAGACAGCCCTGAAAGGTCGGAAGGCAGCCAGTCGCTCTGCCACCTCCACGCTGCCGATATCGCCTGCATGCCATATCTCATCGCAGGGCTCGAAATAATGGAGATATTTCTCGTCCCAATAGCTGTGAGTATCACTTAAGATTCCTATTCTCTTCATATTTTAAACCTCTTGCGGATGAATTCGGCTATCATCTTCTCCGTTTCCACAATACCGAGGATGCTGGCATCGATACACAGGTCATAGCTCTCGGCAGCACCCCATTTCTTACCTGTATAGTAGTTGTAGTAGGCCGCACGTTTAGCCTCACGCTGCTGCATGAACTTACGGGCAGCAGGGAAATCCAGTTTCTGCTTGGCCATAATCTGCTCGATACGGAAGCGCTTCGAGGCAGAGATGAAGATGTTGACCACATTGTCGCGATTGCGCAGCACGTAGTCGGCACAGCGACCTACGAAGACACACGACCCCTCGTTGGCAGCCTTCTCAATAGCATCGCTCTGGAATTTGAATAGCGACTCCTGCGAGAAATTGTTCTGATAGAGATTGTTGTCACTCAAATGCGAGGCATGCAGGTGGAACAGCGAGCGGAAGATGCCACGCTGCTCGTCGTTAGCCTCGAAGAACTTCTCAGAGAAGCCACTCTCCTTAGCAGCCAGATTGAGCAGTTCCTGGTCGTAATACTTGGCATTGAAGTCGAGTGCCAGCATGCGTGCGATATCATGGCCTCCACTGCCCAACTGGCGACCGACGCAAATGATAATATGTTTATTGTCGTCCATTCTTAACTTTTAACTTTTAGCTTTTAACTTCCTCATATACCACCACAACAGCGGGATGGTCATGGCGAACGAGCCGAAGTCGCTGGCAGCCATCGAATACCACACGCCATCCAGACCCCAGAACAGGGGGAAGATGTAGGCCATGGGTATGAGAAGCGTCAGCTGGCGCGACAACGACAGGAATATCGACATCTTTACTTTTCCAATACACTGGAAGAAGTTGGTGATGACCGCCTGCGAACCTACCACGAAGAATACCAGCATGTTGAGTCGGATGCCTCGCGCAGCCATCTCGATGAGTGTCTGGTCGGTGGTAAAGATACGAGCGATATGAGCGGGGAAGAGCATCGAGAGTGTCCACCCTGCAAACAGGATTGTCGTAGAGGCACCGATGGTGAGCCACAGACAGCGGAACATGCGGTCGTAGTTCTCAGCGCCGTAGTTGTAGCCCACGATAGGCTGCATACCCTGATTCATACCCATCACGAACATGAAGAGCACCATCACTACTGAGTTGGCTATCGAATAGGCTCCTACGGCCATGTCGCCTCCATACTTCACAAACTGGTTGTTCATGAAGATGACTACCAGACAGGCACAGAGGTTCATCAGGAAGGGCGAGATGCCTATCGCAAGAATGTTCTTCACCAGGTCGGCCTTCAGTTTATAGATGCCTCGCTTCAGGTGTAACAACTCGTTCTTGTTGGAGAAGAGACGCATCTGCCAGCACAGGGCCAGCGTCTGCGAAGTGACAGTAGCTAAAGCGGCTCCACGAATACCCAATCGCAGCCACCACACGAAGGCGATGACCAGCACGATATTACAGCCCACAGTGAACAGCGTGGCATACATCGCATGGCGGGGCTTGCCTGCTGCCCGTAACACGGCATTCATACCAAAATACATGTGTGTCACCATATTACCCAACAGGATAATAGTCATGAACTCACGGGCATAGGGCAGCGTCACCTCACTGGCACCGAAGAAGCGCAGAATGGGGTCGAGAAAAATCAGGCAGACCGCCATAAAGAGGAAACCGATAATCAGGTTAAGCGTCACCGTATTGCCCAGCAGGTATTCGGCTCGCTTGTAGTCCTTCTGCCCCAGCTTCACGCTGATACACGTCGAGGCACCCACGCCCACTGCGGCGCCAAAGGCTCCGCTGAGGTTCATGAAGGGGAAGGTGATGCCCAAGCCCGCAATGGCCTCAGGACCCACCATCTGACCTATCATGGCGCGGTCGATAATGTTATAAAGACTCGAGGCTGTCATCGCCACAATGGCAGGCAGGGCATACTGCCATAGCAGTTGTCCTACAGGTTTCTGACCCAACTCGAGTGCTGATTGCTTATTGTCCATCTTCTATTTAATCATGTGCAAAGGTACGCTTTATTGGTTGAACAGCCAAATCTTTTAGATTTTATTTGGCTTTTTGGCCACTTATTCGTACCTTTGCAACCCAAAACTATCTAATGAATAAAATGCAGCGACTGGTTATCATGCTCTTTTGCCTGTTCTACGTGGCAACATCGTGGGGTGTCACCGTGCCTGATATGGCACAACGACAGAAATACAAGCATGGTCCGTGCTACATCTACCGCATCTACTTGGCTGACAAGAAGGATTCACCCTACTCGCTGAACCATCCAGGACGATTCCTTTCGCGCCGTTCACTGGAGCGTCGGAAACACCAGCAGCTGGCACTCGACTCGACAGACCTGCCCGTCAGTCCACGCTATATCCGGATGATTGCGTCAGATGACATTAACGTGGTGGGGCAAAGTCGTTGGCACAACACGCTGCTGGTCAAGGTCAAGGACTCCACGATGGTTCAGAAACTCGACCTGCTGCCTTGTGTCAGTGGCCGTAAACTGGTGTGGCAGTCGCCTGACTCCATTACGCCGACAGCCCGACGTCCCAAGCATCTTGAACAATTCGACGAACACGACAAACAGCCCACCCAGTTGTATGGTCGCAGCCATGAACAGATACATGCCCTGCAAGGACATCGACTACACGACATCAACATGCGGGGAGAGGGCATGATGATAGCTGTCATCGATGGCGGCTTCCGTAATGTAGACCGCATTCCGGCATTCCACCGCGTTGACATCCGTGGCATCCGCGACTTTGTCTGTCCACCCTCGCCTACTGTCTTTGCAGAGACAGACCATGGCACCAAGGTACTGTCGGCCATGGCACTGAATGAGCCTTTCTATTATATCGGCACAGCACCTAAGAGCGCCTACTGGCTGCTTCGTTCTGAAGACCAGCAGACAGAGCAGGAAGTGGAAGAAGACTACTGGACAATGGCTGCTGAGTTTGCCGACTCCGTAGGCTGCGACCTCATCAACTCATCGCTGGGATACAACGAATACGACCATGCACCTATGAATCATCCGCTCTGGCATCTTGACGGCCACACGGCTTTTGTCAGTCAATCGGCATCGATGCTGGCCGACAAGGGTATGCTGCTCATCAACTCAGCAGGCAATTCGGGCATGGGTCCCTGGAAAAAAATCACCGTTCCGGCAGATGCCGACAACATCCTGACCGTTGGAGCCGTCACTTCTGACGAACCCCGACGCATAGCCCCGTTCAGTTCCATCGGTCCTTCCCAGGACGGACGGGTAAAGCCTGACATTGTGGCTATCGGTGCTCCGGCCTTCCTGGTCAATGGTCGCGGGAATATCATGCAGGACATGGGCACATCGTTTGCAGCACCCATTGTCTGCGGACTGGCGGCTTGCCTGTGGCAGGCGCTGCCCGAAAAGACAGCCAAGGAGATGATAGAGCTTATCCGCCAGACAGGCAACAACCGCGAACACCCCAACAACATCTATGGTTTTGGCATGCCTAACTTCTGGCGAGCCTATATGATAGGGCGAATTAAAAATTGATAATTGACAATTGATCATTATGATTACCAAGCGATATTCCTTAATCGAGCTTAACCGATTGGTTCGAGATGCCATTGAGTGCGGGCTGCCCGATGAATATTGGGTAGAGGCTGAACTGTCGGAATGTCGTGAACGAAGCGGACACTGTTACATGGAGCTCATTGAGAAAGACGAGCAGACCAACACACCGGTAGCTCGGGCCTCAGCGAAATGCTGGAGACAGACGTGGCAGATGGTCAGTCCCTATTTCGAAAGGACTACCGGACAACCGCTCCGTGCCGGACTGAAAGTGCTGCTTAGGGTCTATGCCCAGTTCCATGAGGCATACGGCTTCTCTTGGATTGTGACCGATATCGACCCCACATACACCTTAGGCGACATGGCTCGCAAGCGGCAGGAGATTATCCGCCAGCTGAAAGCAGAAGGGGTCTTTGACCTACAGCGCGAACTGCGTATCCCGTTGTTTGCCAAGCGCATAGCCGTCATCTCAGCAGCAGGGGCAGCTGGCTATGGCGACTTCTGCCGGCAACTGGAAGAGAACGACTATGGTTTCCGTTTCGAGGTCACGCTCTTCCCAGCCATCATGCAGGGTGAACAAGTAGAACAAAGCGTCATCGCGGCCCTTAACCAGATCTACGAACAACAAAGTAATCATATCTCTCATCTCTCCGCTCGACCCTCAGGTCGCTTTGCACCTTCAGGTCAAAGATCTCTCAGTTCTCACTTCGACGTAGTATGTATCCTTCGCGGTGGTGGTGCTACTGCCGACCTCAGCGGCTTCGACACACTGGCTTTGGCAGAAAACGTTGCCCAGTTCCCACTGCCTATCATTACGGGTATCGGCCATGACCGCGACGAGTGCATTCTCGATATGGTGTCGAACACCAGAGTAAAGACACCAACGGCTGCGGCAGCATTGCTGATAGATAACCTAAAACAGGTGCTGGAGCGTATCAATATGGCGCAGCAGCGACTGAACAGAATAGGACACCTGTTCAGCGATGCCCGCCATCGCCTGGAACTGCTGGAGAACCGTTTCTCCGTAGCATGGGAACGACAGCTCACCGAACAGAAACACCGTATCAACCGGCTGGAGCTGATGCTGCAAGGCTTCGACCCCCAGCTGCTGCTCAGCCGAGGTTACAGCATCACGCTGCTGAACGGCAAGGCCATCCGTGACCCACGACAGCTCAAAGCAGGCGATGAGATAGAGACAAGAGTAGAAAAGGGAACGATACGGTCTGTAGTGAAGAGTGAAAAGTGAAAAGTGAAAAATTATGAAAGAAGAACAAAAATACGAAGAGGCGCTGGCCCAGCTGGAAACTATCGTTCGCAAGATGGAGGCCAACGAGTATGATATAGACGAAATCGCTGTACAACTGAAAGCTGCACAGCGACTCATCAAGTTCTGTCGTGACAAACTGTCCAAGACAGAAGCGGAACTCTTAAAAATACAGGCCGAAGGTGAGTGAATGGAACTGAGGACCCTTGTCCGTCTTCAGCACACTCATGGGTGAATACTTGAAGTAAGCACCAATACCGTTGTACTGGAAAGCAGCCATCAGGTCGATGGTTACAGGACGATACTCCAAGCCCTTAATTCTATTCGCTGTCTCAACGTCACCCAACTCATAGCTGTTATTGATGCGGCCATAAATGTTGAAGTTCACTACGGGACCTAACATCAGCTTGCACTTACTCTTCTGACCGAATTTCTGTGTGAACATAAATGGTACCGACAGACTGAAGGTGTTGATGCTTGATAAGCGCCTACTGGCTTTTTCAGGATAGTCCGCCAAACTAACCACGTTGTTCTCATCCTTCACAAACATCTTGTTCGTGCCAAGTCCGTACTGGTGCCAGTCAACCCACAGACCGACAGAGTAGGTCTGCAACGCGTTCTTCGGTGTGTAGCAGTAACGCAGACCGAAGAACACCTCCCACGACTTGAAGGTTGCGAAGCCATAACCCTCGGGAGCATTCGTGGGAGCCCCCACGCCGATACCCAGGTCGCCTTCGAAATAGGTTGTCTCTTTCTCGTCCTTCTTCTTACGCAGTTTCTTCATCTTGTATTCATTCAGAGGAACAGACTTCTCGTAGCGATAGTCTGCATTGCCATCCTGACCCACAACCTGAATCTTCTGTAGTGTGTCACTCGTCATAATCGTCACCTTCTCAGCTTTGCTGATTACGGTGGTGTCGTTCATCTCATTGGCCTGGGCGGTCATACCTGCCGTCAAAGCCATCATCATTAATAGTTTTCTCATACCATTTTCTACTTAAATTACCCAAAAATCGGCTGCAAAGGTAAGCAAAATTGTATTATTATCATCATTTTGTGCCCAAAATCTTGCAAAAGCGCAATATTTTGATTACTTTTGTAGGCTGAATACAGAAACAAAGAACATAAAAACGATAACAATGAAGAATTTAGATTGGGCAAATCTTTCGTTCGGTTATATGAAGACCGACTACAACGTACGCTGTTACTATCGTGACGGCAAATGGGGCGAGATTGAAGTATGCTCCGACGAGTATCTGAACCTGCACATGGCAGCTACCAGTCTGCACTACGGCCAGGAGGCTTTTGAGGGTCTGAAGGCTTACCGCTGCAAGGACGGCAAGGTGCGCATCTTCCGTGTCGACGAGAATGCCAAGCGTCTGCAGTCTACCTGTCGCGGCATCCTGATGCCTGAGGTGAGCACCGAGTTGTTCACCGAGATGGTGAAGAAGGTCATCCGCCTGAACCAGGAGTGGATTCCCACCTACGAGAGCGGTGCCACGCTGTATATCCGTCCGCTGCTCATCGGTACATCAGCTCAGGTTGGTGTGCATCCTGCCAAGGAGTACTGCTTCCTGATTTTCGTCACTCCCGTAGGTCCTTACTTCAAGGGCGGCTTTGCTGCCAACCCCTACGTCATCATCCGTGAGTTCGACCGCTCTGCACCTCTCGGTACAGGTAAATATAAAGTAGGTGGAAACTATGCTGCCTCTCTGTTTGCCAACAACCTGGCTCATGAGAAGGGCTATGCCTGCGAGTTCTACCTCGACGCCAAGGAGAAGAAATACATGGACGAGTGCGGTGCAGCCAACTTCTTCGGTATCAAGAACAACACTTATATCACGCCTGAGTCAACCTCCATCCTACCCTCTATCACCAACAAGTCGCTGATGCAGGTGGCTGAGGACTTGGGCATGAAGGTGGAGCGCCGTCCTATTCCTGAGGAAGAACTCGAGACCTTCGAGGAGGCAGGAGCTTGCGGAACAGCAGCAGTAATCAGTCCCATCTCCTATATCGACGACCTCGACACAGGCAAGCGCTACTCGTTTGGCGACAAGCCGGGTCCTGTATCCAAGAAACTCTTCGATACGCTGCGCGGCATCCAGTATGGCGAGATTGAAGATAAGCACGGCTGGACAACCGTTGTCATTGACTAGTATAACTAGTAAGACTAGAAAAAACATGGGCAAAGGCAAGCTGGCGAAATTCGCCGACATGGAAACTTACGAGAACGTGTTCCAATACCCTTATTCGGTTGTGGAGCACGTTCCCTTCGACATGCAGGGACGTTGGCATGAGCAATATTTCCATAACAACAACCCGATTGTACTTGAACTGGGCTGTGGCAAGGGAGAATATACTGTAGAACTGGCTAAGCTGTATCCTGACATGAACTTCATCGGAGTGGATATCAAGGGAGCCCGCATGTGGACGGGTGCCACACAAGCCCTGAACGAGGGACTCAAGAACGTGGCCTTCCTCCGCACCAACATCGAAATCATCGACCGTTTCTTTGCTGAAGACGAGGTGCAAGAGATATGGCTCACCTTCAGCGACCCGCAGATGAAGAATCCACGCAAGCGCCTTACCTCTACATACTTCATGGAGCGTTACCGTAAGTTTCTGGTAGATGGTGGCATCATCCACCTGAAGACCGACTCCAACTTTCTCTTCACCTATACTCGCTATATGACGGAGAAGAACCACCTGCCCGTGGAAGAAATGACAGACGACCTCTATGGTAATCATAATTACTCATTACTCATTCCTAATTACTCATTCCTCGGAATACGAACGTATTACGAGTCGATGTGGATAGCACGAGGACTGAACATCAAGTACATGAAGTTCCGCCTCCCCCACGCTGCCGTTCTGGAAGAGCCCAATGTTGAGATAGAACTCGACGACTATCGCTCCTATCATCGCGACAAGCGCAGCAGTAAAGACAAAGCAAAATAATCAAGACATGCAATTATATCCCAAACTGATTATGGATGCGCTGGCTACCGTGACGTATGCCGGCACCAAGAAGAACTTAGTAGAGAGCGGAATGGTGGCCGACCAGCCCGCTATCAATGGCAACAAAGTTTGCGTCGTGCTGGAATTTCCGCGTGACACCGACCCATTCCTGAAGTCTACCGTCAAAGCAGCAGAGGCCGCCATCAAATACCACTGCGGAAGGGACGTGGAGGTAGAGATACTGACGGAGTTCAAATCAAAGCCCCGTCCTGAAGTAGGGAAAATGTTGCCGAAGGTCAAGAACGTCATCGCCGTCAGCTCTGGCAAAGGCGGCGTGGGCAAGTCGACCGTATCGGCAAACCTCGCCATCGCTCTGGCCCGTCTGGGATATAAGGTCGGACTGTTGGATACCGACATCTTCGGTCCCTCAATGCCTAAGATGTTTCATGTGGAGGACGAGCGTCCCTATGCCGTAGAGGAAGACGGACGTCAGCTCATCAACCCCGTTGAGGCTTATGGCGTCAAACTGCTTTCCATCGGTTTCTTCGTCAACCCCGACACTGCGACCCTCTGGCGTGGCGGAATGGCAACGAATGCGCTGAAACAGCTCATTGCCGATGCTGCTTGGGGCGAACTGGACTACTTCATCCTCGACACCCCTCCAGGCACCAGCGATATCCACCTGACCCTGCTGCAGACTCTTGCCATCACAGGTGCCATCATCGTCTCAACCCCTCAGCAAGTGGCCTTGGCCGATGCCCGTAAAGGAATAGACATGTACCGCAACGAGAAGGTCAACGTGCCCATCCTCGGACTGGTAGAGAACATGGCTTGGTTCACGCCTGCCGAACTGCCTGAGAACAAATACTACATCTTCGGCAAGGAAGGCTGCAAGCAGCTGGCAGAGGAGATGGGTGTACCCCTGTTGGCGCAAATACCACTCGTCCAGAGTATCTGCGAGAGTGGCGACAAGGGTGAGCCTGCTGCCACCAGCAGCGAGACAGCCACCGGCCTGGCGTTTATCAATCTGGCACAGGCTGTCGTCACCGTTGTCAACAGGCGCAACCGCGAACAGGCACCTACCAAGATTGTGGGCATCCACACTTGACCTCCTGAACAAATGACTAAACGACTAACCTACTGAAAATATGGAAAAAGAGAAAAACGAATCAATCATCACGAAAGATGGTGTGAGCTATCTCGTACCGTTCATTCTTGTAACGTCGTGCTTCGCCCTGTGGGGCTTTGCCAACGACATCACCAACCCGATGGTGAAGGCTTTCTCAAAAATCTTTCGCATGAGCGTGACGGACGGCGCTTTGGTGCAGGTGGCCTTCTATGGCGGCTACTTCGCTATGGCCTTCCCCGCTGCGATGTTCATCCGCAAATACTCGTACAAGGCTGGCGTATTGATGGGCCTGGGACTCTATGCTACGGGAGCCATCCTGTTTCTTCCTGCCTCATGGACGGGCATGTACTATCCCTTTCTGGCAGCCTACTTTATTCTGACCTGCGGACTGTCGTTCCTGGAAACCAGCTGTAACCCGTATATCCTGTCGATGGGCACCGAGGAGACCAGTACCCGCCGACTGAATCTGGCCCAGTGTTTCAACCCGATGGGTTCGCTCTGCGGCATGTACGTCGCCATGAACTTCATACAGGCCAAGTTGAATCCGGCATCGACAGAAGAGCGCGCCCTGCTGGGCGACAGCGAGTTTGCTGCGATGCGCGACTCCGACCTGAGCGTGCTCATCACACCTTACCTCATCATCGGTGCCGTGATAGCCCTGATGTTCCTCGTCATCTATTTCATGAAGATGCCCCATAATGCCGACAAGAACCACGATGTTCACCCGCTGGCTACCTTGAAACGCATCTGCCGCATCGACTACTATCGCGAAGGGGTCATCGCCCAGTTCTTCTATGTGGGTGTGCAGATTATGTGCTGGACCTTTATTATACAATATGGTACGCGCGTATTGATGAACGAGGGCATGTCTGAGATTGATGCGGAGGTCATGTCGCAGCGCTATAACATCATCGCGATGGTGATTTTCGTGACCTCACGATTCATCTGCACCTTCTTCCTGAAATACATCAACGCAGGAGCGCTGTTAGGCATACTGGCCGTCGTCGGCTCGCTGCTGACGCTGGGTGTCATCTTCATTGACGGACGGATGGGACTCTACTGCTTGGTAGCCATCTCAGCTTGTATGTCGCTGATGTTCCCCACCATCTACGGTATTGCCCTGCAAGGACTGGGCGACGACGCGAAGTTTGGTGCGGCAGGTCTGATTATGGCCATCTTAGGCGGCTCTGTGCTGCCACCGTTGCAGGCCAACATCATCGACCAGGGCACCATGTTCGGCATGCCCGCCGTCAACGTATCGTTCGTGCTGCCCCTCATCTGCTTCCTGGTGATTATCGTCTATGGCTGGCGCACCTATGTAAGGACAAAATAGCAGTCAGCATGGGTGTTTGACACAGATTTCCACCCTTTTGAAATTCTATTCCACCCCATTTTGTGGTAATCGTGCTACTTTTGCCGACGGAAATCTACTGAAACAAACGACAATGAAACAGAAACGACTACTCATAGCAACTGCCTTGGTCTTGATGGCAATGGGCGTTACAGCACAGAACATCGACTTTGACCTGCCGGGAAAGACGACACCGGGTAAGCACACGGAGGTGAACTACATCTCATGGGCGGTGCCCCGTGCTCAGAGTCATACGAAGACGCTGGACAATGGCATGAGCATCACTATTACAGCTGGTGGTGCTGCCGGCGATGTGGGCAGCAGCTGGAACAAGACCGATGTGGAGAACAACGGTCTGAGGGTGATAGCCGACGAGGTGTTGGCCACCAACATTGTGGATGGTAACCTGTCAGCGATTACGGAAGGCTCCACCTCGCTCATCCTGACCATCACGGGTATGACAGCTGGACTGCATACGCTGAAGGCCTACCACAACAACTCGGACAAGAACCAGACGCAGCCTGACATCGAGGTGCGTGTCGACGGACAGGTGGCTGCCACAGGTGTGAAGTTTACCTCAGCAGCACAAAGCAATGCTGAGGCAGGCACGTCGTTCATCACGTTCAACGTCACGGAGGGTCAGCCGGTGGTCATCACCTATAGCACGGTGCCGGAGGAGGGCAAGACCTATACCAACACCCGCGTGATGATTAACGGTTTGGAGTTTGATGTCGCCGCCATAGTAGCCACCGACCCGCAGCCTGAAAACCACGACTTCCATGCCGGTACGGACGACGGTACGGTCAGCTTCTCATGGATAGCTCCTGAGGGTATCGTCAGCCATAAGATGGTGTTAGGCACCGACTCTCTTGAGGTGGTCAATGCTACCACCTATGAATATGAAGGTACGGAGGCAACGTATGTGAAGGGCGGTCTGTCGTCGATGCAGAAGTATTGGTGGCGCGTTGATGAGGTGGATGCCGAGGGTACGGTACATCAAGGAAAGGTATGGACCTTCCAACCCCGCAAACTGGCTTTCCCCGGTGCCGAGGGCTATGGTCGCTATGCTATCGGCGGACGTGGCGGCGTAGTATATCACGTGACGAGCCTGAGCGGTGGTCTGGAACCCGGCACGCTGCTCTACGGACTGGTGGAGATGGAGGGTCCACGCTACATCGTCTTTGATGTGAGCGGTCTTATTGAGTTGGACTTCAAGTCACGCTTTACCAAGCCCTACGCCTACATAGCCGGTCAGACAGCCCCCGGAAAGGGTATCTGTATCAAAGCGTCGAACATCAACATCGGCTCCGACGTCATCTGCCGTCACATGCGCTTCAAGCGTGGCTTGGGTGTCTATGGCGAGAATACGGGTAATGCGATGGGTATGTCGGGAGCTGACCATGCTATTGTCGACCACTGTACGGCAGCATGGGGTACTGACGAGACGGTCAGCGGTCGTGGCGCACTAAACGTTTCTTTCCAGTACAGCGTCATCAGCGAGGCCCTGGGCATTGCAGGTCATAAAAACTATGAAGACGGCAAGAACCACGGCTTTGCAGCCACCATAGACGGGCGTATTGGTTCGTGGCACCATAACCTGTTGGTCAACTGCAACGGACGTAACTGGTCGATGGGCGGCGGGATGGACGGACAAAACCGGCCCATCGGAGGTCTCGACCTCTTCAACAACGTCTGCTACAACTGGAACGGACGTACCACCGACGGCAATTGTCACGAGGTGAACTTCGTGAATAACTACTACAAGATGGGACCTGACACCAAACAGACCAAACTGATTACCCTGCAGTTTGAGCTGAAAACCGACTTGGCTGACAACCGAACCAACACGGCTTACGTTGCTGGTAACATCCGTGAAAACAAGACCCACACGTTGACTAACGACAAACTGAACGACACCTACAATGCAAACGGATATGTCCCAACCGACTATCAGTACTTCATCAACGAACCGCTGTTCCCCTCTTACGCCACCATCCACACGGCCAAAGACGCTATGAAGATTGTGACCAGCTATAGCGGAGCCACTATGCCACAGCGTGACGAACACCACCAGCGTAACGTCCGTGAGACGCTGCAAGGCACATACACTTATGTGGGTAGCAAGTCGAAAATCAAGGGCGAGATAGATACCGAGGAAGATATTACCGAACATGCCGCAGGCAAGGGTTGGGAGGAGTATCCTGAAGAGCACCGTGCCGCCGACTTCGACACCGACCAGGACGGTATGCCCGACTGGTGGGAGCAGACCACAGGCAGCAATGCCAGTGTGGCCAACCAGAACGACGACCCCGACGGCGACGGCTGGACACTGCTGGAAGACTACTTAGACTTCATGGCGCATCCGTACATTCTGCTGAAGCCAGGCACTAACGGTACCATCAACCTCAAAGAGCACTTTGCAGGCTTCTTCGGACAGAATGGGCAGAGCGTGACACCCACCTTCACCTGCGACACACAGACCGACAACGATGTGAGCATCAGCTTCGACGGTGCGACGATGCTCGTCACGACGTCCAGCTCGACCTCGCCCTGCGTCCATAACTACAACATCACCGTCAACGACGGCGAGACCACCTTCACCCAGCGCTTTGGCGTGGCCGTCACCGGTGCTGCCCCGACAGGTGTTCAAGAGATTAGAAGTCTGAGCGGAGAGAAACCCAGCGTCATCTATAACCTCCAAGGGCAGCGTCTCTGTGAACCGCAAAAGGGTATCAACATACAAAACGGTAAAAAGATAGTTATCAAGTAATGTAAATGGCTTTTGAGGATGGACTGATTTCTGACCACGACGGATGGCGCAGGATGGCTAAGTCGAGAATCACTAACCGAGGGCGTATCGTGGAAGGGCAATTGAAACAAATAACAGTGAAATAGCAACATAGAATAATATACATATTTCTTTGGAATTTCGCTCGCTTATTCGTATCTTTGAGCTTCGCTCGATGATACTTACGCTCGGAAATACTCAATTAAATTTGGGATTTCGCTCGCTTATTCGTATCTTTGCAGGAAAAATTAAGGAAAGCGATATGCCAAGGAAAAAAGACGGAATGCCCTACGAAGTACACCCCACGCCTGCCAAGGGCAAGGATGGGAAGAACATTGTTTATGCCAAACCTGCTATGCGCTACAAGATGACCATGCAGGGTGTCGAGGACTTCTGTAGCCGCAACTACGGCTTGCGCTATGGTGAACTGTCCAGAGCCTTCGACGTGTTTCTCAGTGCTGCTGGTGAACTGATGGCTATGGGCTATCGTGTCGACACCCCTATCGGCTCGTTTGCCCCACGTCTGGAACTGATACGTGAAATCACCGACCCCGACGACGTGAAGTCCCGCGACATCCGATTCAACGGTGTCGACTACCAGCCTGGCAAGCGATGGGACGAGTCTCTTGAAAGATGGAACAACGGATTCCGACGCATAGAGAATACGAACACACTGGAACTGCTGGCTGATAAAAAACGTTTGGAAGACGTACTACAGAATTGCCTGCAACGCTACAATGGCTACGTCACCGTCGGCTCCTTTGCCCGCACTTCCGGCCTAACCTACTATTCGGCCCGCAAGCAATTGAACCAATGGACACAAGGCGAGAATCCCAAACTGTTGAAGACTCGCCGAGGTCAGGAATACATCTATACAGAGATATAATAGCGTCAAACTATGCTATGGGTGCTATAGTTCGCTATAACCACCTCATTTATAGTCTATTATCCTATAGCACAGTTTCTAAAAACTATACTATAACTGTGCTATAACTATGCTATAGTTTACTCAACACAAAAAAGACAGTTGATTTTGCTCATGCTTTTACACTATTTTGCGCGTGCCCGCAAAGCGTTTTGGGTATGCCCGAAAGGTATTTTGCGCGTGCCCGAAAGGTTGCCAGATATCTTCTCGCTCCTTGCGCTACAGCCTCTCGCCCATCGTCAGCAGCCTTGCGTACCCCTGCGAGACCCTTACAGAAATGCTCTTTATTCACGTATCTCTTAAATAGTGTGTATTTTTGCGGCAAACCGCTATGTTCTCAAAAAGATTTCGTACCTTTGTAACGATATAGCTATCTCTGCGGATTCTCCGACCCCAAGTATTTCAGCAAGTGTTTTAAGGCCTCCACAGGACAGACACCTACGGAATATAAGAACGCATTATGACTTTAGGCCAGCTGGCCTGCCGGTTTACGCCAGAAGCGGTAGGTGATGTCCTCGAAGCTGCCATCCTCCTTCAGCCGATACATGCGCTGGTTGGTGGTAGGCGACTTCAGGGGACCTAAGTGTTGGATGTAGGGTCCGACCTTGATATAATCGAAATCAGACTTGTTGACAAGAGACGGAATACGAATACGTCCGCTGTACCACGCCACATGGAACTGCGGATGGTACTCGTGGATGTATTGTGCCAGCGAGTTGACAGCCCTCGGGTCGGCATCGCCTCCCATAAAGGAGATACACGTAATGTCGGTACCATACTGGTCGACAAACTGGTCGATGGCATCGGTATCCAGCGGCATGCCGATGTCTTCCCACAGATAATGGCTATGACAACCCGGGCAGTGACACGGGCAATTTGAAATATTGATTGCCAGTGTCACTTCGTCGGGTATCTCCTGAAAAACAACTCCTGTATTGACGTATTTCAGCATAGCCTTACTTAGCAGCGTGAGCGTAGTAACGACGAGAGGCCTCTTCCTGACGTGCCTGCGAGAAATTAGAGACACGCTTCAGGTAGCCAATGATGCGGGTCATGTAGTCCACATTCTTCGAGTGGCAATGCGGACACTCATGCAGATAACGCTTGTCGATATGGCCGCACTCGTTGCAGACGGTGTTGGGGATGTTGAACGTGAAGTAGTTGCATCCCTCCTGGGCAGCCACCTTCAGCAGGTGCAGATACTGCTGCTTCGACAGGTGCTCCTCCAGATTCATATGCAGGGCGGAGCCACCAGTCAGGTGCTCGATATAGGGGCGTCCGTGCAGTTTGAACTTATCAATCACGCTCAGCGAGTCATCCTCAACGACATAGAAATAGCTGTTGTAGCAGTCGCGAGGTACGAAGTAACCGTCCTCACGGTCCCACTTGGCATGCTTCACACCCACATTCTCGGCAGGAATCATCTCGCAGTTGAACATCACATCCTTCGTGCGGTACTGCTTGTTGTACTTCTCAATCAGACCCAGAATGCCCTGTACGAACTTCTTGTAGTCATCGTTAGGCGTAATCTTCAGGCCCATGAACTCAGCAGCCTCCACCAGACCGTTGATACCGATGGTCAGATACTGACGGGCAATGTTGATGTAGCCGGCATCGAACAGCGGTAGCATGCCGTGCTCCTGCAGTTCCTTCAGGTTCTCGTTGTAAGCCAGCTGCACCTTGTGGCACAGGTCGATGACGTGAGCCAGATACTCCAGATAGTCTATCTTATGGTTGACAGCATACTGGATGCAACGGTTCAGGTTGATGGTGAGCACCGACTTCGAACCCGTGGAGACACCACCGGCACCCAGCGTGTAAGAGAAGCCGTTGTCGGTTATCTCGTTGCGCAGACGGCAGCATGATGAGAGCGAGTCGGCATTGTCGCTCATATAGGTGAAGAACGAGTGGCCCTCAGCATACATCTCTGCCGTGAAGTCGCCCCACTCCTTATCCTTCGGCTCGCCATTCTCGTCGACGAGCAGAGCCATCGTCTCTACAGGGAAGGTCAGCAGGGTCTTCGTACGCTCTTGGTTGAACCACTTCATGAAGCGCTTCTGCAGCCAAGAGAGTCCCTCCCAGTCGGGCTGTGAGCCATCGGGGAAGTAGAACTCGCCGAAGATGCTCTCGAAGTAGTACTTATCGTAGTATGCCACATTCCAGAACACCGCCTGGTAGTTGCGTGCACCGGTGGGCTGGTTCAGCGAATAGACAATCTGCTCGAAGTAGTCGGTAATCACCTTGTCGATGGTACGCTTCTTCAGCGAGAGGTCGGCCTGCTGCTCAGGATGCTTCCAATAGTCCTTGCCGTACTCGTTGCCGATGAAGTAGTTCATGTACATCAGGAACTCAGGGGTGGCACATGCACCAGCCAGCATGGAGCTGACCATGAAGACCATGTTGATGAAACCACCGGCAAACGACTTCAGGTTGGTGGGAGCCGTCGAGTTGCCACCAATGGCTGTCGTGCCGCCGATGAGCCAAGGATACATGGTGATGGACGCACAGTAGTTGGCCAGCGAGGTCTCGTCGTTCTTATATATAAAGTGGTGTGTCAGCTTGTCGATATACTCGTCGGCCAGCTCCTTGCCGTACATCTTCTTGATGCGCTCGGTCAGCAGGCGACGGTTCAGGCGGATGAAGTTTGACTTAGGCAGCTCACCAATCAGCGTGGCAATGTTCTTGTGCTCCACATTGGCATTGGCATCGAACTTCGAACTGGTAGCGGCATTGGCCGACTCGCAGTACTCTGACAGGAACTGGAGCTTCTGCAGCGTCTCACGGTCCTCGGTGTGAGCCTGACGGTAAAGCATGAACGACTTGGCCACCTTGTAGAAGCCTTCGCTCATCAGCGACTCCTCCACTTGGTTCTGAATATCCTCAACCGTGATATCGTCCTTGATATCCAGGTGGCTGAGAATTTTTGAAATTGTTCCGAGGTCAGCAGGAACCTCTACACTCTCGAACGCCTTAACTATCGCGTTCATGATTTTGTCCAATGAAAACTGGTCTTTAGAGCCGTCTCGCTTGGTAATGGTGAAATTCTTCATCTCCATTTTATATCGTTCGTTTTTAGTTAATAATTCTCTCTTCTTCCTGGTTAAAGTTGTCCGTTTTGGAAAACTTTTCAGCTTCGATTCCGGAAAAAGTTTCCCGTTTTGGTAAACCCGAATCGACTGCAAAGGTACAAAAATTACCCAAATCTTATGCATGTTTCATAGAGAAATATTTGCAAAAAATAGTTAATTAAGAAGAGCGATTACGTTTCCGACTCTCGTACGTCATTCATATATAAACAGATAACAAAAACTTTTAAAGCGTATGAATAAGAGTAAGTATCGTGGTGTGGTGGTGCCGATGGTCACCCCAGTCACCCAGGACGGACAGCTGGACACCCAGGCTGTCGAGCGAATCATTAACTTTTTTGCCGAGAATAACGTTTCGCCCCTGCTGATGGGCACTACCGGCGAGGGCAACAGCGTGAGTCAGGCTGACGGACAGTTGTTTGTGGAGACAGCGGTCAAGGCTGCCAACAAGCGCATCACCATTTATGCCGGACTGACGGGCAACTGCTTCAGCGAGCAAGTGCGTCAGGCTGAGGTGTATACCGCATTAGGGGCCGACGTGATTGTAGCCACGCTGCCTACCTACTATGCGCTGACAGAAGACCAGATGTACGAGTACTACAAGACGTTGGCCGACTGCATCACAGGGCCGCTGATGCTCTACAACATCTTGGCCACGACGCACATGTCCATACCCGTACCTATTATTAATAAGCTGGCTGACCATCCCAACATTGTCGGTCTGAAAGACTCCGAGCGCGACTTGGAGCGTATGGCGCAGTGCATCGAGATTACCAAGACGCACCCCGACTTCGCCTACTTCTGCGGATGGGCTGCCCAGAGTGCCCACTCGTTGGAATTGGGCGGCAACGGTATCGTGCCCTCTACGGGCAACTTCGTGCCGGAGATGTTCAATGAACTGTACGAGGCTGCCATCAAGGGTGATATGCAGACTGCCAACCGCTTACAGGACGAGACCAACGAGATAGCCAAGATTTACCAGAAGGACCGTACCCTCGGACAGAGCCTTACCGCCCTGAAGGTGATGATGAGTACGAAAGGACTCTGCGAGCCTTGGATGCTGATGCCGCTGACCCGTCTGTCAGCCGAAGAAGAGCAAGACATCGTCAATAAGCTCAAATGAGAAAAGAAAGAAATGAAAAATGAAAGAAATGTAAATGAAGAAATGAAGTAATGCATATCATTGACTACATTATTGTCTTGCTGTCCATCTTGGCAGCTATCGGCACAGGCGTCTGGTTCGCCCATAAGCAGAAGGACACCTCGCAATACTTCGCTGGCGGAGGCAAGATTCCGGCCTGGGCGGTAGGCATCTCCATCTTCGCCACGCTGATTTCGAGTGTGACGTTCCTCGCCTATCCTGGTGCCGCGTATGCCGACAACTGGATACTCTTGGTGCAAGGCCTGATGGTCCCCATCGTACTGTTGGCACTCATCGGCATCATCGTGCCGCTGTTCCGTAAGGTCATCCGCCTGTCGACGTACGAATACTTCGAACGCCGCTTCGGACTCTTTGCACGTCTCTATTCGTCGTTCGCCTTCACGTTGGGCCATTTCTCGAAGGCCGGCACCGTATTCTTCCTCGTATCGATGGCGCTGGCGACGTTCCTGAACATGAACATCTATAGCATCGTACTCATCTTAGGCATTACGATTATCATCCTGACGCTGTTTGGCGGTATGGAGGCTATCGTGTGGATGGATGTGGCACAAGGCTTCCTGCTCATCGGCGGAGGCATCATCTGTATCGGCATCCTCATGTTCGGCATTGAGGGTGGACCTGCCGAGACCTTCCGCATCGCCTCTGAATACAACAAAATCAGCTTCGGCCCCTACGACTGGAGCCTGTCTGAGCTCTGCTTCTTAGTGATGGTGCTCAACGGCATCTTCTACGCCTTGCAGAAATACGGCACCGACCAGACCATCGTGCAACGCTATCTGGCTGCCAAGAACGACAAGGAAGCGAAGAAGGCGGCCTATATCGGCGTGCTGATGTCGGTTCCCATCTGGGCGCTGTTTATGTTCATCGGCACGGCACTCTTTGCCTACTATCATGCGCAAGGAGCCCCTCTGTTGCCTGAGGGCATCAAGGCCGACGAGGTATTCCCCTACTTCATCGCCCATGAGTTGCCCGTAGGCATTCGAGGCCTCATCATCGCGGCTTTGGCTGCTGCCGCCATCTCGTCGCTGGACTCTGACCTGAACTGTTTGTCGGCCATTGCCGTTCAAGACTACTACAAGCGCTTCAAGAAGGATGCTACCGACCAGCAACAGTTGCGCTTTGGCAAGTGGATGGTCGTGGCTTCAGGCATTGGCGCCATCGGCGTCGCCTGCCTCTACATCTCATGGGGCGGCGAGGGCGTACTGGGAGCCCTATTCTCGCTCTACGCCATCTTCTCTGCAGGCATTGTGGGCATCTTCGTGCTGGGCCTGTTCAGCCGTCGTGCCAACAAGCAAGGCCTCTATATCGGCATCGCCGCTGCCGTCATCTATACGGCCTATGCTGTGCTGACATCGACAAAGGTCGACATCGACGGCGACGGCATCAAGCAGACGCTGCTCGACCTGGGCGACTGGAACTTCTCGCACCATAAATACATGCTGGGTGTATACAGCCACCTCATCGTCCTCGTCGTAGGCTATCTGGCCAGTTTCTGCTTTAAGACGCCGCTGGCCGACAAGGAGCTCACCATCTGGGGCTATCTGGAGGAAAAAAAGACTGGGCATCAAGAGCAGCCGTCAGACCAAGTATTATAGAAAGACAGAGACTTTTTTAGAATTTGGCGAAGAATAATCCCTGAATGTTTTGCATTTGGGGATATTTTTTTGTACCTTTGCAGAAAATTTTAATTGCAGGTCGTGAAATGTAAATTGCAGGTCGTGGAATGCAAATTTCAGGTTGTGCAATATAGATTGCAGGACGTGAAACAAAAAAAACATAGGTAATATGGCAAATTATGTAATCAAGGAAATGCCCGCAGGCATGGGCAACGGTAGTGAGGGAAAGGCATTCCCTAAGATGCAAGTCTATACGGAGTTCGACTACGACAAGGTCGTTGAGCTCATCAATGCCAATTCGCCAGCCTTCAGCAAGGCAACCGTTCGTGGTGTGCTCGACACGCTGGCTGTTGTGCTGAAGTCATATCTCCCAATGGGACACACCATGAAAATCGACAACCTAGGCGTATTCTCGCTCTCGCTGGAATTTGTCGACAATGAAACGCAGAAGAAATACCACCACGTGAGGGTGAAGGATGTGAATTTCAAGGTAGACAGGAAATTGGTGGATGCCATCAACCGCGAGGAGACCTTCGAACTGACGCCCAGCACCCCACAGCAGCCCTCGCCCTACAGCCCTGAAGAACGCCTGCAACGCGCACTCCAGCACATCGACCGTCACGGCTTCATTACCCTACAAGAATACGCCAACCTCAACAGCCTCAGCTACACCTCAGCCTCACGCGAACTCGCCAAGCTCGTCATTGACCCCAATTCAGGCATCAAGGTCAAAGGTGCTGCCTCACACAAAGTATGGGTGAGCAAAAAATAGTAAAAGAGGAGGATATGCCTATTTTTTGACACATCCTCCTCTTGTGATATTGTTCAATCATTGTTTTATGAACGTATTCGCTCCTTTGTCAGGAAAGTCATTTAACACAAGCATCGTATTGCTGACGCTCAACACTTCGATTTTTAGTGTCTTTCCATTACCATTAGCATAAATAACGCCATCGTTGTAAGTGTAAGTGAAAGAAAAATCAAATTCCCAAGAGCCCTTATCAAATTCTTTGTATTGCCCTGTTCCATTTTGATTGACTATTAGCAGGGAATAGGAACTTGTCCCAAAGTCCATTCTCCACGTACCCACAAGGGCAGAAGTGCTGCTCCCGCCTCCGTTGTCATCATCGCCACCACAGGCACTAAACGTAAACATGCACATCACCATCAAGGCCAATGCGCCAAGCCATTTCATAGTCTTCTTGTTCATAATCATTTGTTTTAAGTTGTTAATAAACTGTATTAGGATTAAAAATTGTTCCGATCGTCCAAACTTTGTAAAGACAAACACAGTGCAAATATATGAATAATTTCTGAAACAGCAAAAAAATAGCAGGAAAATTTGTATCTTTGCGCTGCAAAACGATGGATAGAGCGACGTTTGAAAAACAGAATACGCCAATGAATAAAGACTTTAGGAAGCCAACAGTTCATACGATGAAACGGCGCAATCGTTGGAAGTACAAGTCTACGTTATCATGCCTGAGCATTTGCATTTCTTGCTGGTAGCTCATCGTGAGGAGTGACAAAACGGAGGGGTGTTCGTCTATTATATATAATAAGGTATATAAGCAAAGATTATGAAAGCAATTACACTACTGCAGCCGCAGAAGATTGTGTTCGGCACGGGCTGCATCGAGACATTTACGGAAGATTATAAGAAGATGGGGGTTCAGCGGCTGATGGTGCTGACAGCACCTCCTATCCTGCCCCTGATTGAGGAGCCGCTGGCAAGCCTCAAGGCGGCAGGTGTGAGCATCGAGATATTCCAGAATATACTGGCGGAGCCAACGGTCAACGACTTTAAGGCCATCCTGCAGGTGGCTCGCGATTTCAAGGCCGACAGCGTGGTGGGTATCGGAGGCGGTAGCGTGCTCGACGTGACAAAGCTGGTAGCAGCATTTATCAACAGCGACCAGCAGGTAGAGGACTGCTTCGGTACAGGATTTATCAAGGCAAAGGGGCTTTGGTTTGCCTGTCTGCCCACGACGGCAGGAACGGGCAGCGAGGTATCACCCAATGCCATCTTGTTGGATGAGCGCGACCACCTGAAGAAAGGTATAGTGTCACCCTATCTCATTGCCGATGCGGCCTACGTCGACCCCAAACTGACGTGGACGGTACCTGCGAAGGTGACTGCCGATACGGGTATGGACGCGCTGACGCATTGTATCGAGGCATATACCAATAAGTTTGCCCATCCGTCGGTAGATATTTACGCCCTGCAAGGCATCCGACTGATTGCCGCTAATCTGGAGCGCGCCGTGAAGGACGGCAAAGATGTCGAGGCTCGCGAGGCATTGGCCTTCGGTTCGCTGTACGGCGGCATGTGCCTCGGCCCCGTCAACACCGCCGCTGTGCATGCCCTCTCCTACCCGCTCGGCGGCGAGTTCCACATTCCTCATGGGTTGTCGAACGCCATCCTGTTACCCAGCGTCATGAAGTTCAACATGCCTGCCAACGTGAAGCGCCATGCCGAGGTGGCTATCGCTTTAGGATGCGAGCCAGGCAAGAACGCCCAAGAGACCGCCCAGCGTGGCGTTGAGTTCATCTATCGCTTGGCCGAAGCTGTGGGCATTCCCCAAAAACTGACCGACCTGGGCATCCCCCAGACAGCCGTACCAGGCATGGCCAAAGCTGCCATGCAGGTACAGCGCCTGCTGAAGAACAATCCGAGAGAAGTAACTGAGCAAGACGCTCGCGACATTTATAATTCATTGTATTGATATGAAGCCAATATTAGCCATCACGATGGGCGACCCCGCAGGCATCGGTCCTGAGATTACCGTTCGCGCCCTGAACAGAAAAGAGACTTACGAGAAGTGCCAACCCGTTGTTACTGGCGATGCCGCTATTATGGAGCAAGCCGTTAAGCTGTTGGGCTTCGACCTGCAGGTCAACGCCATCCAGAGCGTCAAGGACGCCAAGTTCGAGTACGGCACCATCGATGTCATTGACTTGAAGTGCGTCGACCTCTCGACATTTGAGTTCGGCAAGGTACAACCCCAATGTGGCAACGCCGCCTTCCAGTATATCAAGAAGGCCATCGAGTTGGCGATGGCTGACGAGGTGGATGGTACCGTGACGGCTCCGCTGAATAAGGAGGCGCTGAATCTGGCCGGGCATCACTACGACGGACATACCGAGATTTACGCCACCTTCACCAATACGAAGAAGTACGCCATGATGCTGGCAGACGAGAATATCCGCGTCATCCACGTCTCGACGCATGTGCCCTTGAGAAAGGCCTGCGACCTGGTGAAGAAGCAGCGCGTCATGGAGTGCGTAGAACTCATCGACGACGCCTGCCGTCAGTTTGGTATCGAGAAGCCTCACATCGGTGTGGCTGGTCTCAATCCCCATAGCAGCGAGAACGGCATGTTCGGCTGGGAGGAGGCACAGGAAATTATCCCCGCCATTGAAGAGCTGAGCCAGCGCGGCTTTGATGTCGAAGGTCCCGTTCCCCCTGACAGCATCTTCGCTAAGGCCAAGTGTGGAAAGTTCGATGGATGCGTGGCGATGTACCACGACCAGGGACATATCCCCTTGAAGGTGTGCGCCTTCAACTGGAACAAGGAGACGGGTAAGATGGACAGCGCCTCTGGTGTCAACATCACGCTGGGCCTGCCGATTATCCGCGTCTCTGTGGATCACGGAACGGCTTTCGACGTAGCCGGCAAGGGTATTGCCAATGACTCGGCGATGACGCTGTCGATAGATTACGCCACGAGAATGGCGATATATAGGCGGGCTAAAGCCCTAGTGAAAAGTGAATAGTGAAAAGAGAAAAGTGAAAAGTGAAAAAGTGGGGGCGGATGATTGTCATTGCTGATGACATTACGGGAGCTGCTGAGATAGCAGGCATTGCTTTCTCGAAGGGGCAGCAGGTGAGTTTGGTTTGTGGCTGTGACACAGCCACAAACGGGACAACCGTCATTGCCACCGACACCCGTTCGATGAGCGAGGCCGAAGCTGTCGCAGAGACTCGTCGTATCATTTCTCATTCCTCATTTCCATTTCTCATTCCTCATTCCTCATTCCTCATTTTCAAAAAGACGGACTCCGCCCTGCGCGGACATGTCGTCGCCGAACTTGAAGCACTCATGCAGGCTACGGGTTACCGGTGTGCCGTCTATCTGCCTGCCAACCCCTCGAAAGGGCGCATCATCAAGAATGGGGTTTACTATATCAACGGGAAACCTATCCACGAGACCGATTTCTCGTTCGACCCAGAGTTTCCTGCCAAGACCTCCGTGCTCAGAGAGCGCTTCCCTGATGCTGAGGAGAAAGGCATCGTCATGCCTGATGCTTGCAGCGAGGAGGATATCCGCTACATCATCGCCCAGTATAACGACGAGGAGACCCTCTTCGCTGGAGCCGCAGACTTGTTTTCTGCTTTGCTGTCGCCTCAAGTCAATCCTCTCACCTCTCACCCTTCACCTCTAACCTCTAAAGACACCCTCATCCTTTGCGGCTCAACACAGAGCAAGGCACTCAAACTGGGCATACCCGTTGCTCCGATGCCTCTTGAGATATACGACGGTTCAAGCGACCTCAGCCTTTGGGACACAGAAGCTTACGCCAAAAGTGGCAGCCTCATCCTCACCATTCCCCACACGCATCGCACAGGCAAGGAGGTTGCCGTCCATCTCCGCTCGGTAATGGCAGAGATGGCCTGTCAGCTCGTCGGCGAGCAACAGCCTGACCACCTGATTATTGAGGGTGGAGCTACGGCATGGGCCACCCTTCAAGCCCTAGGATGGAAAGATTTCCAGATAGTACGGCAGATAGCCCCTGGCATCGTACAAATGCGTGCTACCAACGGAACATTGGTGACGCTGAAACCTGGCAGTTATCCGTGGGGCCCGCTTTTCACTACACCATGAGAATAAAACAATAATTCCTTATTCTTTTGGATATTATTCCTATTTTTTGTAATTTTGCACGCAAAATTGCATAAAAGAATGACAGAAAAGAAATTTAAAAGGACTACTGTGACCTCTGCGCTGCCCTACGCCAATGGCGGCGTGCATATCGGTCACCTTGCCGGCGTTTACGTGCCAGCCGATATTTATGTGCGCTATCTGCGCTTGAAGAAAGAAGACGTGATGTTCATTGGCGGAAGTGACGAACATGGAGTGCCCGTCACCCAGCGTGCCCGACAGGAGGGCATCACCCCGCAGGATGTGGTAGACCGCTACCATACGATGATTAAGAAATCGTTCGAGGAATTCGGCATCTCGTTCGACATCTACAGCCGTACCACCTCGAAAACCCATCACAAGTTTGCCGCCGAGTGGTTCCGCAAGCTCTACGACGATGGGAAATTGGTGGAGCAGACCACCAAACAGTTTTTTGACGAGAAGACTGGCAAGTTCCTTACCGACCGTGATGTGGTGGGCGAATGTCCCTATTGTCACAAACAAGCCTACGGCAATCAATGTGAAGAGGGCTGCGGTCGCGCTCTGGAGCCCACCGAGTTAATCAATCCCCGTTCAAAGGAGACAGGGGAGACACCCGTGCTGAAGGAGACCAAGAACTGGTATCTGCCCCTGAACGAGTATCAGGAGTGGCTGAAACAATGGATTTTAGAGGGTCACAAGGAGTGGCGCCCCAACGTCTATGGACAATGTAAGTCGTGGCTGGAGATGGACCTGAAGCCCCGTGCGATGACTCGCGACTTGGACTGGGGTATTCCCGTGCCCATCGAGGGTGCTGAAGGCAAGGTGCTGTACGTGTGGTTCGACGCCCCCATCGGCTATGTGTCGAACACGGTAGAGCTGTGCGAGAAGGAGCCTGAGCGTTGGGGTTCTTGGCAGCAGTGGTGGCAGGACGAGGACACCCGTCTGGTACACTTCATCGGCAAGGACAATATTGTGTTCCATTGCATCATCTTCCCCGTCATGATGCGTGCTCACGGCAAGTACATCATGCCTGACAACGTGCCGTCGAACGAGTTCCTGAACTTGGAGAACGACAAGATTTCGACCTCGCGCAACTGGGCTGTCTGGCTGCACGAATACTTGGAAGACATGCCTGGCAAGCAGGACGTATTAAGATATGTGCTGACCGCCAATGCCCCTGAAACCAAAGACAACAACTTCACGTGGAAGGACTTCCAGGACCGCAACAACAACGAGTTGGTAGCTATCTATGGCAACTTCGTCAACCGCGCTCTGCAGCTCACCAAGAAATACTGGAATGGAGTGGTTCCTGCCTGTGGCGAACTTGCGGAGAGCGATTTGGTCGCTCTTAATGAGTTCAAGGACGTGAAACAGAAGGTGGAAGCATTGCTCGACCAGTTCAAGTTCCGCGATGCCCAGTTCGAGGCCATGAACCTGGCCCGTATCGGTAACCGTTACATCACGGAATGCGAGCCCTGGAAGGTTTGGAAGACAGACCCCAAGCGTTGCGAGACCATCCTGAACATCTGTCTGCAACTGACAGCCAACCTCGCCATTGCCTTCGAGCCCTTCCTGCCGTTCTCTTCGAAGAAGCTGCGTGACATGCTGAACCTTGAAAGCTTTGACTGGAACGAGCTGGGCAGCACCGACCTCCTGAAAGCCGGACATCAGTTAGGCGAGCCCGCCCTGCTATTCGAGAAGATTGAGGACGACGTCATCCAGAAGCAGCTCGACAAGTTGGAGGCAACCAAGAAAGCCAACGAGGCTGCTGCCCATCAAGCAGCACCCGTGAAGGACACCTGCTCCTTCGAGGACTTCGAGAAGCTGGACATCCGTGTAGGTCTTATCAAAGACTGCCAACGCGTCCCCAAGAGCAAGAAGTTGCTGCAGTTCACCATCGACGATGGCTCAGGTACCGACCGCACCATCCTCAGCGGCATCGCCGCCTTCTATGAAGACCCGTCCGTATTGGTTGGCAAGCGCATCCTCTTCGTGGCCAACTTCGCGCCTCGCAAGATGATGGGCATCGAGAGCCAGGGCATGATACTCTCCGCTGTCGACTTCGACGAGAGCCTCAGCGTGGTCACCACCACCAAGGACGTCAAGCCTGGTAGTCAGGTAGGATAATATTATTCAACTTTCTGAAGTAGATAAGTAGTCAGTAGTTAAGTAGTTAAGCCAAATGACTGCGTGGTGGAAAGCAGCCGATAGAAGTAATGGCTTATCTACTGTCCGAAAGGACGAACGAAGCGATAACTACTTAACTCCTTAACTACAAAGAAGTTGAGCGAATGCGAAACTTGAGTAATATTATAAAAGGCTGCGAGGATTTCGCAGCCTTTTTTGATTTGATTATGTTCTACCGAAGAGGTATTTCTTAAACAACGGGCTTACACGCAGAATGTTCGACGTGATGATGCAGAAGCCTATTATCACCATTCCTATCAGCACCGATAATGTCGTGTCGACGATGAAGTTATGGCGATTGGTAGCAAAGAAAGTACCAATGAACGGCAGGTTGGGCAGAAACAGGAAATGAATGAGATAGATATCCAGCGTGCGGCGTCCGATATACTGCAACGAACGTCCTATCCACGTCATTTTTGTGAAATACTGGTGATAATGGCGGAAATACATGAACACGATGGTGAGCAAGATGAACTTAGCCAGCGTCATCGGCAGATTGGTCCATTGCATCCGCAGGGTGTGCCACTTCAGCACATCGAGCGTACAGAAGGCAACGATAACGACGATGAGTGGAAAGAACCACTTGGAATCCATGAGTTGCTTCGACTGTTGCCAATAGCGATGCACAATATTACCATAGAGGAAGAACGGCATATACTGCATCACCTGTATCAGACTGGTTACGTGCAGCCACGTATCGTTATGCAGCCCCTTACGTCCGAACGCCCACCAGAATTGCTTGGGCAGGAAACACGTCTCATAGACAAACAGGGAAGCGATGAAAAACAAGAGGATGGGAACACACGACTTCCACTTCAGCTTACTCTCCAGATACGCGAACACGTAATAGATGATGAACATATAAAGCAGGGCCAACGTAAACCAATAGCCGCCCTTGGTAGGCGAAATGAACCTTGTCGTCACCGTATCGAGATAGGGACCTGTGCCAAGTACCGCTGCCGCAAAAAGAAAGAACACAATAGTGGGAATCAGCTGGACTCGCATTTTCTTACCTGTCATTTTCAATAATGTAGGCAAGTCCCATTTGATAGACATCTTGTATGCCAGGAAGCCGCTGACAAAGAAGAACAGCGGCATACGGAACAGCACGAGGAACGACATCGACGATGACACCTTGGCGTCGAGCATGAAACCTTGCTGGCATACATGATTAGCCACTACCATAATCATTGTAAAGCCACGAAGGGCATCAAGCCACTCCAAACGTGGTTTCCTGACGGGTTGCATATTTGTTTCCATAGAGATTAAATTCTGCTGCAAAGATACAAAAAAGTTTAGAGTGAACGCCAGAGTTAAGAGAAATTTTGTAATTTTGCAGGCAAATAATCGATGAGAGGCAGAAAAATGAGCGAAAAGAGACTTAAGGAGAAAACAGCCTCAGGCCTGCTTTGGGGAGCTGTGAACAACCTGTCTACACAGGTGTTGATGGCCTTGATAGGCATTGTGCTGGGACGCCTGCTCTCACCTGGCGAATATGGCATAGTGGGCATGCTGGCTATCTTCACAGCCATAGCCGGGTCGCTGCAAGAGAGCGGATTCACAGCCGCCCTGACCAATCTGAAGCAAGCCACCCACCGCGAGTACAACGCCGTGTTCTGGTTCAGCACCACCGTCTCCCTGTCCCTATACCTTATCTTATATCTGTCGGCCCCACTCATAGCCCGCTTCTTCCATCAGCCCGAACTCATCAGTCTGTCACGACTGGTGTTTGCCTCCTTCGTTGTGGCAGGCATCGGCACGGCACACTCGGCCTACATGTTCCGTAACATGCTCAACCGCGAAAAAGCCGTCATCAACATCATCGCCCTGCTGGGGAGCGGTACGGTAGGCATCACACTGGCCTTACGAGGCTACAGCTACTGGAGTCTGGCGTGGCAGCAGTTCACCTACATCTGCATCATCGACCTCGGACGACTCTACTATGTCCGCTGGCTGCCCTCGTTGCACATCGACCTGACTCCCATTCGCGAGATGTTTGGATTCAGCAGCAAACTGCTCATTACCAACATCATCAATCAAGTGAACCAAAACCTGCTGTCGTTCATCTTCGGTCGACTGCTGACAGCACAAGCCGTAGGTAGCTATACACAAGCATCTAAGTGGAATGCTATGGGGCATTCCTTTATTTCAAGTACCATCCAACAGGTAGCACAGCCCATCCTGGCATCAGTCAACGAAGAAGGGCAACGACAGCTTAACGTCTTCCGCAAACTCCTGCGCTTCACCGCCTTTCTCAGCATGCCCATCATGTTCGGACTGGCACTCGTCGCCGAGTTTGTCGTTGTACTATTAGGCGAGCAATGGAGTGACAGCGTCACCCTATTACGCATCTTGTGTGTTGGCGGAGCTTTTCTCCCCTTGCAGACCCTTTACCAGAACCTGTTTATCAGTCACGGACAATCTAATGTATATATGTGGCTCACCATAGCACAAATCGTCACCATCCTCTGCTCTATCCTTGTTTGCAGCCAATGGGGCATCCTCTACATGGTAGCCGCCTACTCTACCATAACCATTATCTGGGTGGGCATCTGGCAAATTCTGGCTCATCATTTTATGGGGTTACGCCACTCCGACGTCTTAAAGGATATCACGCCATTCTTCTTGATAGCCTTTACATGTGCCGCAACAGCCTATATGCTGTCGCAAAACATTCATAGCGTCATTCCCTGCATCGCTACAAAAATCATCATCATGGGATTACTGTATGCATGCGTCATGAAACTAACCCATGCCAAGATATTCGAAGAGTGCGTCAACTACTTCTTGGTCCGGATTAGGCCACGCCAATAGTAACACGATGTCAATGGGAAGAGCAACGCCCTGACCGCATTGACTGGCCATTTCCCACGAGTATGACAGATTTCTTCACGATGTTGCAAGCAAAACCAAGCCAAACGGAAAAAGTCCAGCAAACGGCTTGACGACTGCAGTTGCATCATCTTGATACCCTGCTTACATACCGCAGTTGGGGCATCTATGGCTTTCAAGAGTTCTTCCCAGGCATGATAATATGGATATGAACTGTGCTTGACCTCCTTGTAATGACGCATACACCAACCCAGCATGTGGACGGCATTATGAGCCGTAGGCAGACTGTCCTCCGTTGACGTATAAGTATTTGCCAAAGCATGACGGCGCTGCTCTACCAACACACGGTCAAGCCAGACAATGCTGTCAAAGGCAGCGGCCACAACTGAAAACACAATATCATAACAGCGATGGCGCACAGCCCAAGAGTCTTGCGGCGAAGGGAGCAGCGCTATCAGTTCCCGTCTGACAAGCATCGTATGACCTGCAATTTCTGCACAATGTAGCATCCGCAACAAAGTGATGTTGGGAATCCGTGGGTCGTCATAGACAAACGAGCCGTCTCCCGAAAAAGGCCTGCTTCGTCCGCCACACAGCATCTTGTCTCCAATAGCCTCCACCTGCAAGGCCAGTTTTTCAGGCTGCCACACATCGTCTTGGTCACAGATAGCTATCAGGTCGCCAGTCGCATGACGCATAGCAGAATAGAAATTACCATTTACGCCGTGCTCTCCCTCATTTTCGTAGTATTTGATAAAAGTATAGCGGGATGCATATTCTGCTATCACGGCCTTTGTTCCGTCCGTAGACCCGTCGTCTTGAATGATAAGCTCGTACAAGGGATAAGTCTGGGCTAACACGCTGTCCAGCTGCTGGCGCAGATACTTCTCACCATTGAATGTACACAAGACTACAGATACGTTCTTCATTTGCTTAAACATCATTTCGCGTGCAAAAATACGAAGAATAATTTTGAACTTAGCACAATTCTTCGTATTTTTGCACAAAATAAGAGTATGATGAGACTATTTCTTGAAAAAATAAAGTTAGCATTGCTGAAGCGTTCAGGCACTTCGCAGAAGAAAAAAGACCATCAGTCATGGGTGGATAAAGGCTACCGGAACGAGCCTACCGTGACGTTTATCATTCAGTCGCACAACAAGAGCCTACAGGTATGCCACGTCCTGCCCAAGCTACGGCAGTATGGCGATGCGGAGATTATCGTCATTGACGACGGTTCCGACAAGGAGCATACAGAACGGCTGGTCGCAGCGCTGACAGGAGCCAACGAGTTTCTGCTGAGAGCCAACGACCTGTTTGAGAACGTCACTTACGACAAGGCCATCCGGCTGGCCAACGGCAAGTATATCGCCCTGATGCAGGACGATGACGATTTCGACGGCACGAACTGGGTAGAGCGAGCTGTCAGATTGTTTGAAGAGCATCCCCAAATGGCTATACTTGGGGGGAAAGACGGGCTGGAGATTGCATTTGAAGAAGACCGTCAGTGGGCACATGGCGGTCCCTCGCAAGCAGAAGGCGATTTCTGCTATGTCACCTCGGTCAACCGCGCCCCGATGTGGATTAACAAAACACTTTACGAACAGCACCTGCACCATATCGACTTCCGCTTTGCCCCCTTCCAGTTCGACGACTACGAACTCTGTGCCCGCACGTGGCTTTCCGGCCTGCAGGTGGGTTGGTATGATGCCGGATTCCGCAGCCTGACAGCAGGCGGCATGCGCCTTTGGAACACCGCCTTCACCAACGAACAGGCTGAGCGTAATGGCAAACTACTCTATCAATTGTTAGCAGGAAAGAAAGAACAGCTACGTACCTTGGTTGAAACTGCAAGGAATGCCTGATTTTTAGCGGAGAGCCCAACAGCCCTCCGCTGTTTCTTCGAACATAATTTTCAAAACTTACGGAATAATTTTTATTATTTACGGAGTAATTATCATTACTTACGGAGTGTCACAATAAAGCCCTCCTGCGCCACAGCGGCACAGGAGGGCTTCGTTGATTCTGTTTCTAAGCAGATGTTTTACTCAGCAGCAATCTTGGTGACTTTTATGCAGTCGAAGGCAAGAGCACTTTCTGTTGTTTCGTTCTTGATGACCAATGAAGCACCTTCGGGAATAGTTACACTCTTAAAGGTAAGCCAACCCATACCAGCATTCCAAAGCGTTGCCATACTTTCATGGAATTTCATTTTAGTATATTCTACGAAGTCTGGCAATGCCTCAACTTTCTGAAGTGTTCCATCTGCCAACTTTACGTAGAGCATGTCAACATGGACTTCACCTTTGTCACTACGACAGAAAATATTGACATCATACGTTCCTGCTGTAATAACCGGAGTAGTAAGGGCAGCATTAGTCTTTGGAATAATTGTCTTTCCTTGAGAAACTCGATCGAAGTATCCGAAATGGTATCCCTCGGCGAATTCGCCCTCCTGCTGGAGGTCCTCACATTCACCAAAATAAACGATGCTCTCGTCCAGCGCATAGTTGATAGTAGTAAGGATATATCCCTGGGTCTTAGCCTCTGTACCGTTGACAGAAACTGTCCTACCATTGTACTGGGCGGGAGTAGTCATGTAGCACTTTCCGTCCTTGTAGTAACCGATGGGCAGGTAAACGGTAGTCGCCTTTCCTTCGAATTCCTCACCTCTAATCTGGGCAAGGATAGCGTCTGCACCTGTAGCACCCTCAATCATGCAGTTGAAGATGTATTGGTACTTGGGAGCCTCTTCACTCTTATATACAATCTTTATCTGAGTGCCTTCTTTGGTAATGGTAGCACCCTCAGTGTTGTCTGACTGATAGATGTACTTTACAGAACCATCAGCATTGGAGAAGTTGGCCTTGTCAGCATCCAACAGTGTGACGGCAGAGCCAATCCGGCCGCGACGGGTGATAGTGGTCTTCAAGTCCTCTGGGATGGCATTGCCCTCGGTGTCAACATAGCTGATGGTGTAGTCGGCATACTGGATGCTGGCATCACCAGAAGTCGTGGTGATGTTGATGTTATCAAACAAAACGGTCGCTGCATTTCCAGAATGGAAACTTAATTGTGTGCAAGTAAGAGCTTGGTCGCTAACAAATGGAATGTCATTCCCTGCATATAATACTTCATCACCTTTATTAATGGTATATGATACTGTTTGATTAGCAACATCAACATCAGCTTCAAAGTGCAGCCAATTGTCCCAAATCTCTGTTGTGAAACGATTCCATGTCGGTTCAGCTACAGCCTTTACAGCATCGTCTTCTGGTGCAGCGACACATACTCCGTTAATCTGGAAATAATCATAGTTGGTAGTGCTTCCAGGAACAATACGGCTACGTCCGCCGCCAAAATACATAATCACACCGTTGGCTCCAAAGCCCCACTGACCATCAGAGAAACCACCCAAATCCTTCGTATTTACGGCTGCGTCACCGATGGCGATGCCACTTGCACCTTGAATATAGTTCTTAATGTTAAAGTCAAAAGCCACTTTGACTGTTGTAGCATCTTCAGTTTGTTCTGAGAAATTCAGTGTAGCTAAGCCTAAGCCGCTGGAACCAGAACGTACGAATTGTGCTACCTTAGAGCCGGTAGTCTCGTCTTCCACTATTGATGTCGTCATCTTTGATGCGTCAGCAACTGTAAACTTGGAAAGGTCGTCCTCATCCTCGAAATCAATCACCGTTGAGGAGTTAGTACTATAATTATCCCAACCAGAATCAGGATCGTTCCAAGGTGTAGGATAGTCTTGTTTAGCACAAGATGTGAAAGCCATGCTGCAAGTCAGCGCAGCAGCAAGCGTCCAAATAAAACTTTTTTTCATAGACATTTTTAATTAGTTATAGTTAATATTGATAGTAAATCCTTTTTATATTATATTAAAGGACTCTTTTACACTCGTTGTGTGCATAGTTGGCGGCCAACAGTGTACCATTGATGGATAAAACTTGCCAAAAATTAAAATAAGGAAAAAAACATTTAATGACAAAACAACAACAATTATGACAAAGAATCCTGAAAAGAAAAGACCTCAAAAGGGTGCTACACTGCTTGAAGTATTCGACAACGACCTTATGACACTTCAACAACGTATAGGTATTGACCGCACCTTAAACACTTACGTCAGACAGTTGCAGATACGCAATGTCGTGGCTGACTTCATCCATAAAACCATGCAGGTTGACGATGTACCACTTGCAACGCTCGTCCCATGTTTTATCCGTGACTTTGCCTCGTGGCTAAGCATTAGCCGACATTACCGCCCAGGAACCATTTGGCTGACATGCCAACAATTGAAGAGCACAGTATCAAGGGCTTTCCAGAGGGGACTCATTTCCAGCAATCCCTTCTATGAATACCATGCCAAGAAAATGATTCGTCCACGTCAATATCTTAATTGGCAAGAACTGCAACAGGTTGCCAGTCTGCCGCTTGCCAGTCCGCTGATGGCTCGTCATCGCGACATCTTTGTGTTTTCCGCACTGACGGGAATAGCCTTTGCCGATATCTGTAGTCTGAAAGCCTCAGATATCCATACGATTAACGAACAAGTCTGGATATCTGCCCTTCGTCAGAAAACCCACACACCTTACGTGGTGCGGCTGTTGCCTACGGCACTACGTATACTCAACACCTACAGAGAGGGCAGCGACCCCATCTTCGGTTCTCTCTGCTACAGGACTGTTGCCAAACATATTCCGCTAATCGTCAAAGCCTGTGGAATTCAGAAGCATATTTCCTTCCATTGTGCACGCCACTCGTTCGCTATCGCTTCTCTCTGTGCCGGTATGCCCATCGAGAGTATTAGCCGCATCCTTGGTCACAGCAATATCTCTACCACACAAATCTATGCCCGTATTACTACGGAGAAGCTTTCTGCCGACATGGACAAACTACAATCATTCTGCACTTTGCAAATCTAAAATCCGTGAAATCCGTGGAATCCGTGCCTAATAAATGAGAGGAGTGAATAGTTACATAAAAGGGTTCAAACATTAAAAAATCTAAAAATCGCAGGAAATATTCAGAAAAAAGGATGTGTTTATTAAAAATTAACTTACCTTTGTATCGTTTTATGGGCTTGGATGTACACTGTTGGCCGCCAACTATGCACGCAATGAGTATAAAACAGCCCTATATATAATATAAATAAGGTATTTACTATCAATATTAACTATAACTAATTAAAAATGTCTATGAAAAAAAGTTTTATTTGGACGCTTGCTGCTGCGCTGACTTGCGGCATGGCTTTCACATCTTGTGCTAAACAAGACTATCCTACACCTTGGAACGATCCTGATTCTGGTTGGGGTAATTATAGCACCAACTCCTCAACGGAAGCTAATTTCGAGAACGAGGACGACCTTACTAAATTTGAAGTTGCTGACGCATCAAAACTGGCTGCATCAGTAGTGGAAGACGAGGCTGCTGGCTCTAAGGTGGCTCAGTTCGTACGTTCTGGTTCAAGCGGCTTTGGCTTCGCTGCTCTTAAGATGCCAGAGTTAGAGGACGCTACCAAGGCAAAAGTTGCTTTTGACTTCATGATTCCTGCTGAGATTCTTGGTCAGAGTGCCATTTCACTGGGTGACGCCAATGTTCACAACGCTACAAATGGTGGATTTAACACCACCTCTGGTCAGTATGGCTTTGGCACCAATGGCGCCATTTTCTATATGGGTGCTTTCCGCGGCAAGGCTTATGGCAAAAGTAACGAGAATTACTTCCAAATCAATGGAGTTCCCGCTGCTGCCAGCCAGGAGGAACATCTCGCAGCTGATGTATGGGGCAATTGGTTCCATGCAGATTTTGAAATCGATATCACCAACAAGACTGTAAACTATGCCATCAGCAAAGGCAATGAGATATGGTGGGAAGGCGAAGATGTAGCTTTCGTTAGCGAAAATGTTCAGTCCTTCACCCAATTGTCTCTTTATGTCGGCTACTCTGGTACATATAAGATTGACAATGTTAAAATCACCAAGACTTCAGGTGACCCCAATGTTGAATATGCCGACTACACCATCAGCTATGTTGATACCGAGGGCAATGCCATCCCCGAGGACTTGAAGACCACTATTACCCGTCGTGGAAAGGTAGGCGATGCCATCACACTGCTGGATGCTGACAAGGCTGACTTCAGCAATGCTGACGGTTCTATAAAATACACCTATCAGTCAGACAACTCTGAGGGTGCTACCATTACCGCAGAAGGCACTCAGATTAAGATTGTCTATAAGAGTGAAGTGGTTCCCAAGTATCAGTATATCTTCAACTGCATGATTGAGGGTGCTACAGGTGCTGACGCTATCCTTGCCCAGATTAGAGGTGAGGAATTCGAAGGCAAGACGACTACCGTTTACCTGCCTATCGGTTACTACAAAAATGGAAAGTGCTACACTACTGCTCCCGCCCAGTATAACGGTAAGACAGCTGCTGTCAACGGCACTGAGGCTAAGACGCAGGGTTACATCCTTACCACCATCAATTATTCTTTGGACGAGAACATGGTTTACTTCGCTGACTGCGAGGACATGGAGATTGTCGGTGGGTTCGAAAATGGATTCTCATGGGGCACATTCAACCGTGTATCTCAGGGTAAGCACATCCGTCTGAATGCCGGTACAAGCATGACTACAAAGGATGCTATTTCTACCGCTGGCACCTACGATATCGCACTTTATGTCCGTAATGACAGTAAGACTACATCAACATCTGTAACGCCTTACATCGTTGCTGCTGACGGCACCGAGACCAAGGTGGAAGTTGCTTCTTCTCCTGAGTCTTATGGAAATGCCGGCATGGGCTGGTTCACCTTCGCAGGTGTCACCATCCCCGCTGGTGCCAAGTTGAAGTTTGTTAACGAGACCACATTAAACGGAATCGGCTACGACTGTCTGAAGGTCACCAAGCCTGCTGCTGAGTAAATCCCTTCTAAAAAAAAACTGACAGTCCCCCTGTACCCGTCGTGGTACAGGGGGACTGCTGTATTCATTTGATATTAATCATTTATAGGTTATTTTGCATCCTATTAATAAATTTTCAGTTATTTATTTTCTTGTTTCACTTTTTTTGCATACCTTTGCACGGTTAAAGCTACTAAAATGTCTTTTGGAACTAATCAAATTATTAACAAATAGCTATTTATGAAAAAATTCATTTTCTGTATCTCTCTCGCTTTAACGGGACTGATGACTGCTTGTGTGGAAAAGAACCAGGCAGTGGATGAAGACAGCAAGCCCGACTGGCTTGGTGAAAGCATCTATCAGGAACTGAAGAACCCCAGAACCTTGGAGGGAACATTCAACACCTATCTGCGGCTGATTGACGACCTCGGCTATTCCGAGACGCTCAACCGTACAGGTTCAAAGACCGTTTTCCCTGCTAACGACGAGGCATTCCAGAGGTTTTTCCAGTCCAATTCTTGGGGAGTCACGAGCTATGAGCAGCTCTCGAACGCCCAGAAGAAGATGTTGCTTTACTCTTCGATGCTCGACAATGCCCTATTGGTGAGCATGCTCTCCAACGTCAGCAATACCAGCAGCACCGAAAGTCAGGTGTCGCAAGGTATTGCCATGAAACACCAGACCAACCTGAACGTCATCGACACGGTGCAGTGCCTGACAAGTGCTGACCAGATGCCACAGAACAACCGCTACTGGGATGCCTACCGCTCTCAGGGCAACATGTACGTGGTGAGCGATGCTACGCGTCCCATGATGGTACACTTCACCCGTGAGCACCTGTTGAACAACGACATCACGACACTGGGTGACGAGAGCGACTTTGCCATCCTGACCGGCACGCCCTACAGCGAGGACCTCTCGGCTTATATCTTTGACAATGCCATTATCAACAGAGACATCACCTGCCAAAACGGATATATCCACCAGATGGAGGATGTCATCGTGCCTCCGGGCAATATGGCACAGGTGCTGCGCAGCGATAACGAGACCACCTACTTCAGTCACATCCTCGACTATTTCTGCGCTCCCTACGAGAATACCACGGTAACCAACAACTATAATGCCTGGGCACAGGAGAACGGCAGGCCAACTATCGACCACATCTATGAGGTGCGCTACCTGAACAACAAGGCAGGCCACCGACAGAATACCGACCCCGACGGCAACATCGTCAGCAGCACCTACCTGCTGAACTACGACCCGGGATGGAACCAATACAGCCCCAACAGCCAGACATCACCTGTTGACTACACGCTGGCCGACGTCGCTACGATGTTCGTGCCTACCAACAAGGCTATGGTCGACTTCTTCTGCGAGGGTGGCGACGGTGCATACCTCATCGACCTCTACGGTAAATACCATGGCAGCGCGAACAACGAGGCTCACCTGTTAGAGAATCTGGACGCCCTGCATAACACGATGCCGGAAATCCTCACCGCCTTCATCAACAACCTGATGAAGTCGTCATTCACCGCTACCGTACCCAGCAAGTTTGAGACCATACAGAACGATGCCAACGAGTATATGGGCATCACCCTTGACAAGATAGCCAAAGGCACTGAGAAGGAATACGACATCAAGATGGCCAACAACGGCGTCATCTACAAGATGCTGGAGCTGATAGCCCCCGACGAGTACCAGAGCGTCATGGCTCCTTCGTCGGTATATCCTGACATGAAGGTATTCAACTGGGCCATCAAGGAGCCAGACTCCCAACAGCCACTCAATGTGCAGTTCAGATACTACCTGATGTCCATGAGTTCCAACTTTGCCTTCTTCATCCCCGACAGTGCAGCCTTTGAGAACTACTATGTAGACCCCTGCTATCTGGGACACGCCGAGCCACGTGTACTTAAATTCTTCTACGACACGACAGGCTCGAAAGCTACCGTACATGCCAAAGCTTACAGATACTATCCTGAGACGAATACCGTTGGTGAAATACTCAACGGCGGTGGTAACGTAGAGTTTGCCCAGTGGCAGTCGCTGATGGTCGACATTCTCAACTACCATACCGTAGTGCTGGAAGACGGCGAGAAGCTGGGCACCAACAAGTATTACAAGACGAAACATGGTGGTGAAATCATGGTCAGCGGCGGTAACGTTGGCGACAAGGTGATGAGCGGTCAGCAGATAGACAACGGCTTGACAGCACCGACCATCAAGAACGTATATAGCGAGAAGAACGGTACGGCCTACCGTATCGACCATGTCATCCAGGCTCCGCGAAACAGTGTCAGCAAGACACTGGAGAGCAACAGCCGCTTCTCAGAATTCTATGACCTCTGCTCAGGATTCGGTGACAGCGACTTGCTGGAGTGGGCAGGCATCAGCAGCGAGAAGAATGATTTCGGTACTACCGAGCAGGATGCCTATATCATCTTCCAGAACCAGGACAAGGACGGTCACGGATGTCTTGACTACAACGTGAAGATGTTCAACACCTATAATTACACGCTCTATGCCCCCAACAACGATGCCATGAAGAAGGCCTACGAGGCAGGACTTCCCACTTGGGAACAAGTCCAGAAACTTTATGAAGCATACGCTACGGAAGAAGGCTCTGCTGCAGAGGCAGCCAAGAAGAAAGCCAAGGACATGATTAACAAGATGCGCGACTTTACCCACTATCACTTCCAGAGCAATTCGGTATATGCCGACAATGTTGTAGCTGGCGGTCGTTTCAACAGCCTGTGTACCGACAACCTCGGTCTGGCTCTCGAGCTGCGTGTCAGCGGCGGCAACGGTACGCTGACCGTCACAGACGGTGCTGGCAAGACGCACACCATCAATGCCAACGACTCTTCCAAGCTGAGCAACCTGATGACACGTGACTACTGGTTCAACAGATCCCGTACGCAGGCCACAGCCATCTACACGTCGTCATTCTGCGTGATTCATGAACTCTCCGAGGCACTTGACTCAGGTCAGTAATATGCGAGAAGAACAAAAGTAAAAAGTGAAAATATATCCTATAGATATGACTATCAAGAAAATACTATTTACGGTCCTGCTGGACATCGTCTGTCTGCCACTGATGGCACAGGGTGTCCGCATATCGGGTACGCTGTCCGACGCTGAGGGTCCCATTATGATGGCCAACGTTGTGGAGCGCGATGCCAACAACCGTATCGTGTCGGCCGTACAGACCGACTTCAACGGTAACTTCTCTATGCAGGTGAAGAGCACCAAGAACAAACTGGTCTTCTCGTATGTTGGAGACAAGACTCAAGTCTTACCCATCGGTAACCGCACAGTGTTCAACATCAAATTGGAAGCTGAGGGAACCCAGCTGCAGGAAGTGGTCATCAAGGCCAAGCGCTCGAACTCTGGCGGACTGATGATTTCCAAGAAAGAGGTATCCGTTTCGCAGCAGACCTTCGACCTCGACAATGTGAAGGGTATGGCCTTCACCTCTGCCGACGAGGCCCTGCAGGGTGAGATTGCCGGACTTGACATCGTGGCCAACTCAGGTAACCTGGGTGCCGGTACCTCAATGCGACTCCGTGGTGTGACCACCATTACCGGTGATGCCAACCCTCTGATTGTCGTAGACGACAAAATCTTCGACAACCCCGACGAGGACTTCGACTTCGCCAATGCCAACGAGGAGCAATACGCCTCGCTGCTGTCGGTGAACGTGGAGGATATTGCCAGCATCACCGTTCTGAAGGATGCTGCCGCCACAGCCGTATGGGGTTCTAAAGGCTCTAACGGTGTGCTGCTCATCACAACGAAGCACGGTTCACGCGGAAAACCCCGTTTGAACTTCTCCTATAAGTTTACCGGAACATGGCAGCCCAGCGGCTATAACCTGCTGAGCGGTGACGACTATACCATGTTGATGAAGGAGGCATTCTACAACCCCACTCAGAAGGCTGATGCCACCACGAACATCGAGGAACTGAACTACAACACCGCATGGTCAGAATACGAGAACTGGAACAACAACACCGACTGGGTGGGTGCTGTGACACAATTCGGTGGACAGCACGACTATAACCTGAACCTGTCGGGTGGTGGTGAGAAGGCCACCTTCCGTATCTCTGCTGGTTACAAGCACCAGACAGGTACAATCATCAAGCAGAAGTTCCAGCAGTTCACCACGCGTCTGGTGCTCGACTACAACGTGTCAGACCGCATCCGCTTCTCGACCAACTTCGCACTGACCTATACGAACAACAACAGGAACTACGGCAACAACATTCTCGGACTGGCGCAGAAGATGGCTCCCAACATGAGCATCTATCGCCAGAATGCCGATGGCTCTGATACAGATGAATACTATATCATGAACCCCAGTGAGTCAGGCAAATATCCGAAAGACGGCAACTACTCCTCTTACGAGCTGAATGCCATCCGTGGCTTAGGCAACCCCGTAGCGATTGCCAACCTGGCCAAAGACCGTGAAGAGACCTATCGTCTGACCCCAGACTTCAGTGTCAAGTACGAACTGCTGGGCACAGAGCCCGACAAGAGCCGACTGACGCTGAACGGTCGCGTGGATTTCGATATCTATGCTTCGAGCCGTCCCATCTACTACCCCGCCTCACTGGCCAGCAACACCTGGTCTAACCAGATGTACAACTATGCTACCAATACGGAAGTCAACCGCTTCAAGGTGGGTGGACGCTTGGAATTAATCTACACTCCGCACTTCAAGAACGAAGACTGGTCGGCTACCATGCTCGCCCGCTACGAGATGAGCACAGAGAAGTACAACAAGCAGTTCCTGGAGATGAGCATGCTGCCTCCGGGCATTACGGCATCCACCATCTTCGCATGGCTGTATGACAACGAGTCGATGACCAGCAGCAATTCACGTTCCGCTTCGCAGAACCTGCTCTACAATGGACACATCTCCTATAAGGACGGACTCTATAGCTTAGGATTCTCGCTACGTGCTGACGGTGACTCTAAGTTCGGTCCCAAGAACAAGTGGGCGCTCTTCCCCGGTATCTCTGCCCGATACAACATCAGCGACGAGCCTTTCTTTACGAAGATTAAGGGCAACTGGCTCTCCATGTTGGGTCTGCGCGCCTCATGGGGTATCAACGGTAAGGCCCCCAGCTCCAATTACCTGTTCTACAACACGTACAACACGTCGGCAGGCTACTATGGCTACGGTACCAATCTGCAGCCTATCGGAACACTCGACGGCCTGAAGCTCGACGACCTCCGCTGGGAGAAGACGACGAGTTTGAACCTCGGTTTCAACATCGGTCTTCTGCACGACATGATTGAGATAGACTTCGACTACTACCACAAGGTCACCAAAGACCTGCTGATGCAGAGCGTGGCCATTCCGTCGTATGTAGGTTACAGCACCCTGTCTTACATGAACGTAGGCCAGATGAACAATGACGGATGGGAGCTGAACTTCACAGCCAAGAAATTCATCAAGATTGGTAAGTTCTCGATGGATGCCAGCTTCAACATCGCACAAAACGAGAACCTGCTGAAGGAGATGGATGAGAGCGTGCTTGACGCCCTCAACAACACCTATACCAATTACTCCACAGGTAAGTCTGGCTCCCCATGGGCTGTCACACAGCGAGGCAACTGGCCTTTGCGCGTACAACTGAACAACTCGCTGGGCTCCATCTACGGTTTCCGTTACAAAGGTGTCTACCAATACACCTATGACTATCTGGAGAACCTGAGGAAGGAGAACAACTGGGATGCCGCCACCTACGAGCGTGAAATCAACAACCGCCTGGCTGCAGGCCAGACCTTCCCCGTAGTACGCGATGAGAACGGAAACGTGCTGATGGACGGTCAGGGACATCCCAAGCGTCTTGTCTACAACTACGAGAACAACAACGGTACCGGTTCGTCAACATATACCTTCCAGGGTGGTGATGCCATCTATGAGGATATCAACCACGATGGACAAATCAATGAGCTGGATATCGTCTACTTAGGCAACTCGCTGCCTAAGGTGAACGGTGGTTTCAACTTCACCTTCCGCTATGGCAACTGGAGCGTCAAGACGCGCTTCATGTACCGATTCGGCAACAAGGTGGTGAACCTGGCCCGCCAGAACCTGGAGCAGATGTACAATACGTACAACCAATGTTCATCAGTGAACTATCGCTGGCGTAAGGATGGCGACATGACACCGATTCCACGTGCCATGTACAACACCTCTTACAACTTCCAGCCCTCCGACCGATATGTGGAAGACGGTGGTTTCGTGCGTTTCCAGAACTTGCAGATAACCTACAACTTTCCCAAGAAAATGATTAGCAAGTGGGGACTGAACCAGCTACAGGCCTATGCATCACTGAACAACCTCTATATCTGGACGAAGTATAGCGGCGTAGACCCAGAAGTATCCCCACAGGGCTATGGTGTGGCTGCCGATGCTTCGCAGACTCCGCGTTCGAAGCAGTTTACGTTTACTCTCAATGTTGGATTCTGATGGAGACAAGAAATAATAATTTAGAACTAAGAGTTATGAAGACATATTTATATATGATTGTCGCCAGCATCATGATGGTATCATGCGTTGACACCCTCATCTTGCCTGATGACAAGACCGTAGACGAGGACTTCTGGAAGTCGAAGGCTGACGTGCAACTGATGGTTAACGCCGCCTACCAGCGTATGCTGAATGCCGACGTTGTCTCACGACTGATTGTATGGGGCGACCTGCGCTCAGAAGAAGCCATTCCCGTTGCCAGCATCACCGGCACCGTCAAGGAAGACCTTGAGGAGATTAACTTAGGTAACACTCAGGTTGACAACACATTTGCCACATGGGCTTCCATCTATGCGGTCATCAACCGTTGCAATCTCGTATTGCATCGCGCAGGTGACGTAATGAGTGAAGACCCCAACTACACCAATGGCGACTACATGTCAGACCGTGCACAGATGCTGGCATTGCGCTCATTGTGTTACTTCTATCTCGTACGCAACTTCCGTGATGTACCATACATCACAGATGCCTACTCCGACAGCAGCCAAGACCGCAACGTGGCTCAGTCTGACCCCGAAAGCGTGTTGAAGGCCTGTCTGGTAGACCTGGAGGAAGCCGAGCAGAATGCCATCTCAGCCTCAGCCTTTACCGACTGGCGACGCGTGGGCTATTTCACACGCGATGCCATCAATGCCCTGCAGGCAGACATCTACCTCTGGCTGGGCAGCGTAAGACATCAGGCTACTGACTATGAGCAGGCAGTAAACTACTGCAATAAGATTATCGCCTCCAAAAAGTCACAGCACATCCGCCAACGTGGTGAGACGGAAGAAAAGGACTACTATCTGAGCGAAGGAAGACAATCATTCAGCAACGTCTTTATCAGCAAAAATGCCGAAGAGAGTATCTTTGAGCTACAGTTCCAGTATGGCACCAATGGCAATGTAGGCGTGGCACAGTACTTCAACCATAACGATGGAAAAGACGCAACTGTACCCTTCCTCTATGCTTCCTCTATTTTCAAATATGGTGGTGAGGTGTATACCAGCGGAAGTACTATGACCGACTACCGTGCAATGAACAACACCTATACGAATACTGCCGGTGCTACGGTCACCGTTGGCGATTTCGACGGACTCCGCATCCGCAAATATGTAGCCGGTGATTCTTACGTGAATGCTCCCAGCCAGGTGGGTACTGCCCCAGGCTACAACAGTACGCTGGACATGAACTATATCGTCTACCGACTCTCCGACATCATGCTGATGAAGGCAGAAGCCTTGACAGCTCTGGCTGAAGATGACGCTGACGTCTCTCACCTGCACGCTGCCTTCGACTTGGTGAAGTTTGTCAACCTCCGCTCTAAGCAGATGGAGTCGGACTCGTTGAAGTGGAACACCTACAGCGACGGCATCAGCACGATGGAGAAGCTCATCCTTGCTGAGCGCCTACGCGAGTTGGCCTTCGAAGGCAAGCGATGGTACGACCTGATGCGATACAGCTATCGACACATGGAAGGTGTCGACTATACGACCGTACTGGCAGACCAGAACGAATCAGGCCAGTCGTTTGTAGCAGTCTACGACGAAATGCTGAATCTTATGAAGCGTAAGCTCTCAGGCAAGGGCAATGCCGTAGCAGCCAAGATGAACACAGAGCCGAGGCTATATATGCCTATACCGCTCTCTGACCTGAATATTTGTCCTTCGCTAAGGCAAAACCCAGGTTACAGTTCTAACGATAACACTAACAAGAACTATTAATTAAGGAGGACTACGATATGAAGATTAACATCATCAATATAACCAAGAGTACACTCCTGACAGGGGTATGCATACTGGCTGCCACATTCACAGCCTGTAACCCCGAGCCTGACGAGTCAGACCTCTATACCTTCACAGGCGAGACCATTGAGTCACTCATTGCACAGGACAGCACGCTCACCGACTTCAACTACATACTGGGGCGCGTGGGCTATGACAAAATGATGGCAGCCTATGGAAGTTACACCTGTTTTGCCCCCACCAACGAAGGTGTGCAGGCATATATCGACAGTCTTTACAATGATAAAGAGGCTGTCATTGATCACAACGGCATGACAGAGAACTCACTTGAGGGACTCACCGACAGCCTTTGCATCAACATTGTCAAGTACCACATCACGACGACTTACCGCGACCTCGTCTCCATGACAGGTAACGGTGAGATATCCACTATGCTGGGCTATGAGTTCTCCTACTCTTCGGACACGGGAAATACCATCCTTGGCAACAAGGCCACCATCACTGCTTCCGACAAGCAGGCAACAAACGGTCTGCTCCATGTTATAGATAATGTCATCCCACGCTTCACGCGCTTCATCGGTGACATGCTGGAGCGTAACAAGGATACCTACGCCATCTTCAATGAGGCTTTCCATCGAACTGGTCTCTGTGATTCCGTGCTTACCTTTATGAAGAAGGGCGACAACGCCGATGGCACCTTCAGCTTCACCCAACTGCCACGTGAGAATTACAGCAGCGCACTCTCAGCAGAGACGACCTGTAAGGTGGGCTTTACCGTGTTTGCAGAGTCAGACGCAGTCATGGAAGCCAACAATATCAAGTCTTTTGAGGACCTGGTAAAATTTGCCAACGAGCAATATGCTAACGCCGCAGACTGGTACGACTATCTGAGCGAAAACGGCATTACGGTAAGCACCGGCGATGACTACACCAACCGCTTCAATGCACTCAATATGTTTGTGGCCTACCATATCCTGTATGCCTCGATGTCGGTCAACCAGCTGGTGTATGAGAAGGGTTCGAACGCTTACTGGAACTATGCTCCCGATGCCGACCCCTACGACTACTATGAGACGATGCTTCCCCACACCATGATGAAAATCTGGGAACCCTCTAACATAGGCAACGGAAAGAACCTCTACATCAACCGCTACCGCATGAATAATACGCTGACAGACCAGCTGGCCTCGCAAGGCTCTGAGTCGATGCACACCGTGGTAGACGAAGGTGTAATGGTGCTCCGTACTGGAAGTCTGCTGGCTTATAACGGATACGTACACCCCATCAACAAGATGCTGGTATACAACCGCATCGTGCCGAAGGGAGTGCTGAACGAACGTATACGCGTCAACTGTACCTCACTGTTCCCTGAGCTGATTAACAACCGCCAGCGCTACTGGGCAACAGGCGACGGTAACATCGGCAGTGCATATGACGGCTCGCGTGCAGGTATCCCATCGAAGTATTTTGACAACATGGTGCTGTACGATGACTACTTCTGTCTGGCATACTGTCTGCATGGCGCATGGCGTTGCTTCGAGTCAGACCAGGTACAGTTCTGGGGCCGCTATGACATGGCTTTCAAACTGCCCAGTGTACCTTCAGGCATCTATGAGATTCGAGTGGTATATGCCCCGATGAGTTATGGCGGATTCATGCAGTACTACATCGGCAGCTCACCCAGTGTGACCTCGATGCAGGCCATTGGACTGCCCTTTGATGCCTCAGTGCAGGTAACCGACCCACGAATCGGTCTGACGAATGCCACTGAGGAAGACGATATGGGTGTATCCTCCGACATCGCCATGCATAACCGTGGCTACATGCGTGGTCCGTACAGCTATTGCGGACATGCTGAGTCAACAGGATGGACTACCACCAACAACGGACGCTTTGAGTATGGAGCCAGCATGACGGTTCGCTACGTATTAGGACGTATCGAGCTCAAGCAGGGTCAGGAGAACTGGTTGCGCATCAAGACGCTGAACCCTGACAACCCATTGCTCCCCGTTGGCCTCGACTTTGTAGAGTTCTGTCCCACCAGTGTGCTCGACAACCAGCAATACACGGAGGACTGGTACTAAAAACAATTGAAAATTGATAATTGATAATTGAAAATTGTATGAAGAAGAATAAATATATAGGAATGATGATGCTGGCAGCCACGATGCTGACTGCCACGTCATGTTCTGATTTCGACGACTACAACAAGGCGGTAGTAGACACTGTGCCTGCTGCCAACCAGACGCTGTGGCAGAACATCCAGCAGAACGATCAGCTGAGCGACTTTGCCAACCTGTTGAAGACGGTAGGCTATGACAGCATCCTTAATGCCACTCAGTGTTATACGGTATGGGCGCCACTGAATAATACCTATGATGCCTCTACATTCCAAAGCTTAGGGAAGAGCGCGTTGCTGCGACAGTTTGTCAACAACCACATTGCCAACTACAGCCATCTGGCTTCCGGCAATATCAATGAGCGCATCCTGATGCTCAACGAGAAGTCTTACGATTTCACGGGTTCTGGCAAATTCACTTTCGACGGGGTGTCGCTGAACACTGCCAACGTGCCCAGCAACAACGGTGTGATGCATACGCTCAACGGAGTGGCTACTTTCTACCCCAACCTCTATGAGTTTGTCACCGACACCGTGCAGAACAAGGCTTACAGCATCGACTCCCTGAGTCGCTTCTTCCGCCGCTATGAGCAATCCTATCTGGACACGGAGAATTCGGTGCCAGGTCCTATTGTGAATGGCTACCAGACCTATGTCGACTCTGTGATTATTACGGAGAACACGCTATGGAGTTCACTCAACTTCAAGATGAACAACGAGGACAGTACCTATACGATGCTGGTTCCCACGAACAAGGCGTGGATTAGTACATACAACAAGATTAAGAACAGCTTCAACTATATCGGAACCACATTGGCACAGGCCTTTATTCCTGATGCAAGAAAAGGTGCTGAGGGTGCCACGATAGCATCGTCTCCGATATCCATTACTATGGATGGCAGTATGCTGGCTGACTCATTGGCTACGCGCTACATGACACGCTATCTCTCTTTCAGCAATAACAACGGCTATAATCGCTGGCTGATTGGAGAGCCCTCGTACTTAGGTACCGATACGCTCTATACGACGACTCGCAACAAACTTTCCAACCCAAGCGACATCTTAGCACAGACCATTGCTGATGTAAAGATGAGCAACGGTATGGCACGCATCGTTGACAGTCTGGCCGTCTCATCGTGGGAGACCTATAATCCTGGGCTTTATTACTCAGCAAGTTCTTCCTACAACCAGGCGCGCATCCTCAATGGCTCCACAACGTCTGTGCAGGTAACAAGCACCAATGTAGATGCTACAAAGGTAGACCTCACAGATTCTTACGAAACGAACTATCGCTATCTGTGGATAGAGCCCAGCGGCAACTATTCGAAGCCCGAACTCGACCTCTATCTTGAAGATGTGCTGAGCACGACCTACGAAATCTATTGTATCTTTGTCCCTGAGAATGTTGACAAGACTAAATCGACGGCAGTAACAAAGCCCAATCGTGTCATCTTCACGCTGAACTACTGTGACAAGAACGGCACGCTGAAGGACCAGGTATTCCTCGACGAGAATCAGGATGCAGAAGCCTTCAGGACGAAGTATAAGCTGACCAATACAGCCACTAACAAGAACACCATCTATGCCTTCACCAACGACACCTCGAAGGTCGACACCCTTTATGTCGGTGAGTTTACCTTCCCTGTATGCTACAGAGGTCTGGGCGATGGTTATTGTCCTAACATAAAAATCACTTCTCCGTTCTCAGCCGTCACAGGCACTGTCCGTAACGACTTCTCACGCGACCTCCGCATTGCAGGCATCCTGCTGAAGCCGAAAGAACTCGTGGAATTTGAAGAAAAAAATAAGAAATGATTATGAAGCGTACTATATTCCATCTTTGGCAGACTTGCGGTCTGAGGCTTGCCGTCTGCACCATGACTTTGGGACTCACTACTGTCATCTATGCCCAGACGGACGATGATGACACGTTTGAGGAAGAGACTACAACTACCATCAAGCAGCCCAAGCGCACACAGGTGAAGCAGGCAGTCTATCCAACCAAGACCCTACAGGGTGTTGTCATTGACCAAGCCTTGAACACCCCTCTGGCAGGTGTGCAGCTGCAGGCATTAGGCAACGAGCAATATACGGCGATGACTGATGAGAAAGGTCATTTCACCATCAAGGTGCCCACCTTTGCCACCGCTCTCTATGTACATAGCGCAGGATACCTCCCCCAGCAGGTCGGCGTGGCTGCCTATGACAGCACCATGACTATCAATGTGAAGATGCTGGGCGATAAATTCCAGCCGATGTATCACGCAGGAACCGACTATACAGCCAAACGCACGGCACAGATTAATCGCTTTGGCGTGACTGTAGACAATGAGGTGGCCAGCAAGTTAGGCGGTGACATACGCAGCATCCTCCATACAGCAGCCGCTGATGGCGGTGCCTCGATGTTTATCCGTGGTCTGAACAGCATCACGAGTGATGCCCAGCCACTCATCATCATCGACGGTGTAGAAATGGACATGCAGCGCAACCGTGTCTCGTTGCACGACTGCCAGTTTAACAACATGCTCGCCAACATCTCTCCCGATGACATCGAGAAAGTGACCGTGCTGAAGAACGCCACAACCCTGTATGGAGCTCGTGGTGCCAATGGTGTAGTGATTATCGACACCAAGCGTGGACATTCAATGGCAACGCGCATTGATGCCAACATTTCCGCTGGTGTACAACTCATTCCGCGCCTGCCGACCATGATGAATGCCAGCCAATATCGCACCTATGCTGCTGAGCTGATTGGCACATTACCCTATGCCAACGAGTATAAGGGTTTCCGTTTCCTCAATGACGACCCCACCAACTATTATTATCATACCTATCATAATGATACAGACTGGACGAAGGATGTGTATCGCAATGCCATGACGCAGAACTACAGCATCAACGTGCAGGGTGGTGATGACATTGGTATGTACAACCTCTCTGTAGGCTATGTGGATGCCAAGAACACCATTAAGGAGACCAGCTTTGACCGCATGAACGTACGTTTCAATACGGACCTGAAAATCCTTTGGAACCTCACGACAAAGTTCGACATTGCCATTTCGCGCACCAACAACTACGTATTTGATGACGGACTGCCCTCCGATTTCACTTCAAGTACCATCACATCGCTGACAGCCCTGGCTCTCATCAAGTCACCACTCGTGGCACCCCATCAATATAATAGTATCGTGGGTGGTTTCACGACCCTGCTTAGCGGCTATGACGACATCCTGGCCGCAAGCGAGACACCACGCAATCCTGTCACGAATACTCAGTTGGCCAACCCCGTTTCGCTGATTGAGAATGGTAATGGCGATAATAAGAACAAGGCAGAGAACACCTATTTCACACTCCGTCTGGCTCCAGTACTGCTCATGGGCAAAGGCTTTAAACTTTCCGCAGATATTTACTATATGCTGAATCGTAATGCCCAGCGCTACTTCCGTCCCTATTCAGGAGTTCCTACGTTCAATGTTGCTGAGATTGGCAATGTCACCTCACAGACCATGTCAATGTTTGCCAAGGAGCAAAACCTCATGGGTAAAATACAAGTTGACTGGGGCCGTCAGTTTGGCAAGCATACCGTCAATGCCTTCATTGGTGGCCGCTACAATTACTTCTCCTACGACAACAGCGACCTGAGCACGGAATATCAAGGCAAGACCAGCGACAAGAACCCGACACTTTCTACCAGCGGTATTGCCGGTATCGAGGGTGCTAATGACGTGTGGAAGAACCTGCAGTGGTATGGCAATGTGGACTATAACTACATGAACCGCTACTTCGTCACCCTGTCGCTCATGGCCGAGGCCAACAGCCGTTTTGGTGATAATGCTGACGGACTGGGTCTCTTCGGTGTGAAATGGGCTATCTTCCCCAGCATTCAGGCTGGTTGGGTGATGACCAATGAAAACTGGTTCCCCAAGCATTCAGTAGTGAACTATCTGCGTCTTAATGCAGGATTTGACGTCAGCGGTAACGACAACATCTCCAACTATGCTGCCCGCACCAGCTTCACGGCTGTCAAATACTTCAACAATGTCATGGGTATCCAGATGACCAACATCGGTAACGACAACATCAAATGGGAGACAACCAAGAAGTTCAACGTAGGACTGCAGAGCTATCTGTTCAACAACCGTTTGGGTGTAAGCTTCGATTACTATATCCACAAGACAGACGACCTGCTCATGCTGAAGAAGTTCTCCAACCCCGTTGGAGGTATCAACAACTACTGGAGCAATGGCGGCTCACTGAAGAATACTGGTTTTGAACTTGCCATCAACGGCAAGCCCGTTGTTTCCAAAGACTGGCACGTAGAAATCGGTGCCACCATGGGCCATTACAAGAACGAGGTCACCAAGTTGTCTGACGGCGACTACACCACCTCCGTCTATGGCGACAACAGCATCCTGACAAGCGTAGGCAACGCTGTAGCCATGTTCTATGGCTATGAGACAGCAGGCGTCTTCTCAACCGACGCCGAGGCAAAAGCCGCTGGCAATGGAACATATCTGTACATGGAAGACGAATCGGGCAATCCTCAGTATTTCAAGGCTGGTGATGTACACTTCGTGGATAGGAACAATGACGGAAAGATTGACGAAAAAGACAAGACCATCATTGGCAATCCGAACCCTGACCTCTATGGCAACATCTTCGCTACAGTAGGATGGAAAGACCTGACACTCTCGTTAGCATTCAATTACTCACTGGGTAATGATGTATATAACTACCAGCGCTCAATCCTGAACAGCGGTGCCACATTCTATAACCAGCAGGTATCCAGCACAGGCCGCTGGCGCTATGAGGGACAGCAGGCAGAGCTGCCACGTGCCACCTATGGTGACCCGATGGGCAACAACCGCTTCAGCGACCGATGGATTGAAAAAGGTAGCTACCTCAGACTCAAGACGGTTAACATCAGTTATAAGATTCCTATTCCAGGTACATGGACTTGGCTTCAGGGATTGTCCGTCTGGGCTGAAGCACAGAATCTGCTCACGTTTACGAAGTACAAAGGCAGCGACCCCGAATTCAGCATTGGCAATGGCGTGATGTATCAGGGTATCGACTGTGGTGCTCTTGCACTTGGACGTGCATTCTATGCCGGTGTAAAGATTAACCTCTAAAGTTAAAAGTTAAAAGCTAAAAGTTAAAAGCTCTTTGACCTAAAGGTACAAAGCGACCGAAGGTCGAGCGAAAAGTTAAGAGATTATGAAAAAGATAGCAATATTTATCAGTGCAATCTGCATCCTCTGCGGTTCCTATTCCTGCTCTGACATGCTGGAGACAGACAGCGAGCGTCAGGTGTTTGACCCTCAACTGAATGACAAGACCGACTCGCTGTTCTATGCCATCGGTATCCTCCAGGGACTGCAGCAGCTGGCCGACCAGTATGTCTATCAGGGAGAGATGCGTGGAGACCTCGTCAAGACAACGGTCTACACAGATAACAACCTTCGCCAGCTGGCCAACTTCTCGGCCACCACGGCTAACAGATACGACTCGGCTTACGTTTACTACCGTGTCATCAACAACTGTAACTATTACATCGCACACCGTGACACCACGCTGCGCACAGGCTCTGACCTGGTTGTCATGAAGGAGTATGCAGCCATCAAGGCCATCCGTGCCTGGGCTTATATGCAGCTGGCACGTACTTATGGCAAGGTACCTTTCTTCACGCAGCCACTGACAAAGATTTCCGATATTGACAACAGCCAGTTCCCCGAGCTGAACCTCTCAGGCATCGTAGACAGGCTGGCTCCCGACTTGGAGCAGTACACCACGTACCCCACTCCGACGGCAGCTAACACATATCCTGCGGGAAGCGCCATTACGTATTCCAAGCTGTTCATCCCTGTGGATGTTGTCCTTGGCGATATGTACCTGGAGACAGAGCAGTTTAGCAAGGCTGCCCAGCACTACATCACCTATCTGACTGAGGTGGCCAACGACAACCAGCGCCATACGGCGTGGCTCATGCCATACATGGGAAATGGGCGCGTCATCTACTTGGACCAGATACCCTCTGACTTTGATTATTCCAATTTCAATACGCGCGGTGCCGGGCTGTGGCAGACCATCTTTAGCACTATTGGCGATGAGTATATCACTTACATCCCTATGGCTACCAATTCACAGAGAGGTCTCACCACCAGTCTGCCCAAGACCTTTGGCTATGACTACTACTCTACCGACCTCACGGGTAACAGCCGCTACATTGACGAAATCCAGATTCAGCCCAGTGAAGGTTACGTAGCCCTGTCGGAGGCACAGCCATTCTACTATCTCTCCACCGCAAGCACGGCATCGACAACGGTAATCAATGCCAGCACCCTGGGTGACCAGCGTTATACTGGCATCACTCACACCACTACCGATGATGAGAGTGACTCCATTACGGTATGGATTACGAAGTACAATACTGCCCGCGTTGCCCTTTATCGCAACACCACGGTGCTGCTCCATCTGGCTGAGGCCTTCAATCGTCTGGGTATGTATGACGCCGCCTTTGCCATCCTCAAGGACGGTATCTCCACAGGACTCTTTGCAGCAAACTATCTGAGCGATGCTACTCTGCAGAAACTGCAGACCACCTATCCCCTACTCTCAGATGCCAACATGTCGAAGTTCAACACCGAGCTTTTCATGTATGGTGTACATTGCCATGGAACAGGCTATGCCAACGATGCCGTCAGCAATGTCTATAATCCAGGCTTGTCACCTTACCAGATGGCAGACATAGTAGGCAAGAAGATGGCTGAGATAGGCACTACATTCAATGTCAACGTTGGAACAACCGCTGCCGACTCTATCAATGCCGTTGAGGACCTGCTCTGCGACGAGTACGCCCTGGAGTTTGCCTTCGAGGGCAATCGCTTCAACGACCTGATGCGTCTGGCGCGTCATAAGAATGCTGCCGGCACCTATAGCGCCAACTTCGGAGGCCAGTGGCTGGCCAAGAAGTTAGCTTACAAGCAGCCTACCGTTGCACTGGAAGAAGAGAGCAATTGGTATCTGCCCTTCAAATAAGGCAGACACCAATCGTTCCTTACGACATAGATAAAAGAGAATCCCCGGAGCTCATCAGAAGCTGCGGGGATTCTCTTTTGTAACGAGCCGTAATCTCGTCGATGGTGAGCCGTAATCTCGTGAAGAGTGAGCCGTAATGCCGTCAGCGGACGACTTTCTTCGTTACGATGCGACCGTCAGCGGTCATCGTGCGCTTCAGATAGAGCCCCTTGCCAGGAGTCATCGTGCGCTCGCCCTTTAGCGTGAAGTATTCAGAAGCGGTTTCATCGGCCTGAACAGCACTGATAGCCGTATTTACAGCCACCTTCAGGACACCGTTGGTATAGAGGTCGGTAGTATCCCACATCAAGCCTTCACCTGGGGTGGCTGGCTGAATCTCAGCAAACTGCCCCGTAACCGTACCGGTAAAAGCCTGGATTTCATCACCTGCCTGCCAGACAGCCTCGGCCATGGCATCGTTGAGTTTCAGGATAGCACCTGTATTCAGCTGGAGTCCACCGCTAAAGGTCAGTCCCTTGTCTGTAGCCAGTGTGTCGCCTATTTGCAGCATACCACCCACGTTGACCGTTGTTTTGGCAGCTAACGTTCCCTTACCAGCCAGCGTGGCTCCCTTACGGACAGTAATCGCGCCTGTACCGGTATGCTTGCCGTTCACAATCAGTTTTCCGGCAGTAACATACGTCGTACCGCTATACACATTGGCACCCGTCAGTCGCCATTCACCACTGCCCTGCTTCTCAATAGAGGTCGTGCCATTTTTTCCACTCTGACTACGATTATCTATTACTCCGTTGAATGTCTCATTGGTATTGGCTGTTCCAACAACCCAGGTACCACTTCCTGCATTCTTCACATCGAATCCAGACAGGTAAGTTCCCTTATCACCAGAAAGACCGCCCAACTGACGTGTCGACTGGTTCTTTGAGCCTACAACCTGTGCATTACCTTTCAAATAGAGCGTTCCATTAGGTATACCAACCCAACTATCACTCTTGCTCATTGCAAACTGGCTATTACCTGCCGTTCCTGTACCGTTGACTATAACTGTTCCTGTAAAACCAGTCCAGTCTCCTTCCAGATATTCACGAACCCAGTTGACCTCCCACTCCAAGGTACCTGCTCCACTTACCTTATTAGCCATCTCACAATTGCGGTAAAAAGAGATTTTAGATGTTGTACCAGCTAAGGTCTCTATGGGGAAGGTGTACTTTGGATTCTTATCGTTCTCGCTGTGAGTAATAAACTCTCCACCAGCCATAATAAGTTTGGAAGCAGTACCCAATGCAGCCTTTGAAGCTTTCTCTCCCTCCAGCACTATGGATCCACCACGCATAGTCAAATTACCATCGAAAGCGAAGAAAGACGTATTATCCTTTGCTACGGTGATACATCCCTCACCGTCTATGATAAGGTTACCCTGACCTTCTATAGAACCACTCATGGTAACTTTGGCATCCTTGTTGGCGATATTCAGTTCGGTGTCATTATACAGACGGGCTGAGCGGTTGGTAGACGTTGTTGCTCCTGTGTATTTGTAGACACCTCCGTCCATAATCCAGTTCTGGGCAAACTCCTGACTCATGCCTAAGCCACTGGCAACGCCACCATTCTTCAGCGTTGAGAACTCATAGACTCCCTGATGCAGCACTGTAGCACCCTCATACTGCTGGTCGGTGGCGATGGTGAGTGTTCCCTCACCAGCCTTGTTCAAAGAGGCTGAGCCACTGAGATAGCCATCACCATTGATGGTAACGTGGGCATCCGAATAAACGACCACCGCTTTTTTAGGTGTGGCCTCAGCCAGTGTGACAACCTCATCGTCCAACGGATTGATGAGCCATTCACCGTCACCATCTCCCTTAAAGGTCTCCACATCAATGATATCCACCTGTTCGGGGCGTGTCTTCACCGTCAGTTCTGCGGTATACTCCGACTTCGTTTCTCCCTGATAAGCACATACCCTGACCACATAGGCTGTGGCGGGCTGCAGCCCAGCATTCTCAATGGTAAAGGCACTTCCCTTCGTTCGTCCCATCTCCACGAAGTCATCACCTTGTTTCATCTCTACAATGAAACCCTCCTCGTTGTCAGAATAGTCTGCCCACGTCAAGGTCAGGCTGTTTGTCGTGGCTTCCGTGAGTTCCAGCAACATCGGAGCACGCAGGAAGAATTGGCGGTCAGCCTTGGTGATGCCATTGATATAATTCTCAATATTGGCATAGCCGTTTTCTGCAATCTCCATGGCGTCTGATGCGTCATTAGGTTTCAAGCCATGGGCGTTCTCCCAGGTATCTGGCATTCCATCATTGTCACTGTCAGCCAGCTTTTCACCCTTAAACCATGACCATGAAGTAGGAACCCCGATAGGCAGTTCGTTCTCGTTGGTAATCAGATTGCCTTTCTTACCGAAAGACAGCACCTCGTCAATCATATAGCAGTCAGCCAAATCACGATAAGGCAGCGAAGCACCCACATCAGGCAGCAGTTTCTCCACCAAATCATTAGCAGCCCACTTCTCCAACGCAGGATAGTCGTAGGGCGTGGCCTGACGGTCTCCACCGCCATCACCCGTAAACTCCTCCGGGTTGTAAACACCATCACGGTTCGAGTCCTGCCAGTTGTCTGTTCCATAGAAATGGAAGTTGGCATTACCACCCGTCAGGCAGTTGCCACCCACAGCAGGGCCGTTGATGAAGAGGTTCGACTCGATATTGGCATACGACTGTCCCTCCGAGTCGCCTCCCATGTTATAAGCAGCATTCTTCCAGTTATACACCAGGTTGTTGACATACTGATTAGTACCCTTCACCTTGAAGTTACGCGTAGAGTTGTCCACCAGCAGGATACGGTAAAGGGAGATGTTGTCGGCCTGCATCAGTCCGCCTGCCGAGTGAGTCATCAGTCCCTGTCCCACGATGCAGTTCATCAGAGTGATATTCTGAGGAGCAGTCCCTTTGTTATCCCAGTTGATGGAGAAGTTCTCGTCCTGTCCCCATGAGAAGGAGCAATGGTCGAATATCATGTTCTGTCCATTGGCTATGCCTCCGGCATCCTTGTCCTTCGTGCCCACAGCACCCATTCGGAAACGCATATAGCGCACAATGATATTGTCGGCTCCTGAGAACGACACGCCGTCGCCATACACCGTGATGCCTTCTCCTGGAGCAGTCTGACCAGCCACATAAAGGTTGTTCTTGAACACCATACGCGAGTTAATGCGAATGACACCAGACACATCGAATACTATAATACGGTTAGGTTGACTCACAGCATCGCGCAAAGAGCCTGAACCAGAGTCGTTCAGATTTGTAACGTGATAGACACTACCCGTTCTGCCACCTGTAGCATAACGTCCCCAGCCTTGCGCTTCAGGGAAGGCCAGTTGCTGGGCACTTACAGTTGTGCAGATAGCCAGCAAAGCCCCAATAATTATTTTTCTCATCGTTATTTGATAATGATTTTACGTCCGTTCTTAATATAAAGTCCTTTCTGAGTAGGTTCTCCATCCAACTGCTGTCCACCAAGGGTAAACCAACGGTCAACCTTGACATCAGCATGCCGTACCTCGGTGATACCTGTATTTAGCTTGCCACTGATATAGTCTGGCAAATAGTAACCCAGATGCGGCGGCTGGTTGTAAGCCGTGTTCTGCCAAGCCACACCCATGCGATAGGTATGATCGTGCATCAGCGTTGGTACTCGGTATTCTGTAGGAGTATTGGTAGAGAATATATTAAGCGTGGCATTATCTGCTGTAGACCACAGAATAATTTCCTCACGCCAGTCACCAAAAAGGTCAGCCTGCAAGTTCGGAGTAGCTTTCGACCCGTTGCAGCTGCTTGAAGAATTATAGTCATAAGGGTTCTTCCCTTTGATATACAGGCGATTCTTACCGTTCATCGTCCACTTGTCGATTTTTGTTCCATCCAGAAGTTCTTCCTGAAGGTCACCATCCCAATAGATGCGGAAATTTGTTGTGACGCCTCCACTAGCGACAACCTCTCCAGTAGCAGCACTACGCTGCTGACCATCTGCTGCGGACCAGAAGAGTGAGCCACGCTCATTATCGTAGAAGTTTCCAGCCATACCTCTGCCATTATCAACACCCTCAGGACCACCCTTCAAAATAATCTCACCTGTGGCAGCATCATGCAGGTCCCAGGCATATGTTCCTTTCTCCTCATGTACATCGAAAAGCTCCAAGCCAGGGCGATCAGGGCAATGATCAGCCAGATGTATGGCATCACCATGACCAAATCCTACGGAATAGAGCATCTTACCATCATCGTCAAGCGCTGCAGAACCCCAAATGACTTCATCTTTGCCATCGCCATCCACATCGGCAATACTCATGTTATGATTTCCGTTGGCATACATGGTATAGCGTCCCAATCCTGAGGTGCAGATAGTACCAGTATATTGTTTTGTCGCTCCCTCAGCATCCATCACCTTATACGTTGTCTTGGTATCTGAGGAATGTAGCCACTTGGTCTTCAGTTCCTTTCCATCGAAATCTACAGCCCAGACGTAGGCGTAGGTATAATAGCCACGGCAGAAGATTCCACTAGGATTCTTGTCTGGTCCGTCCAAATAGGCAGTAGCAGCTAAAAAACGTTCGCCTCGGTTACCATAGTTTCCCTTATCGCTCTTTCCTGAACGGTCGTCCCAGTTGAATGTCCCTGTTGCCTCACTCAGTTCTGCCTTCGCATTACGGTTGGGATAGTATGCGATGGTATGAATGGCAGCACCCGTCTCGCCGTTGAATACGGTCAGGTATTCCTGTCCGCCATCAACAACACCATATTGGTTGCGCCACTCTTTGCTATTATCCACTTTCAGGATTCTTTCGTCTGTGGCCGCTTGGCTGACATAGTTCCCTATACCATCTATAGAGCCTGGGGCTGTCTTACATATCATTTCTGCTTTGCCGTCGCCATCGAAATCGAATACTTGGAATTGGGTATAGTGGGCACCGGCTCTGATGTTCATACCCAAATCGATGCGCCATAATTTGGTTCCATCAAATTTATAGCAGTCCAGATACACATTTCCTGTCTTACCGAACGTTTGTGAGTTGTCTTGAGCATTACTTGGAGCCCATTTGACAATTAGCTCATACTGCCCATCACCGTCTATATCGCCTACAGAACAGTCGTTGGGGGAATAGGTGTATTCTTTATCATAGAAATCCGTATAAAGGGTTTTGCCATTCTCTTTGTATTGATCGCGCCAAGGATACGTTCCACCAGTAGGACGATCTAACTTCAACTGCTTATAGGGCATCTCCCAAGTTTTTACAGACTCGGAAGTGCTGACTACTTCCCCGTCTACCTTTGCTTTGACTTGATAGGTCGAACTACTATTACCGCCAGCATCGGTGTAATTCGTTACCGTCAGGTCATTAGCAATGGTTGTACCATTACGCAACAGGTCGAAGCAAGTTTTGTTATCGTCAGTACCGAGGAATCGCCAACTGACGAAATTGCCACTTCCACTGTTTACAGGCAGTGCCACCACACCTCTATCCAGTTTCTCCATCTGGCTGACAGGGGTAATCTGGGCACCGACAGTAGATGCCACCATCGTCATCAACAATGAAAATATTACTTTCTTCATTTAATCACTATCTTTCGTCCGTTCTTAATATACAATCCTTTCTGGGTAGGCATGCCATTCAGTCGCATACCACTGAGAGTATACCAGCTACCGTCTTGCTTTCCTGTATTCTTGTCTTCATGTATTCCAATAATTCCTGTTATCTTACCGTTGATATAATCTGGCAGATAGTAACCCAGATGAGGCGGCTGGTTGTAAGCCGTGTTCTGCCAAGCCACACCCATGCGATAGGTATGATCGTGCATCAGGGTTGGCACAGCATATTCTGTAGGTGTCCAAGTCGAGAAAATCATAATCTCAGCAGAATCTTTCTTGTTCCACATAATCAGTTCCTCACGCCAGTCACCCAGGATATCTGCCTGCAGACAAGGTGTAGCCTTGGTATAGTTGGCAGTCTGCGCATATTTATAGGCTTCACTATAGAACGACTGAATAGTAGAGAAACTACTTCCATTCCATTTGGTGATTACCGGTTCAGCATGAGCAGTCTGTGCCCAGCTGTCACTATTGCTGTATTTGTAAGAGCCATCAAACAACTGGTCCTGGCAGCTGCCATCCCAATAGATGCGGTAGTTAACAGAGCAACTTTTATTGATAGCAGTTGCCCCCGATACCGCATTGCGGGGATTGTGCTCATCACTCGACCAGAACTCATAACCATTCTGACCCGTCAGGTCACCCGCCATGCCTCGACCATTGTCTGCTCCTGCATTGCCACCATGCCAGATAATTTCACCAGTTCGAGCATCGTGCAAATCCCATGAGCCATGAGCAGCAACCAACTTTTCCTCATGAACATCGAACACCTGATAGCCCTCACGGTCAGGAATCATCTTTCCCACGTGAATAGCGTCGCCATGACCATAGCCCGTAGCATAAAGCAGCGAACCATCATTATTCAAGGCACCTGCCCCCCAGAGAATCTCGTCACAGCCATCACCATCGACATCGGCAACGGACATATTATGGTTTCCATTACCAAAGAGGGTGTTACTGCCCACATTCTGAGTACCATCCGATGACTTGGCGCCACTGGTATTAGCAGATGCTGTTTTTATAGGTATACGCTTCAACTTATCGCCGTCAATAGTATATTCCAGGCCAGCCTGACCATCTTCCCATTTAGAGGCAAAGACCAACCACTCTTTAGAATTGGGCGAGGCATGGAGCCACTCGGTGTGGAGGCGAGTACCATCAAAACTTACTGCCCATACATAAGCTTTAGAGTAATAACCACGACAGAAGATGCCACAAGCAGGCTTGTCTGCACCATTGATATAGGCTACAGCTGCCAAGAAACGCTCAGAACGACCGCCATAGTTATCACCCCAGAATCCTGAGGGGAAGGTACTTACCTTGCCTAACTCAACACCTCTTTCCAATGTGGAACCACTATCACCTGTTCCCGCACGTCCTGGCAGATACCAAGTGGTATGGATAGCCTTACCTGTCAATCCTTCAAATACGGTCAGGTATTCCGGTCCACTGAGGATATGCCCACCCGAATTACGATAGTCTTTGGTATTATCGTGACCCTTGATGGTAGCATCAGTAGCAGCCTGATTCACATAATTACCCAAGCCGTCGACAGAGCCGGTTGCCGTCTTGCACATCATTTCGGCTTTACCATCACCATCGAAGTCATAGACCATAAACTGGGTATAATGAGCACCATCGCGGATGTTTTTTCCTAAATCGATACGCCAGAGACGTGTTCCGTCCATCTTGTAGCAGTCAATAATCGTATTGCCCGTTGCTCCCAAACTACGTGAGTTGTCCTGAGCATGGGTAGACTCCCACTTAAGGAACAATTCGTATTGTCCGTCACCATCCACATCGCCAACACTCATATCGTTGGGATAATAGGCATAGGTGGCACTCGTGGGACCAACGGTGACATCGCTATTCGTCCACTTTGAGTCTGTGCCGCCCTGTGGACGGTCCAGCTTCAGGGTTTTGTATTTGGCTGCCCATGGTTGAATCTCGGCTGAGATCTCAACAGTCTCTCCGTTTACCTTGGTTACCACCTGATACTTAGACGAAGCAGAACCCGCATTGTCTTGATAGTTAGTCTTGGTAAGCCCAGAGGCTATCACACTGCCATCGCGCAGCAAGTCAAAGGATATAGCTGCCTTATTGTCGGTTCCTAACAATCGCCAACTGACAAAATTGGAAGTGGCAGAAACAGGAACAGCCACAAGGCCACGGTCCAGCTTCTCCATCTGGCTCACAGGAGTCACTTGGGCATTGATACTGATAGCAGCTTCGGTCAGCAAAGCCATCATAAAAAGTCGTAGTTTGTTCATATCGCGTACATTATTTATATGATTCAAGGTGACAAAGGTACAAAAAAATCGGTACACCACCAAAGGATGCACCGATTTTTCATATTCCGACGATTATTACTTCACCATCACCTTACGTACACTGCCATCGCTCATCACAACGATGTTCAGTCCGCGACGCAATGTCTGCTGACGAATACCATTGATATTGTAGATGCCTGTAGCAGCGGCATTAGCCTTCTTGTCGACTACGGTCTCAATTCCAGTTGTATACTCTTCATCATACTGTGCCTTGAGTTCAGCAGACTTCTCACCATAGTTCAGTACATAGATATCGTAAATCTGAACGCTGGATCCACCGCCTACCTGGACAAGACGTACATAAACTTCGTCTGTGACCTCATAACTACGAACATAACCCTTCCAGAGACGCTTAACAGTAGATGTCACCATCTCATCGCCAACATTAGTCCAGTTAGATCCATCAGCAGACACTTGCAGCTGCATGCGACCTACATTTTCACCACCGGCAGCAGTACCTACATACGTCACAAAGTTGAATGGGCCTTGGAACTTACCAAGCGATTGGATAGCACCTGTACAAGGCTCGCCACTTGTTTTTCCTCCAAACTGGATATCATTATTCGTAATAGGAGCGTAGTCAATAATGTCGCCTGATGTTTCAGGATTATATCCCTCAGCATTTCCTGCATCCTTACCTGCACTTAGACTCTGCCATATCATAACCTGACCCTTAGACATAACTTCCCAAACATTTGTCTCAGATTCAGGAACATAAACCTCATAATCCTTTTCAGGATAAACATTTTTCTCATCACCAGTCTCCGGGTCTGTCGTCTTAGAAACAGGGTCTTTTGTTGTATCATAGATGCTTGCTGCGTTCTTACCCCATGAGAAATAATAGATAGTACTACCGCTACCACTTTGCCAATCAGTTGCATTAGCATCGAAATGACCTATCACATCCTGACGAACAACAGCATCCTTAACCAATACACGCTCAGTAGCTAACTCTGAGAACACCTGTCGATTGACTACAGCAAAAGCGGTCAGCGTAACAGGTGCCGTGATAACTAATGGCTCAGCGTACTTCATGGACTTGGTTGTATCATTGGTCGCACTATAGTTGTACCAGATATCTACTCCCTCTGTAGCGCAGGCAAGAGTAACTGTTGTCTTTCCGTCTTCAAAATTCTTGCTCATAGTAGGAGTTGCCGGCTGGGAGAAAATCTCGACTGTAGCAGAAGCCACGTCACTCAGCGTATAGCCTTCTGCTATGGCTACAGCCTTTACCGTACAAGCTGAAGTCACATTGATAACATCGGTGTATTCTGCACTGGCTGTCGTTGGGTCTGTTCCGTCCAGCGTGTAATAAATATGTGGCTTAGGCATATTTGATGCAGCCATTGACAGCACGATATTTGTATTCAGGTTCTTATACTCAAGCTTTATCTTAGGAGCAGACACCTGAGTCACTTCAGCCTTGGAACTCTTCAGCATATCAATGGCATTGGCCAGCAGTTTAGCAGAGCTCGTTGCCTCTTGAGGCAGATAAACGTAACCATTGTGATAAGGATTATGAGTATGAATATATACTATGCTCCCAGAAACGTCCTCAGACAATATATCATCATCCTTAAAATAATCACCAGGCTTTACACCAGTCAGCTGGGCAACATCAAACGTCATACCGTTTAAGCCATCCGTCTCAATGTAGTCCTCATCCTTAACAAAGTCTGCAAACATATCACTCTTCAAGTTCTTAATAAGGGCAAAAGGCTCACCTGTTGCCTTCTCACCATAGCCCCAGGCGGCATAGAGGTCAGCATTCAGGTTTAGAATTGGAGTAAAGGGCATGGCTTCTTTCAAGACAGAAACAGCAGCATGGTCAGCAGGAAGTGAGGGGCTGATTACGGTTACATTGTTAGCCTTTAAGGCATCAGCTGTTACAGTAGCGGCATCCATCGCTGTCACTACAAGCGACTCATTAGCAGTCAGTTTCTGATATGCAGTCTCCTGAGTAGCATCACCATTAGTCAGATATGAAACCTTGGTCTTGTTAGCATTGGGGTCATCACCTTCTCCTACAATAATATAATAAATATGACATCCACTCGTTGACTTGATAGTCAATTCCGCTATATCTCCCTCTGTGCCAGTTAGTTCCCATTCACATTCTGAATAATAATAAGTAACCGGTTCGCCTTGTTTCAATACCAAAGAACCTGTTGAAGTTGCCAAAGAGATACCGCGCCAGTTTTTATGAGTTTTATCTTCAGGTGCAGCTTCTTTATAGGTTGCAGCATGAGACTCAACACCAATTTTTATCGTCTGATTAACCGCAGCTTTAAACTTAATGGTTTCATTGCTTCCATTCAGCCAAATATAACTTTTCCCATATGGAACCTTTCCACCGGGAGCCTGTCCAGTTTGATCATCAGTCTGAGCACCATCATAAGTAACGACAAACTTTTTGGCATTGCTCATACCAAGTACCAGGCCATCCAGTTCCTCTATTACTTTCTCCACACCACCATTATGGGTACAGGCATAACCTTCACTGTTTTTAGCATCTTTGCTTGCATTCCAAAAGTGTTGTTGATCAGCTTTCGTGGCATCACCCTCATAGTTTCGCCAGTACTTGTTATCACCAAACTCTTCCTGGTCTGCTTTCAGTGCATTAACTGTCTTCGAACTGAATCCCTTGGTGAAATCCCACGTCTTGCGAAGACCTTGTGCATTTGCGCTCCCCACCGCAAGCAGGGCGAGCATTGTTAGCGTAAAAATTTTCTTCATAAGCATAAATGTTAGTTGTTAAGTATTTCTCCGTTTATAGTACAAAAGTGTAAAAACATTACTAATGCGGTGCAAAGTAACAAAAAATATTCCAAACAAGCAACTTTTTACCTGTTTTTTTTGACTGATAGAGCTATAAGTACACCTTTGGTGTCGTTTCCTTAGTGGCCGGAGCAAACTGCGTGAAGTCGATGGGCTGGCCGTCGAGGGTGAAATCTATCAGTTCGTACTTGTCGGAGGTCTTCACATCCAGCATCTTCTTTGTTTTCACCTGAATGTTGCGCAGCGTGATGTTGTTGCAGCGTGACAACGGCATCTCGCGGTCGCCTGGCTTGAAGAACTGTGTCCACGGCTGAATAAAGAGGAAACGCTCGCACCGGCCGGTGATGCCTTCTACGGTGACGTACTCGTAATGCTGAGGAGTGTCAGGACGCATCTTGAGCCACAACACACGATTGGCATTCTCGGTATGGCAGTTACGCAGAATGATGTTACGGTCGTGAAGTGACTCGGAGCCTAACGTCAGACAGCCATGAACGCGACCATAACGGCAGTTCTGGATGATGATACGCTCGCAAGGGCCATTGGTCTCATCCTTGTCAGCCCATGTGCCCTTACCGCCTTTCAGCACTACCGCGTCGTCGTTGACATGCATAAAGCAACCGTTGATGAGCACATCCGTGCAGACGTCGATATCTATCGCATCAGAAGAGGGAGCTCCGCGTTTGGGGTCAGGAGCGAAGATATTCTCTGTGGGTGCATAGATGTAACAGTCCAAATAGCGCACATGGTGGCTCTTATAGACATGGTTAGTCCAGAAAGGGGAGTTGACAAGATGCACATCCTGAATGGTGACGTTCTTGGAATTAGACACATAGGTCAGGCGAGGACGCTGGGCATCCTTGTTGGTACACTGAGGATTCCACTTGCGACGAATCCAGAACTCCTGCCAGTACTGCAAGCCATTGCCATCAATAGTCCCCCGGCCACTGATGGTGAAGCCATCAAGCCCATCGGCATTGATGAGCGCAGAGAAATACTTGCAGGTCTCACCCTCGATGCGGGTAGTGAGAATAGGATAGTCGATGATGCGGTCGGAGCCTTTCAACGTGGCACTCTCACGGAGATGCAGATGAGTACCCTGCTTGAAGAACAGTGCTCCCGTCATGAATGTACCCTGAGGAACGACAACCACGCCTCCTCCCTCTTGGGCGCAACGGTCAATGACAGCCTGAATCAGCTGAGTCTGCACCTGCGGACTACCAGCCACCACCCCATAATCAGTCAACACATACTGCTTGCCCAGTTTGCCGACTTCAACTTTTGTGGTGTCTTTGAACCATGCATCCATCACTGTGCCATCCGGCCATGTCTCTACAGCTTTCTTTGCCTTTGGCTTGGCAGTTGCTGTCAATGTCAGCACAGCCAACAAACATAATACTACTTTTCTCATCATATTTAATTATTTAATTTTGGCTTTAATTCATCGGGCGAATCCTTGGTGTACATGTTAATTGCAGGGGCTTCCTGCTCGAAGAGGTGGCGGATAACGTCTGGCGCCACTGTGGTCTTAGGATTAAAATCAGGACTTTGCATGTAGCGCAAAATACTATGGCGCAACTGGCGGGCAACCGGTCGACTGCTGAGATGACGAGTAATATCCATCGTTGTCATGAGCAGACGTCCTTTCAGCACCTTCACCTCTATCAGCATGCCTAACTTCCGACTGACATGCCATGTGTCGATAGGCTGCACCAACGGCTGATAATCCACGGGGAACTCTGCCAGATTCATGACCTGCGCCTTGTTGGTCAACTCCCACCAGTTCAGATTCTGCCAGTCGTCTGTCGGGAAACTGCGGAACAGAGGATGTTCTCTCTGGATATAAGCCCCTGTGGTATGAGGCGGTCGCATCTTGAACCACGAGGTATTCCAGAACACGGGCAGGAAGGTATGTCGTACATCGTTACCGTATTTCACCTTGCCAGCAGCCGTCAACAGCACCATGCCCCCCTTGGCCAGTATGTTCTGCGCTTTGGCATCCAGCGTATCGCTGATATACACATTCTTGGCGTCTATGTCGTCAAGCGTTTCGGGATAAACCCAGAACTCCCACTGGTTCTTTATATTCTCAGACAACTGAACCGTCAGCGTCAGTTTGCGTGGTTCGGTGATGGTGGTCAGGGACTGTTCAACAGTACCAATGGCTATATTCTTACCAACAGGCAATGTGCCAGCAAACAAATCGCCCTGACAGAGCACTTTTTCACCATCGCTGATGGTATAGAGGGCATGGGCATCCTTCAGACTCGTGGCGAAAGCATTATAGACCTCGACAGGAATGCGAAGCGTCTCATTGTTGGTGTAGACGAATTTGGGGAATCGGGCCAAGGGTACTATGGCACTACAGAACTGACGCCAGTCACTGGCCGTACAATAGCCTTTCTCACGCCAAAAGACATTCAGCGGACCGACAAGTGCAGTACCCTGACCACTATAGTCGTTGAGTCCTAAGAGCTGGAAACCAGCATAGTCTTTCGTCCGTAAGTTACGCTCTATCTCGTATTTATAGGCTAACACCTGCAGACGCCCGCTGGCCATCAGGAAATGTTCTGCCTGGGAAGCCATACCGTTATCGCGCAACAGGTCTTGGAAGATTTCAAAGTTCCGAGCCTTGTACACCCCTTTGTATTGGGATATTTCCTTGAAATCAGGGAAGGCACACCACTGCCCCTGCTCATGGGCTACAATGGGCGAGTTGTTAGGAACGGTATCCTTATAATTCCGAGGGAAGAGCAACTGCTGGTAATAGTCATCATCGCTATGGGGTGCCTGCCTGTCCCAGTCGAGACCTCTGGCTCCCGCCTTGACATGGTATTCGGAACCGTCATCCCAAGCCCAGCCGCCCCCAACAGAAGCGCCACAATAGACTTTGGAATAGTCGTACTGCTTCATCAGCTTTACCCAGTCACGACAATAGCTCACCCAGTCACCTGCAGGTTCGTTGCCTGCCGCCATCATCGTAAAGGAAGGATGATTGCCGTAAGTATCGATGATACGCCGACTCTCATCCAACAGGTACTGGTCGATAGCCATTCCACGACGCAGCTTGACACCATGATTAGGCCACGTAGGACCTTCAGGCTGGAGATAGAGTCCCAGCCTGTCAGCGACGTTGAACGCTGCTTCCGGTGGACAATAGGAGTGGAAACGGATATGGTTGATGCCATACTCCTTGCATTTGCGGAACACGTGCTCCCACGATGCCTCATCAGTGGGGGGATAGCCTGTCTCGGGGAAACAGCAGTTGTCTAACGTTCCACGCAGGAACACCGGTTTTCCGTTCATCAGCAACCGAGAGCCATCAACCGTCATCTGTCGCATGCCAAACTGCGTCTGATAGCTGTCGTTATGGGCATGGACCGTCAGCTGGTATACTTTGTGCGAGAACTCGTCCCAGGTGCGAAAAGCCTTCGACATATCGAGCTGTATCACATATTCGTCGGCATCGACAAGAGTGGGCTTGCACGCCACTCGCAACACACTGTCTGACTCCACGAGGACAGCCTCTGCGTAAGTAATGAACTGTGGCAGATAGGCTGACTTATTGTCAACTTTCACCAAGATATTAGCCACCTTTTTCGACAAATCCGGATAGACGCGCACGCTACGGATACAGACATCTGCCGGTTTCCCCTGTAGCTCGATGCGTCCCACAATACCATTCCAGTTACCTTGAGTCTGGTCGGTAACGGAATGGGAGTCCTGTCCTACGCAGACATTCTCGATACCATTATACACACAGATAGCTATCTCGTTCTTCTCACCGGGCTTCAACCATTTCGTCACCTCGTACTCATGCGGTGCCGATAGTGACATCTGATGCCCCACCTTGTGTCCATTGACATAGACGGTAGTCTCGATATGGGGGCGCTCCAAGAAGAGGAAAGCCCGTGCATAACGCCAGTCACGGGGTACATAGACCAATTTGCGATACCATGCCTTGCCCGTATAATGGTATTTTGGAGTCAGGAAAAAGGGAAACTTCATCTCTCCCTCATGGCGATATTTCTCCATATAGGGGTTGAAGTAGAACGACGAGTCATAGAGTGAACCTGTCCATTGGGTATTGACATTGACAAGGTTGCCTTTCTCGTTGGTCAGCATAGAACCCGGCAACATCACGTAGTCCTTGTATATCGGTTGCTCTCCCGTTGCAAAGTCCCACGCTCCCGCCAAGGAGAGCGTCTCCTGTGCCTTCACCGGGCTCCATGAAGACACCCAGAGGACAATGGTCAATAATGATGTCAGGATAGGTTTCATTGTTCTACGCTTACGATTTCTATTTTGTGGACATGCTCTCCTGCCGTCTTGTCTGCCTCACGAGGCAAATAGATAGGAGCATCGGGTTGCAGGGGCAGTATGCGCAGCTCCAGACAATTCACATGCTTGGGCAGTCGCCACAAACCATACAGGAACGGACGACCATAGTAGAAATTGTCGGCTATCAGCTTGCCGTCGGCATACAGTCTGGCACAATCGCCACGATAGCTGATGCTGAGGAGTGAAGAATGAAGAGTGAAGAGTGAAGAATTTGCTTCCGCTACAGGGAGCTCGATACGATAGACGGCTGCCTGTTGCCAGTCTTGCTCCGTTGGAGCCTCTGCCACCTTAGCCTTTCCTTTCTTTATCGTACGCAGTTCCCCTGCCTCTTTCTCCTGCTTCCATGTCAGCTGGCTCACCTTTTGAGGAGCTTGCTCAGGCAATCCGAAGTGCTCTGCCTCATGGCGCGTCAGCAGGTATATATTGCCATATACCGGCTTATCCATCCCCAGAGGCTTTACTTTCTTCAACGTTTTACCGTTCTGAAGGGCGATGGTTGTGGGAATGCCCTTAATCTGCATCATATAAATCTTGCCATCACGTTTAGCCACCAACTGAGCTGTGGCATAGCGGATACCGTCGATATTGACGGGGAAGATGGCCATTGTGCCAGCAGGAATCTGCATCTTGGGCAAGCGGACATCGCCCAGCGAGAGTTCTACACTCTTCTTAGCAGAGAGGTTTTGCAGACGTTCGTAGTTATTAACGAAGATAAAGCCGCTGCCATCCGCTGAGCGACAGGCCCAGCGCAGCTGACTGTCATCTCCTTTCCTGATATCCTGAGAAACAGGGAATGTTGCCTCCATCGTTGACAGCTCATGACCATAGTCGCGCATGAACAGATGAAGGGGCCTCAATATATAATAATGTGGATAAGTCTGCCCGAACTCGCCCAACGGTGCCTGGAAGTCGTAAGTCACCACAGGCAGGTCGTTATTGGCCGTTCCCGGCGATGTCTGGCATTCGTTCAACGTATGCAGCTCTCCCTCAGGATTAGAGCCTCCATGATACATATAATAGCCTAACAGATTGCTACCGCTGCCTAACTTTACCAATGCCATCGAATAGGCATCTTCCGGATAGACGTAAGGACGGCGGTGGTAGGCGGTAGCCATTCCTCCTCCCAGTTCACAGGTGAAATAAGGATACTGTTCGTCGCCCTTGTTCACCTTCTCCTCTTGCTTGCCCAGGAGGTCGGTACCTATTGCCGTTGACGAGCGGAAAGCCTTGAAGTTAAATGCCTTATAGTAGTTTCCGCAGGTCTCCGTAGTCTCCTTGTCCCAGAAGCCATCGGCATAGTCGCCATAGAGTGGCAGCATCTCGCCAAAGGGGACAGGTGTGCGCAGTTCAGGCCACCCCGTACGGGTATAGAAAGGCAGGTCGAAGCCTGTCTCTTGGGCTATTTTCTTCAGCGCCATCAGGTATTCGCCCCGTCCACGATACTCATTATCAAACTGGGCAGCAATCACAGGGCCTCCGTCTTTCCATTGCAACCCTTGCACCTGTGTGAATATCTGACGGTATAGTTTCTCAGCAAAACCGAGAAACACAGGGTTCTGCTCGCGCAGCTTACAGCCCTTCTGAAACATCCAGTCGGGAATGCCACCATTGCGCACCTCGCCGTGACAGAACGGTCCCATGCGCAACACTACGGGCATATCTTCCTGCTTGCATATCTCAAGGAATCGGCGCAGGCACCGCTGACCATCCCAGCGGAAGATGCCCTCACGCTCTTCGATATGATTCCAGAACACGTAGGTAGCCACAATGGTCACCCCACCCTCCTTCATTTTCCGCACCTCACGTTGCCACTCGTCGACAGGCAGACGGGAATAGTGGATTTCGCCCATGACGGGACAGACGCGTCTGCCGTCTATCATCAGCCCATACTTGTCCCATTTCACCTCTGGAACAGCCTGGCATACCGTCAGGCTTCCCATGAAAAGGGCTATCGCCAGCAACCACTTTATCATAAGCCTTTCAATCCAGATGGAACACCTCTTGAATGGGAATCGTAACAGGCGAGTTGTCTGGGTTCACCTCCATGATGTCTGCCATCATGTCCCACCAACGCTGTGTGATGGGGTCAACATGGTCAGTATCCTGCGAACTGCCTTCACCCTCACACTCCTGATAGGCAAACAGCAGATTGGTATCCTTGTCCCAGAAAATGCTGTAGTTCTTCACTCCAGCGTCGTGTATCATCTTCACCAGCTCGGGCCAGATGGCAGCATGCCGACGCTCATACTCTTTCTCGCACCCAGGTTTCAGGTACATCTTAAATCCAAATCTCTTCATTTCTTTCATTCCTTTCATTTCTTTGACCGAGGTCAAAGCGACTTCGTCGATTACTTTCATTTCCCTTAGTTTCCGTCAGGTTTTGTTAAATTACTACCCGCCGACATGTGCCATACGAAGGCATCAGGATTGTCAGGCTGGGCAGGGTTGAAGTCTTGCCAGTCGCTACGCAGATGGTCTGTGAGGGGAGAGTGCATCTCTTTCAGTCCCATCACTATCATCTTGGCTATCTCCCAGGCTCCGTAGGGATTGAAGTGGGTATTGTCGGCTAAGACACGGTCCTGTCCGGGGAAGGAGCCCATCGGATAGTGAACCAACGCCTTCTTCGAACCTTCCTCGCCCAGCGCCTCATAGAATGTTGTCGACATGCTGGTCAGGTCAATGACAGGCACACCCTCACGCTGAGCCACCGCCTTCATGGCATCAGGATAGTCACCATGTGTATTGCGGTTGGTCTTGTGGTCTTTCTCGAATGCCCGACGCGCCGTTGGGGTGCAGAAGATGATGTTGCCACCAGCAGCCTTCACACGGTCGGCAAAGATTTTCAAGTTGCGAGTGTACGAATACCACGCACCGTCGCCCGGTTTCTTCTCCTTCTCGTCATTATGTCCGAACTCCACTATCACATAGTCGCCCTTCTTGAGCTGCGTCAGTATCTTATCCAGACGCAACTGAGCCAGGAATGTGGTACACGACAGGCCACTCTCGGCGAAATTGGCTACTACAACGTTGTCGTCAAGCCAGCGGGTAAACATCTGTCCCCACGACGACCAAGGCTCATCCTCCTGGTCGACCACCGTACTGTTTCCACAAAGGAAAATGGTTGTTGCCGTCGTATCGGGTTCTATGCGGATGCTCTTCACTGCTGGTGAAGGACCACAGAACGCAATGGTCAGCGAGTCGTCCCAGTTCTTATAGCTCCATTCGCGGGGCTTCAGCTTCACCTTCGTCTTGGCGTCAATCTGCGGATTGTGCTTGTTGACCACAAAGGTGACCGTCTCATACTTTCCTTTCTTAGTCGATACGACATCGAAGTAATGGCGACGGCTCTCAGCTCTGACCACCGTCTGTGCCGCACGCTTCTTGGCACCTAAGGTTACCGTCACCCGATAGTTGCCGTCTGGTACAGGAACACTATAGGTAAAAGGTCTGTCTGAGGCTTTATTCAGCGTCACTTCCATCGGCTTCATCGTCTTATAGACATCCTTGCTGGGGAAACTGGTTATCAGTCGCTGGTATTCCTCACGGGTAATCTGCATCACCGTACCGTGACGAGGCGTAAACACGCCCTCTGTCTTCGTATTCTGAACAAAGGCGAACTGCTTCAGGTCCTTACTCTTGGTAAACTGGTAATGGTGGTCGCGGTAACAGTCGTACATCAGACACCAGCCCCCACCTATCAAGGGGAACACGCCTGCACCCTCCACATCGCTCTTCGTCGCCTCGCAGAAGCCGTCAAGCAGCTGCCAGGTCTCAGGCTTATGCAGGTCTTTGAACACATATTGGCGGATGCCCTTATGCCTGCCGTCAGCCTCCGTCTTAAAGAAGAGATGATAAAGGCCCTTCTCATCCTTCACGATGTCAGAGTCGATAGAAGGCGACCCGAAATCGAACAACACCTGTGGCTCACCCTCCAGGTCGGTGAAGTCATCATTGGCATAGCACCAATACACACGGTCGTAGGGAATAGACCCGTCGTTGGTGAGCAAGGAGAAGTAGACCATATACTTGCCCGCCTTCTCGTCGTAGAAGGTCTGAGGCGCCCAGACACGTGTCACGTTTGCAAACGTCGTACCGGCAAAGCGCTCCGGGAAATGCACGGTATGATGTTCCCAATGCACTAAGTCGCGAGAGCGCAACAGCACCACGCCGCGATTGCTGTCCCATCCTAAGCGACAACGCATGTCCGTCACCGTCATACGATACCAGCCGTCAGCACACCGCAGGATATGCGGGTCGCGTACCCCCTTGCTACGGGCTATGGTATCGCTGCCTATGATGGGGAGCCCATCATTCAGGGGTGTGTAGTTAAAGCCGTCATCACTCACGGCATAGCATATCTGCTCTTTCTCCGGAGCATTTCCCGTGAAGTAGACAAACAAGTAGTTGGTCATTGTCAAGGCCAGTGTCATTAATAGCGTATTCATCATTTTGTTTTAATATATTACGTATTTTGTGCAAAGGTAAACATTTTTTTCGTAAAAAAGGCAGAATTTGCAGAAATTCTTTTTATCGAATTATGCATTATATTACTCTATCCTCGTTTCACCCACACCTTGAAGGCATGCAAACCTCTGGTAGTGAGGCCGGAGGTAGAGGACACAGAGGGAGAGACCCATCGTGTCCTGACCCCTCGTGTCCTAAAACTTATAAAAAAGTTACTCACTTACAACTTACTCACTTTTGACATTTGAGTTTTTTGAATTGTCCAGTCGGAATGAAGGGGCAGATGGATAGGTAGGGGTAGGTAATTATTAATATATATATATATTAATATTATATATTATA
>JAGAWQ010000069.1 GCA_017941345.1 Prevotella sp. | reverse complement strand
GGCCCGTCCAGGCGTTCTGCCGATCGATACCGCCATGGATGATGAAGACGGGCAACTCACGCTGCTTGACACCCGGAAGGGTCAGGAAGTGCTCCTGCACATGATGGTCGGAGACGATGAGGATCAGGCTATTGTCGTACAGCCCATGACGCTTCAGCGACTCGACATAGCGCTGGAGGTTACGGTCCATGAAGTGACAGGCATTCAGGTAGTTGGCATAATCCTCGGGCTGTACCTGCGATGTGGCTTTGAAGGTCGGATCGACGGTCTTGTCGTAGGGCATGTGGGTGGAGAAGGTCAGCACCATCGAGAAGAACGGTTCACGGCTCAGACCATCGACAGAGTCGGCCAGGGCGACCACCTGGTCGTCGGAGAGACAGGGTTCGTGGGAACCGTGATATTCGTTGACGCTGTAGAGCCGTTCGACGCCATAGGCCTTGCACATCGCATCCTGACTCCACATGGCGGCGGAGGTGGGGATGACCATCCGCGACCGGAGACCACGGGCTTCCTTCAGTACCTTGGGCAGGGCGGGCAACACGTTGCGCTTGGTCTTCGTAATGGTAATCTCGGAGCGCAAGGGCAGCATGCCGGTCATGTAGATGAACTGACCGTCGGACGACTCGCCACAGGTGATATTCGGGCGCATGTGACCATTATAGTAGATGCTGGAGTCGCGGGCCAGACTGTTGAGGAAGGGGGTCACCTCCTCACCGCCTACCTTTAGATCGACGGTGAACGACATATACGACTCCACCAAGATGACGATTACATTCTGGATGCTGTCGGGCAGTTGATGGGTACTCTGCTGAAGGGGTTTCAGTTCACGGATCTGACGGTTGAGGGTCTGTTCCTGTTCGGCGGTGAGTGACTGACTGCCCACGATCTCACAGTAGGCCGCATAGGCCAGACTGCGCAGGTTGCCGCGCTGGAAATTGCTGTAGAGGGGGCGACAGGTGTAGCGCCACGTGCGGAACAGTTCGTAGTCGAGCATGCCGAAATAGGCACTCGGACTGAGGATGGGCCGACAGACCCAATGGGCACCAATGCCCACCAGGATGACGGTGAGGATGCCCAGGAGCGTGTATCTCAGCGCACCAAGGGTCAACCGTATCGGTGGGGTACGACGGTAGAGGCAGACGGCCAGTCCCAGACTGACCAGGAAATAGAGGTCGCCCCAACGGAAACCGTTGACGAGGCTGCGGATGACAATGGGGTCGAGCAGACCGTCGCTCTCGGTGAAGGCCGACAGGGGGATATACTGGAAGAAAAAACGCGAATAGACGAGGTTGCAGAACGCCCAGAGGGCCGTGATCACCCACGTCAGCAGGAGGGCGCGGCGCACCCTACCCCAGCACAGGACCGTCAGGCCACTGAACAGCAGGATGACCTCGATTGTCACAAAGGCGAGGTTATCGACGAAATCCTCGGGATGCAACTTGTTCTCGGCATCACAGGTCGAGATGATCGTGTAGTGCATCACCAAGAGGTTCAGCAGACTCAGCAGCAGGAACAGCCAGACGTACTTATTGCGCATGGTCGTCGAAATTGATGCGTTCTTCCTCGATAACCAAAGGACGGTTCATGATACGGGTGTTGATGCTCATGACATATTCGCCCACAAAACCGATGAACAGGAGTTCGACGGCGTTGAGGAAGAACAGGCCGATGATCAGTGGGGCAAAACCGGCTGAGAAACGATCCCAATAGAGGAGTTTCAGCACCAGATAGACCAGGGCGGCCAGGATCGACAGAGCCGAGAGGATCAGACCGGCAAAGGTGACCAGATGGAGACCGACCTTCGTATAGGAGGTGAAGCTCAGCATGGCGGCGTCGAAGAGGGTGAAGAAGTTGTTGTGGGTCTGACCGGCCATGCGCTTGGCCTGGGTGTATTCCAGACTCACACGCTTGAAACCGAGTTCGGCCACGATACCACGCAGGAAGGGCGTGGGGTCTTTCAGGTTGCGCAGGACCTCGATGAAGCTCTTGTCGTAGAGACCGAAGCCCTGGAAATGTTCGATCTGATCGACATCGGACATCTTCTTGATGAGCTTGTAATAGCAGGAGCGGAAGAAGCGCATCACTGGATTCTCTTTGCTGGCGGTCTTCACACAGGAGACGATACGGGCACCTTCCTCCCACTTCTCCACCATCTGCGGTATCAGACTGACGGGGTTCTGGAAGTCGCAGTCCATCTCGATCGTACAGTCACCGGTGGTCTGGAGCATGCCGTAATAGGGACTGTTGAACTGTCCGAAGTTCTTGGCGTTGAAGATGGCCTTGATCTTCGGATTGCGCTTGCAGATCTCACGCAGCAAAGGGCGGGTGTTGTCGCGGGAGTCGTTGTCGATGAACACCAACTCGTAGTCGTACTGCGGCAGATGGGTGGTCATCTCCTCGACAACGGCCTGACTGATGGGTACGACGTTCTCTTCCTCGTTATAACAGGGAATCAATATACTAATCTTCTTCATTTGTCTGTTTGGTTTTAAAGGACCAACACTTGTTGATGATAAAATTCAAAGGAACCGTCACGACCAGCACCAACAACTGGGCCAGGTAGGCTGAGACCTGCCACCGATCGACATAGACGTAGAGGAGGAGGCTTGCCAGCAACAGACCGGTGGCACCATAGGCCAGATAGGTCTTGACGAGGGTCCAGAGGGCACTGCGCGTCTCACCCTCCCCTTTCTTGAACACATAACGGTCGCTCCAGTAATAGGCATTCAGCACACCGACGACGAAACCGAGGCCGTTGGCTACCAGATAATGACACCCCAACCAGACGCAGGCGGCATAGACGGCATAGGCAATGAGCGTATTGGACAGGCCTACGATGCCGAACTTGACGAACTGGAGGAGACTGGCACGCTTCATAGGATCAGGCCGGCGGCTTCCTGAAGGTATCGCTGGGAACCAGTGATCTGCAGGTATATATCGTTGATGGCCACACGGCTGACTTTCGGATAGCGCGGCAGCAGACCGTTGTTGTAGCTGTCGCTCAGCACCTCGATGAGGGCAGAACCGATGCCTCCTGACTTCTGGTTCTCCTCGACGATGATGAGTTGGTCGTAGCGCATGGACAGTTCACAGAGCTGACGGGCATTCAAGGGCTTGACGACGGGGACGGTATAGACATCTATCGGCAGGCTCTTCTCACGGCGGCTCTCCATCACCCTGGCGAGGATGGAACCGCTGGTGAGCACCAGCGTCGGGGACTGTGACGCCACGATGGGCAGGAGATCGCCCAACTGGTAGTCGGCGATGGGAGCGGTGTGGAACACCTGCTCTCCGGCCTTGCCTAAACGGATGTACATCGGACCCTGATGGGTGACGGACTGCTGGACCAACATGCGGGTCTCGACAGGGTCGGAAGGACTGCACACCACCATGTTGGGCAGGGTGCGCAACATGCCGATCTCCTCGGTGGCCTGATGGGACACGCCCTGACTGCCGTAGGCATAGCCTGCTCCGACAGAGACGATGCGTACATTGCTCTTATAATAGGTGATGTCGTTACGGATCTGTTCGATGCAACGGAGCGTGGGGAAATTACCGATGGAATAGCAATAGACAATCCAACCGTTCATCGCCAGACCGGCGGCAATGCCGGCCATGTTCTGTTCGGCGATGCCAACATTGATAAAACGGTCGGGAAACGCGTTGGCAAAGGGTTCGACGACATGGTAGCCCAGGTCACCGACCAACAGGAAGATGTTCGGATGTTCATGGGCTTCGATGACTAACTGTTCGATGAATGTTGTTCTCATGCCAATTCCTCCAAAGCCTGTTTGAGTTGTTCGTCGTTCGGATTGCGGTAGTGCCAGAGCAGCTGACCTTCCATATAACTGACGCCCTTGCCCTTGACGGTATGGGCGATAATCACCGTGGGGCGCTGCTGCTCGGCCTCAAAGGCGGCCAAGGCGGCGGCAATCTCATCGTAATGGTGGCCGTCGATCTCCTCGACGTGCCAGTTGAAGGCACGGAACTTATCGGCCAACGGACTCAGGTCGCAGATATCCTTCACATTGCCCAAACTCTGGATCTGATTGTAATCGACAATCAGACAGAGACGGGAGAGCTGCTGCTGGGCGGCAAAAAGGATGGCCTCCCAACAAGAACCTTCGTCGAGTTCTCCATCGCCAGTCAGCACATAGGTGTTATAGGACTGGTGGCGCACCTTCCCGTTGACAGCAATGCCACAGGCCACGGGCAGACCATGGCCCAGACTGCCGGAAGACATCTCGACCCCATTCAGATGATGACTGACATGGGAGAAATAGACACTGCCGTCGTCACCATAGTGACGGCAGAGGTCGTCCTTATCGAGAAATCCCCGGATGGCCAGGGCCGCATAGAGGGCGGCACAACAATGGCCCTTACTCAACAGGAAACGGTCGCGATCAGGATCGTCGACCGTTGCTGGCGTGATACGCAACACACCACTGTAGAGGACGGCCAGAATATCGGCCATCGACAGGGCGCCTCCGGAGTGAGAGGAGCGGGCGTGATGCGCCAGGATCAGCGAGAGACGACGGATCTCACGCGCGAAGGACGCATAGTCAACGTTCTTTTCCATAATAGGTCGTATAATAATCGATGGTCTCCTTCAGACGACGGTCGAAGGAGGAGGTATCAAGGGTATAGAGATGGGTGCGAAGGGCCGTGGTGTCACCGCCCATGAACATGCTCTGGCCATAGCGATAAGGCAAGGCTCCGAAGTTCAACTGGAAGGCGGGATTGACGGCGTCGCGGATACTCGTGACCAGGTCGCGAAGGGGTTGGGCATTGTCGGCACAGATGTTATAGGCGCCACAATGACCTTCCACCTGCAGAGGGGAGGCCAAGGCCTTGGCACACTCACCGACATAAAGGTACGGGAGGCGCTGTTCGCCTAACGTCAGATCCATCGACTGCTCACGCGACATCGCCTCAATCAGACTGGGGATCAACCAACGGTCGGTCTCATAGGGACCGAAGAGGGGGAAGATACGGAACCAGTACCACTCGATGCCGTAGATCTCGCAGAAGGTACGGAGAAGGTCGGAACAGGCCACCTTCACAGCGGCATAGGCGGTCTTGGGGTTGGTGGGATAGTGCTCATCGACCACGCCCTCGAAGTCGCCATATTCCGACTGGGAACCGGGGGCGATGAACTTACGGGTGCCACAGGTCACACAAAGGTCGAGGAGGGTCTGCTGGAGGGCGATATTTCCCACCTGCTTGCTCCAGATGACACGGTCCTTGGACGACACCCCGTCCCAGGCGAGGTTGAAGACGGCCTCGGGCTGGAAGGTCTTGAAGGCTGCCATCCAGTCGTCGGTGGTGTTGACCCAGGTTACCTGTTTGCTGGCATCACCCAGACGATAGAGGTCGGAGGAGGGCCGCTTCAGACAGAGCAGGTCATGCCCTTGACGGAGGAGTTCCTTTACCAGATAGGAACCAATAAAGCCGGTAGCACCGGTCACAAAGACCTTCATGATCAGCTCAGGCCTAAGAGGGGTTTAAGGTCGTCTTCCTTGTAAAGGATCCAACCAGTGGTGCCGAGGAAGGCGAGGAAGAGGAAGATGAGGCACATCTGCGCACGCTTTGGACCCGTCTTACGAACAGGCACCGTTGCACTCTGCAGCGTGGTGAAGGCAGGCGTCTCCTGCTGTACCCTCATCTCAGCCTGCTGGAGCTGGGCTACCACCTGCTGGTAGATCTGCTGTTGCATCTGCATCTCGTTCTGGAGATCGGCCTCCTTGGTCTGAGCAGACTGGGAGGTGACAGCACGGTGGGAGTCGGCCCAGGCCGCATAACGATCACGGGCCTGCTCATATTTGGCCTTGGCCTCGCCAAAGAGTTTCTGATTGTACTCGAGATCGACACGGGCCTTACTGGTGCGATAGTCGGTGATGAACTTCTGCAGACGGGTCTTCACACTATCAGCCATCGTGGCACAGATGAGGGCATCCTGGTCGGTGACGTTGATGGTGATGACCATGGTCTTCTTATCGACGTCGCAGACAACATTCTTGTCGATGGCCTTCATAATGTCGGCCTGCTCCTTGGTCAGTTTGAAGGGGTTGACCTTCGCACTGGGCTCCTGTTCCTTATCACCAAAGAGACCGAAGAAGGCCTTCGTGGCCTGTGACCACCAAGGAGCCTTCTGCTCATTCATGAGGTAGTCGTAGTAGGTGAAGGACTTTTGGTCGTCTTCACGCTTCACCGGGATGGAGAAGAGGCTGGTCTTGAAATCGACCGAGTTCATCAAGTCGGGATAGAGGGTTGGGAACAGGGCTTCCGTGCTATTACCCAACGCAGAACCAAGGTTCACACCGAAACTGCTGGCCAAAGAGGCAAGACCGCTCTTGCTGGAAGAACCGCCGGAAAGCTCTGGGGAGAGTTTCACCGTACAACTGTAGTAGTTGGGGAGCGATATAGCATATATCGCGGCTAACAGAAAAGCTACTGGCAAGACTTTATAATACAAAGTCTTGTGTTTTAAAAGATCCTGGAAAATCTTTCCAAAGTCTATAGAGGATTCTTCCTCCTCTATATATTCCTTATTGTTATTAATTTCTTCCATATTAAATATATAAGAAAAATTACTTTCGTTTTTATTTCCGAGGGTAAACCCTCGGCTTCTCCTTCATCCCCCACCCCTTCTTCATAAGAAGGGGCAATTTCTTACTTTCTTCGGCGCGAAGAAAGAAGCAAAGAAGCATCCACCCCCTCCAAGGCCTCCCCCTATATGGGGAGGATGCAACCGCTCCTCCTGTCGCTCTTACATTAAGGTAAGCTCGACCCATCAAAGGGTCGGCTTGATTTTTTTTCATCCCTGCATAGGCCGTCCCTTGGTAAGGGACTCTAACCTTGAGCCCTTCAGCCCTGAGCCCTTCAGCCCTGAGTCTCTTTCTGCCCTGAGCCCCTTTCCAAGGGGCGGCGACAGCAGGGATGTCAAAGACCATCGCTCGCCCCGGAGGGGCACAGGCTTCGCGAGCGATACCAAGACCTTGACGGAGGGCGGCCCTTGCCCGGAGTCAACTACATCCCCTTGCCAAAGATTGGCGAGGGGCTTGGGGAGTGGTCTGAAGCCCCTTCTTAAGGATAAGAAGGGGTTGGGGTTGTTGGTGACCCTGCAGGGTGGAACCCTGCAAAAAAGGGGGTATGGGGGATCCCCCCATCCGAGAGCTCGCTCTCGAAACTATTTCTTGATCAAGTTAGCGATAGAAACAAACATGGTCGCAAGTGACGCCATTGAGGTACCAATGCCAAGCCACTGAGTCAGCGTGCTGTTGTCCTTCGGCCCCTTCGTCGGCACGATAATCTCACAGCCAGGTTCGATGTCACCCTTCGAAGCCTTGGCTATCGTTCCGTTCTGATAGACGATATAAGTCTGTGACTTACGGGCACGACGACCAAAGCCTCCGGCCTGCTCGATATAGTACTTATAATTCTTCTTGTCCTTGAAGGCCACGGTATTGGGCTTCTGAACATCACCGGAAATACGGATAGTACGGTTGTAGCGCGGGATGATCAGACGGTCACCGTCCTGCAGTTCGATATCCTCATCGCAGCCAGGATTAGCGATGGCCTCGTCGAGGTGGATACCTACGGTGTAGGTGGTCTCTAATGCCAACTGCTCCAGACTGATGGAATCCTTGGCGTCGGAAGCACTCTGGCGGGCCATGGCGATGACATCCTGCATACGGGCACGCTCATCCTCGTTCATCGTACGGATGAGACGGGCGCCACGGACATAGGCACCGGGGATGATACCACCGGCCTCCTTCACCACGTCACTCAGACGCTGGTTCTTCTGCTGAAGGGTATAGGAGCCCTGGAAGGCTATCTCTCCCTCCACACGGACGGTGAACGGCTCGGCAGAGACAGGACTGCGACGAACGGAGACGACGTCGAAAGGCTCTAACGTGAAACTCTTGTCACCGTCGAACTCAAAGCCCGGATTAATGGAGAAACTGAAGGTCTTGGCAATATCCATCGTCGAGGTGGTCGCTGTCGGGTCAATCATACGGCGCGCTACATCGACCTTCGCCGTAGAGGCTTTATCGGTAAGACCGCCGGCCTGCAGGATGAGGTCCTCGACCGTCATCTTCTCGGCATATTCATAGACACCGGGGAAGATAACCTCACCGTCGATGGTCAGCGTACGCAGGTTCTGGTGCTCGGCCATCGTCGGGATGAAAAGGATATCCTCGTTCTCCAAGGGTACATCGGCAGAGGTACCTTCCATGATACCTTTCAGGTCGATGGAGACAACCTCCTGGGTGCGGTTGGGCTTCATACGACGCATCACTGCACGAGAGACCATGGCCTCCTCAGTGAGTCCGTCGGCATTCTCAATCAGGCTGCGGACACTGTGGACCTTCTCTCCCAGATGGTACATACCCGGACGGAAGACAGCACCCTTCACCTCGACCATATTCTCAAAACGGTCGATGATCGAATCGACAGACACCGAGTCGCCGTCGAACATCTTGAAGTCGGCCATCTCAAACTCCTCGACATTGAAGACCGACTTCATACGGCCGTTCTTACGGAGCACACGAAGGGACTTCTTATAAGCATCGTTGGCAAAGCCACCACTGTACTTCAGCAAGGTGGAGAGACTCTCGTTCTTACGGAGCTCATAAGCCATCGGACGCTTCACACGACCGGCGATATCGACAATGCTCTCGTAAGGACCGACTTGCACGACATCGTTGTCCTGAAGACGGACATTACCGGCCAGACGACCGTTGAGGATAAACTCATAGATATCCACCACGGAGATCTGACGACCCTGACGGAAGACCTTGATGCTACGCAGGGTTCCGAGGTCGTTGATACCTCCCGCCATGTAAAGGGCGTGGAACACGGTGGCAAAGGCACTCAGGGTATAAGTTCCAGGTACCTTGACCTCACCCATCACATTGACCATGATGGTGCGCGTCTGACCGAGGGTGACCCTCACCTCGGAAGAGGCATAATACGTGCCAAGGGCTGAGCGGATGCGCTGCTGTGCCTGGGCTACTGAGAGACCGCTGACACGGATGGGACCGTAGTCGGGCACTACCACATCTCCGTCGGGACTCACCTGGAGCTGCTCGCTCTTCTGGGTGTCGCCATAGACGTCGATGATAATCTGATCGCCAGGTCCTACCACATAGTTCTGTGGGGTGGCAATATTCATCTGAGGCTCGAAGGTCAGCGCCTTGTTGTTGAAAATATCACGGCCGAAAACCTTCTTACCCGTTGTGGTTTCTGGCTCAACGGGCGCAACGTACTGTGGTGCCTCATCACCCTCACGGGTCACAATGTCGTTGTCGTTAGACTCACGGTTGGTGCGCATGCGATCCTGCACATTACTAATGGCATTATCGACATTACTGTCCAGCCCTTGCTTAGTGATCTGACCGGCATACTGGCGGCGCATCTTCTGGATCTGTGCCATGGTGGCTCCTTTCTTCAGCAAGCGAGAGGCAATGTCTGTCTCTGAAAGGCCTTGTTTCTTGGCTGACACAGCCTCCTTGAGGACTTGGTCGTCGGTCATGCTCTGGGCATTGACCTGCAGCATGAACGACAACATCAATAAAATTGACAAAAAGAATCTTTTCATATTTATATTACATCATTTCGGGGGACAAAAGTACAAAGAAATCCCGACATAGCCAAAGAATCGGT
>JAGAWQ010000068.1 GCA_017941345.1 Prevotella sp. | reverse complement strand
TCAGTTGGGCAAGATCACTTTAGGTGTTGACATCCACAACCTGTTCGATACTCACGGCAACCTGAGCGGCATGAACGCCAAGCGCGTACCGCAGAAAGGGCGCTGGTTCACCTTCAGCGTGGCCTACAAATTTTAAGGAAAGGGAGCTGAAAATGCTCCTTTTCTTATTTAGATAGGACAAAAATAGTGGTTTTTTACAAGATTTTGCAATCTCTGCTTTGCAATTTGGGGAAAAAGTAGTACCTTTGCATCTGTTTTAAAACAAATCAATACTAATGGAGGCTTTTTTCCGTACACATCGGTACCTGGTTGAGCATGTGAATGCCCCTGTTCGTCGCACCCTGATGGATGAGATTAACTGGAGCGACCGTATGATTGGCATCAAGGGTACGCGTGGCGTCGGAAAGACCACTTTCCTCTTACAGTATGCCAAAGAGCATTTTGACATCAACGACCGCCAGTGTCTGTATGTCAACATGAACAATTTCTACTTTCAGGGACGCGGTATTGCAGACTTTGCTGGCGAGTTCTGCCGTCATGGCGGACGTGTGCTGCTCATCGACCAGGTGTTCAAACAGCCTGATTGGTCTAAAGAACTCCGTCTGTGTTACGACCGCTACCCCCACCTCAAGATTGTTTTCACAGGAAGCAGCGTGATGCGGCTGAAGGACGAGAACCCAGAGCTCAACGGCATCGTCAAGAGCTATAACCTCCGCGGATTCTCTTTCCGCGAGTTTATCAACCTGATGACGGGTAACAGCTTCCAGCCCTACTCGCTGGAAGAAATTGTCCACAACCACGAGCGCATCGTTAAGCAGATACTGCCTAAGGTATCACCCAACCAGTATTTCCAAGACTATATCCATCATGGTTTCTACCCCTTCTTTCAGGAACATCGCAACTACAGCGAGAATCTGCTGAAGACGATGAACATGATGACTGAGGTCGACATCCTGCTCATCAAGCAGATTGAGCTGAAGTATCTCACCAAAATCAAGAAGCTCTTCTACATGCTGGCCGAGCAAGGCCCCAAGGCACCTAACGTGTCGAAGCTGGCTACGGATATTGAGACCAGCCGCGCTACGATTATGAACTACATCAAGTATCTGACCGATGCCCGCCTGCTCAATATGATTTACCCCCTTGGCGAGGACTTCCCCAAGAAGCCTTCAAAGATTATGCTTCACAACTCCAACCTGCTCTACGCCATCTACCCGCTACATGTCGAGAAGCAGGATGCTATGGAGACCTTCTTCGTCAATTCGCTCTGGAAAGACCATAAGGTCAACCAACAGGGACGCGACTCGTTCTATCTGGTAGATGGTCATCAGAAGTTCCGCGTCTGCAATGCAATGGCAACTAATAAAATAAGGTACGCGCCCGATACAATCTATGTACGTTACAACACCGAGATAGGGCGTGACAACCAGATACCCCTGTGGCTTTTAGGATTTTTATACTAAACAAATAACTTAATTCATTTAATATTTTTATCTATTAAAAAAATGGCTAAAGAAAAGAAATTTATCACCTGTGATGGTAACGAGGCTGCGGCTCATGTGAGCTATATGTTCTCGGAGGTAGCTGCTATCTACCCCATCACCCCGAGCTCGCCTATGGCCGAGCACGTTGACGAGTGGGCTGCCCGCGGTCGCAAGAACCTGTGGGGACAGACCGTAAGTGTGCAGGAGATGCAGTCTGAGGCTGGTGCTGCCGGTGCCGTTCACGGTTCGCTGCAGGCTGGTGCCCTGACTACCACCTTCACCGCTTCGCAGGGTCTGTTGCTCATGATTCCTAACATGTACAAGATTGCCGGTGAGCTGATTCCCTGCGTGTTCGACGTTTCTGCCCGTACGCTGGCTTCTCACTCTCTCTGTATCTTCGGTGACCACCAGGACGTGATGGCTTGCCGTCAGACTGGTTTCGCCATGCTGTGCGAAGGTTCTGTTCAGGAGGTTATGGATATGACCGCTGCTGCTCACCTGGCATCGCTGGAGACCTGCGTACCTTTCGTTAACTTCTTCGACGGTTTCCGCACCTCTCACGAGTACCACAAGATTGAGCTGCTCGACCAGGAGGATGTTCGTCCGCTCGTAAAGGAAGAGTACATCAAGCGTTTCCGCGATCGTGCTATGTCGCCTGAGCGTCCTATCACTCGCGGTACCGCTGAGAATCCCGAGACCTTCTTCACACACCGTGAGGCCTGCAACCCCTACTACGATGCAGTTCCCGAGGTGGTTGAGAAGTATCTGGGCGAGCTCTCTAAGATTACAGGTCGTGAGTATCACCTGTTCTCTTACTATGGAGCCGAGGATGCTGACCGCATGATTATCCTCATGGGTTCTGCTACCGATGCAGCTCGTGAGGCTATCGACTACCTGAACGCTAACGGCCAGAAGGTTGGTATGATCAGCGTTCACCTCTATCGTCCGTTCAGCGTGAAGCACCTGCTGGCAGCTGTGCCCAAGAGCGTGAAGAAGATTGCTGTTCTGGACCGCACCAAGGAGCCCGGAGCCAACGGCGAGCCTCTGTACCTCGATGTCAAGGATGCCTTCTACGATGTGAAGGATCGTCCCGTCATCGTGGGTGGCCGATATGGTCTTGGTTCTCACGACACTACCCCAGCCCAGATTATCTCGGTGTTCAACAACCTCGCTATGCCCGAGCCGAAGGATCACTTCACCATCGGTATCGTAGACGACGTGACCTTCACCTCTCTGCCTGAGGTTGAGGAGATTGCACTGGGTGGCAAGGGTATGTTCCAGGCTAAGTTCTATGGTCTGGGTGCCGACGGTACCGTAGGTGCTAACAAAAACTCGGTGAAGATCATCGGTGACAACACCAACAAGTACTGTCAGGCTTACTTCTCTTACGACTCTAAGAAGTCGGGTGGCTTCACCTGCTCTCACCTGCGTTTCGGTGACACACCTATCCGTTCTACCTATCTGGTGACCACACCTAACTTCGTGGCTTGCCACGTTCAGGCTTATCTGCACATGTATGATGTGACCCGTGGTCTGCAGAAGAACGGTACATTCCTGCTGAACACCATCTTCGACGATGCTGAGCTGGAGAAGTTCATGCCTAACAAGGTAAAGCGCTACTTCGCTCAGAACAACATCACCGTCTATACCATCAATGCTACCAAGATTGCACAGGAGATTGGTCTGGGCAACCGCACCAACACCATCCTGCAGTCGGCTTTCTTCCGCATCACCGAGGTGATCCCCGTAGAGCTGGCTGTCGAGAAGATGAAGGCTGCTGCCCTGAAGTCTTACGGTGCCAAGGGTCAGGACGTGGTTGACAAGAACTACGCTGCTATCGACCGCGGTGGCGAGTACAAGAAGTTTGAGGTGAAGCCCGAGTGGGCTAACCTG
>JAGAWQ010000067.1 GCA_017941345.1 Prevotella sp. | reverse complement strand
TTAGTATACGAGATTGCAGTAAAATTCTCTAGAGAATTTATTTACTAGTACTAATAGTAGAAGTTTTTAGTTCACTTATTCGTTTCTATTAGTACCCTATACAGATGTTTTTATGTATAAATCATGTAGGCAGAATGTAGGCTTTATGTAGGCTTTATGTAGGCTTGAAAAGACAAGAAACCCTTTGTTTATCGTTATTTTAGAAGATTTTATGTAGGCATGTAGGCTGTTTTCTAATTTTTTTCTGAAAAAAATGAGCTTAGGCAACATTAGTCTGCTACTGGAATACTGGTTGTTGGAATCGAACAAAATAAAAGAGGCTCCCAAGCGGGAACCTCTTTCATAAATAGGGACTGTCGTAATTATTTAAGGAACTTTATAACTAATTGATTTGAATACATCGTCCGAGGACGAAATACCTTGATGTGGAAAAAGCAAATTTGACGTATGTGAAGCAGCGCAAGCACAACAAGTCGCAGCAAAGGAAGATTACCCGGCGTCTGTTAAAACTGTTAGGGAAGATATTGCAGGTAATCCGGAAGATTGGACGTGAGCATGAATCGGAAGAAATACTGACAGACAAAGAGAAGAACGTCATAGGGATCATCACGAAGGTGTATCGCCAGCAGAAGAATCACTTTGGGAATGACAATCCCAGGGAGAGCGTAGTCCATTTGGCAGAGCGGCTGGCTGAACAAGAACAAGCAAAGGCTGCATAGAAACAACTCAGACAATCAAAAAGTGGAGTCCTCAGCAGAGAACTCCCTATCAATGGTCGACCAAAGTGGCAAAAAATGATGAAGTGATATAGTACAAAAAGAGGGCAAACTCCTCTTCTTTGTACTAGTATTCTTAATTGTTGGCTTCGAAAATCTGCATGCGCTCTTCGAGCTGAGCGTATTGGTGGTCTTCGATGAAAGAGGTGCAGACGCGCAGCCCTTCCTGATGGGAACCTGTGGTGATGAGACAGATGGCGGAAACACCATAGTACATCAGTTCCTTAGCCAACTGGCCACTGGTCATCTGCTTATAACCAATGGTGAAGTAGAAGCCATCGGCAACAGGTTCATCGAGGTCCTTGTCGTAAACAACATGGAAGCCATGACGACAGAAAATCTCCTTCAGCTTATGGGCACGCTCGCCATAGATGCTGACCTCGCGACGGAAATCGTATTCGCCATCGGTAGCAGCGCGGAGCATGGCAGCCATAGCATACTGGGCCGAGTGGCTGGTGCCGCTGGAGAGCGCATAGAGCATGCGGGTGGAGAAAACCAGTCCGAAGGGCAGTCCCTCATAGCGCTGGGCCAGGTCATCGTAGTGACGATGGAACAGTTTATTGCTGATACAGGTGACGCCGATACGCTCGCCGGCATAGCTGAAAGCCTTGGAGCCTGAGATAAGCAGGATGTAGTTGTCGGTATAGCGACCTACGCTGGGCTGATATGGCGGCTGGAAGGGTACGCTGAGGTCTTTGCGGAAGTCCATGGCGAAGTAAGCAAGGTCTTCCATCACAATGACGTCGTACTGGGTAGCCAGCGAGCCGATGGCCTCTAGCTCCTGTTCGTTGAGGCATATCCACGCAGGGTTGTTAGGATTGGAGTAAACGATGGCGCAGATGTTGCCCTGCTTGAGATAGCTCTCCAGTTTGGGCCTAAGTTTCTCGCCACGGAAATCGTAGACGTCGAAGGTCTCATACTTCACGCCCATGACCTGCAACTGCATCTTCTGCACGGGGAAGCCGGGGTCAATGAACAGCACGGTATCCTTCTGACGGCTGGCCTGTGAACAGGTGAGGAAGGAAGCGAAGGTACCCTGCATAGAACCGCTGACGGGCACGCAACCCTCAGGAGCAACGTCGAGACCGATAAAAGCCTTGACGAAACGAGAGGCTTGCTTCTTCAATTCAGGATAGCCCTGAATATCGGGATAGGAATGGGCGATGCCATCCTGTAGCGCCTTCACCTGGGCATCAACACCTACCTGTGCGGCAGGGAGTCCGGGGATGCCCATCTCCATCTTGATGAACTCTACCCCACTCGCCTGTTCGGCCTTGGCGGCTACTTGCTTCACTTCGCGGATGGTGGCCTTGGCGAAATCTTTGATGCCAAGTTCGGCAATCAGCTGATCGACCAGTTCTTTCTTAATCGGTGTTTCTTTCATTACAATAGCGGTAGCAAATTTTTTCACTTTTCACTATTCACTTTTCACTTAGAATAGGCTGCGCCTATTCCTAATGCCTTGATGTTCGCCTCGACGATGGCATCGCCTTTGCGTCCGAAGACACGGCGGATGGCATCCTCCAGTTTGTCGTACTCAATGCCCAAAGCCTTCTGGGCAGCGCCCAGCAGAATAACGTTGGCAGAGCGAGGAACGCCATTGTCCTTGGCAGCCTGTTCGATGTCGAGCATGATGACGTTAGGCAGCTTATCGAGGTCAGCCTTAATCGTCTCGATATCAGGATAGTTAGGGATATTCACAAAAGGAGTACTCGATGTGATAATCCAACCCGTTTTAGAGAGAAAAGGCAGATAGCGCAAAGCCTCCATGGGTTCCATTGAGATGATGACATCAGCAGCGCCCAGAGGAATCAGATCGCTCTTAATGGGCGAACTCGAGATACGCAGGTTAGACTGCACATCGCCACCGCGCTGTGACATTCCGTGTACCTCAGCCTGTTTGATATACAGGTTCTCCTTCATGGCTGCCTCGCCAATGATAGTGGCAATAGAGAGAATGCCCTGGCCACCTACTCCGCATAAGATAATATCTGTCTTCATTTTGCTGCTTTCTTTTGTTTGAGATGACGTTGTAATGTTTGCATGCACTCACGACGAGGTATGATGACGCTGACACCATGATAGTTAATCTCGGCATCGATGGTACGCTTAATCTCCTCCATATTCTTAGGCAGGGGGACAACAACCTTGAGATGCTCGTCGCTGACACCCAGTCCGCGACAGATGGCCTCGAACTTATTGGTACCGGCAGAGTCCTGACCGCCAGTCATGGCCGTTGTCAGGTTGTCGCTGATAATCACGGTGATATCGGCATTCTCGTTGACGGCATCAAGTAGCCCCGTCATACCTGAGTGGGTAAAGGTAGAGTCGCCGATAATGGCTATCGCTGGCCACTGACCGGCATCGCTGGCACCCTTGGCCATCGTGATAGAAGCACCCATATCGACACAGGAGTGGATGGCTTTGAAGGGGGGAAGGAATCCGAGAGTATAGCAACCGATGTCGCCAAAGACACGGGCATTGGGGTATTGGAGCAGTACTTCATTGAGGGCGGCATAGACGTCGCGGTGGCCACAGCCTTGACAAAGTGCGGGGGGACGGGGGGCAACGTCTTCGCAAGTAGCATAGCCATCACCAAGTTCCATGCCCAGCGCCTTCTTGATGGCATCGGGGTTGAGTTCACCGGTACGGGGCAGTTCGCCAGAGAGACGTCCCTTGATGACAGCATTGCCTGGCATCACGCCACGAACCTGGTCTTCGATGAAGGGCTGGCCCTCCTCGGCAATCAGCACGTACTCGCAATCATCGGTCATGCGACGAATCAACTTCTTAGGAATAGGATACTGCGAAATCTTCAGTACGGGATAAGGACAGCCGTCGGGGAAGCATTCCATCAGATAGTTGTAAGCGATACCGCTGGCAATGATACCCAGCTCCTGGTTCTCTCCGTCGATATACTGATTGTATTTGCTGTCGATAGCCATCTGCTCCAACAGGGGTTGCTGAGCAGTCACAATGTCGTTGCGCTTGCGGGCAAAGGCAGGGAGAAGCACCCAGTTAGAGGCCTTGGCATTATAGTTCAGCTCGTTCTGCTGACGAGGTTCGTCAGCGCACTGGACAACCGCTCTGGAGTGAGCCATACGTGTTGTGACACGCATCAGGACAGGCAACTGCAACTGCTCCGACATGTCGTAGGCTTCGGCCATCATGTCGTAAGCCTCCTGCTGACTGCTGGGCTCCAGCGTAGGAATCATGGCAAACTTGCCATAGAAACGAGAGTCTTGCTCGTCCTGACTGGAGTGCATAGAGGGGTCGTCGGCCACAAGAACGATGATACCACCGTTGGTACCCGTCATGGCCGAATTGACAAAGGGGTCTGCACAGACGTTCAATCCCACATGCTTCATGCAGACCAGCGCACGCTTACCCATATACGACATACCCAGCGCAGCTTCCATAGCCGTCTTCTCATTGGTGCTCCAACGACTGTGCACGCCACGCTCCTTAGCCAGTGGCGACTGCTGGATATACTCCGTAATCTCGGTAGAGGGAGTACCAGGATAGGCATAGACACCGCTCAGACCAGCATCAAGTGCGCCCTGAGCAATGGCTTCGTCACCTAATAACAATTTCTTCATATTCCTTAGTTTTATGATGTGAATAACTCTCTTTAGCAAAAAGAGCCGCAACATGTTACTGATGCAGCTCTTTGATGTCGCTTACAAACGATACTCTTACTTCACTTTAGCTACAATAGCCTTGAAAGCCTCGGGGTTGTTCAGAGCGAGGTCGGCGAGCACCTTACGGTTAATCTCGATACCTGCCTTTGCCAACTTACCCATGAGTACAGAGTAGCTCATTCCCTCCTGACGAGCGGCAGCGTTGATACGCTGAATCCACAGGGCACGGAAGGTGCGCTTCTTGTTCTTACGATCGCGATAAGCGTAGGTAAGACCTTTCTCCCAAGTGTTCTTGGCTACTGTCCAAACATTCTTGCGGGCACCAAAGTAACCGCGAGTGAGTTTCAGAATTCTCTTACGTTTTGCACGTGATGCTACGTGATTAACTGATCTTGGCATAGTTTTCTTTACTTTTTAATGTTTGACAATAGGTGAATTAACGGAGACACAACAGGTCGCGAACCTGCTTCATGTTGCTGTTGTCTACTACAGTGTAACCCTGCAGATTACGCTTTTGCTTCTTTGTCTTCTTCGTCAGAATGTGACTGTGGTAAGCGTGGTGTCTCTTGACCTTACCTGTTCCGGTGAACGTGAAACGCTTCTTAGCACCGGAGTTTGTCTTTACTTTTGGCATTGTTTTTTAAATTTTAAATTGTTATTAAATAAATCGGCGACTACGCATATACCGGGCGCGACGCCTTAATCTTCTTCTTCAGTCAGCTTCTTCAGCGCATCAGCACTTATCTTCGCATTGGCGAACAGACCACCATTGGTGGGCTTAGACTCCTGAGCTTGCTGTTGCTTGGCGGCCTCCTTGGCCTCAGCCTCAGCAGCCTCACGGTCACGAGCCTGCTGCGACTTCTTGGCAGCACCAGCCTTCTTGGGAGCCAGATAGAGGAACATCTTCTTGCCTTCGAGCGAGGGCATGCCTTCTACCTTACCATACTCCTCCAAATCGTTAGCGAAACGCAGCAAGAGCACTTCGCCCTGCTCCTTGAAGAGGATGGAACGTCCACGGAAGAACACGTATGCACGGACCTTATTACCTTCTTCCAGGAACTCCTTGGCATGCTTGAGCTTGAACTGGTAGTCGTGCTCGTCGGTCTGAGGTCCGAAACGGATTTCCTTCACCTCAACCTTCACCTGCTTGGCCTTCATCTCCTTCTGGCGCTTTTTCTGCTGGTAGAGGAATTTCGAATAGTCGATAAGACGGCAAACAGGAGGATTGGCATTAGGCGATATCTCTACGAGATCTACGCCCTGAACGTGAGCCATGTCAAGAGCCTGACGCGTAGGAACAACGGTAGAACCGTCTTCTCCAACAATACGTACCTCGCGTACACGAATCTGCTCGTTGACGCGGTACTGATTCTTCATTTTGTCGTTCTTCATCAACTGTTTTTTACGAAATCGGCTGCAAAGTTACTAAGATTCAAGCAAATGACAAAATAAAATTTGATTTATTTTCACCTTCTTTGGCGCTTTTTTCCGTATTATTGTTTTTTTTCACCTGAAAAGCAAATTATTGCACATTTTTTTTTGAAATGTGCAGAAAATGAATTACCTTTGCACAAAATTTGAAAAATTGTGCAATGAACGACATACCAAGTTTCAATTCATATATTGAAAAAACTATCATTGACAACTGGTTGCTCGACGCGCTGACAGACTACAAGGGAACAACCTTGCAGTATCATGATGTAGCAAGAAAAATTGAGAAGCTGCATATCATGATGGAAGCAGCTGGTATTCAGAAGGGAGACAGGATTGCGGTGTGTGGAAGAAACTCCGCACACTGGGCGGTAACCTTCTTGGCAACCCTAACTTACGGAGCCGTCATCGTGCCTATTCTGCACGAATTTAACGGTGAACAGATTCATAACATCGTGAACCACTCGGAGAGTCGCCTGTTGTTTGTAGGCGACTACGTGGTGAACATCATCAATCCCGACGAGATGCCTGCCCTGGAGGGAATCTTCAATCTGCCCGATTTCTCGCTGCACACCTGCAGGAGTGAAAAGTTGCTATATGCGCGCGAACATCTTAATGAAATGTTTGGTCATAAATATCCCAATGCCTTCCGCAAGGACGACATCCATTGGTATAAGGACACTGCGGAGGAGTTGGCGATGATTAACTACACCAGCGGTACCACGGGATTCTCAAAGGGGGTGATGCTACCTTATCGTGCACTTTGGGGCAACGTAAACTTCTGCATCAACAATCTGGGTATCCACATGCCGAAGTTCAGCCGTACGCTGAGCATCCTGCCTATGGCGCACATGTATGGTATGGCTATTGAGTTCCTGTTCCCCTTCTGTTCTGGATACCATCTGTTTTTCCTGACACGCCTGCCCTCGCCTGCCGTCATTGCAGAGGCTTTCAAGGAGGTATGTCCTGACGTGGTGGTAGCCGTTCCACTGATTATCGAAAAGATTATCCGCAAGCGTGTGTTCCCCAAGATACAGAGCAACGCCATCAAGATTCTGCTGCAGATGCCTGTGGTATCGAAGAAGGTGAAGGAGCACATCTGTCAGGAAGTATATGCGGCATTTGGCGGCAGAGCATACGAGGTAATAGTAGGTGGAGCCCCGCTGAACCAGGAGATAGAGCATTTCCTGAAGAGCATCGACTTCCCCGTCACAGTGGGATATGGTACGACAGAGTGTGCTCCGCTGATTTCGTATAGTGACTACCATGACTTTGTGCCAGGATCATGTGGCACTCCCCTGCCCTGCATGGATGTGAAGATTCTGTCGAGTGAACCCGAGAACGTGGAGGGTGAGATTGTCTGCAAGGGAACGAACGTCATGTTGGGCTACTATAAGAATGAGGAAGCTACGCGCCAGGCCATCGACAGTGAGGGCTGGTACCATACGGGCGATCTGGCCACGATGTCGGCAGACGGACACATCTTTATTCGAGGACGATTGAAGAATATGTTGCTGGGTGCCAACGGACAGAATGTTTACCCTGAGGAGATAGAAGACAAACTGAACTCGATGGCAATGGTCAGCGAGAGCTTGATAGTACAACGTGGCGACAAGCTGGTGGCACTGGTTCATCCCGACATGGATGAAGTGAAGAACATGGGCTTCTCGCAGGACGAGCTCGAGCAGGTCATGGAACAGAACCGCCAGCTGCTGAACGAAGGACTGCCTGTATACAGCAAGATACAGGCCTTCGAAATACAGGAAGAAGAGTTTCAGAAAACACCGAAGAAGAGCATCAAACGATATCTATATAAATAAATCAAAAAGCTATGGAGAACGTACCTAGTTTTAACCAACTCATACAGCAGAGCATCATCGACAACTGGGATTTGGATGCACTGACTGACTATAAGGGAGCGACACTCCAGTTCCACGATGTGGCACGGAAAATCGAGAAACTGCACATCCTATTTGAAAACAGCGGGGTGGTAAAGGGTGACAAAATAGCCCTCTGCGGACGTAACTCAAGCCAGTGGGCTGTGGCTTTCCTGGCCACACTGACCTACGGGGCAGTAGCAGTGCCCATCCTGCATGAATTCATGGCAGACCAGATTCACAACATCGTAAACCACTCGGATGCCAAACTGCTGTTTGTGGGAGACCATGTTGCAACCCAGATTGATCCCATGCAGATGCCTCATCTGGAGGGTATTATCAACAACCCCGACTATTCGCTCATGATTTCGCGTACTGACAAGCTGACGTATGCCCGTGAACACTTGAACGAGCTGTACGGCAAGAAGTTCCCGAAGTATTTCCGAAAGGAACACGTACATTATTATATTGAGGAGAATGGCGAAGAGATGGCAATGATTAACTACACCTCAGGAACAACGGGTTTCTCGAAGGGGGTGATGATTCCCTACCGTGCGCTGTGGTCGAACTACGACTTTGCAGAGCATGTACTGGGTAAGATTATCAACCGTGGTGACCGCATCATCAGCATCCTGCCTATGGCACACATGTATGGCATGGCGTTCGAATTTATTTTCGAGTTCCTGCATGGTTGTCATGTCTACTATCTGAACCGCATCCCCTCGCCTGCCATCATCGCACAGGCCTTTGCAGACATCAAACCGAAGATTATCATCGCCGTGCCTCTGGTCATCGAAAAGATTATCCGTAAGAAGGTGTTCCCCAAGATTCAGAACAACCGCATGCGTCTGCTGCTGGCCATGCCCGTCATATCTAAGAAGGTGAGAGAGATGATATGCAAAGAAGTGGTTAAAGCCTTTGGCGGCGAACTGTACGAGGTGATTATCGGTGGTGCTGCCTTCAACCAGGAGGTGGAGTCGTTCCTGAAACGCATAGAGTTCCCATACACCGTAGGCTACGGCGCTACGGAGTGTGCTCCTATCATCTGCTATCGCGACTGGCATACGTTTGTACAGGGCTCTTGCGGACAAGCTGCCTATCACATGGAAGTGAAGGTGAAGTCGAACGCCCCTGCCAGCATCCCCGGAGAAATCCTGGCTCGTGGTCTCAACACCATGCTGGGCTACTACAAGAATGAAGAGGCTACTGCCGAGACGCTCGACAAGGATGGCTGGTACCATACCGGTGACCTTGGTACAATGGATTACGATGGTAACGTCTACATCAACGGACGTTCGAAGAACATGCTGCTGGGTCCCAGTGGACAGAACATCTATCCAGAGGAGATTGAGGACAAACTGAACTCAATGACCATGGTGGTAGAGAGCGTTGTCGTACAGCGTGACACAAAGCTGGTAGGTCTGGTCTATCCCGACTACGACGAGGCGAAGAATATGCGCTTCAACGAAGATGACCTCAAGAACATCATGGAGCAGAACCGCCAGCAGCTGAATGAGCAATTGCCAGCCTATGAGAAAATCACAGAAATAGAAATTCGTACCGAGGAGTTTGAGAAAACGCCGAAACGAAGCATCAAACGATTCTTGTACAAATAAAAAGAAGGGCGAGGAAAAATTTCCTCGCTTTTCTTTTGCTTTTTGCCTAATTCTTATTACCTTTGTCCCGCCGTTGGAGCATTCCCCACTTGTTGAGGGGTACCGGCGGCAAGATAAATTGCATAGGAATATGAAAGTAATGAAATTCGGCGGAACGTCCGTAGGTTCCGTGAAAAGCATTCTTAGCTTGAAGAAAATTGTGGAGGCAGAGGCTCGGACGCAACCTGTCGTAGTAGTAGTCAGTGCACTTGGCGGCATTACTGACAAGTTGATAGCCACCTCAGAGATTGCCCTCAAGGGTGATGAGCGATGGAAGGAGGAGTTCGACGCGATGGTGACCCGTCACCACCAGATGATCGATACCATCATCACCGACAATCAGAAACGTGTTGACTTATTCAATAAGGTAGACCAACTCTTCGACCAGTTGAAGAGTATCTACTATGGTGTATACCTGATTCATGACCTGAGCGAGAAGACGCAGGCTGCCATCGTGAGCTATGGCGAACGCCTGAGTTCTAACATCGTAGCAATGCTCATCAAGGGCGGCAAGCGCATGAACAGCCGTGATTTCATCCGTACGGAAAAGAAGAACGGAAAGCACACGCTGGATTCTGAGCTGACGAACAAGCTTGTCAAGGAAGCTTTCAAAGACATACCACAGGTGGCTGTGGTTCCGGGCTTCATTTCGCGTGACAGAGATACCATGGAGACTACAAATCTGGGACGGGGCGGTTCTGACTATACCGCAGCTATCATCGCAGCTGCACTGGATGCCGAAGTGCTGGAGATATGGACCGATGTGGATGGCTTTATGACGGCCGACCCGCGCGTCATCAAGACGGCCTATACCATCAACGAGTTGTCGTATATCGAGGCCATGGAGCTTTGCAACTTCGGTGCCAAGGTGATTTACCCTCCGACGATATACCCTGTGTGTGTAAAAAATATCCCCATCAAGGTAAAGAACACCTTCAATCCTGAACATCCGGGAACGCTTATCAAAGACCATATTGAGAATGACCAAAAGCCCATCAAAGGTATCTCGTCGATTAAGGGTACAACACTGATAACAGTAACCGGTCTGTCGATGGTAGGTGTCATTGGTGTGAACCGTCGTATCTTCACCACACTAGCTAACAAAGGTATCTCAGTATTCATGGTATCACAGGCCTCGTCAGAGAACTCAACGTCTATCGGCGTTCGCGACGAGGATGCCGACGCTGCAGTAGAGGTGCTGAACGAAGAGTTTGCCAAGGAGATAGAAACGGGTGCCATGTTCCCCATGCATGCAGAGAGCGGACTGGCTACTATCGCTATCGTTGGTGAGAACATGAAGCACACCCCTGGTATTGCCGGTAAGCTGTTTGGCACGCTGGGCCGTTCGGGTATCTCGGTGATTGCTTGTGCTCAGGGTGCATCAGAGACCAATATCTCATTCGTCGTAGATGGCAAGTTCCTGCGCAAATCGCTTAACGTGCTACACGACTCGTTCTTCCTGTCGGAATACAAGGTACTGAACCTGTTTATCTGTGGTGTAGGAACAGTGGGCAGCAAACTCATCGAACAGATACGATCGCAATATGAGACGCTGATGCAGCGCAATGGTCTGAAACTGAACGTGGTAGGTATTGCATCGTCGAAGGCCGGTATCTTCGATCGTGACGGTATTGATCTGGAGAACTATCGTGAACTGCTAAAGGATCCTGAGGTACAGGGCAGAAATATGAAAGACGAAGTGTTAGGCATGAATATCTTCAACTCCGTTTTCGTAGACTGTACGGCCAGCAAGGAGATAGCCGCCCTGTATCAGACATTCCTAGAACATAACATATCGATTATCGCTGCGAACAAGATAGCGGCGTCGAGCGATTATGACAACTACCTGAAACTGAAGAAGACAGCGCGCGACCGTGGAGTGTGGTTCCGCTATGAAACCAACGTAGGCGCTGGTCTGCCGATTATCGGCACCATCAACGATCTGCGCAATTCGGGTGATAAGATTCTGAAAATAGAAGCCGTGCTGAGTGGCACGCTGAACTTCATTTTCAACGAGATAAGTGCCAACGTGCCCTTCTCAGAAACCGTGCGCCGCGCTAAGGAACAGGGTTACAGCGAACCAGATCCACGTATCGACCTGAGTGGTACTGACGTGGTGCGTAAGCTGGTCATCCTAACACGTGAAGCTGGCTATCAGGTAGAACAGCAAGATGTCGAAAAGCAGCTCTTCGTTCCTAACAGTTACTTCGAAGGCAACGTAGACGACTTCTGGAAACAGCTGCCTGCACTGGATGCAGACTTCGAAAAACGTCGCCAGCAGTTGGAGGCTGAGGGCAAGCGCTGGCGCTTCGTGGCTACCATGGAGCACGGAAAGACCAACGTTGCCTTGAAGGAGGTAGACCGCAACCATCCGTTCTACAATCTGGAGGGCTCAAACAATATCGTACTGCTCACCACAGAGCGCTACAAGGAGTATCCTATGCAGATTCAAGGTTACGGTGCGGGTGCCAGCGTAACAGCTGCCGGTGTGTTTGCTAACATCATGTCAATCGCTAATATTTAATCATGTGCTGGGCGGTTTTTGCCGCCCAGTTTTATTCGTTATGAAACATATAATTATTCTGGGCGACGGAATGGCTGACCTACCTGTGGAGCGTCTCGGTGGGAAAACCTTGCTGCAATATGCCCATAAGCCAATGATGGACCAGCTGGCCCGTGAAGGCCGCTGCGGACGACTGATCACCGTTCCTGAGGGATTTCCTCCAGGCTCGGAGGTCGCCAACACGGCTATTCTGGGTTATGACCTGAATAAGGTGTACGAAGGTCGCGGCCCACTAGAGGCGGCATCCATAGGCTATGAGATGGCAGACGACGACTTTGCCATTCGCTGTAACATCATCACGCTTGCCGACGGCAAGATTATCACGCATAACGGTGGTAATCTGGAGACGGACGATGCCCGCGTGCTGATTGACTATCTGAACGAACATCTGGCTAAGCCCATCAACAAACGTGAGGGCTGTGAGCGCGTCAAGTTCATAACCGGTATTCAGTATCGCCACCTGCTGGTCATCAAAGGCGGCAACAAACACATCGTCTGTGCCCCACCCCATGATCATCCTAACGAGGCGTGGCGCGAATTGTTGGTAAAGCCTGAAGCCACAGTGTTCAGCGATTCCATCGCTGACACTTCGCGACTCTCTCCCCAACAAACCGCCGACCTCATCAACGAGTTGATTCTGAAGTCACAGGAGCTGCTGACAGCCCATCCTTACAACAAGGCCAAAGCTGCCAAAGGCGAACGCCAAGCTAACAGCATCTGGCCTTGGAGCGGCGGCTACCGCCCCTCGATGGAAACGCTCATGCAACAGTATCCGCAGGTTAAGAGCGGTGCTGTCATTTCGGCTGTCGACTTGATACAAGGCATTGGCAAATATGCCGGACTGCGCATCATCAAAGTCCCTGGAGCCACCGGACTTGCCAACACGAACTACGAAGGCAAGGCGCAGGCTGCCATCGAGGCCCTTGAGAAGGAAGACTTTGTGTTCGTACATGTCGAGGCGAGCGACGAGGCAGGTCACGACGGTGACCTTGAACTGAAGCTCAAGACCATTGAGTATCTCGACCAGCGTCTCATCGCCCCTATATATAATAAGGTGAATACTTGGGATGAGCCTGTGTGCATCGCTGTGCTCCCCGATCATCTCACGCCGGTTGAGATGCGCATCCACGTAGGGCAGCCCGTTCCCTTCATTATTTGGCATCCTAGCATCGAGCCCGACAGCGTTCAGCAATACGACGAAGTGAGCTGCGTCAGCGGTGGCTATGGACTGCTGAAGCTCAACGAATTCATGCAGGCGCTGATGCGGGAATAACGATGGAACAACGATTCAGCAATGAGAGTATCGACCTCGTGACGCTGCGGGAATTCTGCGAGCAGGAGGGCGAGGCGGTCATGTACCGCAAGGGCGACCAGCTGGAGCGCGAGGGCGACCCTGCGCGCTGGCTGGCTTATGTCACCGAGGGTTGCTTCAAGTACGTGACGCACGGCCTCAGCGACGACAGGGAACACATCACGTGGTTTTCGTTCGAGGGCGAGTTCGTGGTTGACTACCCCGCGTACCTCTATGCACATCCTGCACGGACCTCCATCGTGGCGATGATGCCAAGCCGCGTGCTCAGGGTTACAGGTGAACAGATGAAGCAGTATTTCAGTCAAAACATCGAGACGATGGAATTTCGTGCAGTCATTGCCGAGCATATCCTCAACCAGTTCCATTCGCGCTACATCGACCTCCATCGCGCCACGCCCCGCGAGCGCTACGACTTGCTGATGCAGCGCTGCCCGGGCATTGTGGAGCACCTCGACTTGCAGGACATCGCCTCGTTCCTCAACGTCCACCCCAACACTATCAGCAAGATTCGCCGTGACATCACGTTCGAAGGCAGAAGACAGTAAAAAATAGCAAAAACTCTCAACCTAAGTTGAGACTTTCACCCTCGGCACCAGATTTTCGGGCTTGCCGAGGGTTTATTTGTGCGACTTTTTGTAACTTCGCGGTCTGTTAGGAAAGTTTAACGCGCTCGGATGTCATATTTTCGCAAAAACGTCGTATATAATATAATAAGGACAAATAAAACGAGAAGAATAATGAACAAGAAAACCATCATCACCGCACTGCTCGCCCTTGTTGCAATGGCGGGGCAGGCACAAGAGGCGCGTATCGACACCATCGTGCCCAAGTATTTAATCAATGGCTATTTCTTCCGTGAAATGCCGAAACTTCCCGATTCAGAGCAGACGTTTTCAGGGCTGAAGGACAAGGAGGGAAATCGTCTGTTAGCCATCGGACTTAATGTCGATTTGCCCAAGTCTGTCATTCGTCAGGCCATCCCACGTGAACAGGTTCACAATGCCGACCAGTTCCTGAATAGCATCAACATTATGCGTACGATGCGGGAGCTGACACAGGCGAAAGTAAAGGCTGACGGCACGTTCTATTCACCCAAGGCTGGTGAGCCGTTTCCGCAGTTCAGCGAGAAGGATATAGACGGGCGTATATGGACGAACGACAGCATCCGTGGCCGCGTGATGGTGCTCAATCTGTGGTACTCCGGCTGTGGTCCCTGTCGTGCCGAGATGCCAGAGCTCTCTACATGGAAGGAACTGTTTCCCGACGTAATATTCTTCTCTGCCACCTACCACGATGCCGAATTAGTCAAGAGGATTACCGACAAGCACCATTTCACATGGACGCACCTCGTCGAGGCCAAGGACATGATGTCGTGGATTGGCACCGAAGGGTTCCCCTTTACCGTCGTGGTC
>JAGAWQ010000020.1 GCA_017941345.1 Prevotella sp. | reverse complement strand
ATCAACATATATCTTTCCGAAATAGCAAACTCTTGACTGGGCATCTACGTTGTCGGTAGTTATAGCTTTTGCTGATATAACAGCGTAATCATCACCATACTGATAGAAACCGTAGTTGTCGTCATCATTGTTTGACTTCAGCGTATCATTGACAAGCAGCAGTGAGTTACCACCCATCCAGAAGTAACCGTCACCATTCCAGTCAAAGTCCTCAGTGATTACGGAAGCATAGCCGTCCAATACGAAGTAGCTACCATCATTCTTACCCATAGAGAATTTCTCTGTACAAGTAAGACGGCAGTTGTTGAAGGCCTGATTGCCACCTTGGTCTACAGAGAATACGCCAGTAGTAAAGGTACTTTTGTTCACCCAAACCGTATTAGAGTTACCCACACTTGTTGAATCACTAATTTCCACGTTGGCATGTTCCATGTTAAAGAACTGTGCACCAGCGGTAGTTTTGAACTTATCGGCTTTAAACGTACCGTAGTTGACTGCAGATGCAGGGTTGTTAGCATAGAAATCTTTTTCAATCTCAATAGTGCCTTCATTCCAAAGCAACTGATTGTTATTATTCATCTCCAATTCGTTAGCCTTAACAGTGCGTCCTTTTGCGTTATAAAGCTGTGCACCTTCCTGATCAAGCAATAATTTGCCAGAAACTTTGATCGTTCCTTCATTCCACAGCACACCCTTTATAACCTTCAGATTATTAGCTTCAATAGTACCACCGTTATTATATACAACAGTGGGGATATCGATAGATAAAGTACCCGATTTTTTTACCACTTTACTACTAGGAGACATGTAGACTTTAGAATTTCCACTGATACCAGACCATTCACTATCATTAAAAGTAACTGTTACTCCTTCTGCAATGTGATATGTTTTACCGTTTTGAAAGCCCCCCGCAAATTCTGATGCATTATCTTTTGTAATATAAAAATCATATGTAGCAGGCATGTCTATCGGATCTCTCAAGGTTGATCTCTTAATCGTGTCAGGCTGGTTAGGTCTACTATCTGCACGGCGAGCGGCACGATTAGCAGTTGCACCATTCAGATCAACTTCTACTGACGATGCAGTAGCATCGAAAGCCAATATGTCAGAAATCAGACCTTTATCGCTAATCACTACAGCATAGAGCTGAGATACATCTGCAGGCTTAGCTACAGTGAAAGTAGTCTTAGTACCTGCTGTTACACTAGCGGTGTAGAGTGAAGCCACTACATTGCCAATAGGATTAGCGGTGTAAATCTTCAGCGTACCAGAAGTACTGGGGGTTACGCTCACCTGAGTAGTTGTCGTGTTAGCCCATGTCTGGTTCTGGTCGATAGACTGACCGTTCATCACACTGCTCTGGAAATTCTCAGTGAATTGCTGTTGCTTCATCTCCTGCTCAGCATAGGGGTTGAAAGCATCCATCTTGTTGCAACTAGCAACGACAAGGCCCAATGCCATAGCGGCCATGCCTTTCATCAAATACACTTTCTTCATTTGTTTAAATATTAGTTGACTATTAATTTTTATCGATAAATGGATTGAATTCGTCTGCAAAGTTAAGCATTTTTTTGAAACGACGTACATCTTTTAACAACTTTTTTAAAATAATGTACGTAAAGGTTTGCAGAATCATTTTATTTTCACTACTTTTGCAAACAAAAACAATACATGATTCAACTTTCGCAAGCGAAACTTGCGAAAGTTAAAAACATGATTATGGAAACGAACAAATGCAAATGGATGATGGCCGCCATCCTCATCTTCAGCGGCTCCAGCGTGTTGACCTCCTGCTCCAAAGAGGACGCCCCCGTCGTTCCGACCGACGATACCAGCCAGTTTGTGACACTTACCGACGTCGTGCCCGACGTGATTCTGGAAATCCGCTACTTTGGCACCTACAATTTTGTGGGAAGCCGCATCGACGGCTACGAGGAACCCACCGCTCTGCTCACCCGTCAGGCTGCTGACAGTCTGAAGGCCGTCAGCGACGATGTTGTCAAGCAGGGCTATCGCCTGAAAATCTACGATGCCTACCGTCCGCAGAAGGGCGTCGACCACTTTGTGCGCTGGGCTGAGGACATCAACGACACGCTGATGAAGCCCTACTTCTACCCCGACCTCGACAAGAGCGTGCTCTTCCCCCAGGAGTACATCTGTCTGAAGAGCGGTCATACGCGCGGCTCTACCCTCGACCTGACCCTGTTCGACATGCGGACTGAGAAGGAGCTCGACATGGGCGGCACCTTCGACTGGTTCGGGCCCGAGAGCCACCCCGACTTCTGCGGCAATCCCGAGACCGGCGAATATACCGGCGACAACAGCAAATCGCCAGCCAGCCCCAAACGCAGCATCACCCCCGAGCAGTTCCAGAACCGCATGATTCTGCGTCAGGCGATGCTCCGTCACGGCTTCAAGCCGTTCGATACCGAGTGGTGGCACTTCACCCTGAAGGACGAGCCCTTCCCCGACACCTACTTCACCTTCCCCGTCAAGCAGCTTCATTAAAAACCTATTTTCGCCTTCTGACGGGGAATCTCGATAGGCAGGATGTCTTCGGGAGTAAGCATCAGCAAGCCCTGTTTGTCCTTAGGCTGGTGCTTGATACAGCGGGAGGCGTGCTGGATATAGATACGCTCCAGCTGGTTGGCTATGAATCGCGCGTTGCCCCACGTCTCAGGATTGCGCATCTGGTAGGCGTTGGCCAGCAGCTCACTGTACTTCTCCCACGCCTTGTCGGTGAACCTGTAGTTGTAGTCTTTCACCCTGCGGCGCGTAATCTCCAACAGTTCGTCGACCGTAAAGTCGGTAAACTCAAACTTGTTGGGGAAGCGCGACTGCAAGCCCGGGTTACTGTCAAGAAGTTTCATCATCGGCTCCTTGTAGCCACACAGCACAACGGCAATGTCGCGCTGCGTCTCGTCAGCCAAGATGTTCATCAGCAGCTGGATGACCAGTTTCCCCGGGTCGTTGTCGTGCTTGCCATTCAGCAGATACGCCTCGTCAATCATCAGCACACCGCCCTTGGCCATGTCCAGCACCTGTCGCATCGACCGTTCTTCATCGCCCCACAGCGTTCCGATGAAGGTCCCCCGGTCACACACCACCACATGACCTTTCGAGAGCGCACCAGCCTGACGCAGCAGTGAACCGAAGATTTTGCAGACCGTCGTTTTCCCCGTACCCGGGCGACCCAGAAAGACGCTGTGCAGTGAGACATCATGCTGCTTGCTGCCCGGAAACAAGTCGCTCATCATCTTGTTGTAGCTGGTCAGCGCCACCAGCTCGTCCATGCGCCGCTTGATGTCCGCACAGCCCACCAGCCGGTCTAATTCCTCCCTCGGATTGGCTACCGGATGGAGTATTTCCACCTTCACGCTGATGTTGTTGTTCTGCTCTATCTCTCCTGTGGGGAACGACTCTTCCGGCAAGTCATCAAGGTCCAGGTCGTCATCGTCGTCATCCTCCTCCTCTTCCTGTTCCTCCTCTTCTTCGTGCGCGTCCTCGTCAGCCACTTCTTCGAAACCCTGATTGATGAAGTCAAAGAGCATTTTCTCAAATTCATCATATTCCGCATCCGGTTCCTTACTGTCTGTAATCACACCCACATAAGCAGAACAGGCCAATTCGTAATCATTATTGACCTTGATTTGTCTGCTTTTCAGTCGCCTGAGTTCGTCAATCACCATGATGTGATGGGCATCCCATATCGCGTCCAATGCGTAGGAGTTGACGATTTCCGCCTCCGTCAGCAGCACCCCATAGACGTTAACCTCCGGTGCCGAGTCTTCGAGCTGTTCCTTTGTCTGGCGTACAGCCCCAGCCAGTTTGTTGACGACACTGACGCGCGGCTCGCAGCCATCGGCCATCAGCATCGGACTGAGCGCTTCCGACTCCTCGTAGACCTGTTCTTCGCCGCTTCCGCAGCAGTCAAGACACACAATGACCACGTTCGTGTCGTTACAGTACAGATAGACATCATAGTCGGTAAGGAAAGGAGATAAACCGTTCAGGTGGGTAGAGAACACAGCGTAGTTAGCTGCCATTGCGTCCAAATGTTTCCAGACACTATCTTTTGTCTGGTTCTTAAAATCGTTGATAAGTCTATTCGAATTTCTCATCATCATCACCATTCTGTCACACACATATATATATCACACAGATAAGCCCCGTATCTTTTTGGGGGCACAAGAGTCATGAGGCATCATGCCGCAGCACATGCCTTAAAGCATCACAGAGAAAACTTTCATGTTGAATTCCCTATCATAAAAAGCCCTTTGTGTCAATAAGTCAAAGACCTCAACAGCGAGCAAAGAGTGAAAGCATGCTTTCTAACTCTTTCGAGCGCCTTGGTTTTCGAGACATAGTCTCAAAGACCGCACATCACCGTCTCTGCAAGGGACGTACCTCTCCAGACCATGTTCAATGATGCTTTTGTTCTTCATTTTTTCTTGCTTTTTATGATAGATTGATGATTTTCCGGCTGCAAAACTACACAATTCTTTCGATACCACCAAGCATTTCCAACTATTTTTCAAAAATATTTTTTGAGGTGATAGAAACCAAGCCGTAAAAGCATCTTTATAGTTTATCTAAGGATTAACAAGCCATCAGAGAGCGAGCAGAATAGGTATTTCTCCGTTAGTTGTTCGTTAGTTCTTCGATAGTTGTCCGTTAGTTGTTCGATTTTTCATCGAAGAAGTAACGAAGAAGTAACGATGAAATAACGAACATATATTGAGCCTGATACTTGCCTGAGACTGCCCTGGGACTTGCCTAAGGCAAGTTTATGACGAGAGAGGTGGTTAAAGTGCAGCACTGATGGGAGAGGCTTCTAAATAGGTTATAACTCGGCGCAATCTGGCAAAAAAGTCGAGATTGCGCCAACTTATAAAGCGTAGAACGGAACAAGTGGACATATTTGTGGTGTTAAAAATGGAATAAGTTGGTATGTTTGCGGTGGCAAAATCAGAATAAGTTGGCAAAATTATTGCTAAAACTACGGAATAAGTGGATTTTTCTTTGCTGAATAAAGATTTTATTGTAATTTTGCAGCGAAATTTTAATGACATTGTTATGCTTGAACGTAAATTCACTTCATTTCTGGAAAGTTTCCTTTTGGAAGAGCCAAATAAGATTCTGCT
>JAGAWQ010000066.1 GCA_017941345.1 Prevotella sp. | reverse complement strand
CTTGAACCCCTTGATGATACCCGTCTTGCCATCTGTCAGCAATGCCTTCAACTGGTCGTTGGTCAGTTCCTTGCCTGCCTTCTCGCGGAACACATGGCAGTCACAGGCGGGATTGTCGCACTTGACGACTTTCTTGTAGAACTGCATCGTGCCTTTGCCGCACTTCGGGCATGGGATGCCGATACCGCTGTGCTCAAACTTGTCTTCCAAGGAGAGAAGTTCCTGAACGATGCTGCCCGTATAGTCTTCAATGCCCTTGCGGAAGTCATCTGGGCTGTACTCGCCCCGTTCTATCTTGGCAAGCGACTGTTCCCACTGACCTGTCATGGCAACATCTGCAATCTGTCTGTCCTTCAGTAAATCGTAGATGAACAATCCTTTTTCCGTCGGGATAAGTTGCTTGTTCAGACGGATCATATACTCGCGGTTGATAAGCGTCTCAATGATGTTGGCTCGTGTGGCAGGTGTGCCGATGCCGCAGTCCTTGATGGCCTGTGCCAGTTCTTCGTCATCGATTCCTTTTCCACAAGACTCCATCTCAGAAAGCAATGTGGCTTCTGTGTGGATAGGTGTAGGCTTCGTCTTGCCCTCTGCGAGTCCCCAGCCAGACACAGGGATCTCCTGACCCTCTTTCCAGTTCGGCAGTCGGTCGCTGTCCGTTTCCTCATTGTTGATGAATCGCCAGCCTGGCTGACGGATAACAGCTCCTTTGGTGACAAACGGCACGTCGTTCATCTCGGCAGTGACGGTTGTCAGTTCCTTGACGCACTTGCCTGAAAAGGCTTCGAGCATACGCCCTACGATGAGGTTGTAGATTTTCTTGTCATCATTGGACGGGTACTGTAGTTTCTCGCCAGTAATAAGCAGTGCATGGTGGTCTGTAACCTTTGACGCATCGACACTATGGCGGCTCGGCTTGCGGATGGTCATGGAGAGTGCTCCCCATTGCTCGTTATCAGCCAGTGTGCGCACTAGCTTGGGAATCTCGTCATAGACATCATCTGGGATGTATCGGCTCGATGTCCTCGGATAGGTAATCGCCTTGGCTTCGTAGAGCTTCTGGGCTATGGCCAGTGTCTGCTCGGCAGTGAAGCCATACTTCACGTTGGCATCCTTCTGTAAGGCGGTGAGGTCATAGAGCAAGGGCGGTTCCTCTGTCTTTTCCTTACACTCTACCTTGGAGATAACTACGCTTTTGTTCCCTTTTAACTGTTGGAAAAGTGCTTCGGTAGTTGCCTTGTCTTCCCATCGGTCTGCGCTCTGAAACTTGACGGATTTTCCTTTTTCCTCAGTAGTAAAGTGAATCTGCCAGAATGATGTCGGCTTGAAGTTCTTGTTCTCCAAGAAGCGGCGGCAGACCATTGCCAATGTCGGGGTCTGAACACGTCCGAGGGAATAAGTACCCTTTCCAGCAGCGATGGTCAATGCTTGGGTAGCATTGATGCCAACGAGCCAGTCTGCCTCGCTCCTTGCCTTGGCAGATAGGAAAAGGTTATCGAAATCATGGCCGTCCTTCAGGTTCTTCATGCCCTCCTTGATGGCTTTGTCGGTCAGCGAACTGATCCAGAGACGCTGGAACGGAACATGACAGTCAAGATACTGGTAGAGATAGCGGAATATCAGTTCACCCTCTCGTCCGGCATCGGTGGCAACGATAATCTTTTCCGTATGCTCGAAGAGGTTCTTGATGACCTTCAGCTGCTCCTTTATGCCTGCATCTTCGTTGCCTTTGGCATCCTTACGGCTGACAAGCTGGAATTCGTTGGGAATGATGGGCAGTGACTCACGACGGAAGCCCGTGATGCCGTACGCTTCGGGCATGGCCAGTTGTATCAGGTGACCGAAAGCCCAGGTGACACAGTAGTTGTTACCGCCATAGTAGCCTACCTTTCTCTCCATTGCGCCCACGATACGAGATATTTGTCGTGCGACGCTGGGTTTCTCTGCAATAATTGTAATCATTGTATGTTAATAAATGGATTCAGTGGTTATACATTATTATATACGTACGCGTACAAAGTGGACAGCCGGCAGCCATCCGCGGCTGTCCACACATCATCTGCGCTCAACAGTTAGAGCTTCGGGCCTCGCTTCTGTTTCTTCTCTTCTTTCTTCTCACCCTCAGGCTTCTGCTCATTCTGCTGCTTCTCGTTCTTGGGGGCAACCTGTCCCTTCTGCAGCGGCTCATCCACCTTCTTCGTGGCCTCGTTAGTCTTGCCCTGATGGTTCACGGCCACCTGTGTCTCGCTCTCGTTGGCAGGTGCCACGACCTTTCCCTGCATCGGGTCATTCTTCGAGGCGAAGGGCTGGCCCTTGTCGGGATAGAACATCAGGTACATCGTGGCAGTCGTGCCGTCCTTCAGCGGATAGTTGTCGAGTTTCACAGACTTGCCCTCACGGTAGTCCTTCTGCTGCTCTTCGGTCAAGGGAATGCCCTTCCACTTGGTCAGGTTCTTGATGCTGCCGTCCTCATTCGTCCAGTTGAGCTTAGTTTTCTGCTCCTGTTCCTGTGCCACCTCCTGACGGCTGCTACCAGGGACGAAGGCGACATTCTTGCGGTCGGCATTCACCTGAAAGTCCACCATGAACTTCTGCCCCTTATCGTTCTCATAGAGCTTGTCCTTAATCATGCCGCCCTGCTTCAGCAAGGTCATCTCTTCAGGCGTGAACTTCACGTTGCCCACACTCTCGCGCAGATGCAGCTTGCTCAGCGGATAGTGTACCAACTCGTTCGTCTGCTTGTCGAGCGACACGAAGCACTGTTCCGTCGTACCCTCCTTCATGTTGAACAGCGGAACCACCTTGCCAAGATTGCCTGTTTCTTTCAGCGCCTTGGCATCCTCCTTGGTGAAGGTGTAGCCCATGTACTCCGCATTCTCCAACTTCTGCTCCTTGCGCACGAAATGAGGCAGTACGCTGTAAGTGCCGTCCTGCAGGCGAGTCAACTGGAGTCGTGCAGCCGCCTTTACCTTCTGCCCGTAGATGAGCATTGTCACATCAAGCAGACCGGACTTGCCGAAGTTGAGCATGTTGTCCTTCGCTCCTGTCTTCTCCAGCACCTCCTTCGAGATGCCGAACTTCTCTTCAATCTTGTCCCAGTTTACCTTGG
>JAGAWQ010000065.1 GCA_017941345.1 Prevotella sp. | reverse complement strand
TCGCTTCGCTCGATGTTTGAATTTAGAATTCTCAATTCTTCATTGACAATCGCCGCAGGCGACCATTCCTCATTCCTCATTCCACATTCCTCATTTAATCACAATCTTCTTTCCGTTCTTGATATAGACACCCTTCTGGCTAGGCTTGCCCTGCAGGCGTCGTCCGTTCAGGTCGTACCATCCGTCATTATCAATTATCAATTTTCCATTATCAATTAGGTCAACGCCCGTTGTGCCTTCGCCACCGTCGATGCTACGACGGAATGGGATGCTGGCGGGAGCGGTCTTGGTGCCGGTGACTTTCAGGTAAGCCCTGTTGGCAGCCAGCGTGCCTGCGCCGCGCACCTGGATGAACTCCTTGCCGTTGCAGACGTAGAAGTCGCCGGTAGCCATGTCGTCCTCAGTGAAGTTCTTCTCGGTCAGTGTGCCGATGAACTCGTCGGCAACCGTTACGGCCAGGTTAGGCTCGTTGCATGGGATGAGCAGGATGGTCTTCTCCTCGTTGGTAGTGTTCTTCAGCAGGAACGGTTTGTTCGCCTTCATGGCGTCGAAGTTGTCGCTGAGCACGGCCTTTCCGTCCTCTACAGCAGTGATGGTGCAGAGTTCGATGTCGTTCTTGTCCTTCTCATCCAGTCTCACTGCCTCGTCCTTGTAGTAGGTGACGTACTCGCCGGCTGGGATGACCACCTGGTAGCCCTCGAAGAGCACGAACTCGTTGCTGTAGATGGTGCCGTCGTAGTTGCCCACGCCGGTAACCATGTAGCGGAAGGTGCCCACGCTGAGTTTGTCATCATTGCTGAGATCTGTCCACGTATCTCCCTCGCCTTTCTTCTGAACCAGCAATGTGAAATCGGTTTTGGCGTTGAGGTAGATGGGATGCTGTTCATCGAGGTCGTCGGAGACAGAAACCAGCATTTCTTCATCGTTTACTGGCACGAAATCGTTGTTATCATCCTTCTTGATGCGGATGCGGTAGCCGTCGCTGCCGTCGCCCACTTCGGCGGTCATCTGCACGCTCATGTCGCGCACCAGCTCGTAGCTGAAGTTCACGTCGTAGGTCGGCATTTCGAACGATGCCTCGGTCTTGGGGTCGTTGAGGGTCACTTCGAAGGTAGGGGGAACCGCCTTCATTTCACGGTAGAGCGTCTGGTCACCACTGGTGCATTTAATCCATTCACTAAAATCCTTCTTATAATACAATGTTGCACCATCGATGGTGGGAAAGCGGGAAAAGGCATTACCTTCGGCACCGTCAGGCATGTTAATGCCCACTATTGCATCCGTACCGCCTTTACCACCTAGCCCACCTTCAGCATAGATTTCACCATTGTCAATAACTATTTTGGCATTGCCATTAAGGATGATGGCTGGTTGACCATCTCCACCTGCTGTAGCCTCGTCGATACAAAACTCTTCTTCGTAAACGGCATTTCTTCCCCAATTTCCACTTTTTCCATATACAGAGAGCCTTCCGCCGCCAGTGAGGGTGAGTGTGACACCGTCCTCGATGGTGAGGCCACTATTGACTGTCACTATGACTCCTTCTTTGATGGTCAGCGTCATACTGCTCGTGACACTGACTCTGTTGAATTCTGTAGTAGACGTGTAGGGGTCTGACGAGAACTCACCCTGTGCCCACGCTCCGCCGACTGCCGTGAGTAGCAGCGCGAGCGTCATTAAATATCTTGATATTGTTTTCATATATTGTATTCTTTTTATGTTATACCTTTTATATTATATACGCGCGAGAGAGGGCGAGTTACGTTAATCCCAAAGTGTAGGCTCCGTCGGGGACAATGACATCGGTTTTAGAAACTGGGCTCCCATTCAGCAACACAACACTGCCTTTAACAAGAGCATATTTACTGTCACACTCAACCTTGCCGGGATTGCGGTCTTTAATCTTTTCCCAAGTGTCGCCATCCTCATAGACGATTACGACATCCTCGATGGTGATGGTCTTGGGACCGCCCTTCTTGGCCTCGACCTTGCGGAACTTATAGCCATCCTTGGCCTTGACCTTCACCTCGCTGCCCATCTTGACGCCCTCGAGCTTACCCTCGGTGACGGTTTCGGCTGTGCCACCTACAGTAACGGTAGCCTTGCCGGCCTCGATGGTGTTGTCGTTGGCGGCCTTGAACTGGATGTCGAACTTGTTGCTGAGAATCTTCACCTCGATGGGCTCAGTGCAGATTTCGGAGTCGTTGAAGGTGTTCTCGGCAGTGGCCTTCTCGTCCGTGGGGGTGTCGGCGCCCTTGATGTAGTACCATACATATACGGTCGTTGCGCCGTCGTAGCCCGCTGCGGTGGGCAGAGTGCTCAGCCATCCGTTAGCCTTGGCAGCCTTTTCGGCGGTCATCTCGGCGTCGGTGGTAGCGAAGTACATCACCTCGCCCTGCAGGTTCTCGGTCTCGCCAATCTTAGCTACGGTACCAGCATTGACAATGGCGTCTTCGGTTCCGGCGTAGATGCCTTCAATGGCTGTCGGCAGCTGATCCTCTTTCTCGACTTTGGCCCACTGAGCCACAGGAGCGTAGATGGGAGCTATCTCCACGTCGAAGGCGGGCATGGTGAAGGTGCCGGTCTTGGTTGCAGGGTCCCACTTCACGTCGATGGCGTCGTCGGAAGAAGGGGTGCCGAAGTAGACTTCGATGCTGTAGTTGATGTCAGAATTACCAGACTTATTACTCCAACCAGCATATGTTCCCGAAACCGTTGCCTTGCCGGTGAAGGGGGCAGTGATAGTAATCTTTGCGTAATTATTAGGACCTTCCAAACCTGGGGTTATGGCATCAGTACCCGTAACGGTCGGAGTTGCGTTTTCGATACAATGGCCACCATCCTGTTCATATAGCTCCTGAATAATGTTGTCGAACTCGCCTGGAGAACCATATTCGCACTTGTATTCTGCCGGAAGTGCTACATCCGTGTAGGTCTTATTCTTGCCGTTGGCTGAGAACGTGATGGTGTACGTGTCCTGAGCCCACGCGCCCGTGACTGCCGTGAGTAGCAGCGCGAGCGTCATTAATATTTTATTTCTCATATTGTTCATATCTTTATGTTGTTTATACCTTTTATATTATATACGCGCGAGAGAGGGTTAGAAGACGATGCATGCGCGGACATGGTAATCATTATTATAATACACAGAAGTACTGCACCAGGAACCTGACAAATTATTATCGGAAAAGGTGTAATAGTCTCCTTGCTCCCCAGAGTCTTCATGTGACGAACCCGCCCAATAGTTTTCTACTTTTTTGAGGTTCGTGCCACCGGCGCTGGCGAAACAATCTCTCAATTTGCAATCGCCGCCTACTGCATTGAACATCGTGTTCCACTGGTCTTTGCTGGCTTGTATCCAAAGAGCGCCGACGATGGGAGTCGATGTGTTCTTGGCATTGCAAGCATCTTTTGCTCCTGACCAAGTGTAGTCGCCTTCGTCTTTCAGTGCGAGTGCCATACCGTGTTTATAGGTGTCGTTTCCTGTATCACTGCCCACATATACTAACAGGCCCTGGGCGACGGTACCTGCAGATTCGGCAGCGGCGATGTTATCGTATATCATGCCGTCGGAGGCTATCACCTTGAAAATGTCGTCGGTGGTAACTTCGCTGGCAAGCTTGCTCGCTGCGCCCTTCTTCTCCACCTTCATGCCGAGGAGTTTCTTGGTGCCGTTGTAGGTGACGGTCATCGGGATGCCCTCGGTGACGGTGTTGGCAGACTTGCCGTCGTCGCCGAACTGTACGCCTAAGTCGCCAGCGGTCACGCTGATGCTACCCTTGTCGGCCAGTGCGTCCTTGCTGAGGAAGAGGTTGCTCTCGGCGTAGTACTCCACCTGCAGCTCGACGTCGCTGGCGGGCATCTTGGCCAGAGTCCACGTCTTGCCGGTCTCGTCGGGGGTCAGCGACCACTCGGTGGGGGTGTAGTTGTAGCCGTCGAGATAGAGCATTGTGGCGGAGCCTAAATCCTTCCAGTCGCTCACAATCCACGCGTTGGCGTCCTTGCCGTCGGCATAGGGTGTGTAGGTGCTGCCCGATTCAGAGATGGTAACGCCTCCGGGGAACGTAGAGTTGTCGGCATTCAGCTGCGTGTAGTCGCTGGTCTCTGCTGTGCCGCCGTCCTTCTTGTAGCCTTTGACGTAGATGTACTGACCTTTTTCTGTGGTCAGCTTGAAGCCGTCGGTGAGCACGTCGCCTGCCTTCAGGTCTTTCAATGCCACGGTCGTATTGTATACCGTTCCGTCGGCCCACGCTCCGCCGACTGCCATGATGAGCAGTGCGAGCGTCAGTGTTAGTCTTTTTAGTTGTTTCATAATCGTTGTTGTTTTATTGTTTATATTGTCTTTACCTTATATTATATATACATACGTGAGACAAAACGGAAACCGCCGGGCATCCTTGCGGATGTCTCGGCGGAAATTTTTTCTGAGAAAGCGGGAAGTGCTGTTACTGCGGCTTGTTGGCGCGGAACATGGCGATTTGCTTGTTAAACACGTCAATGACGGTCTGCAGCTGCGGGTGACTGCGCTTGACGATAAGCGCAATGTAGTTCTCTTCGTCACCGTCCTTCACCATCTCCGTACTGGTGTAGTATTCGGCCTGCTGCCCGTAGGCATTGAACCAGTGAAGGAACAGGCGGCTGCGCTGGGCCTGCTGGTTATTGGCCGAATCGCACATGTAGAGCAGGATGTCGGGATTGGCCCGGAAGAACTCCTCGATGATGAGTATCACCGTGGTACGAATCTTCACGTCGCGCGGCGAGGCCTTCTGGCTGTAGTTGGCTAGGTTGAACCAATAGGCTTTCAGTAAGCCGGGCATTGTCTCTTCATCGAAAGACACGCCATAGAGGATGCCGTGGTCTGTCTCGAAGATATACTGGCCGGCCTCGGCCTCCACCTTGTAAGGTGCATATTCGTTGATGCGCTCGATGTCAAGATGAATCATGACCTATTTCTCAAACAGTTTGTCAATCTCTTCACGGCGTCTGCGAATCTTTTCAGCTTTCTCGGCCAATGTCGCTTCCATCTTTGCCTGCCACTCGCGCTTGCGCTGCTTGGCAGCGCGGAACATCTGCACGAACTGTGCGTGTTCGGCCCAGTCCTGAGCGGTGAAATGTTGTGTCGATGCTTCCATAATCCTAACGATTTATTAGTTGAACTTCGTTCGAAGCCGCTCACGCTCGGAATAGCTCGAATTTTTTTCGGCTCTTCTCTCGCTTAATCGCGGCTTTGATGGTGCAAAGATACGAATAAGCGAGCGAAAATGCAAATAAATTTGCAATTTTCCGAGCGTGAGTATCTTCGAGGCAAAGCCTCAGAGATAAACATTTTCCGCGAGATAGTTGCAGAATGCCCTCAGATTTTTAATTTCCGTTTTGTCTCAGTATGTCAAAGAACGCTGTTTCGACCACTCGGCGCACCGAGTAGTCAGAAAACGACTTTGTGGCCATCACTCGGTGCACCGAGTGGTCGTGCCAACGACTTTTTTGCGGGTACTCGGCGCACCGAGTGGTCGTGCCAACGACTTTTTTGCGGGTACTCGGCGCACCGAGTGGTCGTGCCAACGACTTTTTTGCGGTACTCGGCGCACCGAGTGGTCCTTTTCCCCTTCTCGCCCTGCTTAATAGCCTACTCTTACGTACTTGGTGCCAGGTGTTTCAGGTGATGTGTACTCAGTCCAAGATTTATCATCGTCGCTGGTCTCAATCTTACCGCTGAAGCTGCTCTTATCGATGGTGAGGGTGACAAAGTTAAAAGCTTTTTTATCAGCATTCCCTGCCCATAGCTTGCCACCATGGACAGTGATGGTTGCTTTATTACCGGTAGAACCACACACAATTCCACAGTCCCAATCACCATCTTTCTTACCTTCGGCCTTTACCTCGCCTCCCCAGATGTCCATAGAGCCACCTCCACTCAGTAATATTCCAAAACCACCATCCGCAGCTGCGCTTTTGGCATCAAACAAACCGCCATAGACGTTAAATGTTTTTATGCTATTGATACCGCCATGTTTGTCGTTGCCAGAAGCAGTCGCTGTTACCTTGGCGCTGTGAACTTCCAACGTGGGCAGATTGAGAATAGCATCATAATCAGAGCCATTAACAACCAATTCGCCAGTCTTTTGGGCTTGGCCATAAATGCTGAGACTATAATCGAAGTTGCCATTAATAGAGTTATTGACTATCAACTTGGCGCCGTCCTTGATAATTAGGTCGACATCACCTGATAATTCAATCGTTCCATTGATATTGACTTGTCCCTCCACCACATAGGTGCCTGCTTGCCATTCGACATCAGCGTCAGCATTCGCCACCGTGGTAACCTCTGCCGGAATCTTCGCTGCCACCAGCTTCTTCTGCGTACCATCCCACGTCTGATAGGTGTTGTCTACAGCCTTCTCCACCTTCTTCACCACCGTCACACTCTTCACTTCGCGCGAGCCGTTGTACTTCACGGTGACGTCCTCTTTGCCGCTGAGTTCGGAGCTCTTGGGCGTAATCTCCCAGTTCTGGCTGTCCTTGTTGCCCGTGCCCTCATCCAGCGTGATGCTGTAGCCCGTGGGGGCAGGGGTAACATAGCCATACACTTCAATCGATTTGACACCATCCATATCATCATTTTGTACACAGTACCCCTCTCCATTAAAAGTGATTGCAAATGGTGATGAAGAAATCGTGACAGGAGTTTTTCCCGGTTGGCTGAATAAGCATTTAGTGATAGTGTATCCTTCCTTCGCTTCAACTGTCACAGAACCTGATCCACGCCATGACCATCCATAGGAATTGTAACCATCTTGACCACTAGGTGTAACTGTTACTACTCCAGCTGTTGTTTCACTGTAGGTAGTTTTTGCTGTTGCCGTAATTGTGGTCAGCAGCGTTTCCGTCTGCGCCCACGCGCCCGTCGCTACTGCTACGAGCAGCACGAGCAGAAGTAATAATTTGTTTTTGACCTGCGGTCGAAATTTCTCACGCTCGGCAAAGCTCAAGCCTGCTTGGCTTTGCTCTCTCTTAATCGAAATTTTCTGCATAATTATAAGTTTTAAAAATGTTATTAATTAAGTGAATTATATATATGTTTTCTCGAAGTGAAGACGAAACGGATACCCGCGCCCGCCCCTTGCGAACGCAAAACCGCCGAGCCATCTCTCGATGTCTCGGCGGATATTGTGTGGGGGGAATGTGTTTATCTCTTACTCAGATGTTGGTCACATCGGCCATGAGGTCGCTACGGCCAATAAGGCTGAAGATGGTGATGCGGTTGTCCTCGTTCAGGATGCGCAGCGCGCGCAGCACCTCGCCTAAGGTGGAACCGCTGGTGGTGACGTCGTCGATGACCAGCACATTCTGCTCGCGTATCGTCCGGCATAGCTCCTCGTCGGCCTTGTTGGCGAACCGCAGGAACTGCGTCATGTAGGGGCGGAAGCGGCTCTTCTTTACGTCCTTGGCGATGGTGAAGTAGTCCTTCTGGTGAATCAGGTCGAGCATGTGACCAATCTGCTGGCGCACCTCCTCCTTCTGAGCCTCGGTGTAACGGGGGTGACCGTTCTCGAGCACGTCGTCGAGGTAGGCTTCGGTGAAGGCATCCATGTCGAACGAGATGTTGGCGGGCAGGTTCTTCACCAGCTCCATCTTGCGCAGCGTGGGCTGGGCGAAACGGTAGATGTAGCGCAGCATGTAGTTGTTGACGCGACTCGACGACTGCGGCATCACCACGAGGTCGTAGTCGTAGAGGTTTATCTGGCGGTTCAGATTGTTCACCGCCTTCTGGATGAACTGCGTCAGGTTAGGATCGTCCTGCAAGCGCTGGCTGAACTTCACGTACTTGATGAATGCCGAGCGGACATTGCCGTCCACCTCGTCGCCAAACTCATAGCCGTAGTAGAAGCACTTGCCGAAGGCCTCCACCTGGTAACCCTCGCCAGTCAGACTGACGATGTCGCCCTGTCCGTCGTGCTCAAAGTCGAACACAAACCGCTGCAGCTCACTGTCGAATCTTACGCCCATAATCGTCGTTGTTTTATTGTTTCTGCGTGCAAATATACAACTTTTTCGCGATAATCCGCACAAAGTATTATCAATTTTCAATTATCAATTGTCAATTGTTTAAATATCCGTTTGTCTCAATAAGTTAAAGATCGCTTGTTTTTAGTCTTTTAAGACCTTTTGGTAAAGGTGTCGTTATTTGGTAAGGCTCCTGCCTCACGACAGAAGGTTTTCTCCTTTTTGGTGTACAAATATAATAAATTCCCCTTGAAAGAACGACAATCAAGGGGAACCTACTGGTAATTTTTTACGATTTTGAAGCAGATTTTACGATTCTGAAGCTATCACAGCCCCAAAACGCTACTCCAACCCTACTCAGCGAGGAGACGCAGCCATTCCGTCGCCGTTGTATGCATGACCTGCTTGAAGGCACCGTTGAACGTGCTGTAGCTGCGGAAACCACTATCAAGGGACAGCTGCTGAACGGACACGGGCTGGTGCGCGGCGGCACGCTCCTGGCAGAGACTGACGAAGTGGCGGATACGCAGGTCGTTGATATAGGTGTTGTAAGTGATGCCCTGCAGGGCGAAGTGCTTGCTGAGGTACGAGCGGTTGACGCCAATCAGCGTGGCCAGCTGCGTGAGGGAGAGGTCGTACTGCAGATAGAGCTGCGGCTCCTCGCAGTGCTGCCTGAGCAACGGCCCGATGTTATTGCGAACGGACAGCGAGGCGTCAGCCTCTTCCGTCTCTTCCGCAGCGATCATCGTATCCATCGCATCGCTATCGTCGATGGGTGTAGCGTCTGCGACGACGATATTCTCCGATGAAATGGGAAGATTCAGGTCCTGCAGCGTCTCAACGCGCCACAGCAGATGACCGATGAGCAAGAGGCCGCACACCTGAATGATGTATTCGTAGGTGATGCTGCCGTAGCCCGTCACGTAATAGACGAACAGGAACATGATGACTGACTTATACTAGAAAAAGTTGTCACTTTAGGAGTCAAAAAGAAAGTGACAATGAAGCACAAGACAAGAACAGAGCGCGTGTATAACGAGGCTACCGGATGGTATGAGACACGCGAAGTAGAGTTGAAAGGTTACACTT
>JAGAWQ010000064.1 GCA_017941345.1 Prevotella sp. | reverse complement strand
TGCCCATTCACCAACATACATTCAGCAATTCGCTTGGTACAACGCCCACTCTTACGTCCGTTGAGGATGGACTCCTGGGTATCGAACATATACCGTTGAGCAGAGTTCACCATACCCAGACGCCAAAAAACCTCTGCCGATGGTAACATCGAAGTGAGGTCACGCACCCGTGGCATCACCAGCGCATCCTCACCACTTTGGTAGAAGTCGAACATACGGTCTGCCAACAAACGTTTCTCTGCTAAAGCCAGATTAACACAGTTCGACCAAAATGGTGTCTTTACCTGATACTCTCCTGCCCGCTTCACAATATCATCCCAACGCTCGTTTCTGACGAGATAGTCGAGCCGGATGAGTTCATACATATCCTTGTCGTACCCATTCCACTGCGGGTAGTGCAATGGGATACGATAGTAATTCAACCCCGTCATTGCCATCTGCAGCGGCCACTGGGGTAACAACCAGGCATACGCCATCAGTTGCAGAGCAAATAACCAACCTGCCGACCATAGATGCTTCCATCCTAATTGTAATACACGAATGACTGCATACAGCCAAACAACAGGTCCAATCAGCCAATAGGCAACAGGCAATATCAGAACATCCGCCCAAGAACATGACCTCCGGACTCGGACACAAGCTAGCGCCAACGCCAGCACCACAGCCACAGGCAGGGACAGCAACACATTGATGTCACCCATCAACCACCAAAGTAGCGCCACAGGCACTAGACTCAACAACAGCCATGACTTCGGGAGCAAGCGAGCCGTCAGTCGCTGTAGTGCAACAAAGAGCAAAGCCAGCAAGAGAGCGCCCAACCATCCTACGTAATAGAACTGTACGAAGAACTCTCCTACCCAATCTGCGAAACCGCCAGGAACACTCAAGCGTTCAAGGAAGTAATCCCAAGTCCACAAGAAAAGCTGGTATTGCTCTTGATATGACAAGGCATGGGGATAAGCTACATACCAAAACACGAACATGCCGATGCCCACCAGCATCGACAGTCCTATATTGCAGTATTTCACATTCCCTATCTTCATAAATCGGTGCAAAGTTATAACTTTTCTCTTAAACAACCAAACTATTCTCTTGGTATTTAGAGTGTATCAATATTTAGTTTATCCCAGTCACCTCTATGTTTGGAAGCTGTCCACGAGCATCTTCTTTCCGCCATTGAATGGTTACGGTCTTCTGCTCGCCAGGCATCAAGGTGATGTAGTTATCGCTATAGACCGCAGGAAGAATCTGTTCTCCATCCTCTCCCTTCAAATTCAGGCGCAGGAAAGGTGCGGGCACTTTGCTCTTATTATGGAGCGTGATGCTGGCTGTATAGTCGCTGCCATTGCTGCTAACTGTCATCTGCTGTGTCACTTCTGCCTTGGGCAGAGCTTGAAGCGCATGATAATTTCCCTCTTCACTGCCCATGATGTAGGTGTTTTCAGAGATCACTTCCTTCTTGTCGGCCAGCGTCAGACGCAGGAAATAGACTGCCGAAGGAGACTTAGACATCAGCTTCGACAATTTCTGCCAAGCGATGGTGGTGTCTTCGCTGCTATTAATACGAGTCTTCTGCTGATAGGCACGTCTGCCATTGATGTCATAGACGGTAGCTGTAGCTGTCACTGCCTGATGGTTGCCAGCAGAGTGGTTCACGATTTCAATGCTATCGGTGAGAGAATTGTATTGAATGTGCAAGGGCTCACAGGCTTTCTTGCAGCCGAAGTAGGCAGCAGTAGGATCGAAGTAATAGTCATAAGTCTGCCAAACCATCGACGGCCAGCAGGGATGGCTCATCCAAAGCAACAAGCCTGCACGACTCTTGCTGGTAGATTCGAACATCGCACGATAGCCGTTGTAGTTGATGAGTTGTGCCCAGCGGCAGAATTCCTCGGCATCCTTTGCCTTGCCGAAACCATCTTCAACCATCTTG
>JAGAWQ010000019.1 GCA_017941345.1 Prevotella sp. | reverse complement strand
GAAACAACTGAAACTGAAACGCTTGGCCGAATTAAGTTTCATCTAAAAAGCAGAATATCAATGAGATACGACATTTCAAAAGCGACTGCGCCCGCTATGCCAACCCTTGGCAAAGGCACAGAATGTATCAAACTCCTGCTCTCGCAGGCTGTAGAAGACATACAAGAGCCCTTGGTTCCGATGTTTTTCCCCATCCTTGGCGCTCATATCAGCGGTGCGGAATTTCAATATCCGGACAATAGTTGGAAGGAACCGACGGGTATGATGGCCAATCTGGTGGCCCATAGTGGCGATAACAAGGGTCAACTGAAACCACTTGCAGATGCCATTTGCCGTGATTTCCGCCAGCACGATAAGGCTGAAGAGAACAGATTGCTGGAATGGCAGAAGCTGAAGAATACCAAAGGAGACAACAAGGACAAACCCGACCGCCCGAACGTGACCTTCCGTTTTCCACCGACGAATACGACCAACGCGGCTTTCATCCAGAACGCGATGGCTCTCGAGGATCAAGGTGGCCTCACGCAGTACTTCAACCTGCCCGAGGTGGAGATGGCCGACCGGCTCTGCGGTGGTCACAAGCAAGTGTCGGTGTTGCTACGCAATGTCTATGACTGCGACAGAGCTGGTGCTCTGCGTGCCACGTCGGATGGCGTGACTGGCAATCCGATTATCCGTGCATGCTTTACGGTCTCCTCGAATCCGGATTCTACTCGTAGGTTCTATCGTTACGAGTTGACTAACGGCACCTTCGGCCGCATGGTCTTCTCCTACAAACCCCGTGGCAGCCGCAAGGGCCGCATTCCACGACAGGGCAAGTACGACGACAAGTTCTATCAGCAGCTTGACAAGTATATGGCACGCCTGAATATCTGCAAGGGCCGGTTCATCATCCGACAACTGAACAAACTCATCGACCGCCTGGCTCAGGACATGGCGACGATGGCCGACCTGGCAGACGATGACTTGCTGTTTGAACTTTCGCACCGCAGTCTGGTGTCGGCTTGGAAGGCGGGCTGCATACTCTGGACGCTCAATGGTCAGACCTGGACCAGATCGATGGGTGAACTCGTGGAATGGCTCGTGTATCACGATCTCTGGAGCAAAATGGCAGTATTCGCCGACTTGATCAGAAGTGGTGAAACAGGTCTATCAGAGGTCATTAAGACTGGACCGAAGAATATGCTCGATAGTCTCCCTGACGCTTTCAATGAGGCACAATTGGAGGTTCTTCGTGAAACTGTCAATAAGCCTAAGGATGGCACTAAGCGTCAGTTGCGTGTCTGGAAGAACCGAGGGTTCATCATCTACTCCGCCCAGACGGGACTGTATTCCAAGACGGAAGAATATCTTAAAGGGAAGAGTGAATAGTGAATAGTGAATAATTTGCTACCGCTATTGAAGACTATGGATAGGATTCAACTTCAGAAGCTTCGCGACCTGCCGATTGAGGGGGTCGCGGAGCGACTCGGACTCAGGGTTGTGAGGCACAAGACGCTCTGCCCGTTCCATGACGACCACCACGCCTCGCTGTCGTTCAAGGTGAGCAAGAACACCTGGCGCTGCTTCGTCTGCGGCGCCTCGGGCGGCACGATCGACCTCGTGATGCGCCACCTCGGCATGTCATTCCTCGAGGCTTGCCGGTGGCTGGCCGACGAGCATTGCGTGATCCTGACAGACTATCAGCCGAAAACGGAAAAGCCGCCAAAGCCCTTTGACGCCAGTCGCTATTCGCGGTATTTCGAGCGGCCTTGGCTGAACGACGAGGCACGGCGGTTCCTCTTCGAGGAGCGGCGGCTGGATGCGAGAGTGGTCGGCTGGTGCCGGTTGACATCGTGGCGCGACCGGCAGGGTGTGCCCTGGTTGCAGATACCGTATTACGACCGGCAGGGCAAGTTGATTGGCATCCAGAATCGCAATCTGGTAAGGGGTGCCCTACCCCGTTTCCGCTTCCCGCAGGGCGCTGAGTGCACCATCTACAACTTGCCTGTATTGAACCTGCTCAGCCTGGGCGACGAGCTCTGGATCACGGAGGGCTGCTCAGACTGCTGGGCCATGCTCTCGGCTGGTCACAAGGCCATCGCCATCCCGTCGGCAACGCTGCTTTCAAAGAAGGACGTGGAGCTGCTTCAGACCCTCAGTTCAGAACTGTCAGTCCGCTACGAAATGTACCCCGACCGCGATGCGCCTGGCGAACGGCTCTTCATGCAGCTGAAGGAGGTGCTGCCACAGCTCGTGCACCACCAACTGCCGCCAGGCTGCAAGGACTTCTCAGACTATTACCTGTCGGCAGAACGAAGTCAAATTATTTGAAAACATCCTGTCATTATCATGAAATAACCCACCCTTATTATGCGATAAGGATGGGTTATTGAATATTTCAATAAATACTTCAAAAATTTATGCTTAAAAATTTGTATATGTGGAAATTATTTTGTAACTTTGTACCATAGAAATTAAGGCGGGAAGAAGGGCACCCGATGTAGATTGTCCTTAATAATTTAATACCATTTAAAAACTTTTACAAAATTATGATTGAACTGTATCTTTCAAAGGTGACCGAGAATTCGGAATCTGAACAGGCGGGTAAGCTGTATGCCCGCGTGAGTTACAAACAGGCGATGGACATCCACGACATGGCCCATCACATGGCGGAGCACAACACGGCCTTCTCCGAGGGCTTG
>JAGAWQ010000063.1 GCA_017941345.1 Prevotella sp. | reverse complement strand
AGAGACCGTTCTGTGCCTGTTTTCTCATCACGGCAGCCATTTTCTTGATGTCAAAGGCAATGGCGAAGAAGGCAAAGTCCATGGTGACCTTGCCCTTGCCGAAGTGACGGAAGCGCTTGTACTGCATGTTGTATTTCATCTGTCCGAAGACGGCTTCCGGTTCTATCGGACGCTTTGACCTGTGCATCAGTCCTCTCTCTGATGTCAGACGCTCCCTTGCCTTGCGCTTGTACTCCATCAGCTGGTGGTTGACTTCCATCTCCCTGTTGCCTTGCTTACGCCTGTAGCATCCCCACCTGAGCGGACATCCCTCACATCTCTGCGCCCTGTATATGGCGCTAACCGTCCGATAGCCACGCTCTGTCCTGTCATGCCGGATGCCGACCATTTCCATGTGTTGTCCCATCGGGCAGACGAAGTAGTCCTTCTCTTTGTTATAGTACAGGTTCTCCATGCGGAAGATGTCCTGCCTGAAGTCGCGCTTCTGCTCCCTGTGGAAGTAGTTGTACTTGACGTATGCCTCAATGTCGCTTGCCTCCATGAATGAGTAGTTCTCCTCACTGCCGTAGCCGGAGTCGGCGCAGCACTCCTTCGGCATGTGACTGTATCTGTCAGAGAAGGAGTTGAGGAACGGAATCATGGTTCCCGTATCGTTGGGATTGTGGAAGAAGCCGAAGTCGGTGATGAACTGGTTCTCTGTGCCAATCTGCAGATTATAGCCGGGTTTGGTCTGCCCGTTGTTCATAGCATCCTCTTTCATGCGCATGAAGGTGGCGTCATTATCTGTCTTGCTGTAGGAATTGCGCTCGCCTAGTGTTTCAAGGTGTCTGTCATATTCCGACAGTTTGTCTGCCATCTTCTCTATCTGCCTCACTTCCTTTTCCTTCTGGCGGAGAGCCTTTTTCTCTTCCTTCGTCTCTGGCGAGGGCTGCTCTGCAAGTGAGTGGCGAAGTTCCTGAGCTATCTCCGTCAAAGTCTCGGGAGTAAAGCTCACGGCATCCTCTGCCGATGCCTTGTCCTGCGCAATGGCGTCGTCAACCTGTGACAGGAGTACGCGGATTTTCTCCATCAGTTTGGCGCGGTTCTTCTCGACTGTCTTGCGCCAGACGAAGGTGTATTTGTTCGCCTTTGACTCCATCTTTGTACCGTCAACATACTCAACGTCGAGACTCACCAGCCCCTTGGCACTCAGAAGAAGCACCAGCTGGGTGAAGATGTTGTTGATCTCTTCCTTCGCACGGTTGCGGAAGCGGTTGATGGTGATGAAGTCGGGCTGCTCATACCCTGCAAGCCAGATGAAATGGACATCCCGCCTGAGGCTCTTCTCTATCTTGCGGCATGAATATATGTTGTTCATGTAGGCATAGATGACTACGGCCAGAAGCATCTTCGGGTCGTAAGGGCTGCGGCCACGCTCCTTGTACAGCTTGCGAAGACCGCTCAAGTCCAAACTGTTAACTACGCTGCTCACAAGACGGACTGGGTCGTCCTGGGCAATGTCCTTGTCGATTCTCTGAGGAAAAAGTATCGTCTGATTTGGAGAATACGGACGAAAGTGGTATCTTTGTTGCGTTTTATATTGCATGTTGTAAAGATACGAAAACTTTACGACATAACGAAGCCCTGGCTTGAGAAAGTCGGGGCTTTGATATAAAAAAAGGATGTGCCTATTT
>JAGAWQ010000062.1 GCA_017941345.1 Prevotella sp. | reverse complement strand
GATATTACAAATTCCTTCATATATTAATATATGGGGGCAAAGGTACGAAAAAAATATCTATAATTATTCGTTTTCTTAGATTTTTTCTTACCTTTGCAGTCGATAAGACAAAAACTTTATATTTTTAAACTTATGAGAGTAATTATTGAATCTGACTATCAGAAAATGTCACAGTGGGCTGCCGAGCACGTCATCGAGCGCATCAACGCCTTCCAGCCTACTAAGGAGAAACCTTTCGTGTTGGGTCTTCCAACTGGTTCTTCACCCGAGGGAATGTATGCTTGCCTGGTAAAGGCGAACAAAGAGGGACGTGTGTCGTTCAAGAACGTGCTGACGTTCAACATGGACGAGTATGTCAATCTGCCTGAGTCGCACCCTGAGAGCTATCACTCTTTCATGGCTCGCAACCTGTTCGACCACATCGACTGTCCCAAGGAGAATATCCATATCCTGAACGGAAACGCCAAGGATTTGGCTGCTGAGTGTGCACACTACGAGGAGATGATTAAGGAAGCTGGCGGCATCGACCTCTTCATCGGAGGAATCGGTCCCGACGGACATATCGCTTTCAACGAGCCCTACTCTTCACTGACTTCACGCACGCGTGTGAAGACGCTGACCACAGATACTATCATCGCCAACTCACGTTTCTTCGACAATGACGTGAACAAGGTGCCTAAGCTGGCGCTGACCGTTGGCGTGGGAACAGTGATGGACGCCCGCGAAGTGATGATTCTGGTAAACGGCCACCACAAGGCTCGCGCACTGAAAGCCGCCGTTGAGGGCGCTGTGACGCACGAGTGGACTATCTCAGCCCTGCAAATGCACCAGCATGGCATCATCGTTGCTGACGAGCCCGCCACCGACGAACTGAAAGTGTCTACCTACAAGTATTTCAAGGATATAGAAAAAGACAACTTGCTGTAAATGAAAAAGACTGTATTGCTACTCATGGTGCTCTGCACCACACTTGCTCTACAGGCTCACCACACCGTCAGCTCTCCGAACGGACAGCTGACGGTTGTCGTTGATGCAGAGCAGGGATTGGCCACTTATGCCATTACGCTTGACGGACGTCAGATGCTGATGCCTTCGAGGTTAGGACTCACATCCAACATCGGCGACTTCACCAAAGGACTGACCATCAAAGAAGTGAAGGAGGGCAGCGTAGAGAAACATTACGACATGACGCGCACCAAGGCTTCGCACTCCGACTACAAAGCCAACAAACTGGACGTTGTGATGCAGAACGAAAAGGGGCATCTCATCACAGTAACCTTCTTGGTAAGCGATAATGACGTGGCGTTCCGCTACACCTTACACCCCCAAGAGAAAGGAAATCCCAAGACGGCGGTCATCTTCGGCGAGGCGTCCTCGTTCCGTCTGCCAGACGGTACTACGACGTTCATCTCACCGCAAAGCAAGTCAATGGTAGGATGGGAACGCACGAAGCCCAGCTACGAAGAGGTTTACTCTGCTGATGCTCCGATGACGGCTGCTTCAGCGTTTGGCGAGGGTTACGTCTTTCCAGCTCTCTTTCATATCGGCAATAACGGATGGGCGCTCATCTCCGAGACAGGCGTCACCAGCGGATATGTAGGCTCACACCTGAGCGACTTCGACAACCAAAACGGTTATACTATCGCCTATCCTATGGCTGGCGAGCTCAACGGACTGGGCTCCACGTTTGCCGGAATCCCCATTCCGGGCAGTACGCCGTGGCGAACCATCACTTTGGGCAAAAGTCTGAAACCCATCGTCGAGACTACCGTCAGCTACGACATAGTAGAACCGCTCTACCAGCCCTCGCAGTCTTACAAGCCTGGACGCTACACTTGGTCGTGGCTCATCTGGCAGGACAACAGTTGTAACTATCAGGACCAGGTGACATTTATAGACTTAGCAGCTACCATGGGCTATGAATACTGTCTGGTGGACGCGCTTTGGGACACACAGATTGGCTATGATAAGGTAGAAGAGCTGTCGGCCTATGCGCAGAAGAAGGGCGTCAGCCTACTGCTTTGGTATAACTCCAACGGATGTGAGAACGATGCGCCACAAGGGCCTCGACACAAGATGAACAACGCCATCGTCCGCGACCAAGAGATGGCATGGATGAAGAAGATAGGCGTGAAAGGCATCAAGGTCGACTTTTTCGGAGGTGACAAGCAACAGACCATGCAACTCTACGAAGACATCCTCTACGATGCCAACCGTTACGGGCTACAAGTTATCTTCCACGGATGTACGCTCCCACGCGGCTGGGAACGTATGTATCCTAACTACGTGGCTTCCGAGGCTGTGCTGGCTTCAGAAAACGTTTTCTTCACCGAGAGTGCAGCCATCCGCGAGGCTTTTGACCTGACGTTGCATCCTTTCTGTCGTAATGCAACGGCGGCTATGGACTGGGGCGGAACCATCATGAACCGTTATATGAGTCGCGACAATAAGAGTCGCCACACCCGTAAAACGACCGATGTGTTCGAGATAGCTTGTGCTATTACCGTTCAGACCTCGGTGCAGTGCATGGCCGTTCAACCTAACAACCTCACGGAACTGCCTCAGGTAGAAATCGACCTGATGAAGTCGTTGCCTACGACATGGGATGAAACACGCTACATCGACGGCTATCCTGGCCGTTATGTTGTACTGGCGCGTCGTCATGGCGACCAATGGTTTATCGCTGGACTGAATGCGGAGAAGGAAGCTAAGAAGTTGACGCTCTCCCTGCCGATGTTCTCAGCTGGTCAGACAGTCAGCTACTATACGGACAACAAAGAAGGTTATGCCGAACTGAAACAGCTCAAGATTGACAAGAAGCAACAGGCGAAAGTCGTTATCCAACCCAATGGAGGGATGATAGTGAAAAGTGAATAGTGAAAAAAATCGGGTAGCCTACGTGGGTTACCCGATTTTTATTTCTTCAATCTAAAGGAGTTCTCAATACTGTTCAGCTCAGCTACGAAGGCTTTGTCAATCTTCAGGCGCTGTTCTATCGTAGAACAACTGTGAATAACGGTGGAGTGGTCTCTTCCACCGATAAGCTGACCAATTCGCGAAGCTGGCATCTTGGTGTATTTCTGAGCCAGATACATTGACACCTGACGCACCAACACATAGTCACGCTTACGCGAACGGCTGACTACCTGTTGCTGGCTGACATTGAAGTGAGTACATACCTTGTCAAGGATATCATCGATGGTCAACGGATGGTTGTCCACCTTCACGGCACGTTTGATGATACGCTCAGCCAGTCGCATGTCGATATGCGTGTTGTAAACCACACTATATGCCAGCAGCGAGTTGATGACTCCCTCCAAATCGCGCACGGAGCCATTAGCGGTCTCAGCGATAAACTGGATGACATCCTCGGGAATCTTCAGACCGTCACGACGGCACTTAGCATTCAGGATATCAACACACAGCTGAACGTTAGGCTTCTCCAACTCAGCAATCAAGCCACAAGAGAAACGCGTCAGCAGACGGTCTTTCACACCCAACAGGTCGACGGGAGGACGGTCGGAGGCCAGAATAATCTGTTTGCCCAGACGGAACAGGTGGTCGAAGATGTGGAAGAAGGTGTCGAGCGTCTTTGCCGCCGTTGCCCACTCCTGAATGTCATCGACTATCAACACGTCGATGCTCTGATAGAACTGGATGAACTCATTCACCGTGTTCTGGCGCACGGCATCCGTGAACTGCACCTGGAACAGGCGGGCTGACACATAGAGAACACGCCTGCGCTGATACATCTCCTTACAACGCACACCAATGGCATTGATGAGGTGTGTCTTGCCGCATCCTGAAGGACCAAAGACGAAGAAGGGGTTGAATGTCGACTTGCCTGGATGCTCAGCGATAGAAAGTCCAACGGTACGGGGCAGTTTGTTGCTGTCGCCCTCGATGAAGTTCTGGAAGGTCTTATGGATATCCAACTGAGGATTCAAGTCCTGCGGAACAGCATCCAGCACCGTTGGTGCCTTGTTAGCACGGGTAGTGACAGGAGTCGACTCAATATCCACAGCCGACTCGCCCTCAATCTTCTGGCCGATGTTATGCTGACTGTCCGTGATGACGCGATAGGTCAGCTGGACGCTTTGTCCGAAGCAGCGCGTCAGCACCTTGCTCAGCAAACCCACATAGTATTGCTCCAAATACTCATACACGTACATGCTCGGCACTTGTACGAGAAGAGTCCGGCTGTCGGCATCGAAGCGCTCGAAGACGATAGGCTCGAACCAGGCTTTGTATTGTTGCTCAGTGACGTTCTCCTTAATCAGATGAAGGCAGTTGTCCCAAAGCACCTTTGGATCATTTACCATGCGGTGTTATACCTTTTTAATTATTAATAAGACGAATTGGTCTGTGTTTATTGTTTTCGATTGCAAAGGTCGCAATTTTTTCTCAATCCTCCAAATATGTATTTTTTCTCACGTTACATGCAAGACGATGTAACATGCTAATTTTAGGGACTTTAAAGATTTCGAAAGTCACAGATTACAAACGTACGCTTGTAAAATTTCAACCCGCTAAATATCAGAAGCTTACACATCTGTGCACACTCCGTTCCCCTGTGCATTCCCAGCTTTTTCACAAGCCATAAACTGCTAGTATATCAAGCAGTTGGGATGATTGTGTAGAAGTATCTTCGATCGATCTCTACTATTTAGACAAAATAAAAATTAGACTAAATTTTAATTAGTTTTTCCTTCCGAAAACCGAGAAGTGTACGTAGCGTTTTGGACGCGCTTTCAAGTCGGTCAACAACGAGTCAGCCGATGCGACTGTAGACATCAGGTTCTGATAGAGCGTGGGGTCACGCATCAGCAACCCCAAGGTTCCTTCGTTGCTGTTCAGCTTATCCGTCATCTGTTGCACGTTAGCCAACGTCTCGTTCACCTTGGCAGTCATGCCGGCAATGTCGATAGCTGCCAGATTACCCGTCAGCTGTTGCGTGTTATCCAGCACACCGTTGGTCTTGGCCATCAGGGCAGGCACCTCTTTGTTCAGTGAAGCCGACAGCGTCTTCAGCTCCGCACTGGTAGCATTGAGGTTTCCCGTCATTCCTTCTACATTGTGCAGGGTGTTGCGCAGGGCAGGGTCGGCCAGCAGGGTATTCAGACTCGCCATGATGGAGTCGAGCTTGGGCAGCATCTTCTCGATGACTGGAATCATGTCGCCCACCTTGGACATCACACCTTTTTCCTGGTCGCCACCGATGGTGTCTCCTAAGCTGATGATGTTGAGCGGGTCTTCACCCAGTATCAGGTTAATCTTGATATTTCCCAGCAGGTCGCTGGCCAGTTCGGCATGTGAACCGCGCGGCACGCGCATATTCTTGTTGAGGTCCAGCTCAGCAATAATCTTACCCTGGGGATTATAGTCGTAGTTCAGCGACTTGACGACACCTACCCGATAACCATTGGCATAGACGGGCGACGATGCTGACAGTCCGCTGACATCGTCGAAAGCCACATAATAGGTTGCCTCGCTTGAAAAGAGGTTGAGGCCTTTCAGAAACTGCATTCCGTAGAACAACACAACAATACCAGCAATGGCGGTAAGCGCTATTTTCACTTCCTTAGTAAAGAATTTCATCGTTCTTATTTTTTATTTCTATTATTCTTATATTCGCGGATGGCCTCGTGAACGTCCATCTTCTTCCCGTCCCTGAAAGCCACGACAAAAGCCTGAGGGAACTGGCTCAGCAGCGACTTGCGCAACCGGGCTATCTCGTTATAGTCTTCCGAAGCTCCCAATGTATATTTATAAAGTCCGCCCTCTTCATAGCAAGTGGCCTCCGAGTGACCTTGCAGCTGAGCCGACTGGGGCTTCAGTCGGGAGGAGCTGGCCAGAATCTGGAGTTTGAAGACGGGAGCCGAAACTTTGGCGGTGTCTTTTTGAGCCACCGGCTCAGCAACTTTTTGGGGTTCGGCGACGGCCTTGACCGTATCCTGACGCTCTGCCACAGGGGCGAGTTCCTCTTTCTGAGGAGCTGCCACAGGAGCGGGTTCCTCCTTCTTGGGAACAACGGTGGGGATTTCCACCTCTTTCTGCGCCTCAACCTTAAAGGGTACGGTGATGTTCTTGTCGTACTTGTTACGATAGTCGAGGAAGGCCTGATAGATGCCGCGACCTAACTGCTCTACCCCACTTGACGAATGGAGGAAACGTTCCTCGTCGGGTGTTGAGATGAAGCCGAGCTCTATCAGACAGCTGGGCATTGATGTCTCTCGGAGCACCAAGAATCCTGCCTGCTTGACGCCCTTGTTCTGGCGACCTGCCGAAGCACAGGTACGACGCTGTACACACTTGGCCAGCTCGACGCTCTGTGCCATATTGCGGTCTTGCATGAACTCGAACATGATATAACTCTCTGACGAACGGGGGTCGAAGCCTTGATAGCGCTGCTTATAGTCAGTCTCATAGAGGATTACCTCGTTCTCACGCTTTGCGACCGCCAAGTTGTCGGCGGCACGGTGCATTCCTAACGTATAGGTCTCCAGACCTCGTGAGATGCGACCTTTGGGCAACGCATTGGTATGGATGGAGATGAACAGGTCGGCCTTGTTGCGGTTGGCGATGTCCGCACGCGTGTGCAGAGGAATGAACACGTCCGTCTTGCGGGTGTAGATGACGCGCACGTCGGGACAGTTGCGCTCCACCAGTCGTCCGAAGGCCAGCGCCACATTCAGGTTGATGTTTTTCTCCTTGGTTAGCGTTCCTATGGCTCCTGCGTCGGTGCCTCCATGTCCGGCATCTATAACAAGCGTGAACTTTTTGTTTGCAGCTGTAGCAACAGCGGCAAACACCAACGTTATCCATAGAAAAACTAACAACCTATTCTTCATTTCGGGTGCAAAATTACGAATAAGCACGGAAAGTGCCAAATTTATTTGCTTTTTTCTCACCTTATTATATATAACTCTACGCCTGCGCCCTTGCTGTCTGCCCCCATCGGAGGGTTCAGCTTCATCAGCGTGAGGTCTACCGACACGGCTTGTGGGAAGGCATCAAGAACGGCCTCTCCGATACGTCCGCCCACGTGTTCCAACAGCTGTGAGGGAATCATCATTTCGCGTTTCACTACTTTGTAAAGGGTAGCATAGTTCAGCGTATCAGCGACATCGTCGCTGGCCACAGGGCGCGAGAGGTCGATGCCCACGCGCAAGGACACGATGAAGTCGCCTCCCACCTTCCGTTCCTGGGGCATCACCCCGTGGTAGGCGTGGAAGCGTAATTCCTTCAGCAATATGTACGACCTTTCAATTATCAACTATCAACTATCAATTATCAACTAATACTATCCGCATCTTGACGAGCCACAGTTCTTACAAATCAAGCAGCCTTCCTGATACACCAGACTCTCAGCGCCGCAGTTCGGACACTTCTGACCCTTGGCCTCCGTGCCGTCCTGGATATACTTCTTCAGCGCACGTTCCACACCGACTTTCCAGGTGTTGATGCTCTCCGACTTCAGCTGTAGCGAGCTGACGAGCTTGATGACGTGGTCAATAGGCATACGGTAGCGCAGCACGCCCGAGATGAGCTTGGCGTAGTTCCAATACTCGGGGTTGAACTTCTCCGACAAGCCCTCTACGGTGGTCTTGTAGCCGCGCTTGTTCTCAAACTGGAAGTCGTAGCGCTTGGTGCCGTCTTCGTTTATCTGCTTGATAATCTTACCCTTGGTCACCGACTTTGGCAACAGGATACCCTCCTCGTCGTCTTGCAGACCCGTGAAAATCTCGTAGGGATAGCCGTCGAGCAATCCGACGAAAGCGACCCACTTGTCTTTGTTGTTCTGGAAGCGCACCACGTCGCACTCCAGCTCCTTCGGACGAACTTCCGTCACTTCGGGGTGCTTGCAGGGAGCGTCCTGATGCTTCTCCTCGATATTGTTATCTTTAGTGGTGTCTTCTGGCTGTTCTTCCTTCTTGTCAGTCTTCTTCACGCTAATCATCACACCGGCACGGCTTCCGTCGCGGTAGATGGTGCAGCCCTTGCATCCTGAGCGCCAAGCCTCGACATAGAGTCGGTTCACCAACGCTTCGTCCACGTCGTTAGGCAGGTTGACGGTGACGCTGATGGAGTGGTCGACCCATTTCTGAATAGCTCCCTGCATTCGTACTTTCATCAGCCAGTCTACATCGTTGGCGGTAGCTTTGTAGTAGGGCGACTTCTGCACCAGCTCGTCCACCTCTTCCTGCGTATAGTGCTTGTTGGTGTCCAAGCCGTTAACCTTCATCCATTCCATGAACTTCGGGTGGTAAACGATGTATTCCTCAAACGAGTCGCCTACCTCGTCGACGAAATCGACGTGCACGTCGGTATCGTTGGGGTTCACCTTGCGGCGACGCTTGTAGACGGGCATGAACACGGGTTCGATGCCGCTCGTGGTCTGCGTCATCAGCGAGGTAGTACCCGTCGGGGCGATGGTCAGACAGGCGATGTTGCGTCGTCCGTATTTCACCATATCGTTGTAGAGGGCTTCGTCAGCCTGTTTGATACGCTGGATGAAGGGGTTCTGAGCCTCACGCTTCGCATCGTATATCTCGAAGGCGCCACGCTCCTTGGCCATCTCCACACTCGAGCGATAGGCGTTCAGCGCCAGCGTCTTGTGTACCTCCACGCTGAAGTCGGTGGCTTGTTGCGTGCCATAGCGCAGCCCCATGGCGGCTATCATGTCACCCTCGGCAGTGATGCCCACACCCGTACGGCGACCCTTCGAGCTCTTGGCCTTAATCTTCTCCCACAGGTGCATCTCGGCGCCCTTCACTTCCATCGACTGGGGGTCGCTCTCCACCTTTTTCATGATGAGATCTATCTTCTCCAGTTCCAGGTCTACGATGTCGTCCATCAGTCGCTGAGCCATCTGCACGTGTTTCCTGAACAGCTCGTAGTCGAAGTAGGCTTCCTTCGTGAAGGGCTTCTTCACATAACTGTACAGGTTAATGCTCAGCAGTCGGCAGGAGTCGTAAGGACACAGGGGAATCTCACCACAAGGATTGGTGCTGACGGTACGGAAGCCCAAATCGGCATAGCAATCGGGAATGCTCTCCCTCAGGATAGTATCCCAAAACAGCACACCAGGCTCAGCACTCTTCCAAGCGTTGTGAACTATCTTCTCCCACAACTCTTTGGCACTGATTTCCTTCTTTACATCGGGGTTGTCGCCCGTTATCGGGAACTGCTGTACATAGGGCTTGTCTTCCGTAGCACAACGCATGAACTCGTCGTCAATCTTCACGCTCACGTTGGCACCCGTCACCTTGCCTTCCGTCATCTTCGCGTCGATAAAGGCCTCTGAGTCGGGGTGCTTGATGCTCACGCTCAGCATCAGCGCTCCGCGCCTACCGTCCTGTGCCACCTCGCGCGTACTATTACTATAGCGTTCCATAAAGGGCACCAGACCCGTCGACGTCAGCGCTGAGTTGTTCACAGGCTGTCCCTTCGGACGGATATGGCTCAGGTCGTGGCCTACGCCACCACGACGCTTCATCAGCTGCACCTGCTCTTCATCAATGCGCATCACGGCGCCGTATGAGTCGGCATCGCCGTCCAGGCCGATGACAAAGCAGTTCGACAGAGAGGCTATCTGGTGATTGTTGCCGATGCCCGTCATCGGACTACCGGCAGGCACGATATAGCGGAAGTGGTCTAGCAGGTCGAAAATCTCCTGCGCCGTCATCGGGTTCTTGTATTTCTGCTCGATACGAGCTATCTCGTTGGCCAGTCGCCAGTGCATCTGGTCGGGCGACTTCTCATAGATGTTGCCAAACGAGTCTTTCATGGCGTACTTGTTCACCCAAACGCGGGCAGCGAGCTCATCGCCGCCAAAATAAGCAAGTGAGGCCTCGAAAGCCTCGTCGTAAGTGTATGTCTGCATGTTATGATTGTATTTTTGCTTGCAAAGATACATAATAGTTTTCTATTTTGGATAACTTTTCTGCATTTTCTTTTCGAAAAGTTTTCCATTTCAGAAAACTCTTCGTACCTTTGCAATATGAAAAATTTACTGACCCGTCGCACCATCCGCAAATATAGCGACAAAGAAGTGAGTGAAGAATTGCTGCGCCGACTGATGACGGAGGCAGCACGTACACAAACCATGGGCAACCTGCAGCTCTACAGCGTCGTCGTCACCCGTTCCGACGAGATGAAGGCGCGACTGGCGCCTGCCCACTTCAACCAGCCCATGGTTACACAGGCACCCGTCGTGCTCACCATCTGTGCCGACTTCCACCGCACCACCCGCTGGTGTGAGGAGCGTAAGGCCACACCGGGCTACGACAATTTCCTCTCCTTTCAGAATGCAGCCATCGATGCCCTGCTCTACACCCAGACGCTCTGTAACCTCATGGACGAGGAAGGACTGGGTTACTGCTATCTGGGAACGACCGTCTACATGCCTCAGCTGATTATCGACACTTTGCAGCTGCCCCGCCTCGTTATGCCCGTCGCCACACTCACCGTAGGATGGCCTGCCGAGGAGCCTCCCCTCTCCGACCGCCTGCCGCTCGACAGCTTCGTCCACCAGGAGACCTACCGCCCGTACACTCCCGAAGCCATCGACACCTATTATAATAATAAGGAGCAGCTCGAGGAGAACCGCCACTTCTGCGAAATCAACCACAAGGAGACCCTCGCCCAGATTTTCACCGACATCCGCTACACGCGCAAGGACAATGAAGCCATGAGCCAGGGTCTCCTAGAAGCGCTCCGTCACCAGGGATTTATGCCGTGATTTTTTTACGCCATTGCTGACATTGCTTAGAACCCCATTGTTCGCGAGGCACCTCTTCCACGAAGCCGTCAATATTCCAACGGCTGATGATGTTGCGATAGGTTGAGTCTGCATAGCCTGCACCTTTGGCACTCTTGACGTCGGCCATCGTGAATACTTGAGGCAGATTGTCGAAGGTAGTGACGTTGCCCAATTTCTGATGGGTAGTTGGAGTGTTCAGCATCTGCTGGTCTTCCATCATCTTGCTCAGCAACTTCATCTGGTTCTCCAGCGTATAGTCGGCCATCATCAGCATGAAGTCGACACAGGCCTTCGATTCACGCTCCTTACCCGTAAGCAGATGGAACACGACGGCACAACGGAAGGCAATGACTGCCGAGCGCTTACGCAGTTCATCCATCGTCTCGTTCATGTCCTTCATGGCTTCCAATCGCTTCTCTTCCAACCACTTATCAATGGCTTTTCGCAGACGCGGAGTGTCGACGAACCCCACCTTGTTACGCAACAGTTCCGTAGCCTGACGGATGGCATCTGTCTGCTGTTGGGTCAGCGGCTTGTACTTAGGAATCTTCGAGAAACGGGTGTCGGGCATTTCCGACATGAGTACACGACCTGCCAGACCGTTCTCCACATTTTCAGCACTGAAGCAGCGTTTAAATGCTCCGTAGGTGCCGAAGATGGTCCAGTTGTAGGCTGCGTTAACCTCGCCCGACTCAGCTTGGTCGGAGTTGTAATCCTGTCCCCACTCACCACGATCGAACGACAAACGGTAGACATCATACTTGGCCGACCAATTGCCAGCGGTATTCGTCTTCAAAAGCGTGTCGAGCTCCTCGCCAAACGTGAAGAGCGTATGCCCTGGTGCGTTCTTGAAACGCTTCAGCAACGTGGTGCACGAAATGGTGATGGGCACCTTGCGGATAGGCAACTGAGGAATTTCCTGTGCACGCTCGTTGGCCTTGCGCAGCTTGTTTTTCAGCTTGATGGCATCCTCTTGGCGACGGGCCTCGTCAGACTCCTCTTTCAAGGGAGCCGTCCAAGTCTCAACAGCCTCTTTGGCACACGATTTACCTCCTGCCTGACGACCAATGACGAGCGACATCAGGCCCAGATGCTGACGTTTATTGTCGGCATACTCCACCTCCACTTGGTCGGCATAGGCAGCAGCAATGGGCATCATGGCGCAGAGCACATTCATGCGCATTGGTTCTGGAGCCATCACCACAGGCTCTTTCAGTCCTGACGGCAACTGGTTGACGTTCAGCTGACGCTTCTTCTGAGGTTCCTCTACCCCAGCCTCCTCTGTTTCATGGTCGTCCTGACCATCCTCACCATAAGCCTCTGCATGGATTTCACGCAGACGTTTCGTCAGGGGCTTGTTCAACTCGGTGTAGTTCTGGTAGAAGTCACTGATGAGCTGTTGGCAGTCACGCTCCTCGGCATACTCGGGCATACGTTCCTTCACCACAAGTCGCATCTGTTCCTGGCTGATAAGTCGGCAGGCACCTACCGAGAAGATGCTCAGCAACGAGTTGTGGCGCACACCCTCCACCTGCAGGGCCTTCTCCGTCAGTCCAGCTTCCTCCATACACATGTCGAAAGCACGCAGACAGCAGGGGTTCAAGACGTGGGCTGAATTTTCAGCCGACATCGGCTGCTCCGTGGCTGTCGTGATCGATGGTGTTGTAGGCAGGCTACTACCGTCTTCCCAAGGGCGATAGTGCTTATTGGCCTTCTTGGCACCAGCAGGCACCTGTTCCTGACGGTTTTTCTCGCGGTCAGTGAGGGCGATGAATTCGTTCTCGCTCTCCTCAACAGTCATGTTGTCGTGGAAGATAGCCTCGTCCAGATAGAGCAATTCGTCAGCATCGGCCGTAGTGGTGAACATCACGCGACCCAAGTCGTGGGCTCCCGTGTCCATCTCGGTCTTGGTGAGCAACGAGATGCGCACCTGGTTTTCGAGAATGGTCTTGCCCTGCTCCCTAATAAGAATAAGGTGTAGACCGAAACGGGCAGAACGGCTCACTTCCAAGAGACCGATTTCCTGCTTACGGGCAATGATTTGCTGGGCAATGCGGGTGCTCTCCTCGTAGTTCTCACAATCGACGTCGTAGGCAAACATGCCACTGGGGTGGCAACATCCAGCCACTTTGCCATCGGGCATCAGGTCGTTGTAGGCAAACTGGACGAGATGACGTTTGGCCTCCTCGTCTCCCTGACGGGCAAGGGCAAGGTTGCGGCGATTCTCCTCCGAATTGCGCAAGTTAAAGTACTCCTCCTTCGAGTTGATGGCCTTGGCCATCTTGATTTTGTTAACGTAAAAAATGTATCTCATAAAAAATTGTAGTATTTCGGCCTCCCCGGCACCGCGCCTTCGTTTGACCGAGTGCGAAATTACTACTATTTTCTATGCTTTAGAAAGGAAAAAAGGTATACCCCGTTTTTGGACGGAAAAGACCGGATTAGACCGAAAATCGGTCTGCAATATTTTCAAAATCCTTCTTCATTTGCTCAAATACTGCATCATCATAAGGGGTGTTCATAGGGTTCATATAATCATTGTAGGACGATTTCGCCACATCCTTTGCCAAAGGAAACATTTTGATGAAATCGGGATGGGCGGGTCTCGTAATGGCACCGCCCTCAACAGCCGCTCGCGCAGGCATCACCAGCGACTTCGGCTGATTCTTGCCCTTCATATACTTATTGATAGCATTAAGGATATCATCGACAGCCTCAAGACTAATGCTATATCGCGCCATCAGTTTTCTGGCAACAGTTTTCTGTGGTTTGAAATCGATACCGTACGTTGCTCCCTGCCCGTTCAGTATGTCGGTCAGAATGGCTATCTCGTCAAGCATCGTGAAGAATCGGTCAACCTCTTCGGCACTGATGCTGCCCTGTCTGCCCCAAATTTTTCGGGCGGTATAGACCCACGTATCATCGTTGTCGCTTGACTTCATACAGCGTATCCAGTGCTTGCCTATCTCGAAACCACCCATACGGGCTATCAGTTCGCTACGTGTGTTAATCAGCTCTTCTTCTAAAAGCTCTTTAGGGGTAGATTCAAATAGGTATTTGATGCGTGGCAGCGACGAGCCGTAGTCGGCTATCAAGCGGTTGATAAACAACAGCTCGGCACGCTCTGACGACGTAGCGCTCAGGAACTGCTGGCGCATCGCTTCCCAGTCCTGCTGCTCTATCTCCTGTTTGCGGTTAAAGAGCCGTTGGCGCAGGTTGTCCAGGGCGAAGACACGATTCATTTCGATGTTCGTTAGCGTCACGAATTCCTGTCGTGACGAGGTGTGTAAGATATCGCTCATGGTGCTGCTTACTCCTCAGGTTTTGATGCGGCCTCACGCCAATAGAGACGCGAGAAAAATTCGAGTATATAGCCTTGTTCGGTGCAGTACGACTCGCCCAGATGGATGTCCACCTCAAAGTCCTTCAATCGGTTGGCTCCGTAGCGCAGCATCTTGGGCGCAAACTCCTCCTTGCCCTTCTCGCTCCAGATGTAGGGGCGTATAGAGGCGAGAATGCGCTCTGCCTCGGCCAGCATGTCGCGCGCGGCAGTAATCATGTCGGGGTCGTACGTGGACGGCAGAAAGCCCCACGTGCAGTCATGCAGCACTATCTCGTCCATCGTCAGTCCCATCGCCTTGCCCTCGGCCACATGGCCCTCTACGGTGTCAATCTTCGCGTAGATGTTCTCGACGAATTGCCGTCCTGTTATCTTCCCATGCTCATAATCGTTCCATTCGTACCAGTTGTCGGCATAGAAGTCCTGTGCAGGGTCGTAGAGCCCCACAACGGCATCGATGACCGTCTGGCGCACTATCTTGGTCGTATAGGCCGCCACGTTCTCCAGAGGCGTGCTGAACAACCACTGGCGCAGTTGCTGGTTGTCGGCAGTAAACAGATGGGTGTAGCGAGCCTTCATCACCTCTACTCCCTCGTCCGTGAGAGGACGCTCGATACCTTCATCAAACTGCGCACACGTACCTTTATATAATATATCCGTATCGAACGGTTTCGTACGGAAGAAGTGCCAGGCCAGCTTCTCGTAAGCAGTCTCAGCCCAGTTATAGTTCATGTCAAAATGCTCGTCGGCCAGACGCTCATTCAGTGTTTCCAAATTTTCTATTCTATCTTTCATGCTGCAAATTTACACATAATCTTCTGAACCACCAAATGCCCCACCCCGAAAAGTTGTGTCTCATCTCATTGTCTCAATGTCGCATAAGGAGTATAATAGTAGTATTATAAGTATTCTATTTATCATAATATTATAAACACTACCTATATAGATACACATGGATAGTCCTTATGAGACAATGCGACGATGAGACGCGACACTCCCTTACCCCCCCCTCAGTCTGCACTTTTGTGAATTTTATTGACACTAACAAATTAGCATTCACACCCCCTCCCGATAGAAAAATTGTTCCCTGCCCAGGGAAAATTTGCGCCCTGCCCAGGAAAATATTTTTTCTATTAATAGTAGCAAAAACACCCTCCACACCGCTATCTCAAAAGTATAAAAATATCTTTACACACGCCACTCATCTACAACCCACTGATAGGCTCCGCACGCACTCCGCAGCATCCTCGCATCCGCTCCTTACACACATTTTCAATTGAATTCCTTGTGAATATCGAACTAATTTTATAACCGAAATGTTATAGCCGTAAAATTTACAGCCATAAAATTATGACCATAAAATTCTATGGAGATATTCTATGATAGAGAACGATTATCCATGGAGGATATATAAAATAACGACAGGCTCCCATCACATCAGGAACCTGCCGCTTTTGTTTTTCTATCGGAATTCGTCTAATCGACTTATTTCATCACCACTTTAATAGCCTTTTCGCCTATCTTCACTATAGCTATGGACCCAGGCTGAATGCTAGTAGCAATGGTAGCTACGTTGTTCTGACTGATGGTTGAGCCTACTTGCTTGCCATCCGTGGTGTATACAGAGACTTTGGTTCTGTCGTCCACACCTTCTACGGTGATGAATCCGTTGTCCGTCTTTACCAGAACAGGGCGGGCAGCTATCTGAGCAACTCCATCCGTAATGCCTTCCGTCTTGGGCTGTTGGTCTATCCAGCAGAGCGTAGCTGTTGCCGTTTCTGAGTTTTCATAGCCCGACTTAGCGGCATAGACGCTGATGTTATAGGTCACACCCAGCTGCACCTCATTTCCGCTTCCAGCCTTGATGTCCGTATCGGTTATGGAGTATTGGCAGACGGCGCCATCTGTAGCGCAACTGAATGTCAGTTTACCATTCTCATAGCTGATGGTAGGCTTCTCGCACTTCTGCGTAGTTGGTGTGTCACCACCGCCCGTTCCTTCTTCAATAAACAGGAAGTCTTTCCAACCATCAGTTGCCTTGTACTTATCTATAGTACCCTTCGGAACATATAGCGTCGCGTTAAGGAATGTGTTTTGTGTAAAAGTTCTAAATTCCGATGTCTTTCCTTTTATCTTAAATGGATTCTCTATCAATGAAATGACAGTTGGAATATCGACTCCATCGAACGCATAATTTCCAATGCTCGTCACCCCACTGCCTATGGTGACGGAGGTGAGGCCAGAGCAATTCTCGAACGCATAATTTCCAATGCTTGTCACACTGTTGGGGATGGTGACGGAGGTAAGGCCAGAGCAATAATAGAACGCATAATGTCCTATAATTGTTACGGAGAAATTTATAACTCTTTAGAAATCACTTTGTTACCTTAACTCAAATGGTAATTAGGTAACGATTTAGAAACGAGCTGAATTACATATTCTGTCTCGTTATACACATTTCCAAAGAACGCTTCTT